>NZ_CALUWS010000001.1 GCF_944324525.1 uncultured Desulfovibrio sp.
AGCGCGACCGAAAGGCGGCCCGGAGGGCCGTGTCCGTTAGGCGACGCAGGAGCCTTACGGGCATCGACAGCAGAGCGAGGGTTCCCTTCCCCCCAAACGCTACGTATGACCTTGACCGGCCACACGACACGTCCCTGGGCCGCTCTTGCCAGCCGTCGGGCGACGATGTATTTTCCGCAGAATGTCCGGCGCGCTGCACGCGCCTGTCACCCAACGCGATGTACGGAGAGCTGAGCATGGGCAAAAAAATCATCATCTACGACACCACCCTGCGGGATGGGACGCAATCCGAGGAAGTGAGTCTTTCCACGGCGGACAAGATCAAGGTTGCCCTGCGGCTGGACGAGTTCGGCATCGATTATATCGAGGCCGGCTGGCCGGGCTCCAATCCTGTGGATGTGGAGTTTTTCCGGGAGATCGCCTCCTATCATCTGAAACATGCCCGTATTGCCGCTTTCGGCAGTACGCATCACCCCGCCAATACGCCGGAAACGGACCCCAACCTCAATGCCCTTGTGGAGGCCGCCGTCCCGGCAGTGACCATTTTCGGCAAATCCTGCGAGCGGCACGCCCGCGAGGCCCTGAACATCACGCCGGAACGTAATCTGGAAGTGATCCGCAACTCCATCGCCTATCTGCGCCGCTTTGTGGGGGAAGTCTATTTTGACGCCGAGCACTTCTTCGATGGCTACAAGCGCAATGCCGAATACGCTACGGCGGTCATCCGCACGGCGCATGAGGCCGGCGCGCAGATCGCCACCCTTTGCGATACCAACGGCGGCACGCTGCCCGATGAGGTGGCGGCCATCGTGACGGCGCTGCAGGCGTCCCTGCCGGATGTGCGGCTTGGCATCCATGCCCACAATGACTGCGAGATGGCCGTAGCCAACAGCGTCGTGGCCGTACAGCACGGCGCGGAGATGGTGCAGGGCACCTTGAACGGCGTGGGCGAACGCTGCGGCAATGCCAACCTCTGCTCCATCATCCCCGTGTTGCAGGTCAAGTGCGGCCTGAGCTGCCTGCCGCCGGACGAAAGTCAGCGCCTGCGCCAGCTCAGCGCGCTTTCCGGCTGGTTTGCCGAGGTGGCCAACATGAAGCCCTTCCGGCGGCAACCCTTTGTGGGCAAGTCCGCCTTTGCCCACAAGGGCGGCGTGCACGCCAGCGCGGTCAATCGCTCCTCCTCGCTCTACGAGCACATGCCGCCGGAGACCGTGGGCAATGCCCAGCGCATCCTTATCACCGAACTGGCAGGGCGCAGCAATATCGTCTCCATGGCGCGCGGCTTCGGTTTCCACCTGGACAAGGACGAACCCGTGGTGCGCGGGCTGTTCAACGAACTCAAGAAAAAGACCTGTCTCGGCTATGACTACGCCTCGGCCGAGGCCAGCGTGGAACTGCTGATCCTGCGCAAACTGGCGCGGCGCGGCGTGCGTGATTTCTTCAAGCTCGTCCGCTATCATGTGACCTCGCTGCGCGGCAGTACCGGCGAGAATATGGACGAGGCCACCGTCATGGTGGAAGTGGAAGGCGTGGTGGAACATACCGCCGCCACCGGCAACGGCCCGGTCAACGCGCTGGATACCGCCCTGCGCAAGGCCCTCAAACCCTTCTATCCCCGTCTGGCCGAAATGCGTCTGCTGGACTTCAAGGTCCGCGTGCTCACCACCGCTGACGACGTGGGCCGCCCCGGCGGCACCGCCTCCGTCGTCCGCGTGCTCATCGAATCCGGCGACGCCTCCCGTACCTGGGTCACCGTCGGCGTCTCCCACGACATCATCGAAGCCAGCTGGCAGGCCCTCGCCGACTCCGTCATCTACAAGCTCTACCGCGACGAAGAAGAACGCCGCCGTCAGGACGACTAGATATCCCTGCGCCATCGCAGCCAGACCGGGAACCCCTTCGCTCGCGCGAAGCGGTTCCCGTTTTTTTTGGGGGGGGGGTTTTTCTTTTTTCGTGGGGGGAAGGGCCCCTTTGTGAACAAAGGGGCCCTTCCCCCCACCCCCCCCATCCCCCCAAAAACTTTGCTTGTCTTGATGTCAGGTGTCGCGGCATGCAAGACGACGCTTGACCTCAAGCCAGCCAAACCCTGAACAAGAAAGGCCGGACATATCATGTTGTCCGGCTTGCTTTTTTGCCATGCTGCCGGGGGACAAAACAGACGTGCGACGCCCTGCCGGGTCGCATCGTCCGTTCAATGCCCCTGTAAAGTTTTTTGGAAAGGAGGGGTTCGGGGAGGAAGAACCTTTTGTTCACAAAAGGTTTTCCTCCCCGAAAATATATTAGAGCATTTTCCGTTTGAAACGCACATGTGAGCGGACACTTTTTTGTTGGGATATTTTTTTCTTTTTTCGTGGGGGGAAGGGCCCCTTTGTGAACAAAGGGGCCCTTCCCCCCACACCCCCCATCCCCCCAAAAACTTTGCTTGTCTTGATGTCAGGTGTCGCGGCATGCAAGACGACGCTTGACCTCAAGCCAGCCAAACCCTGAACAAGAAAGGCCGGACATATCATGTTGTCCGGCTTGCTTTTTTGCCATGCTGCCGGGGGACAAAACAGACGTGCGACGCCCTGCCGGGTCGCATCGTCCGTTCAATGCCCCTGTAAAGTTTTTTGGAAAGGAGGGGTTCGGGGAGGAAGAACCTTTTGTTCACAAAAGGTTTTCCTCCCCGAAAATATATTGCAAGCAAAAAAATTAGGACAGCCGTCCCTCGGTGCAGCGTTCGTGCCCGGCGAGGTCAGTGTGGGTGGTCACGTTGACGAAGCCCTGTTGCCGCAGCAGCGCACGGACAGCTTCGCCCTGCCGCCAGCCGTGTTCCAGCAGCAGATGGCCGCCGGGCACAAGCGCCACGGCCGCGGCGCGGCAGGCGGCGCGCAGATGGGCCAGACCGTCATCGGGGGAAAAGAGCGCGGCGTGCGGCTCGTGGCGCAGAACGTCTTCCATGACCTCGTGGCGTTCGGCCGGGGAGATGTAGGGGGGATTGCTGACCAGCAGATGCAGACTGCGGGGGGCGAGCGGCGCGTGCGCCATATCGGCCAGCAGACAGTGCAGACGCTGATCCGCGCCATGCGTCCGGGCGTTGCGCCGGGCGACGGCCAGCGCCGCGGGGCTGATGTCCAGCAGCAGCCCCTGCCAGCGGGGACGCTCGCAGAGGAGGGTGATGCCGATGCATCCGGAACCCGCGCCCAGATCCGCAAGGCGGAGGGGGGAGCCGCCGGGCTGATGCGTTTCCGCCTCCTGCATATGCTGGAGCGCCAGCTCCACGAGCAGCTCCGTTTCCGGGCGGGGGATGAGGGTGTCCGGCGTGACGGCAAAGTCCCGTCCGAAAAATTCCCGTTGCCCAAGGATATGGGCCAGCGGTTCCCCGGCGCAGCGCCGGGTGACGCCTTCTTCCAGCCGGGCGGCCAGTTCGGCAGCGAGGGGACGTTCCCCGGCCAGGATGAGACCTGTGCGGTCAAGGCCGGTGACGGCCTGCGCCAGTGCGCGGGCGCAGACGTGCGGACTGTCGTCGCCGGCGGCGCGCAGGCGGGCGGCGGCCTGCTGCATGAGCGTATCCAGTGTGGGGAGAGGCGGCGGGAGCATGGGAGGAGACAGAAGAGCGGGGGAGGAGGCCGTCCTCCCCCGCCTATGCGGCATTATTCCGTTTCAGGGGCCTTGCGGCGGGACGTTTTTTTCGCCTTTGGCGCGTCCTTGTCCTTTTTCTTGCCGTCGGCGGCGCGGCGGGCCTTGCCCGTGGCGGCATGACCGCCCTTCAGGGCGCCTTCGGCAAAGGCCAGCTGCAGCACTTCGTCGTAGTGCCGGACAGGATGCACGGCGATGCGCTTGAGCAGGTCTTTCGGCACTTCCTCAAGGTCTTTGACGTTCTGATGCGGGATGATGACGTGCTTGAGGCCGCGCGCCACGCCGGCGAGGATCTTTTCCTTGATGCCGCCCACAGGCAGGACGCGTCCCTGGAGGGTGATCTCGCCGGTCATGCAGAGGTCCGCGCGTACGGCTTTGCCGGTAAAGGCGGAGATCAGCGCCGTGGTCAGGGTCACGCCGGCCGAGGGGCCGTCCTTGGGCGTTGCGCCGGCGGGCACATGGACATGGATGTCATGCTCTGTGGTGAAGTCGGTGGGGACGTCCAGCGTATCCGCCCGGCTGCGGATATAGCTCATGGCGGCCTGGGCGCTTTCCTTCATGACGTCGCCCAGCTGCCCGGTGAGCAGCAGCGCGCCCTTGCCGGACACGGCGGAGGCCTCCACCGTGAGCACTTCGCCGCCCGCGGGCGTCCAGGCAAGGCCGAGGGCCATACCGGGCAGGAGCTCCTTGTCCTTTTCATCTTCGATGAAGCGGGGCACGCCGAGCAGCTTTTCCACATCCCGCGCCGTGAGGCTGAAGGAACCCTGTTCGCCTTCGGCCCGCCGCCGGGCCAGTTTGCGGCAGACGGAACCGAGTTCGCGCTCCAGATTGCGCAGGCCGGCCTCGCGGGTATATTCCTTGATGACCGCTTCCAGCGCGGCATCGTCCAGGGACACGTCGCCGTCCTTGAGGCCGTTCTCCTCGACCTTCTTGGGCAGCAGGTGGCGGCGGGCGATGATCATCTTTTCCTGCAGGGTGTAGCCGGGCAGGGAGATAACTTCCATGCGGTCGCGCAGGGCGGCCGGGATGGTGTCCAGATGATTGGCCGTGCAGAGGAACATGACCCGGGAAAGGTCAAAGGGCACGTTCAGGTAATGGTCGCTGAAGCTGTTGTTCTGTTCCGGGTCGAGCACTTCCAGCAGAGCGGAGGAGGGGTCGCCGCGAAAATCCGAGCCCAGCTTGTCCACTTCATCCAGCACGATCACCGGGTTGTTGGTGCCGGCCTGCTTGATGGCCTGGATGATGCGGCCGGGCATGGAGCCGATGTAGGTGCGCCGGTGGCCGCGGATCTCCGCCTCGTCCCGCATGCCGCCCAGGGAGATGCGCTGGAACTTGCGACCCAGAGCGCGGGCGATGGAGCGCCCCAGCGAGGTCTTGCCCACGCCGGGAGGGCCGGCAAAGCAGAGGATGGGCCCCTTGGACTGCGGATTGAGCTTGCGCACGCTCAGGAATTCCAGGATGCGGTCCTTGACCTTTTCCAGACCGTAATGGTCCTCGTTGAGGATGGCCTCGGCATTGGCAATATCCAGATTGTCGCGGCTGGACTTCTTCCAGGGAAGTTCGGCGAGCCAGTCCAGATAGGTACGCACCACGTTGGCTTCCGAGGCGTCCGAATGCATGGCGGAGAGGCGGCGCAGCTGCTTGTCCGCCTCCTTGCGCACGGCCGGGGGCAGCTTGGCCTTGTCCAGCGCCTTGCGCAGTTCGTCCACGTCGTCCTCGGTCTCGCCTTCGCCGGTATCGCCCAGCTCGTGCCGGATGGCCTTGAGCTGTTCGCGCAGGAAATACTCTTTCTGGGCCTTGTCCATGCCTTCCCGGGCCGAGCTTTGGATCTTGGCCTGCACGGTGGCCACCTCCACCTCCCGGTGCAGCTGGGTATTGACCAGCGTGAGGCGTTCCACGGGGTCCACGGCCTCAAGGATGCGCTGGGCATCCTGGGTCTTCATGCGGATATTGGCGGCAATGAGATCGGCCAGACGGCCCGGCTCGGTCACGCCCTGCAGGACGCTCATGACATCGGGGGAGGCGACGCCGCGCAGCTGCAGCACCTTTTCGCTCTCTTCCCGGGCGGTACGCAGCAGGGCCTCCACGGTGGCGTCCTGGGCCGCCGCGGGATCGGCAACGGGTTCAAGCTGGGCAAAAAGGAAGGGCTCCTGGCGGAGATAGGCCATGATGCGCGCCCGGCTGATGCCCTGCACAAGGATCTTGATGCGGCCGTCGGGCATCTTGAGCATGCGCATGACCTGCACCACGGTGCCCATATCATAGAGATCGGCGGGGGTGGGGTCCTCGGTGGCCTCGTCGCGCTGGGCGCAGACCAGCAGATGCCGTCCTTCCTTGAGGGCGGCTTCCACGGCGGCTACGGACTTGTCGCGGCCAATGAAGAGCGGCAGGATCATGTGGCTGAAAATGACCACATCACGCAGCGGCAGCACGGGGAGCTGATCGGGGATCTGCTGCGGAGCCTCCGGGGCGTCATCCTCCTTTTCCTCGGAGGAGGACAGTCCCGACGCGCGCAGCATGTCTCCGAGCGCCTTTTCCAGATCGAATTTGCTGTCAGACATAGGTATATCTCCTCGACCGCCTAGAGGTACCTGCCCTGCAGGATGCTGTAGCAGTCGTTTTCGGTAACAATGACATGGTCCACCAGGCGCAGTCCCATTTGCGGCGCCAGATGATCCAGCCCCTGCGTGAGGCGCAAGTCCGGCTGGGACGGCCGGGCCTGCCCGCCGGGATGGTTATGCACCACGATGATGCCGCGGGCCTTGCGCAGCAGCGCCAGCTCGAGCACGTCACGCGGCAGGATGGGGACCGTGCTGACGTTGCCCTGCCGCAGTCGTTCCCAGCCGATGAGAAAGTTGCCGCCGTTGAGCAGGGCCAGCCAGCATTCCTCATGCGGGCAGCCGGCCAGCTGCGTGCGCGCCAGCCGGGCGACGGCCTCGGGCGTGGCGACCTCCTCGCGGCGGCGCAGGCGCGAACTCTGGTAACGCGTCATCAGCTCGCGCAGGAGCTGCCAGAGGGAGAGCAGCCCGGGGCCGAAGCCGCTGACCGCCAGCAGTTCATCCGGCCGGGCATCCAGCACGCCGCGGATGCTGCCGAAGCGGCGGAGCAGCTCCTTGGCCAGCGGCTTGGTATCCTTGCGGGTCAGGGCGAAGCCCAGCACCAGTTCCAGAATCTCGTAGTCTTCCACGGTCTGCGCGTCACGGGCCAGCCGCTGACGCAGGCGGGCGCGATGACCGGCGGTACCGGCGGGAAGGGGCGTCCTGTCTGTCATGAGGATACGCTCTCGATCCGCGGCCGCTCCGGCGGGGAAGCGGCTTTGGGGGCAGTCATAGGGTAAGGCGTTTTTGGCGCAAGGCAAGGGGAGAGGAAGGAAAAAGGCGGAATGAGAACAAATGCACGAGCAGGAGCCGCCACGCCTCAGCTCCGTCCCCGGGCAAACAGGCGGCACAACTCGGCGGCCAGGAAATCCAGGCTCTGTTCCGGGCTGCGGCGGCCGCTCTTGATCTGCCATTCCGTATCCATGATCAGCGCAAGGCCCTGACTCAGGCCCTCAAAGCCCAGCCGCCGGGCAAGCTGCTGCTTGGGGCCGGTCTCCGCCGGCGCCATGCGGACCTTCTCGCCGGCCAGCAGTTGCCAGAGCTGGCGAAATTCGCGGGCCAGCAGCGCCAGCAGGGAAAAGACGAGGCTGTCGCCGTCGCGCCGGCCCCGTTCGAGCTCCTTCCAGACGGCGGGCAGATTGGCGGCCTCAAGGTGGCGGATGAGGGCAAAGACGTTGCAGTCCGGGCTCCAGGAAGCGGTGGCCAGCATGGCGACGTCCACCCGCAGCGGGGTGGCGGCCGAAGGGGGCGCATCGGCGGGGGCCAGCAGAAGCAGCTTCTGCAGTTCGTTTTCCACGGCCTGCGCCGCCACGGGCACGGAGGCGCAGAACTGCTCCAGCGCATCGGGCGCAAAGCGCAGGCCCAGTGCCGTGGCCCGTTCCTGCACATGGCGTCTCAGGCCGCGTTCCGTAAGGCCTTCGTTGCGCCAGATCCAGCCCTGCTGTTCGGCATAGGCGAAACAGCGCAATTTGGCCAGATGCGCGGGGATCTTGGGCTGGCCCCGTTCCCAGGCCACTTCAAGGCAGAAGAAGGGCCAGCACTGGTCCGAGGGATGGCCCAGGGCGGCGGAGATCTTTTTCCAGACGGCGGCGGGCCAAAGATGCGCCTGACGGGCCACCAGCACGCGCGGCGTGCCGAAAAGGCCCTGCAGGGTGAGCTGTTCCCAGAAGCGCGGGGGCGGTTCCTCGTCCCCCCAGTAGACATGCCGCTCCCAGCGGCTGTCCGCCTTGGCGGAAGAGAGCAGGCCCTCCATGTGCGCCTGCAGCAGGCGGCTGTCCGGGCAGATGAGAAGGGTGAATCCGGGATGCGACATGGCGGCCTGCGGGCGGCAAAAAGGGAGAAAAAGCGAAGGCGTCCGTAGGACCCGCGCGCCATCCGGGACGTTCGCCGGATGGCGCGCGGGGACAGGCTCAGTTGGCTACGATGTTGACCAGCTTTCCGGGGACGACGATGACCTTGCGGATGGTCAGACCGGCGGTGTGCCGCTGGACGGCGGCATCTTCCCGGGCGGCGGCTTCCAGAGCGGCCTTGTCGGCCTGGGCGGGCACGTCGATGGTGCCGCGCAGTTTGCCGTTGACCTGCAGGGCGATGGTGACGCTGTCCTGCTGCAGGGCGGACTCGTCCCATTCGGGCCAGGCTTCATCCTGCAGGGAGCTCGTGTGGCCGAGGCGTTCCCAGAGTTCTTCGCAGATATGCGGCGTGATGGGCGAGAGCAGGGTCAGCACCGAGGCCATGGCCGAGGAGAAGACACGGCGGTCGCCTTCTTCCTGTCCCATTTTCTCGCGCGCGAGGTACATGGCGTTGACCAGCTCCATAACGGCGGCGATGGCCGTATTGAACTGGAAGCGGCGGGACATGTCCTCCCCGGCTTTCTTGACGGTGAGATGCTCGCGCCGGCGCAGGTCGCGGGCGGTGTCGTTCAGCACGTCCGCCGCCGTGGCGGAGCAGCCGCGTACCGGCAGGAAGCGGCCTTCCTCTTCCACGAAGAGCCGCCAGACGCGCTGCAGGAAGCGCGAAGCGCCTTCGATGCCGCTGTCCGACCAGTCGAAGTCACGTTCCGGCGGGGCGGCGAACAGGCAGAAGAGCCGCACGGTATCCGCGCCGTATTTGTCGATCATCTCCGAGGGCGCAACGATGTTGCCCTTGGATTTGGACATCTTGCTGCCGTCCTTGAGCACCATGCCCTGAGTGAGCAGGCGGCTGAAGGGCTCTTCGAGGTCCGGCGGGAAATAGCCCAGATCGCGCAGGGCCTTGGTGAAGAAGCGGGCATAGAGCAGATGCAGGATGGCGTGCTCCACGCCGCCGATGTACTGATCGACCGGCATCCAGTAGCGCAGGGCGTCCATGTCGAAGGGGCCGTCTTCCTTGCGGGCCGACGTGTAGCGGGCAAAATACCAGGAGGACTCCACGAAGGTGTCCATGGTATCGGTCTCCCGCCGGGCCGGGCCGCCGCACTGCGGGCAGGTGCAGCGGGTGAAGCTGTCCATCTGCGGCAGGGGAGAGCGCCCGTCCTCATTGATCTGGGCATCCAGCGGCAGGGTGATGGGCAGGTTCTCCCGTTTTTCGGGGACGACGCCGCAGGCGTCGCAGTAGACCACCGGGATGGGCGCGCCCCAGAAGCGCTGACGGGAGATGTTCCAGTCCCGCAGGCGGAACTGGGTGGTGGCGCGTCCGTTGCCGTCCGCCTCCAGCTTGCGGGCCACGGCCTGCTTGCCGTCGGTATTGGCCATGCCGTCGAATTCGCCGGAATGGATCATCACGCCTTCGCCGCTGTAGGCCTCGGACATGGTGGCGGGGTCAAGGGGGCCGTCCTTCGGGGAGATGACCACCTTGACGGGCAGATCATACTTGCGGGCGAATTCAAAGTCGCGCTGGTCGTGGGCGGGAACGCCCATGACCGCGCCGGTGCCGTAGTCCGCCAGCACGAAGTTGCCCAGCCAGAGGGGCACGCGCTCGCCGGTGAAGGGGTGGCGCACATAGGCGCCGGTGAAGATGCCTTCCTTTTCCAGCACGTCGGACTGCCGCTCCAGACGGTCCATATTGCGGATGCGGGTGACGAAGGCGCGCACCTCATCGGCCTTTTCGTAGCCGTCGATAAGGTGCTCCACCAGCTCGTGTTCCGGGGCGAGCGTGAGGAAGCTCACGCCGAAGACCGTGTCCGGGCGGGTGGTGAACACTTCGATGCGCTCCTTGCCGGGCAGGGGCTTTTCCAGCGCAAAGGCGATGGCGGCCCCGTGGGACTTGCCTATCCAGTTGCGCTGCATGGCCAGCACGCGTTCCGGCCAGCCGCCCTCCAGCTTGGCAAGATCTTCCAGCAGTTCGTCGCCGTAGGCGGTGATGCGCAGGAACCACTGGGTCAGGTCCTTTTGTTCCACGCGGCTGTCACAGCGCCAGCACAGGCCGTCGATGACCTGTTCATTGGCCAGCACGGTGTGGCAGGATGGGCACCAGTTCTGCGGGGCCTTTTTGCGGTAGACAAGGCCCTTTTCCAGAAAGCGCAGGAAAAACTCCTGCTCCCAGCGGTAGTATTCGGGACGGCAGGTCGCCGTTTCGCGGGACCAGTCATAGGAATAGCCCAGGCGCTGGAGCTGGGCGCGCATGTTGTCGATATTGGCATACGTCCATTTGGCCGGATGCGTCTTGTGCTTGATGGCGGCATTCTCGGCCGGCAGGCCGAAGGCGTCCCAACCCATGGGATGCAGGACGTTGTAGCCGTGCATGCGCTTGACGCGGGCCACCACGTCGCCGATGGAGTAGTTGCGCACATGCCCCATATGGATGTTGCCGGAGGGGTAGGGGAACATCTCCAGGCAATAGTATTTGGGCTTGTCGCTTTCATGGGAGCAGGCAAAGGCTTTGTCCGCCTGCCAGCGGGCCTGCCATTTCAGTTCGATCTCATTGGGGGTATAGCGGTCTTGGCTCATGACAATACAGCGTAGGGCAAAGTGTTGTTGTCGTTATGCGGCACATGCCGGGCCGGGCGGCCGGGGGATCTTTTCCGAATCCGGGCGGCAGACCGCCGCGGACATCCCCGGGAACCTACTGTTTTCCCGCGTCGGCGCCGGGGAGCAGCGTGCCGTTTTCCGCCGCTTTGGCCGCGGCGTCCAGAATGCCGTTCACAAAGGCGGCGGCATTGTCCTCCCCGAACTGACGGGTCAGATCCAGCGCCTCGCTGATGGCCACCCGGGCAGGGACATCCTGCCGGTACAGCAGTTCGTACATGGCCAGGCGGAGGATGGTCCGCTCCACACGGCCCATGCGGTCAACGCGCCAGTTGCGGGAAAAGCGGGCAAGGTACTGGTCAAGCTCCGCGGCGCGCGTCCAGACGCCCTGCACGAGTTCCCAGGCAAAGCCGGACGGCGGGGGCAGGAGTCCTTCATCCTCTACCGGCTCCAGTTCCCTGTTGTCGGGAAAGAAAAGGAAGGCCCGGCGCACATCCCGCATGGTGGCGTCCGTGGAAAAGGAAAGGCCGTACAATACCTGAAATGCCTGCGCGCGTTCGGCGCGACGGCTGGCGTTCTTGCCCTTGCTCATGGTTTACAACTGCTCCAGCACGCGAATGGTTTCCAGCATGGCGGCGGCGGCTTCCACGCCCTTGTTGCCGGCCTTGGAACCGGCGCGTTCGATGGCCTGATCGATGCTGTCGCAGGTCAGCAGACCGAAGCCGATGGGCGTTTCATGGGCAAGCATGCTCTGGGCGATGCCCTTGCTGGCTTCGGCGCAAACATAGTCGAAGTGCGGCGTAGCCCCGCGAATGACCGCCCCGAGGGCCACGATGCCGTCGTACTTGCGGCTGGCCGCGAGCTTCTGGCAGACGAGCGGCAGCTCGAACGCGCCGGGGATGCGGACGATGGTCAGGTTCGCGGCGTCCAGGCCGTGGCGTTCCAGATAGTCCACGGCGCCGCCCACAAGGCGCTCCACAATGAAATCATTGAAGCGGGTGGCCACGATGGCGATATGGAGGCCTTTGGCGTCCATCTGCCCGGCGATGATGGTTGGTGTGCTCATGCTGACTCCTGGAGTAGACGCCTCCTGCACGCCGTTGCGGAGAAGGCCGGTGTTGTCTGATCTGCTGTACATATGTCGCGGCGGATACGGCGGGACGCGGGCCCCGTCTACAAAAAGCCGTTTTGCCGCAGAAATTCGTGACTGATGGCCGGACTGCCGCTGCCGGCGGAAGCCGCCATGTCTTCATTTCGAACCACGCCGCACTGGAAAAGACGGCGAACGTACTTGCCGATGACGTCCGTCTCCATATTGACGGCCGTCCCCGGCCGCCAGTGGCGCATGGTCGTGCGTTTTTGCGTATCGGGGATGACGTTTACCTGCAATGCATCGCGACCGCAATCATTTATCGTCAGGCTTATGCCGTCAAGACAGACGGAACCTTTGCAAATCACTTCGGGGGCGTAGGCGGCGGGATACGTCAGCTCGACCTTTACGGACGATCCGGCGGAGATGATCCGCCGCACATGGGCGATGCAGTCCACATGGCCGCTGACCAGATGGCCGCCCAGCCGGTCGCCCAGCGCCAACGCCCGCTCCAGGTTGACTTCGTCGCCGATGGTCAGGCTGCCCAGCGTGCTGCGCCCCACGGTCTCGGCGGACGCATAGACCACGTATTCCCGCGGCGTGTGCGACTCCACGGACAGGCACACGCCATTGAGCGCAATGGATTCCCCGTCCCGCACATCGGCAAAAGGGTTTGCCGGGCGGACGGTGAAACGCCGTTCGTCGCCCGTCCGCACAACGCCCGTCAGCGTGCCGGTGCACTGGATGATGCCGGTGAACATCCCGTTCCCTACCCCTGAGGCCGCAGGATGAGCTGCACGTCATCGCCGCAATGCCGCAGGTCGCTGATGCGCATCTGCAGGGCTTCATCCAGTTGCAGGGGCGTGCGCCCGTCAAAGAGGGGCACCGCCTGATTGTCGCCCAGGATGCGCGGGGCCAGATGCAGATGGAACTCGTCCACAAGGCCGCACTCCAGCAGCGAGAGCGCCAGTCTGCCGCCGCCTTCGCAAAGGATGTAAGGGCAGGCTATCTCTTCATGCAGCTGCGTGAGCATGCTGCCCAGATCCAGGCTGCCCTTGGCCAGCGGCGGCACGGAAAGCACTCGCGCCCCCAGATCGCGCAGCTCATGCGCCAGCCGCGAAGCCGCTACCGCCGGCGTGGAGATGAAAATGGTCTGCTCCGGGCGCTCGCGCAGCAGGTGACAGTCGCTGCCGGCAGCCGGCAGGCGTGAAGTCACCACGCAGGCCCAGGGCTGACGTAGAGAGGCGTTCTCCAGGTCCGTTCGCGCGGTCAGGCGGGGATTGTCCGCCCGCAGCGTGCCGCCGCCCACCATGATGGCCCCGCCGGCGTGACCGATGCCGGCCCGCAGGGCATGCACGCCCGCCCGGGAAGCCGCACAGCTGACCCATTGGGAATGCCCGGTACGGGTAGCGATGCGCCCGTCCAGCGTGCTGGCCAGCTTGAGCAGCAGATACGGACGTTTTTTCTCCTGCCAGACGAGGAAGTCGGCCACCAGATCCCGGCATTCCTGTTCACAGACGCCTTCGATGACCTCGACACCGGCCGCCCGCAGGCGTTCGACGCCGCCGGCAGCCACCGGATTGGGATCACGCAGGCCGATGACCACGCGCCGGATGCCCGCCTCAAGGATGCGGTCGGTGCAGGGTGGCGTCCTGCCCTGATGGTTGCAGGGTTCAAGGGTGACGACAAGGGTGCACTGGCGCGGGTCCACGCCTTTTTCCGCCGCGTCACGCAGGCAGTCCACTTCGGCATGGGCCTCGCCGCAGGCATGGTGCCAGCCTTCGGCAAGCTGTTGTCCGTCACGCACGAGGACGGCCCCCACCGTCGGGTTGGGGCAGGTCAGCCAGCGGCCACGTTCGGCAAGGGCCACGGCAGCCCGCATGAAGGGTTCGTACATCGTCGGATCAGACATGCGGTACGTCCTTGAGCTGCATGGGAGAAAAATGGAGCTGTTCCACCGTCACGCCCGCTTCCTTGAACATGCGGCTGGCCAGTTCGTCGGGGTAGTACTGATGGAAAAAGACGTGCCGGATGCCGCAGTTGATGAGCATCTTGGCACAAAGCACACAGGGATGGGTGGTGCAGTAGAGCTGGGCCCCGGCAATGCTCACGCCATGCACGGCGGCCTGAACGATGACATTCTGCTCGGCATGCAGGCCCCGGCATATCTCGTGCCGCTGACCGGAAGGGATGCCCAGCTCCTGCCGCAGGCAACCGATCTCCAGACAGTGGGGAACCCCGGCGGGCGCGCCATTGTAGCCCGTGGCCAGGATGCGTTTGTCCTTGACGGCAATGGCGCCCACCTTGCGACGGGTGCAGGTGGAGCGCTCGCTCACCATATAGGTGATGTTCATGAAGTAGTCCGGCCAGGGAAGTCTGTTCTGCATGGGAAAGCTCGCTTCAGGCATGGTACACGGCGAGGCCGCAAAAGCCAAGCATGAAAAAGAAAAGGGCCGCCCCTGGGACGGCCCGTAAAGAGGGAGCAGGCTTACCAGGCAAAAATGGGGAAAGATCTGGCGAACTCTTCCACACGCTTGCTGATGGCGGTCAGAGCGGCTTCATCCGTGGGACGCTCCAGCGCCTCCACGATGAACCGCCCCACCTGGTGCATGTCGTCTTCCTTCATGCCCCGGGTGGTCAGGGCCGCGGTGCCGATGCGGATGCCGGAGGTCACGAAGGGCGAGCGGGTCTCAAAGGGAACGGTGTTCTTGTTGACCGTGATGCCCGCCAGATCGAGCGCATGCTCGGCATCCTTGCCGGTGATGTCCTTGTTGGAGAGGTCCACCAGCATGAGGTGGTTCTCCGTGCCGCCGGAGACAAGGTCAAAGCCGGCGTCCATGAGCGTACGGGCCAGCACGGCGCAGTTGTCGATCACCTGCTGCTGATAGACCTTGAAGCGGGGATGCAGGGCCTCGCCAAAGGCGACGGCCTTGGCCGCGATGACGTGCATGAGCGGACCGCCCTGGATGCCGGGGAAGATCTGGCTGTTCAGGGATTTGGCGCGGCTCTCGTCGGAGAGGATCATGCCGCCGCGCGGACCGCGCAGCGTCTTGTGCGTAGTGGTGGTGGTGATATGGGCGTGCGGGATGGGGCTGGGGTGCAGACCCGCCGCCACCAGACCGGCGATATGGGCCATGTCCACCAGCAGGATGGCGCCCACCTCGTCGGCGATGGCCCGGAAACGGGCGAAGTCGATCTTGCGGGGATAGGCGCTGGCGCCGGCCATGATGGCCGCCGGCTTGTGCTGGCGGGCCAGAGCGGCGACCTCGTCATAGTCGATGCAACCGGTCTCCTTTTGCACGCCGTAGGCCACGAAGGTGAACAGCTTGCCGGAGAAGTTCACGGGGCTGCCGTGGGTCAGGTGGCCGCCGTGCGAGAGGTTCATGCCCAGGATGGTCGCGCCGGGCTCAAGGCAGGAAAAATAGGCCGCCATATTGGCCTGGGAACCGGAGTGCGGCTGGACGTTGACATACTCGCAGCCAAAGAGCTGCTTGGCACGATCCTGGGCGAGGCGTTCGGCGATGTCCACATACTCGCAACCGCCGTAATACCGCTTGCCGGGATAGCCTTCGGCATACTTGTGCGTCAGGACGCTCCCCTGGGCTTCACGCACGGCGGCGGACACGAAGTTTTCGGAAGCAATGAGTTCCAGCTTGCTCATCTGGCGGCTGGATTCAAGGGCGATGGCCTGCGCAAGTTCGGGATCCTGCAACAGAATGTGGTCCATGTAAGGTCTCCTCCGGGCTGGGGCTGCGGGTGTGATCAACTACAAAATATCGCGTGGAGCTGGCCAGACGCTGCCGTCCGGCCCGATCGCGCCGTCTATTCCGTCCACTTCCTGAGAATGATGCTCGCGTTGGTGCCGCCAAAACCGAAGGAGTTGCACATGGCGTATTCGCAGGCGACATGCTCGGAACCGCCGGCCAGATAGTCCAGATCGCATTCGGGATCAGGATCGACCAGGTTGATGGTGCCGGGCAGGGTCTCATGGTAGAGGGCAAGTGCCGTAAAGACCGATTCAATGCCGCCCGAGGCCCCCAGAAGGTGACCGGTCATGGACTTGGTGGCGGAGATCTTGATCTTTTTGGCATGCTCGCCAAAAACTTCCTTGACGGCCTTGTTTTCCGCCCTGTCGCCCAGCATGGTGGACGTGGCGTGGGCATTGATGTGCCCGATGGCGTCCGGGGAAAGATTGGCGTCGCGCAGAGCGTTGCGCATGACGCGGATCATGCCGCTGCCGTCCTCGCAGGGAGCGGTCATATGGTAGGCGTCATCCGAAGCGCCGTAGCCGACGAGTTCGGCATAGATGCGCGCGCCGCGCGCCTTGGCGGACTCCAGGGTCTCCAGCAGCAGAAGACCGGCGCCCTCCCCGATGACGAAGCCGTCGCGCGCCTTGTCGAAGGGGCGGGAGGCCTTGGTCGGATCGTCGTTGTAGTGGGTGGAAAGCGCCTTGAGAGCGGTGAAGCCGGCGACTCCAAGGGGCGTGATGGTCGCTTCCACGCCGCCGGTGATGGCGGCGGTGATGCGGCCGAGCAAAATTTCGCTGTACGCCGTGCCGATGCCGTGGATGGCGGAAGCACAGGCCGTGGTGGTCACGATATTGGGACCCTTGGCGCCGGTGAACATGGCGATCTGTCCGGGCCCCATGTTGGAGATGAGCATGGGGATGAGGAAGGGCGACACCTTGGAGGGGCCGCTCTGCAGCAGTTTGGCGTGATAGGTCTCGATGGTCTGCAGGCCGCCCAGCCCGACCCCCAGGATGACCCCCACGTCATAGGCATTGCTCTCGTTGATGGCAAAGTCGGCATCCTTGAGCAGCATCTGCGCCCCGGCCACGGCAAACTGGGTGAAACGATCCATGCGGCGCGCCTGCTTGGCAGGGATGAACGCCTCGGGATCGAAGCCCTTCACTTCACCCGCTATGCGCGAATCGTAGGCCGAACAGTCAAAATGGGTAATGGGACCCAGGCCGGATTCGCCCGCGATGAGGCGTTTCCAGGTGGTCTCGATATCATTGGCCAGCGGGGTCAGGCCGGACAAACCAGTAATGACGACGCGGGGGCGGCTCATGTATGCTCCTTCTTGCAGGGCTGACGGAGAATGCCCGGGCAACGGGCTGGGACCCGTTGCCCGGCAGAGACAGGCTGCGGCTTAGCCCTTCTTGCTTTCGATATAGTTGATGGCGTCCTGCACCTTCAGGATCTTCTGGGCATCTTCATCGGCGATCTCGATGTCGAATTCTTCTTCCATCGCCATGATCAGTTCCGTCAGGTCCAGGGAGTCGGCGCCGAGGTCTTCCACGAAGGAGGCTTCGGGCTTAACGTCGTCGGCATTGGCGCCGAGCTGATCCACAATGATTTTTTTCACCTTATCAGCGACATCAGACATGGGATTCCTCCAGATTGAGTAGTTTTGCAAATAGGAAAAGGCGGCAAGGAAGCCGCCTGTCGGCTGCTAGCAGTACATGCCGCCGTTGACGCCAAGTACCTGACCGGTGATGTAGGCGGCCTTGTCCGACACGAGGAAGGAGACCGCATCCGCGATCTCTTGCGCCGTCCCCATGCGCTTGAGGGGGATGGCCTCGGCATAGGCGGCGCGCACGTCGTCCGGCAGGGCGGCGGTCATGTCCGTTTCGATGAAGCCGGGGGCCACGGCATTGACCGTGATGTTGCGGGCGGCCAGCTCCTTGGCGCAGGATTTGGTCAGACCGAGCAGGCCGGCCTTGGCGGCGGCGTAGTTGACCTGTCCGGCATTGCCCATCTGGCCGACCACGGAAGAGATGTTGACGATGCGGCCGCGCCGGTTCTTGCTCATGATCTTGGCGGCCTCGCGGGTACAGAGGAAGGCCCCGCGCAGGTTGATGGTCAGCACGCGATCGAAATCCTCGTCCTTCATGCGGACGAGGAAGCCGTCCTTGGTGATGCCGGCATTATTGACCAGAGCGGCCAGCTGGATCTTGTCCTTGACCTGTTCGGCAAAGAAGGCCGCCACAGCCTCGGCGTCGCCCACATTGAGCGCAACGGCCTGCGCCGCGCCGCCCGCCTGACAAATGGCGTCGACGGTTTCCTGCGCTTCTTCGGGGCGGCTCACATAGGTCAACAGGACCTGAAAACCGTCCCGGGCAAGAGTCTGGGCAATGGCGCGGCCAATGCCGCGCGAGCCGCCGGTAACAAGCGCTGTCGGGGCGCTGGGGGAAAGTGCGCTCATGCGGATACCTCAAAAAAATTTTTCAGATATTACACGAAAGAGAGGTCAAAGGCAATGCGGGAGCTTCGCCGGTCGCGCGACACGCGCGTCCGCGCCCTCTGCCGGAAGGCTGACGCCGCACGGCAGGCGGTGAACTAGAAGCGCAGCAGGGTCGCCCCGACGGTCAGACCGCCGCCAAAAGCCGTCATCAGCACGCGCATGCCGGGGGCAAGGCGTCCCTGGGCCCGGGCTTCCACGAGCGCCAGCGGCACGGAAGCGGAGGAGGTGTTGCCGTAGTGCTCCACATTGGTGAAGACCTTGGCGGCATCGATCTCCAGACGGCTGCCCACGGCTTCGATGATGCGCAGGTTCGCCTGATGCGGGACAAAAAGATCCACATCCTGGATGGTCAGCCCGTTGCGTTCGAGGATCTCCTCACAAATGGCCGACATCTGCCGGACGGCGTGCCGGTAGACTTCCCGTCCCTGCATGTGGATGAAAAAGTCGCTGCCGACAGGATCGCCCTGCTTGTACTGGCTGGCGGTGCCGCCGCCGACGACGATGAGCTGGTTGAGGCTGCCGTCACTCTTGCAGATGGCGTCTTCCAGCGTGGCCAGCGGCGGACGCTGGTCGGCCGTGAGCACGCAGGCGCCCGCGCCGTCGCCGAACAGGATGCAGGTCGTGCGGTCCGTCCAGTCGGAGCGACGGGTCAGGGCTTCGGCGCAAACAAAGAGGATCTTGGCCGCGGGGTCCTGCGCGAGGATGCTGCGGCAGAGGGAAAGACCGTAAAGAAAGCCCGAGCAGGCGGCGCTGACGTCAAAGGCCATGACGGCGCCGGCCCCCAGCTTGCCGCTGATGATGCAGGCCACGGAGGGGCAGAGCGAATCCGGCGTGCAGGTGGCGGCGATGATGTGCGTCAGCTCGCCGGCTTTCATGCCGGCCTCGTCCAGCGCCTTGAGTGCGGCCTTGTAGCCCAGATCCGAGGCGTTTTCCGTGGACGCCAGACGCCGGCGCTCCCTGATGCCCGTGCGGGTGGTGATCCATTCATCGCTGGTGTCGACCATTTTGGCGAGGTCGTCGTTGGTCAGCACCTGAGAGGGCACATGACTGCTCAAGGAAAGGAGGTTGCAGCGTGCGTTCATAGGAAAGCTCGAGTGATATGGGGAGTTAGATGGCCCGCGAGAAGCGCGTCAGCTCCTCGTTGGCAAGAATGGTTTCCGCAAGGCGGTCATTGGTGCCCTTGCGGACGAAGTTACCGCTCATCTTGATGGCGTTCATCATGGCGCGGGAATTGGAGCGGCCATGACAGACGATGGCCAGACCCTGGAGGCCCAGCAGCGGCGCACCGCCGTATTCGGCATAATCTATGGTGGCGGCAAACTTCTTGAAAGCGCCCTTGGCCAGCATGCCGCCGAGAGCCGGCAGGACGCCGGACGTGAACACGCGCTTGAGCATGCGGATGAGCGAGCTTGCCAGTCCCTCGCTCATCTTGACCACCACATTGCCCACAAAGCCGTCGCACACCACCACATCCACATCGCCGGTGAAGATGTCGCGGCCTTCCGCGTTGCCGATGAAGTTCAGGTTTTGCGCCAGCTTGAGCAGTTCGTAGGCTTCCTTGACCTGACTGTTGCCCTTGCCTTCCTCCTCCCCGATGCTCAACAGGCTGACGCGCGGGGAAGGGTAGTTCAGCAGGTCGCGGGCAAAGGCATCGCCCATGAGGCCGAACTGAAAGAGATGGTAGGGACGGCAATCGACGTTGGCGCCGGCATCCAGCACCACGACAGGGTTCTTTTCCGTGGGCAGCAGGGCGGCAAGGGCGGGGCGCTCCACGCCGGGCAGGCGGCCCATGATGAACATGCCGCAGGCAACGGTCGCCCCGGAATGTCCGGCGCTGACGACGCTCTGCGCCGCGCCTTCCTTGACGAGACGGCAGGCCACCTGGATGGAGGCGTTCTTCTTGCGCCGGAGGATGTCCGACGGCTTTTCGTTCATGTGCACCACATCGTCGGCATGGACGATATCGAACTGCACGCCGGCAAGATCCAGCTTGCCCAGTTCCGCTTCGATCTTGGGCGTATCGCCCACCAGCAGGACGTGCAGGTCATGAAGCCGGGCGGCCTCGATGGCGCCCGGCACCACCACGGAAGGCCCGAAATCGCCTCCCATGGCATCCACGGCTATGATGGGGCGCGTGTCCATTATTCCGCGTCGTTCTTGGCGACCACCTGACGGCCCTTGTAGGTGCCGCAATTGGGGCAGATGCTGTGGGGCACGGTCGGTTCGCCGCAGGAGCAGTAGATGACGGCAGGCACGGCCACACGGTCATGGGAACGGCGCATGCCCTTACGGGAACGGGATTTCTTGTTCTGCTGGACAGCCATGATGTTCTCCTTCTCCGCCGGGGCGGAAAGTGTTGTCGGTCTATGGCGAAGAGTATTCGCTCAAGGGCTGAAACTTTAGCTGATTATTTTTTCTCTGTCCAGTCTTTTTGCAGCGAAAGTCCGCGCAGCACGGCCAGGCGCGGGTCGCCCTCGTCGCGGGTGCACTGGCAGGAGGCTGTATTGAGGTTGGCGCCGCACTGGGGGCAGAGTCCCTTGCAGTCCTCATGACAAAGGGGATTCATGGGCAGCGCCAGCACGAATTCTTCCCAGCAGAGCGCCGCCATGTCCAGCATGGGCACGCCCTTGTCCAGCAGGATATGGCTGTCGCCCGGCTGCGCGTCGTCCGCCTCTCCGGCATCCGGGACTTCCTCGAATTCCTCGAAACGGCTGTCCAGCGTGACGTGCACGTCCTCCGCGCAGCGGTTGCAGGGCACGATGACGCCGCCCGTCAGCTCGCCGCGCACCAGATAACCGTCCTCCACGGGCAGGATATGCAGCTCGACCTTCAGGGGGCGTTCCACGCGGCAGTCCATGTGGAACTCGCTCAGATTCGCCGTCCAGAGGGAGGCATCATCCAGCGTGAGCCGCCTGCCGTCCGGCGGAAGATCGTTGAGGGAAAGAAGATGGTGATTCTGCATGCGGATCTCGTGAAGATAGACGGTACGGCTGCTGCCGCCTGAAAAGCGCGTCAGACCGTCAGCAGCAGGGAACAGGCCAGCCCGGCGAACACCAGGGCGGCCAGGCGGTGCATGAGCACCTGCGCACGGGGACTGGTGTTGAACCATAGGGCCAGGCGGCCGCCGAGCAGGGCCGTGAGACCGAAGATGATGCCCGTCGCCAGCAGAAAGAGCAGGCCGAGCTGGACGATCTGCATGACCATGCTTCCGCGTTCAGGGGAACAGAACTGCGGCAAAAAGGCAAGGAAAAAAAGCGTGACCTTGGGATTGGTGATGTTCATGAGCACGCCGCGGCGGTAGAGTGCCGCGTAGCCGATGAACAGGCCTTGTCCGCCCTGTGCCAGCACGGCCCCCGAGCGCAGGGACAGCCAGGCCAGATAGAGCAGGTAGGCGGCCCCCGCTCCTTTGAGCAGCAGAAAGGCCGTGGGCGAATGCTGGAAGATGGCGGCCACGCCCACGGCCACCAGTGCGGTATGGAAGAAGAGCCCGCTCATGAGGCCGAGGGTGGTGACCAGCCCGGCGCGTGCGCCGTAAAGGGCGGACTGGGTAAGCACGAAGAGGATGTCCGGACCTGGCGCGACGGCCAGACCGAGAGCGATGCCGAAAAAGGTCAGGGCGGTCTGCAGGCTGATCATAGGGGGTCGGTATGCAGCAGGAGGCATTTTTGCCGCTGGGGCGTTTTTTTGATGCGGGCCTCGAGCCGCAGGGCCTGCGAGCGGTCGGCGCAGGCGCGGCAGGCTTCCAGGCGGACGGGACGGCGTGTCCGGGTATAGCGGGCCCCGCCGGGCAGCAGGCCGTTATGCTGGGCAAGACGGCGCGTGATGTCCGTGGTTATGCCGCAGTAGAGGCTGCCGTCGGCGCAGCGGAGCAGGTAGACATGCCAGTCCGCGCTCATGGCCGCCCTTCGGCCAGCCAGGAGACCAGCATCAGGCAGACGATCCAGTTGGCTATCCGCCAGATCCAGGGATTGGTCGGCTGTCGGTTGAGGGTGCGGCGCACCTGGAGCAGGGTGCCGATAACGGCGCCGATGCACCAGAAGACCACAAAACCGATGGCCGCCAGGATGCCCAGCTGGACAAGGCAGCCCAGAAAAAAGCCGAAGGTGATGGCCGGGGGCAGGCAGCCTTCAGTCGGGGCCGCCCCGAAACCGGACTGCCGGAACTGCACGAAACGGACAGTGTAGCCCGACCGCGCATCCGAACCCGAATGCTGTTCGCCCTGGCGGCTGTGGCCATGCAGGATCTCGGCGTCATGGACACGCGGCTCCTGCGGCGTGTCGTTCTCGTGAGGAGGTCGTTCAAGGGAGGACATAGGGAGCGTCTCCTTGCAGCCACTGCCGGACAAGGCGCGTCACCGCCCGTCCGAGCGTGGTGGCCCGGCTGGAAAGGGTCTGAGGGGTGATGTGGGGCCTGTCGTCCATGTCGGCGACTTTGCGGCCCTGCCGTACGGGCGTGCCGTCACGCAGCAGGCCGCGCAGCATGCCCGGGATGGGCGCATACAGAGGGATGCTGCGTGCGCCGGTCTGCAGGAAACCGACGGGGGCCCCGGCCTCAAGGCGGCCGCCCAGACGGCGGCTGGTGCGGAAATGTCCGTCAGCCGGCGCGCGAAGGTGCTGGACGGAGGCCTGTCCGGCGGCGGGTTCTCCCTCCGGGGCACGGGCCATGCCGGAAGCGAGGATCTCGCCGCAGTGCGCGGGATGGGTCTCCACCACGAGGTGGGCATCCTGCCCGGCCGTGAAGCCGGGACCCAGCGCCAGCACCAGGGAGGCCAGATGTTTGCCGAGCGCGACCGGGCGCTTGCGCAGGGTGGCCTCGATGAAGATGTCAGGCCGCAGGGCGTGCAGGGTCGCCTCCTCCGCGCAGGTCAGGACAGGGATCTCGCCTTGCGCCCAGCAGGCAGGGCTCTGCTCCGGCTCGCGCAGGTGACGGGCGACTTTTTCCCGCACCTGCCAGCGTCCTTCGGCGACCGCTTCGGAAAAGCAGACGCCACGGCGTATGGCCGTGGGGCACGGGCATTCCTGGAGCGCCAGCCGTTCGAATCCGGCGGCGCTCAGATGCAGGGCGATCCCCGTGGCCATTTCGCCCGCGCCGCGTATGAGGATGGAAGGAGAGCGCGTCATCTTTTCCGGTGCATGGTTGGGCCGGCCGCCGGGCCCGCATTTTCCCCTTGTGAAAGGGGCGGGCAAGCCTGTATGCTTGGCGGCAGCGTTTTTTCTCTGCAAAGGAGTATAACATGAAAGGTCAATTCCGCAAATATGCCCGCTGGGCCTGTGCCGTGGCGCTGGCTGCCGGACTTTCCCTGTCGGGCACGGCAGGCTCCGTGCTGGCCGCCACCCCGGAGGTTACCCTCAATCGTGCCTGGAAAGCCTTCAACATCGGGCAGTACGCCACGACGATCCGTCTGGTGCAGCCGCTGGCCAGCGAAGGCAACCCGCGGGCGCAGGTCATGCTGGGCCGCTGTTATGAAAGCGGGCTCGGCGTGGAGCAGAATATGGAAACAGCCGCCCAGTGGTACGCGCTGGCGGCCGAGCAGAACGATGTGGAAGCGCAGCTCCTGCTTGCCTATGCCTACCAGTCCGGCGTGGGCGTGCCGCAGGACGGTTCCCAGGCCCTGCAGTGGATGCGGCGCGCCGCGGATGGCGGTCTGCCCGAAGCGGCCTATGCCCTTTCCCAGTATTACGCCAAGGGCCGCTTTGTGGAGAAGAATCCGCAGACGGCCTTCGAGTGGGCGCTCAAGGCGGCGCAGGGCGGCTACGGGCAGGCCATGCTCTTTGTCGGCGCCTGCTATGAGCACGGCGTGGGCGTGAATGAGGATGCCGCCCAGTCCGCCCAGTGGTACGAAAAGGCGCGCAGCGTCGGCCTCGAGCCCGATGGCCGGATATTCAATGAAGTGCATGAATACACCATGCCGGCCGATACGCAGGAGTCCGGCTGGTAGGCCTTTTGCCACAGGAAAATGAACGGGGAGGGACGCGGTGCGCGTTCCTCCCCTTTTTTATCCGACGAATCTTTCCGACGGCATCAGCAGGCTTGTGCGGGCCTCTTGCCGCGCAGCAGGTTCATGAGCAGGCAGGCCAGGGCGATGATGCACATGACCGGGAAGGTCGTGCCCAGAAAGATGCTTGTGGAGAGCAGCAGGCGGTAGACGATGAAGCCGGCCAGCCAGAGCAGCAGGTTGGGCACATTGAGGCTCTGCTCGATGTCCCTCCGCTTGAAGATGAAGAAGTCCACCAGCAGGATGGCAAAGAGCGGAGCGAAGACCGAACCGATGAAGTAGAGGAACTGCTCATACTGGCTCATGGGCACGAACAGCGCCACAAGAGTGCCCAGCGCGCACACGGCGATGCCCACCAGCCGCTCGTTGACGCGCGGCGTGATGTTGGCCGCGCTGACGCCGGCGGAGTGGGCATCCAGAAAGGTGTTCGTCACCGTGGAGAAAGCCACGATAAAGAGCCCGGCGACGCCCAGCCCCGCGCCAAGGAGCATCTCGCTGATCTCGGACGTGCCGGCCAGCAGGGCCGCCCCCAGACCGATGGAGAACATGAGCATGCTGCCGAAGAAATAGCCCATGACGCCGATGATCGTACCGCTGACGGGCCGCTTGAGCGTACGGGAATAGTCGGAGATGAGCGGCAGCCAGGAAAGACACATGGTGACGCTCATCTCCACGCCGCTGCCGAAGCTGAGGGCGTCCGTCCGGTCCAGCGTGGCGGGAACGGGCGACGTGCCCACCTTGTAGGCCAGCACCATGAAGCAGCAGAACAGGGCCACGACCACAACGGTATGGATACGGAAGATGGCCTGCAGGCCGCGGGAGATCCAGATGAGGATCAGGCCGCCGATGAGCAGGCACCAGATCTTTTCCTGCTCGATGCCCAGCAGGACGCGGGCTATGCCGTCCAGGGCCTTGGCGCCGCAAATGATCATGACCGCCGTCCAGCCCAGCAGCTGCACCATGTTGAGGACGGAAAAGACATAGGAACCGTAGCGGCCGAAGGATATGCGGAAGGTCGCCGTGGCCGACAGGCCGCTGCAGGCGCCCGTCAGGCCTGCCAGCATGAGGATGGAGGCGCCGATGATGTGGCCGATGAGGATGCTTTGCAGACCTTGCGCCAGACCAAGCGGAGCAAGCAGGGTCCCGGTGACGATTTCCGCAATGGAAATGGAAGCGCCGAACCAGAGGATGAAGTGGTTGAGGGTGCTGAACGTGCGTGTCGTGCTCACCAGATGATTCTCCTTCTGCGAATGCGGGAAGTTTACGCCGGCTGCGTCCCTGGGCGGCCGGCAGGGTCCAGGCTGACGGGGACGTGTTGGGCATAGACGCAGATGCGGCGCTTGTCATCCTTTTTCTTGCTCCTGTACTGCGAAGGAGGAAGATATTTCCGGCGCGGAGCATCTAGACATTTCCAGTTTGGAACGCTTTGCGTTTCAAACCATACGGCCTGGCATTTCGCGGAAAAAACGCGTTTTTTTCGCTTGGTTTCGACCGGGCGGCCCTGTGCCGCCGCCTCTCACTGCTTGTGTGAGGAGAAGGGGACCCCCTCGCTCTGCTGTCGATGCCTGTAAGGCCTCACGGCCTAACAGGCACGGCCCTTCGGGCCGCCTTTCGGTCGCGCTCTGCTGTCGATGCCTGTAAGGCCTCACGACCTAACAGGCACGGTCTGCGGCCGCCTGTCGGGCCGCTGCCGGCGTGGGAGGATCCAGCCTTTTTGCAGCGAAGTGAAAAAAAGCGTTCCCGCAGTCCTTCCCCCCAAACCCCCTATCCTTTCCCCAGCGCATTTTTATCAGGAGAAGAGTCAGGGACACGGGGCATGCCCTCCCCGAAAGGCAAGCGGAGCGGGCAGGGATAATTTTCCTTATACATTGTAATAACATGTAAAATTTGTGTTAACAGATCCTGAAGGACAGCAGGGGAGAGGGGGCAGGCGGCGGACGTTTTTTACGTCAGTCCGCAGGCGGTTCGGCGTGAAAAAAGACGGGGAAGGGGGGCTTGCGCCGTCCCTTCCCCGTACAGGCAAAGATGTATCCTTGGATTACCGGACTAAACACTCATGTTCAGGCCGGTCAGCAGGCTCAGGCCGCTCGACGAGGAGTAGGTGCCGAAGCCGCTGGAGGACTGGTTGGAGAACCAGGACGAGGCGATGGTCTCCATCTGCAGACGGGTGCGCATGGCCGAGGGATCGATCTGCATGGCCGAGCGGGCGTCTTCAATGCCGGCCAGAGCCTGCACCTGAGCGTACTGCTTGGTCAGGTCGGGGTTGTCCTTGAAGAGCTGGCGCAGCTTGTCGGCATCGGGATGCGAGCTGTTGATGGTGACGCTGCCGTCGCTTTCCACCTGCATGGAGAACGTGATGTCAGGATCGATGCCCAGACCGGCAAGGCCTTCGTAGATCTCCTTGCCCAGCTCACTCTGGTCGCGCAGCGCCTGCTGCACTTCTTCGCTGTTGTCGGAAGCGACGTTGATGGCTACGCCGCCATCCTTCGGCAGGGTGAGGCTGACGTCCGTCAGGGCGATCTCCTTTTCTTCAAGCTTTTCTTTAAGGAGAGTTTCCAGTTCGCTGTGCTGACGCAGCCAGTTGTTGATGTCGTAGGCCTGGGGGTTATCCTCATTGGCCACCAGGTTGCCGGCATCGTCAAAGACCAGGGAGAGTTCGTCGAGGTTCACGTTGATCCCGGCAAGCCCTTCGCGCAGGCTGTCGACAAGCTCGGTCTCCTCGTTCAGCAGGCTTTGCAGCTCATGCGTGGAGCCGCTGGCAAGAGTGAATTCTCCGGTGGAGGAGAGCGTGAACTTCAGATTTTCCGTCAGTTCGAGGTCGGCTTCCTTCAAGCTTTCCACAAGCTTTTCGGCCAGCTCGGGATGCTCGTCCAGATAGGCCTGCGCCTTCTTGGTGTCTTCTTCCGTCGCGCCGGCGGCAGTCAGCTTGCCTTCCGTATCCAGCGTGAAGGTCAGGCCGGACATGTCGGACAGGGAGGACTCTTCGAGCGCCTTCTTGAGGGCATCGTCGAATTCTTTTTCGATCTGCTGCTGATACTTGCTGATCTGGCTGAAGGTCACCCGGCTGTCTTCGGAAAGACCCATAGCCTTCATGGCATACTGCACGAGCTCCACCATGCCGGAGATCTGGCTGGCCATGGACGTATAGGAGGTCAGGCCGCTCAGTTCATTCTGCGTGCGGTTGGAAGACGAGGAAGACCCTGTATTCTGAGTGCTCTGCCACTGATAACGGCTGCTGTTGGCATAAACGCTGAGACCGGAAATACTCATGATGACTCCTGCAATTTTTGCCGCTGTGCGCTGCGGGCAAGTAAGTTGCCCGAAAACATGCAACAAGCATGCCACGGTATTCTTTGCCTGCGGGGGGAAGCAATGGACAGGAGGGGGGAAATGGACTATGTTAGACGCCTATGGCTTTTCATTCGCAACACGTCGAGACAGTGGATTTTGACGATCCCGCTCTGACGGCAAGTCTTTTCGGGCCGCAGAACCTGCATCTGGATCTGCTGGCCGAGGCAAGCGGCACACGCATCGGCAGCCGCGGCTCTCACCTCTGGGTGGAGTCCGCCGACGAGCAGGCGCGGCAGCGGGTGTGCAACGCGCTCATCCAGCTGTATGCGCTGCTGCGCGATGGCATGGAGATCAGCCGGCAGGATGTGGTGCGCAGCTACACCATGCTGGCCAACGATCCAGGGCTCGACCTGCGCCAGGTCTTCCGCGAGGCGGTCTTCGTCAACACGCCCCGCAAGAGCGTTGCGGCGCGCAATGTGGCGCAGAAGCGTTATCTTGAGGTGCTGCGGCGGCACGAACTCGTTTTTGCCGTGGGGCCCGCGGGGACAGGCAAGACCTATCTGGCCGTGGCCATGGCGCTCTCCATGCTGCAGCAGCACAAGGTCAAGCGCATCGTGCTGACCCGCCCCGCCGTGGAGGCCGGTGAACGCCTGGGCTTTTTGCCCGGCGATCTGGCCGAGAAGGTCAATCCCTACCTTCGCCCCCTGTACGACGCCCTGCACGACATGATGCCGCAGCCCAAGGTGGCCTCCATGCTGGAGACCGGCATCATCGAGGTGGCCCCGCTGGCCTTCATGCGCGGCCGTACCCTCAACGATGCCTTCATCATCCTGGATGAAGCGCAGAACACTACGCACGAGCAGATGAAGATGTTCCTGACCCGCATGGGGTTCGGATCGCGGGTGGTCGTCACCGGCGACACCACGCAGATCGATCTGCCCGCCCAGAACACGACCCCCCACGGACGTTCAGGGCTGGTGCATGCCCTTCAGGTGCTGCATGACGTTCCCGGGCTTGCCGTCCACACGTTCTGCAAGGCCGACGTGGTGCGGCATCCTCTTGTGGGGGCCATTGTGAGCGCTTATGACGACGCCGAAAAAAGCCGTTCGCCCCTCTAGCTTCTCCGCGCTGGTCCGCACCATCCGTGCGCGCCATCATTGCGGGCAGGGGCTTCTTGTCCTTGTGTGCAGCCTGCTTGTGCTCTCCCTGCTGGCGGGAGCCAACTTCGAGGGAGAGCGGCACTTCTATGTGGCCGGACAGGTGGCCGATCATGATGTGGTGGCCGACCGGGACATGCAGGTGGAGGATTCCCAGGCCACGGCCGCCCGGCGCAAGCAGGTGCTCATGCTGCAGCCGCCTGTCTATGACCTCAGCCTGGAGCCGCTGACCCATTTTCAGGCGCGGGTGCTGGCCATATTGCGGGAGCTGACGGGAGAACGTCCCGCCGGTCCGCCGGCCGGCGGAGCCGCCGCATCCGCCGAAGGCGGGGCTGCCGCGGATGAGCCTGCCGCGCCGGGCGAAAGCGCTTTGCGGCGGCTGACCGACGAGCTCACGCCAAACGTGGCCGAGGATGTCCTGCCGCAGCTTGCCCAGCCGGAAGTCCAGGCCTATCTGCTCAAGAAGCTTATCCCTCTGATCAACGAGCGCCTGACCGAGGGGCTGGTCAGCGATATCCGGGTAGCCCGCGTGGGCCGCTCCGGCGCCATCATCCATAATCTGGACAACGGGTCGGAACTGCTGCGGCCGGATGTGACGAGCCTTCCGGACGTGCAGTCCTTCCTGGCGGAAGTCTCGTCGCTCATACAGCGCGAGAGCGGCCTCAACGTCCATGCGCGGCGGGCGCTGAACACC
This sequence comes from uncultured Desulfovibrio sp., assembly GCF_944324525.1. GTDB lineage: Bacteria > Desulfobacterota > Desulfovibrionia > Desulfovibrionales > Desulfovibrionaceae > Desulfovibrio. The sequence goes on from NZ_CALUWS010000001.1 coordinate 29,131, forward strand.
TTTCTGGCGGCCACGCTGCCGCCCACGCTGACCCTCAACCGCGAGTCCACGCAAAAACGCGGCAATGCCGTGGCGGAAAACGTGGAGCCGGTCTTCTACCAGATACAGAAGGGGGAGCTCATCGTCCGCAAGGGGGCCCGCGTCAGCCGCGAGCAGCAGATCAAGCTCCAGGCCATGTATGATCAGGCAAGCGACGGCATGCACTGGACAGTGGCCGGCGGCGCCTTCATCTTTTCCCTCATCCTCGGCATAGGCTTTTACGTGGCGCCCAGCGGCAAGCCCGGCACGCCCCTGCGCTGCAAGGACATGCTCCTCATCTCGCTGATCCTCCTGCTGTTCGGCATCGGCGCCAAGGCCCTGTACGCCCTGAGCCTCGTGGTGAGCGATCTCAACCATCTGGCCGCCTATGCCGTGGCCTATCCCGTGGCCGGGGCCGTGGGGCTGGTGGCCATGGTCTTCGCCGCCCGCCGGTACTGCACCATGGGGCTGCTGCTCTGCCTGTTCGTCACGCTCATGTTCCAGCAGGGCTATCAGGTCTTCCTCTTCCACTTCCTCGGCGGCATGCTGGCCACCTGGCTCGTGACCAGCGCCCAGAACCGGCAGGACGTGGTCTGGAGCGTCATGCCCCTGACCATCGGCCAGGCGGTGATCTGCCTTGCGCTGTTGCTCTCCTTCAGCGTGCCGCTGGATCTGTATCCGGCCTATGCCGTGGCCGTGCTGGCCAACAGCGTGGTCTCTCTCCTCCTGCTGTTTGCCCTGAGCCCGGTGCTGGAACTTTCCTTCGGCTACAGTACGCGTTTCCGGCTCATGGAGCTCATGAGCCTTGAGCATCCGCTCATGCAGGAGCTGATGGTGACCATCCCCGGCACGTATCATCACTCGCTGGTGGTGGCCAATATGGTGGAAGCCGGCGCCAAGGCCATCGGCGCCAACAGCCTGCTGTGCAAGGTGGCGGCCCTCTATCATGACGCCGGCAAGATCGCCTATCCTGAATATTTCATCGAGAATCAGTTCGGCGGCCCCAACAAGCACGACAAGCTTTCTCCCTCCATGAGCGCCCTCATCCTCATCTCCCACGTCAAGAAGGGGGCGGAGCTCGCGGAGCGCTACAACCTGGGGCAGGAGATCATCGACATCATCCGCCAGCATCACGGCACGCGCATCATCCGCTATTTTTACCAGAAGGCCATCAATCTGGGCGAAAAGCCGCGCGAGTCCGACTTCAGCTATCCCGGGCCCCGGCCGCAAACCAAGGAAGCCGCCATCCTCATGCTGGCCGACTCCGTGGAGGCGTCCAGCCGTACGCTGACCGATCCCACCCCGGCCCGCATCCGGTCGCATATCGACACCATCATCAAGGGCATCTTTTCCGAGGGACAGCTCGATGAATCCGAGCTGACCTTCAAGGATCTGCATTTCCTGAGCGAAAACTTCCAGCGCATCCTGACGGGCATCTTCCATCAGCGCATCGTCTACCCGGACGACAAGCTCAAGAGCAACGGCATCGTCCCCAAGGCGGAAAACAAGGCCGAAGCCCGACCCGAGACGCGCCCCGCCGCTCCGGTACAGAAGCGGCCTGCCACCGGAGTGATGGCCCCGCCGCCTCCGGCCGTCGTCTCGCATGCCGGCGGCCTGTACGGAACGGATATGCCCCAGCCGGCCGGCAGCGCCAAGCCGACGCGTACCTGCTAAGGCGTGTCGATACAAAATTTCAAGTAACTTCAAATAAATAAAATATGCTCGCTGTGCTTGGCCCATATTGTTTATTGATGACACTGATTGATACCATTTTAATAAATTCTATAATATATAATTTTGTGAGGAAAAATGAAACTCCTTAATAATTTAAGCGAAAAGCAAAGCCACATGAAGGAATTGTGCGCCTGCCTGAAAACAGCCCAAAAAGCATATATTTCTGTTGCATTTTTAAAAATGTCAGGTTTAGACCTTATTATGGGCGCATTAGAAACATTCTTCTCCAACAATGGTGAAATTCACATTATTGCAGGTCTGAACTTTGGACTGACTGAGCCCGAAGCGCTAACCCATCTGCTTAATGTACTAGAAAATTATCCAGCGTCAAAATTATACCTTTATGAAACTAAGTCGGCTGAAAGTGTTTTTCATCCCAAAATGTATTTATTTGAAACAGATAAATGTGGTAAAATTATTTTAGGCTCTGCAAACATGACCAAGGGGGGGATAACTTCAAATAATGAAGTTTCAATAAGTTTTGAATGTAAACTTGATTCTGATATTTGGAAACAGTCAATGGCAACATTTGCAACCTATACGTCAAATTCTGTGCCTGCAACTCTTTTGAGGATTGAGAAGTATAAAAATTTTTATAAAAAGCAACAAGTTTACAATAAAAAAATAAAGCCTGTTCCTTTAACATATGAATATGCTTTTGATTATGACATGCTCAAAAAGTATCTTGGAGAATGGTCACAAGAAAGTTTGGAAGCCATGTTTTCAGAGCGGCAAGAAAAATATCGTACCGCTGAAAAAATATTAACTAAAATTGCAGACAAGCCTCTTTTGCCCAAAAAAAAGGTTATTTCGCTGCTTGATGCTTTGTTAAATGAGTGGTCTTCGGGAGGATTGAAGAGAACAAAACCATCTATCCATAGATATTATAAAGAGTTTGCTGAGCTGGTTCGTTTTATCCGTGCCAACAAATCAGAAAATGCGGATTATGTTTTCTCGGAAGCAATGAAGCGTGTAGAAAATATGCCATATATTTCAGTAAATTGTGTCACTGAAATCATGATTTCATACAATCAAAAGGATTTTGCCATTTTAAACAGCAATCCTTTTAGTGTGCTGACAAAAAAAGTAGGCGTAACGTTCAACTATAAGGATTACCGCAACTTCAGTGGCAAAGAATATGCTTACTATTGTGATTTAATAAAGGAAATATCAAAGAAATTAGGTTTCTCCGATATGATTGAGGCAGACCGTTTTTTTAATGAAATCTATTGGGGGAATAAAGGATAAATGTAAAAAAAATGATTTACCGTCCAGGTGCAGAGTGTCGACACGTTGTTTATTCGCCGGTCCGGCATGGTGCTGGAGATTTTTGTCAAGAGTCGACTTGGATGCACAAGGTTGTACTTGTCTATCTATTTCGGCAAGTAGGCTGTCCTTTTCCATGAGTGGGCGTGCGCTTGCGTGCATGTCCACTCTTTCAATAGCGTCTGGATAAATCGTTCAGGCGCGCCGTCGGGTCGGGGCCGGTATGGACGGGGTACAGGTGTCCATCGGAAGGCACACGGGGCAAGCGTCGTCAATATCTCCCCCACGTTGAAATGATTCAAAAGCCCTCCATGAACAGCCCCCAGCGGTAGGAGGCGTTATCCTGTCGGTAGCCAGGCTGTCTTTTTTCGTCTGGTGCCGATGCCGAAAAAAGTCTCCCCTGCGGCCGGCGATACAGCTTCGTCCGATATAATCCCGCTTCCTTGCGTTGCGAAAAGGATTTCAGTTTATTGCGGGCGATGGTGGTATGCGTATGCGTGCCGACGGATGGCATAGGATGACGAGGAGATCTCCATGAGTGTGGAAATACTGATACATGGCGCGGCCAACATCTGGCAGTGCGATCTGGACAGACGGCAATTGCGGCAGGTGCTGGAGCATATGCAGGCAGAGGTCGCACAGCGCGGCTACGCCGTCCCCGCGCTGACGCTGCATCTGGTGGACGATGGTGATATGGCCCGCTGCAACAGGCGGCATATGGACTGTTCCGGGCCGACCAACGTGCTCTCTTTTCCTGGAGATGCCGCCTTGCCGGGCCAGCTGGTGCTTTCTCTGCCGACCTGGCGGAGGGAATGCCTGCTGTACGGACAGGACGGCCGGGAACATCTCCTGCGGCTGCTGGCGCACGGCGTGGGACATCTGGCCGGTCTGGATCACGGCCCGGAAATGGATGCTCTGGCCGGGGCCTGCCTGGGAGCCGGGATGGCGGCGCTTTCCGTCTGCGGTGAAGATACGCCGTGCTGACCATCTTTTGTCTTGCCCCATTGTGCTGCCGAGGGACCTGTGGACGAGGGACGAGCCGTCGTGTCGCCGCGGCATGACATATTTCCCGGCAAAGCGCGTTTGGGGAAGGGGAGGGCGCGGGAGGGGGAACCCCTTTTCGCGCGAGGGAAAGGGGTTCCCCCTCCCGCAAAAAAACAGTCAGCGGCAGCCGCTTTCCGCCAGCGCCGCGCATTGCAGGTCGCGCAGCTGCCGGGCGGATTCCGGGCCGCGGTCACGCCAGGCCTCCGGCAGGCGGACAGCGCGCAGGATGGTCAGCTCCCGTTCGGCCCGTTGGCTCCATTCGTGGCGGCTGTCGGCATCCGCAAGCCGCCAGAAAGGACGGCTCAGGCCGCGCCGGTCCACCCGCCAGAGGATATCCCGCCGGGTGCCTGTGCGCAGTTCGCCGTAGCGGCCCGCGCGCATATGCTCGGCGCAGGCGGTTTCCGCAGCATTGAGGTGCAGGTTCGAGAGGGCCAGACGCCGGCACAGCGCCTGCGCGACGGGGACGCCCAGAGCGTCATGCCCGTAGTGATGCGGCCAGTTGTCCGCCGGCGTGCGCAGCTTGCCGAGATCGTGGCAGAGCGCCATCCAGACGGCAAGGGCATCACCGGTGCAGCGGTCCATGACCTCGCAGGTGTGATCGAGCACGGAATTGTCGCCGTGCCAGCGGGGCGGCCCGGCGGGGATGCGCGCAGCCTCCTCCAGCTCGGCAAACCAGGGGGACAGACAGCCGCCTGCGGCCAGCACGCGCAGAAAGCGGCTGGGGGCAGGCCCGGCCAGGGCCTTGAGCAGTTCGCGGCCCACGCGCTCGGCGGGCAGGGCGGCCAGCGCCGCCGGATCAAGGCGGCGGAGCTGGTCTTGCGCTTCCGGGGCAAGCTGCCAGTCCGGCAGACAGGCGGCAAAGCGGGCCAGACGGAAGGCCCGGGCGGGGTCGTCGGCAAGGGCTGCGGGAGAGGCCGGGCGGAGCAGCTTGTGCCGCAGGTCATGCAGGGCCTGCGGATGACTGTACAGACGGCCCGCGGCATCCAGCGCCAGGGCGTTGATGGTGAGATCACGGGCGCGCAGATCGGCAAGGATGCCGGTCCCGCGCAGCGGCATGAATTCGCAGCCCTGCCAGAGGCAGACTTGTACGGCGCCGACGATCTCCGCGCCGGGATGCGCGGCCAGAAAGGCTTGCCGGCTGCCGTCAAAAGCATAATCCCATTCATGGGGCAGGCGGCCCAGCAGCATGTCGCGCACTGCGCCGCCCACAAGATAGACGTTCATGAGGCGAATATGACAGAAGCACGCGAAGAATGCACTTGTTTTTCAGGAGCGGGGCCGGGCTGCCCTGAGGGGCGGGAGCCTGCCGTGCTGACGGACAGCGGCGGCTGCCCCTTTGTCTGGCGGCTGGGAGAGGTGACAAGCACGCTGGACGCGGCCCGCACCCTGATGGAGGGCGGCTTCTTGTCCGCGTGGGAGAGCGTGCAGGCCGTGCGGCAGACCAGCGGCCGGGGCCAGTTGCGGCGGCAGTGGCTCTCTCCGGCAGGCAATATATACGCCACCCTGCGCCTGCCCCAGGCCGATCCCTTTCTGGGCAGCGAGGCCACGCCCGCCTTAAGCCTCATGCTGGCGGCGGCCTTTGCCGAACTGGGCTTGAGCGTGCGCGTGAAATGGCCCAATGATCTGGTGGCGGACACGGCGGACGGCCCCTGCAAGGTGGCGGGCATCCTGATGGAGGAGCGGGGCGGCGTGCTCTGCGCGGGCATCGGCATCAATGTGGCCTGGCGGCCGGAGCGGGAAAGCCTGCGGGCTGGCGCGGCCCTGTCCGCGGCGTGTCTGGCCGAGGTCTGGCCGGGAGGGGCGGCCTGCTGCCCGCCCGCGGAAAGGCTGTGGCCCATGCTTGTAAAGCGCCTTTATTCCGCATATACTGCCCGACGTTCTCCCATGATCCGCTGTCATGAGACGGTTTGCCGCCATCTGCTCTGGCAGGGGAGGCAGGTGGTCATCGAGGACGGTGAAGAAACTGTTTCAGGCATTCTTGCCGGCCTGCACGCCGACGGCGGCGCTCGTCTGCTGTGCGGAAGCGGGGAGAGGATTTTTTACAGCGGGAGCCTGCGTCTTCCGTACGACAATCAAAGGGCGTAGCACATGGCCAACAAGAGCTTTGCTGAGGTTCAGGAGTTTCTCAAGGGCAAGACCATCCTTGTGGCGAACCGCGGTATCCCCGCGCGCCGTATCTGCCGCTCCATTCGTGAACGTTTCGACGCCATTGCGGCCATGACCGCAACCGACGTGGACAAGACGGCCCCGGCGGCCTCCGCTGCGCAGGAGCTCATTCTGCTGGGCTCCGATCCGCGTGCCTACCTTGATATAGACCGCATCATCGACAAAGCCAAACAGCACGGCGTCATCGGCATCCATCCCGGCTGGGGCTTCGCGTCTGAGGATACGCGTTTCCCGCAGCGTTGCAAGGAAGCCGGCCTGACCTTCATCGGCGCCACGGCCGAGGCCATGAACCTGTTGGGCAACAAAGTGCAGGCCCGTACGGTCGCCCGCAAGCTGGGCATCCCGGTGGTGCCCGGTTCCGACGGCGCGGTGGACATCCCCACGGCCCGGCAGCTCATCAACGACATGGGCCTGCCCATCATGCTCAAGGCCGAAGGCGGCGGCGGGGGGCGCGGCATCTTCGCCATCCACAATGAAGCGGAGCTGGAAGACGCCTTTTTCAAGGCGTCCACCATGGCGCAGGCCTCTTTCGGCAATCCGCGTCTCTTCGTGGAAAAATTCCTCGACAATGTGCGCCATATCGAGATTCAGGTCATCGCCGACATGTACGGCAACGTGTTCGCCTTTGACGAACGCGACTGCTCGGTACAGCGCAACCACCAGAAACTCATCGAGATCACGCCCTCGCCGTGGAAGGGCATCACCCGCAACCTGCGCGACCAGCTCAAGGACTACGCGCGCCGTCTGGTGCGGGCCGTGGGTTACCATTCGCTGGCCACGGTGGAATTCCTGGTGACGCCCGAAGGGCAGCCCTACCTCATCGAGGTCAATACCCGCCTGCAGGTGGAGCACGGCATCACCGAGTCCCGCTACGGCATCGACCTCGTGGAAGAGCAGATCGCCGTGGCCTTCGGCGCCGAGCTGCGCTACCGTGAAGAGCAGCTGCGCCCGACCTACTGGGCCATGCAGGTGCGTATCAATCTGGAGAACCCGCAGGACAACTTCACGCCCAATTCCGGTCTGGTGAGCCGCTATGTCTCGCCCGGCGGCCCCGGCGTGCGTCTGGACTCCAACATCTGCGCGGGTTACGAATTTCCGGCCAACTACGACTCGGCGGGCGCGCTGCTCATCACCTACGCCACGGACTGGGAAAAGACCGTGGCGATCATGGAGCGCGCCCTCGGGGAATACGTCATCGGCGGCCTGAAGACGACCATCCCGTTCTTCCGGCAGGTGCTCAAGCATCCCATGTTCCGTGGCGGCAACGTCAATACCAATTTCATCGCCGCGCATCCCGAGCTCATGCAGTATCTGGATCTTGCGCCGGAAAGCGAACGCCTTGCCCGCCTCGTGGCCGAGATCTCCGCCAGAGGGTACAATCCTTTCCTCCAGCTCGGGGAATACCGCTCCGCCACCACGCCGGAACTGGGCGTGTTCGACCCGGTGCTGCCGGTCATCCCCTCGAACGTGCGCCGTCAGCCCTCGCCCTATCCGCACGGCGACCGGCTCGCGCTGCTGGACTATGTGCGTGATTCGGGGCGGGTGCACTTCACCGACACCACGCCGCGCGACTTCACCCAGTCCAATTCCGGCAACCGCTTCCGCCTGGCGGAAGACCGGCTCATCGGCCCTTATCTGGACAATGTGGGGTATTTCTCCATCGAGAACGGCGGCGGGGCCCACTTCCATGTGGCCATGATGGCCAACATGACCTATCCTTTCCGGGAAGCCCGCGAGTGGAACAGCTTTGCCCCCAAGACGCACAAACAGCTGCTGGTGCGCTCCACCAACGTGCTGGGCTACACGCCGCAGCCGCGCAACCTCATGCGCCTGACCGGGGAGATGATCTGCGACCATTACTCCGTTGTGCGCTGCTTCGACTTCCTCAACCATGTGGAGAACATGCGGCCCATCGCGGAAGTGGTCATGTCCCGCAAGGACGTGGTCTTTGAGCCGGCCCTCTCGCTCTCCTGGGCCAAGGGCTTCGACGTGCCGCACTACCTCGGCGTGACCGAAGCCATCCTGCGCATGATGGGGAACATCATGGGCGTGGACCCGCGCGAGGCCTCCCGCCATATCATCCTCGGCCTCAAGGACATGGCCGGCGTCTGCCCGCCGCGCTTCATGACCGAGCTGGTGAGCGCCCTGCGCAAAGCCTGGCCGGAGCTCGTGCTGCATGTGCATCGCCACTACACGGACGGACTGTTCGTGCCCTCCTGCGGGGCGGCGGCCAAGGCCGGCGCGCACATCGTGGACGTGGGCCTCGGTTCGGCCGTGCGTTCGTACGGGCAGGGGGACGTGCTGTCCACCGTGGCCTATATGGAAGACGAGCTCGGCCTCACCTGCCAGCTCAACAAGGACGCCATCCGCGACGCCAACTTCGTCTGCAAGCAGATCATGCCGTATTATGACCGCTACTGCTCGCCGTACTTCAAGGGCATCGACTACGACGTGACCCTGCACGGCATGCCCGGCGGGGCGACGTCCTCGTCGCAGGAAGGGGCCATGAAGCAGGGCTACATTCACCTGCTGCCCTATATGCTCAAGTTCCTGGAAGGGACGCGGCAGATCGTGCGGTACCACGACGTGACGCCCGGCTCGCAGGTGACGTGGAACACGGCCTTCCTTGCCGTGACCGGCGCCTGGAAGCGCGGCGGCGAAGAGGAGGTGCGCTACCTGCTGGAAGTGCTGCACGAGGTGACGAGCCGTCCCGAAAACGAACTGAGCGAGCAGATGCGCCATGCGCGCCTCAACATCTATCAGGATTGCAACGACGCCTTCCGCAATCTTCTGCTGGGCAAGTTCGGCCGTCTCCCGCTGGGCTTCCCGCCGGACTGGGTCTATGGGAGCGCCTTCGGCAGCGAATGGAAGAGCGCCATCGCCAATCGCACCGAAGCCTCGCCGCTGGAATCGCTGGCGGACGTGAACCTGGCCGCCGAACACAAGGCCTGCGCCGATCTCATCAAGCGCCAGCCCACGGAAGAGGAATTCGTCATGTACCTCAACCATCCCGGCGACGCGCTCAAGACCATGCAGTTCCGGGCCAAGTTCGGGGATCCCAACAATCTGCCGCTGCATGTCTGGTTCGAGGGCCTCAAGCCCGGACAGGGTCTGAGCTTCAACGATACGAGCGGCAAGCCGCATCATCTGGCGCTGCTCAGCATCTCCCGTCCCAACGAGGCCGGCGTGTCCATCTGCCGCTATGTGCTGGATTCGGAGATCATGAGCTGTGAAGTGCAGGTCAGCGACAAGGGCGGTCAGGCCAAGCGCGGCATCACCATGGCCGATCCCGCCAACAAGTTCCATGTGGCCGCGCCCAGCAACGGCGATCTGTGGGTCATGTATGTGCACCCCGGCGATATCGTGAAGGAAGGCGAAGAGCTGTTCAACGTCTCCATCATGAAGCAGGAAAAGGCCGTGCTCGCGCCTGTGGACGCCATGGTCAAGCGCGTGCTCAAGACGGCGGATTTCAAGGAAAACAAGCAAATGGTCTCCGTGCGGGAAGGCGAGCTCATCGTGGAGCTCTGCCCTGTGCCGCGCACCTGCCGCAACGAGGCCTGCGGTCAGCCCATCCCCATGGAGAACATCGCCTTCTGCCCCTACTGCGGCTCGCCCGTGTAAGCTTTGCCGCCCGCCTGCCCGCAACAGTAGACAGCTGCGGGCAGGCGCGCTAGAATATTACGGTCATCCATCCCTATTACTTCGGAGGACGTCATGCCCAACAAGACCCCTGTCACCAAATCAGGCGGCAAAAACGATAAGGAAAGCCTTGACGCCATTCGCCAGAAGCTCGTTCTCACCGGCGCGGACATCGTCGCGCTGGGTGAGGAAGCCGAGCTGCTTGTGGGCGGCAAAAACTACAATACGGCGCTCATCAGCCAGATCGAAGGCATCCAGGCTCCGTATTTCCGGGCCATTTCCTCAAAGGCCTTCCATCATCTGCTTGATGAAACCAAGGTGAGCGGTCGCGTTGTCCGCAGCGTAGTCGACAAGGAATACGGTCGTATCGATTGGAACGATCCCGAAATCAATCAGGATCCTGATTTTCTCCAGAAATTCGTGCGCCAGCTTGGCCGCCAGATCCATGATGCCGCCACGGCCGAGGCCGAGCAGGGGCACACCAAGCTGCGCACCTTCATCAATAATGTGGTGGACGGCTTCGCCACTTCTCCGGAAGGCATCGACCAGCTGCGCAAGCGCTCGGTCATGGTGCAGGCCGCCATTTTGTCCGTGGATCTGCCCGCGGATGTGAATACCGCCGTGCGCGGCGCCTATCAGGCCATTTGCGCGGATAACGGCGACGACATGACGCCGGTGGCCGTGCGTTCCTCCGCCGCGGGCGAAGACTCCCGCAAAAAGGCCTTTGCCGGCCTGCAGGACACCTATCTCAACATGGTCGGCGGGGACAAGGTGGTGGAAGCCTACCACTGGGACTGCGCCTCGGCCTACAATCTGCGTTCCATGACCTACCGCCGCGAGGCCATCCTGGATGCCATCGCCCGCGCCGAAGAGACCGGGGATGAATCCATTGCCGAAACGGCCAAGAAAGAATGGGCCATCGAAAATACGTCCCTGTCCGTCTGCATGATGCAGATGATCAATCCCGTGGTGTCGGGCACGGCCTTCTCCGCTGATACGGCCACCGGCTGCCGCGGTACGGACCGCAAGGATCTGGTCAGCATCGATACGAGCTACGGTCTCGGTGAGGCCGTGGTGGGCGGCAAGGTGACGCCCGACAAGCTTTATGTCTTCCAGCGCGATGACGGCAGCGACGTGGTCATCCGTCAGATGGGCTGCAAGGACATGAAGATCGTCTATGACGAAAAGGGCGGCACCCGGGAAGTGGAAGTGCCGGAACTGGAAGCCCTGCGCTGGGCCCTGTCGCTCAGCCAGGCCGAGCGGGTGGCCAAGGGCGTGCGCGCCGTGAGCAAGGCTTACGGCGGCATGATCATGGACACCGAGTTCTGCATCGACGCCAACGACAAGCTTTGGTTCGTGCAGGCGCGTCCTGAGACCCGCTGGAACGAAGAGCTGGAAAACCATCCCACCACCATCTTCATGCGCCGCCGGGAGGTCGATCCCAAGGCTGCTGCTGCCGCCGAAGTGCTGGTGGAAGGCAACGGCGCGTCCCGCGGCGCGGGACAGGGCACGGTGCGCTTCCTGCGCTCGGCCCTGGAGCTGAACAAGGTGGAAAAGGGCGATGTTCTGGCGGCCGAACGTACCGACCCCGATATGGTGCCGGGCATGCGCGTGGCCTCGGCCATCATGGCCGACGTGGGCGGCGATACGAGCCACGCGGCCATCACCTCGCGTGAACTGGGCATTGCCGCCGTCATCGGCATCCAGCGTCTGGACGTGCTGCGGGCCCTGGACGGTGCGGAAGTGACCGTGGACGGCACGCGCGGCCGCGTGTACCGTGGCCTGCTGCCGCTCAAGGAAGTGGGCGGCGAGATGGACGTGGCCCAGCTGCCCGTCACCCGTACCAAGGTGGGGCTGGTGCTGGCCGACGTGGGGCAGGCGCTCTTCCTCTCCCGTCTGCGCAATTTCCCCAAATTTGAAGTGGGCCTGCTGCGTGCCGAATTCATGCTGGGCAACATCAGTATCCATCCGCGCGCGCTGGAAGCCTTTGACAACGGCGAGCTGGAAAGCATCGTGCAGGCCAAACTGCGCGAGCTGGCGGGCAACCTCTCCAAGGTGCTGCGCGAGCAGATGGCCGCCGGTCTCATCGTCTTCAATTTCAACCTGCGCGAATATGTGGGCGAGATCACCGGTCTTTCCGCTGAAGCCGCGGCCCTTGCGGCGACGGATACCAGCGCCAATGCCGAGGAGGTCCTGCTGCTGCACCGCAAGATGCGCGAACTGGATCACAAGATCGACCAGCATCTTGAAATCGCCTCCCGCCGTCTGGAAGTGCTGAAGACCTCCGACGATCTGGCCGACCATGTGCGCATCATCATGGGCTATGACGACGAGCTGGCCCTGCTCAATCCCGCCGATCCCGAAGAGGCCAAGCGCATGGCCGAGATCGAGGCCAGCGTGGCCGACCGTGTGGAACGCGTGAAGGATCTGCCCGCCGTCAAGTCCCTGCTGGAGAACATCGGGCGTCTGCGTGAGGAAGTGAGCCTGCGCGCCGGTCTCAAGAAGGAAATGGATGACGTGCGCAATCTGCCCAACAAGATCCGCGCTCTCATCAAGGCCCGCGGCTACCGCACCGGCAAGGAGCACTATGTGCAGACGCTGGCCCAGAGCCTGGCCCTCTTTGCCATGGCCTTCTACGGCAAGACCATCGTCTACCGTACCACGGACTTCAAGAGCAACGAATACCGCAACCTCATCGGCGGCAGCCTCTTCGAGCATCATGAAGATAACCCCATGCTGGGCTATCGCGGCGTTTCCCGCAATATCCATGACTGGGAGATCGAAGCCTTCAAGCTGGCCCGCGGCGTCTACGGCGGCAGCAACCTGCAGATGATGCTGCCCTTCGTGCGCACGCTGGAAGAAGCCCGCTCCATGCGCAGCTATCTGGAGCAGGTGCACAAGCTCAAGAGCGGCGAGGACGGCCTGAAGATCATCCTCATGTCCGAGATTCCGTCCAACGCCATCCTGGCCAAGCAGTTCATCAGCGAGTTCGACGGCTTCTCCATCGGTTCCAACGACATGACGCAGATGGTGCTGGCGACGGATCGCGACAACTCCCGTCTGTCCCATATCTACGACGAAGAGGATCCGGCGGTGGTCTGGGCCATCCTGGTGAGCATCTTCGCCGGGCAGAAGTATCGCAAGAAGGTGGGCTTCTGCGGGCAGGGCGTCTCCAACAGCGTCATCCTGCGCGGTCTGGTGGCCATCGCGGGCATCGTTTCCGCTTCGGTGGTGCCGGATACCTACTTCCAGACCGTGAAGGACATCGCCGCGGTGGAAGCGGAGAACATCCCCACTTCCCGTCTGGGCGAATGGCTCGGCCAGCAGCATCACAAGCACCTTGCCGCGCTGATGGAAGAGGCCGGTTACGGGCATATCCTCAAGAAGTACACCCTGCCGCAGGATATCCAGGAGTGGTACGAAGGCGAACTGCAGCGCCGGCACGAGCAGCTGCGCGAGCATCTGGATACCCCCAAGGAAGACTTCTACCGCACCGAGCTGGAAAGCTTCCGCTCCATGTTCCACAAGCCCGTCATCTACGCGACGTGGGATTGGAGCAGCACCGTGGAAGATGCCTTGCATCAGGCGGGCTTTGCCTCCTTTGAAGAACAGGCGGCCGCTCTGGAAGAATGCCGCAAGATGGACTTCTAGTCGGCTGTTCTGAGTAAGACATCTGCAAGAGGGAAGAGGAAATCCGACAGCGGTTTTTCCTCTTCCCTCTGTCTATTTTGGTGGCTTCTCGGAATAACATCCAATTACTGTATGCTGGAGGGACCATGCCTGCACCGTTGATCAAGCCTATTTCCTGCTCTGTTGAATGGTTGGTGTCCGATATCGACCACGGCAACCTTGGCCTTCCTGATATCCAGCGACCTTTTGTCTGGAGCAATGCGCAGGTGCGGGATCTGTTTGACTCAATGTTTCGCGGGTATCCCGTTGGTTTTCTGCTTTTCTGGGCTGCACCTTTCAATTCGGGGAATCGTCAGATCGGTAGCCTGGGGCATGGTACGGATAATCCGTCACTTTTGATCATTGATGGACAGCAACGGCTCACTTCATTGTATGCAGTGATGAAGGGAAGGCCTGTTCTGGACAAAAATTTTTCCGAGCGGCGCATAAAAATCGCATTTCATCCTGAAAAAGGCATTTTTGAAGTATCCACACCTGCTTTAGAGCGCAGCCCGGAGTGGATAAGCGATATCTCTGAGCTATTTGTGCGGTCTGGCAGCAGTCGTAAGCATATTAATAACTTTTTGGATTGCTTGAAAAAGAGTCAGGGGGAAATCAGTCCTGAGCGTGAAGAGGTCATGGCGGAAAATATTGAACGCCTGCTTGGTATCAAATCGTACAGCTTTTCCGCGCTTGAGATCGACAAGGAAGCTGACGAGGAGCTGGTTTCCGACATTTTTGTCCGGGTAAATAGCGGAGGCCAAAAGCTGAACCAGTCAGACTTTATCCTGACGCTCATGTCTGTTTTTTGGGATGAGGGAAGGGCCGCGCTGGAAAACTTTTGCAGAGCTTCGCGCATCCCAAGTGCAGACGAGGGGAGTCCATACAACTATTTTTATGCGCCGGATCCCAGCGATTTGTTGCGGGTCAGTATTGGTCTGGCATTCAAGCGTGCGCGTCTGAAATATGCTTATCAGGTCCTTCGGGGAAAAGATTTGGAAACAGGCGACATGACGCCAGAACGGCGAGAAGCGCAGTTTTTGCTGCTCAAGGAAGCACAAGGCAAAGTCCTTGCGCTACAGAACTGGAAGGATTTCCTTCGCTGCCTGTATACCGCCGGATTTCGCAATGAAAAAATGATCACGTCCGGCGTCGGACTGATATATGCGTACACTTTTTTTCTTATAGGAAAGTACGATTATGCACTTTCTGGCGACGCGCTCCGGCTGGTGACTGCTCGCTGGTTCTTCATGAGTTCACTTACTGCTCGTTATTCAAGCTCTCCCGAGTCCAGGATGGAGCAGGATCTTGCCAACTTGCGAGGCATTCAAAACGGATCGGCCTTTTTGGACCATCTTAATCGTGTCATTCGCGATACGTTGACCGATGACTACTGGAATATCACATTGCCCAATGAACTTGCCTCGGCTGCCGCACGGAGTCCGGCACTCTATGCGTACTACGCCGCATTGGTTCTGCTGGATGCCCATGTCCTGTTTTCGGATCTGAAAATAGCGGATATGTTGGATGGAACAATGAGGGGCGGAAGAGATGCTTTAGAGCGCCACCATCTTTTTCCAAAGGCGTATCTGCAACGCATCGGCATAGACAGCGATCGCGATAGAAACCAAATCGCCAATTATGCGTTGGTCGAATGGGATCGCAATGTCGACATTGCGGACGATGCGCCTGCCGACTACTTCCCCAGACAGATGGCCAAGCATACGCATCGCCCGGAAATTCAGGAGGATTTACGGCTGCACGCCTTGCCGGAAGGATGGGAATCCATGCAATATGCTGACTTCTTGGAAAAAAGACGCATCCTGATGGCTCACATCATGCGTGAGGGCTTTGAGAAGTTGCAGCAAGTGTCCTGCCCGGAGTCGAGTTGAGCGCTGACCGTCCAGCCTCTCGGTAAAAGCACGCTGGGGAAGAGATAGGAGGCTTGGGGGGAAGGATGACGAGAATGCCTTTTCTCGCTTCGCTGCGAAAAGGCTGGGCCCTTCCGCACTGACGGTGACCCAAAGGGCGGCCCGGAGGGCGTATCCGTTAGGCGAGGCAGGAGCCTTACGGACATCGACAGCAGATCGCTGGGTCCCCCTTCCCTCCCAAATCTTTCGAGCGGTACGAAAAAGCCACCCGGCAAAGGGGTGGCCTATTTTGGGGTGCCAAATCGATCGTGCCGTTATGGTGCTGCCTTGTCTGCCTTCTCCTTCTTTTCCTTGGGGGGCTTGCAGGCGCGTACGGCGGCATCCAGTCCCTTGTCGGCAAAGGCGAAGACGACCTTGAGCGCCCGGTCGAGAGCGTCGTCTATGCGCGTCTGATCATCGGAAGCCGGGCGGCCGAGCACCCAGTTGCTCACGTCGCCGCGGACAGGCGGCCGGCCTATGCCGATGCGCAGACGGTAGAAATCCGGCGTGCCCAGCTGCTGCGTGATGGACTTCAGGCCATTGTGGCCCGCATTGCCGCCGCCCAGCTTGAAGCGCAGTTCCCCCGGCGGGATATCCAGCTCGTCATGGGCTACGAGCAGGCGGTCAGGCGAGACCTTGTGCCAGGCCAGCAGCGGCTGCACGCATTGCCCGCTCAGATTCATGTACGTTTGCGGCATGGCCGCCAGCCAGACCCCGCCCAGCAGAGGCGAGCGCAGCCGCCAGAGGCGGCAGGAGAACTTGCTGCCGCTGGCTTCCTGCACATCGCCTCCCTCACGGGAGACGGCCCGCAGAAGATTCTCCACCAGAGCAAAACCGCAGTTGTGGCGCGTGCCGTCATAGGACGGGCCCGGATTGCCCAGGCCGACCAATACACCGGAAAAATCCATACTCAGTCCTTTGGTGCTGCATAGCCGCATTGCAGCGGCAGATCCAGAGCACAGGCGTTCAGGGCTAGAAAAGCCGCCGCTTCGCGGGCCGTCCCGCGCTGCATGAGCAGCATGTGCCCGCCTGTGGGAAGAAGGTGGAGCGCCTTGTGCGGCGCGTCGAGCCGGTCAAGCGTGGCCTGCAGGATATCGGGAGTGAACAGGGCGTCATTGCGCGCCCCCAGAAGGAAAAACGGCCGGGCGGTCATTTCGTTGAGCCGGAGCGCCAGAAGGTCCGCCAGCAAGCCCAGCGGATAGGTGAGGCGGCGTCCGGCAAGGGGCAGATCGATGGAACCATGTCCGGCAAGCAGGCGGCGCGGGGAAAGATAGCTGAAAAGCGGCAGGGGAAGCGCGGGAAATCGCCGGGCCAGGCGCAGCAGTTTCTCCTGGATGCGGTGGCGATGGGCGAGCAGGGGGGCGAACAGCGTGAGCCGCATGATGTCGTCGTGCTGGGGAAAAACGGCGGAAACGGCAAAAAAGGCGGCCACGCCGTCAAGCGGGGCAAATGCGATGTGACGGCCGTTCCCGTCGGGCAGGCTGCCGCCGCAGGCCAGCGCCAGCGTCATGATGCCGCCCTGACTGTGTCCGCACAGCAGGAGAGGGCCGCTGTGCCGCTGCCGCAGATGGACGACCGCTTGCCGCAAGTCGTCCAGCAGCTGCGGCAGGCGAAAGGAGAGTATGTGACGCGTAGCGCCATGCCCCGTAAGATGCAGGGCCGCCACAGCAAGGCCTTGCTCGTAAAGCGCGTGCAAAAAGACGCGGTACTGCAGCGGGCCGAGCATGGTGCCGGGCACAAAGAGCACCGTGGCTGCGCCCTCGCGCGGCCAGTAGTCCAGAAGCGCCCCGCCCTTGTGGGAAGAAAGCGGCACGCGCCGGAAGGCCGGGCAGAAGGGGGATGGGGTGAAAGCTATGGGCATGCGGAAAAAAGGGCCGGCTCCTTGTGGGGAACCGGCCCGAAAGAACAGAGGAAAAAAGGCTTACTGGGCTTCACCTTCGGCAGCTTCGCCCTTGACCTTGGACTTGTCGATGATGCTCACCAGCGCGTAGTTCTGATCGAACACGGCGGAAACATTGGCGGGCAGGGGAAGGGTCTCAATGGTCACGCTGCTGTTGATGTCCATATCCGTGACGTCGATGGTGATCTTGGCCGGCATGTCCATGGGCTTGGCGCTGAGGCGCACGACTTCCCGGTAGGTCTCCATGACGCCGCCCAGCTTCACGCCGCGGGACACGCCCACATATTCCACGGGCACGTCCACCTTGACTTCCTTGTCAAGATCCACGCCGTAGAAGTCGATATGGGTGAATTCCTTCTTGTAGGGGTGCATCTGCACCTGCCAGAAGAGGGCGGGATACACGGTCTTGGTGCCGTTGTCGTCGATCTCCAGATTGAAAACGGACGTGCGGCCCATTTCGCCATACAGCTTTTCCACGGGCAGGGAAGGAACCTGAACAGCGATATTCTTGCCATCGGCCGTATAGAACACGCCGGGGACGAGGCCCTGGGCGCGCGTACGACCCGCCGGGCCCTTGCCGCTGTCTTCACGTTTCTGCACGCTCAACGTCTTTTCAATGCTCATTGTCTTCTCCTTCACTGTCTACCGCTGCGAGGCGGGAAACACTCGTATTTTTTATGAAACGGGGCAAGGGCTCCCGTATTTCACTAGACGAACAACACGCTTACCGAGGAACCGGTATGGATGTTGTGGATGGTTTTGCCCAGAAGGGCCGCCACGGAAACGACCTCCAGCTTGGGGCAGGCGGCCAGCTTGTCGCCCAGCGGGATGGTGTCCGTCACGATGACGCGGTCCAGGGCGGCGGTATTGTTGATGCGCTCGATGGCGGGGCCGGACAGCACGGGGTGAGTGGCGCAGGCGATGATGCGGGAAGCGCCGTACTTGAGCAGCACTTCCGCGCCGGCGCACAGCGTGCCGGCGGTGTCGATCATATCGTCGACCACGATGGCCACCTTGCCCTCCACCTCGCCGATGACGTGCATGGCCTGCGCCTGATTGGGCTTGTCGCGGCGCTTGTCCACGATGGCCAGCGGGGCATTAAGGCGCTTGGCGTAAGAACGGGCGCGCTCCACGCCGCCCGCGTCGGGCGAGACGATGACGATGTCGTCATTTTCGCTGTATTTGCGCAGGGGATCCATCATGACCGGGGTGGCAAACAGATTGTCCACCGGGCAGTCGAAAAATCCCTGGATCTGGCCTGCATGCAGGTCGATGGTCACCACGCGCTCGGCGCCGGCCGTGCTGATGAAGTCGGCGACCATCTTGGCGCTGATGGGCGCGCGCGGGCTGACCTTGCGGTCCTGCCGGGCGTAGGCGTAATAGGGGATGACGGCGGTGATGCGGCCGGCGCTGGCGCGCTTGAGGGCGTCCAGCATGAGGCAGAGTTGCATGAAGTTGCGGTTGACGCTCGGCGGACAGGTGGGCTGCACCACAAAAACGTCGTCGCCGCGCACGTTGTCGCCGATCTCTATGCGCAGTTCGCCATCACTGAAGGTCGTGGCAAGGGTAGGGGTAAGCTGGCAGCCAAGATGGTTGCAAATGGCCTTGGCCAGATCGGGGTTGGAGGAGCCTGTGACAATCTTCAGATCGCTGAACATCATCTGCGTGCCTTTGCGCCGTAGGGGTTATGTGGCTGGGATGGAAGGGTTCGAACCTTCGTGTGACGGAGCCAAAACCCGTTGCCTTACCACTTGGCGACATCCCAGCAAGTATCAGAGCGTCTGCACATATGTGCGCCAGCCGTCTCCCGTCAGTGCGGCGCGGGCCTTCTCCGCCTCTTCGGAGGCAATGAGGCCGACGACCGCAGAGCCGCTGCCGCTCATGACAACAGCCCATGCCCCGTAACGCGTCAGGGCCTGCCTGACGGCGGTGATGACCGGATATTCCCGCGCAACGGCTTCTTCCAAATCATTACGCATGGCAAGAGCATGGCAGCGGCGAAAGCAGGCCGTCGCCGCTATGCTTATGTCCGGCATGGTCGAGAGAGCTGTTCCTTTAGCCTGCATCGTGGCATTTGTCAAGCCCTCGTCGTCCGCTTGCCTTACTTTGGCGAGCGCATCGTAGGCGCGATAGGCCCACGGCGTGCTGATGCGCTCTTCCGGGCAGACGAGCAGCAGGCTGGTCCCCGGCAGATCCACGGACGCCGGTTCGAGGATCTCCCCGATGCCCCGTACGCGGCAGGGGCCGCCCTGCAGGAAAAAGGGGACATCGGCGCCCACGCGCAGCGCCACGCGGGCAAGGACCTCCGGCGCAAGGGGCGCGGGGCTGGCCGCGTCGAGCCAGCGCAGCAGAGCGGCCGCGTCGCTGCTGCCCCCGCCAAGGCCAGCTCCCGAGGGGATGCCCTTGTGCAGCCGTACCCGCAGGGCGGGGAGCGGCAGGGGACTGGCCTGGCCGTAGGCCGCGTAGGCCTTGGTCAGCGTATTGTCGGCCGGATCGAGGATGCCGGCGTCGCAGGAGACGGCGATACCGGGCTCGGCCTCGTCCATGACGGTCAGCTCCAGCAGGTCGTTCGGCTCGGACAGCGGCAGGAACAGGGAATCCAGCTCATGATAGCCGTCCGGGCGGATACGGGTGATGCGCAGACCGAGATTGACCTTGCAGCCTGCCGTCAGGCGCAGGGGGGAGGCCTCCTTTCCGGCAGCCTGCGGCTGGGGATCGCGGACGGACATCAGAGGCTTTCCACCGTAAAGTGATCGTTGGTGTACACGCAGATCTCCGAGGCGATGCGCATGGCCTCCTGCACGATGTCCCGTGCCGGCAGATCGCTGTGCCGGAGCAGGGCGCGCGCGGCCGAGAGCGCGTAGGGGCCGCCGCTGCCGATGGCCGCCACGTCGTCATCCGGCTCGATGACGTCGCCCGTGCCGGACAGCAGGAGGATATGCTCGCTGTCGGCCAGCAGCAGCATGGCCTCCAGCTTGTGCAGGTATTTGTCCTTGCGCCATTCCTTGGTCATCTCCACGGCGGCGCGCACGAGATTGCCGCGAAATTCCTTGAGCTTGGCTTCAAAGAGTTCAAAGAGGGTGAAGGCGTCCGCCGTAGCGCCGGCAAAGCCGGCCAGCACCTTGCCGTCATGCAGCCGGCGCAGCTTGCGCGCCGAGTGCTTCATGATCATGTTCTGGCCCAGGGTCACCTGGCCGTCTCCGGCCATGGCCACGATGCCGTCCTTGCGGACGGCCAGTATGGTGGTGGCATGCGTTTCCATCAGTCGTCTTCCCACATTTCCTTGCGTTCCTTGTATACGGCTTCCAGACGCTTGAGCAGGGGGGCGTCGGCAGCGCCGCGGGCCTTGGCCCGGGCCTCTTCCACATAACGTTTGGCCTGCTTGCGGCGATTGGCGTAAATGGCGCTGTAGGCCATATGCACATAGGCGGCGCCTGTGCGGCCCGAGCGGCCCAGCGAACGGGCATAGGCCTCATGCACGTCGGCCTCCTCGGGCACCTGCCGCAGGACATCCTTGTAATAGCGGTCCGCCTGGGCGGCCCTGCCGGTCTCGTCCAGCAGGCGGGCATAAAAGAAACTGGCCATATAATCCCGCGGGTCAAGCTGCATGGCGCGGGTCAGCAGAGGTTCGGCCTTGCTCATGTCCCCTTTGCGGTAATGGAAGGCCCCGGCCTCGCGCAGCACGAGCGGATCAGCGGGAGCGGCGGCCACGGCGGCGTCAAAATGCCGGGCGGCCTGGACCACATCGTTACGGCGGGCATGCACCATGCCCCGGCCCATGAGCGAGAGGGCGTCCTTGCCGCGGAAACGTTGCAGGGCGGCCTGTTCGTCGCCGTAGCGGCCCCAGAGCAGGGTCTGCACGCGAAGGAAGCGGCTGTTGTCCGTACGGCGGTTGCGGATGCTCTCCTTCATGCCCGTCACCCGCGCCATGATGCCGTTGATGCGGTCGCCGATGTCCGGATGCGTGGAAAGATAGGCCGGCACGCTGGCGCCGCTCATCCAGCTTTTCTGGCGCAGGACCTTGAAGCCGCCCGCCATGCTCGCCGGAGCATACCCGGCGGCCGTGAGGTACTGCAGGCCGATGTGGTCGGCTTCGTTTTCATCCAGACGGCTGTAATTGAGCATGGCCGACTGCCCGGCCCCCAGCGCGCCCACGGCCAGCGCCCCGCCGCCCGAACCGCCGGCGGCGATGCCGGCCACGGCCAGCAGCAGGGAGGCGATGCTGACCACCTGCGCCCGTTCCAGACGCGTGGCCACATGGCGCTGCGTGACGTGGGCCAGCTCATGGGCGAGCACGCCGGCGAGCTCTCCCTCGCTGTTGAGGTTCATGATCAGGCCCGTGAAGACGTAGACATAGCCGCCGGGCACGGCAAAGGCGTTGAGCTGCGGATGCAGGATGACCCCGGAGCGGAAGGTGAAGGGCTGGGGCGGGATGGCCTTGACCAGACGACGCACCAGGCCCTCCACATAGTGGCTGACCTCCGGGTCCTGCACCAGCGGCAGGTTGGAGCGGATCATGGTGTCGAACTTCCGCCCCATCTTCTTTTCGTCCTTGAGGGAGACCCCTCCGAAAAAGAAGGCGTGGGCCTGTCCGACGGCAAGCTGCCAGACCAGCAGAACAAGGAGGGCCATCCGAAGTCCCTGTGCGCAGCAGGTGATGACGGTTCGCATGGACCCTCCTTTCAAGTAGTGGATGAAGAGGGGAGGCCGCTTCAGGCGAGATCCCACTGCTGCCCCTGCGGAGTATCCCGCACCAGCACGCCAAGGGCGGCCAGCTCGTCCCGCAGGCTGTCGGAAAGGGCGAAGTCCTTGTTGCGGCGGGCCTCGGCCCGGCGGCTCATGAGCTCTTCCACATGCGCCGTATCCAGATTCCTGCGGCGGGCCTTCTGATCGCGCATGGCCGTCAGGAAGGCCGTCGGGTCCTGCCCGAACAGGCCGAGACGGGCGTTCCAGTCGCGGACGCGGGTCAGGAAGTCCTCGAACAGATCCCGCGCCCCTTCGCCGGCGCGCAGGCTCTTGTCTTCCAGCAGACGGTTGACCAGACGGATCTGGGTGAAGATGTGCCCGAAGGCCTGCGCGCTGTTCAGGTCGTCGTCCAGGGCGGCCGTCACGGTCGGGCCGAGCTGCTGCCATTCCGTGAGCAGGTCGGCGGGCAGGGCGATCTTTTTCCAGCTGGAGCGTTCACGTGCCGCATGAACTTCGCGCAGGCACTCGTAGATGCGCTGCAGGGCGCGCTCGGCCTCGTCCATGGCTTCGGGGCTGAAGTCGATGGGGCTGCGGTACTGCTTGCCCAGCAGGAAGAAACGCAGCGTCTCCGGCAGGTAGCCGTCCAGGATGTCGCGGATGGTCTTGAAGTTGCCCAGCGACTTGGACATCTTTTCGGCATTGATCTGCACAAAGCCGTTGTGCACCCAGAAGCGGGCCAGCTCGCAGCCGCAGGAGGCTTCCGTCTGCGCGATCTCGTTTTCATGGTGGGGGAAGACAAGGTCCTGACCGCCGCCGTGGATATCCAGCGGCAGATAGGGCTTGCTCATGGCCGAGCACTCGATGTGCCAGCCGGGCCGCCCCTTGCCCCAGGGGCTTTCCCAGAAGGGTTCGCCGGGTTTGGCGGCTTTCCAGAGGGCGAAGTCCAGCGGGTCTTCCTTTTCCTCGCCGGGGGCCACGCGCGCGCCGGCCTGCAGATCGTCCAGACTGCGGCCGGAGAGCTTGCCGTAGGGCGGATAGGCCCGTACGCGAAAGTAGACGTCCCCGGAAGGGGTGGCGTAGGCCTTGCCCTGTTCGATGAGGCTCGTGCAGATGTCCTGCATCTGCGGGATGTAGTCCGTGGCGCGCGGCTCGTGGTCGGCGCGCAGGACATTGAGGCGGTCCATATCTTCATGGAAGGCGCGGACGTAGGTCTCGGCCACTTCCTTCCAGTCCCGGCCTTCCTCGTTGGCGCGGCGGATGATCTTGTCGTCCACGTCCGTGAAGTTGCGGACGAAGGTCACTTCCAGGCCCTGCGCGCGCATGTGGCGCACCAGCAGGTCAAAGACGATGGCCGAGCGGGCATGGCCGATATGGCAGTAGTCATAGGCGGTGATGCCGCAGACGTACATGTGCACCTTGCCGGGACGCAGGGGGGTGAAGGTTTCCTTCTTGCGGGTAAGGGTATTGTAGAGCTGCATGGCGTTTACCTTGCGGGCTGCGGGTTGAGCAGATCGATGCGGCGCTGATGACGGCCGCCCTCGAAGGCGGTGTCCAGAAAGACATGCATGATGGCAAGGGCCAGCTCCACGCCGGTCACCCGCGCGCCGAGACACAGCACGTTGGCGTCGTTGTGCAGACGGGTGAAGCGGGCATGCAGCTCGGTGGTGCAGAGGGCCGCGCGGATGCCCGCATGCCGGTTGGCGGCTATGGACATGCCGATGCCTGTGCCGCAGATGAGGATGCCGCGTCCGTTCTCCGCCTCCACGGCGGCGCAGAGGGCATGGGCATACTGCGGATAGTCGCAGCTTTCCCGGCTGTGCGTGCCGTGGTCGCGGATCTGGAAGCCCCGGGCTTCCAGTGCGGTTTTCAGTGTTTCCTTCAGTTCAAGACCGGCATGGTCACAGGCAAGATGAATGGTTTCCATTCGTTCTCCTTTATGGGGCGACCTTTCCGTCTGCCGGGGCCCGGTACCGCGAGAGCGGCAGCAGGGGCGTATCCTCCGGCAGGGCAAGGCCGAGCTGTTCTTCGGTAAAGGGCTGCTGTACCGTGTCGCGCTGCTTGACGAGCACGATGGCCTTCTGCCCGTTGGCATGCGTCAGGTTGAGCCGGCGGGGCAGGCCCTGCTCGTCATAGAGCAGCTCCATGCGCCAGCCCTTGTCGCCGTTTTCCGTCCAGCGCACGGGGAGTCCCTGCGCATCCAGCGTCAGCACGCCGCCGAGGCGCTTTCCCAGCGCGAAGGCGGCCGTATCGGGCGACGAGGCGGCCACGGGCGTGTGTCCCTCCCCGAAGGCCCGCAGGAAGCGTCCGTTGAGCAGGGCGGAAAGATCGGCCAGGGCCAGCGGGACGGGCACGCCGACCTTGAGCAGCGGCTTGGTGCTGCCCTCATGGAAATAGGCGACGTTTTCGCGGGGGCTGTAAATGAGGAAGCGCGCGTCCGCCTCGACGATATTGGCGATGACGGCGCCCACGCCCGCCATGACGTCAAGCCGCAGATGGCTGTCGTCGTTGCCCCAGAAAAGGGCGGTGACCCGGCGGGTGTCGCCCTGGGAGCCGAAGCGCAGGCTCAGGCCCAGGCGGTAGGGGGCGGCGTCATGCCGGGCGCTCTGCCGGACCAGAGCCTGCCAGAGCTGTTCGCTGCGTTCGGCCGCGGCGGGGCTTTCCGGGGGCGGGAGCTGCCCGGCCCCTTTGCCGGCGCAGGCTGCCAGGAGCGCCGTCAGACAGAGGACGGCAAGAAGAGAGGTGATGCGTTTCATAACGTTGACAGGCGTTGCCGCAGCATGTCGGCATTGGCGGGTTTGTATTCAAGGGCCTTCTGATAGGCGGCGCGGGCTTCGTCCCGCAGGTTCATGGCCGCGGCGATGTCGCCGTAATGCTCCCAGATGGCGGGGTCGATGACTTCGCCCGTGCGCACGGCGCGCCGGATCTGCTCCAGCGCTTCGGGGAGCTGGCCGGCCTTGTAGAGGGCCCAGGCCAGAGAGTCGATGATGTAGGACTGATTGGGGGACAGGCTGTCGGCCTGACGCAACAGGCTGACGGCGCGATCCAGATCGCGGCCGCGTTCGGCCAGGGAATAGCCGACGTAATTGAGCGCCTGCGCATTGCGGGGATGGTTGGCCAGCAGGGTCTCCATGGCCGCGAGAGCGCCGTCCCTGTCGCCCATGTCGTCCAGCAGGCTGCCCAGCAGGAAGGACAGATCCTCGTCGGCGGGCCAGGTCTTCAGGCCTTCGCGGATGATGGCCAGCGCTTCCGGCTTGCGTTCCAGCCGGACGAGGATACGGGCCTCGAGCGAATAGAATTCGGGCATGTCCGCGTAGTGGCGGCGTCCCTCCTGCACGAGGCGCAGCGCGTCTTCGTTCTTGCCGGATTCCGCGATGATCTGCACCCGCAGGAGCGCGCCGCGGGGAGCGGCGCTCCCTTCCGCCGGGACGCGATTGAGCCAGCCCAGCGCCTGGGAGACGTCCCGGCGCTGCTGATAGGCCAGATCGGCCAGCAGGAGGAAGACTTCCGGCGGAGCCGCGGGGTCGTCCGCCGCCTGCCGCAGCAGGCTCTCGGCCTGCAGATAGTGACGGGAATCCATGAACATGCGCGCCACGGTGAGCCTGAAGGCCAGGGTGTCCGGGCCGTTCTGCATGTACTTGAGGGCCCTGTCAGGCTGATTGAGCTGGAGCGAGATGTTGATGAGCCGCAGCGTCACGTCCTCGGGGGAGAAGTTCAGCTCGGCAAGGCGTTCGTAGACGGCGCGGGCTTCCTTCCACTCGCCGCGCTGCTCATGCAGAAAGGCCAGCTCGGCCAGCGCTTCCACGAATTCGGGCATCTCCTTGAGGGCGCGTTTCAGCTTGGCGATGGCCTCGTCCTTGCGGCCCATGCCGGCAAGGGCGCGGGCATGGCTGTAGTCCACCAGCGGCGTGCGGGCCTTTTCCGGCAGGGAATTGAGCAGGGCGTCCGCCTCGTCGAAGCGGCCGTCCTTGACCAGCAGCAGGGCCAGCTCCACCTGCGCGTCGGCTTCCGCGGGGTGGCGGGCGATGTAGTTCTGCATGATGCCGATGGCCTTCCGCGTCATTTTGCGGTCGGCCAGCGTTTCGGCATAGAGCATGGTCAGCGAGAGGTCGTCGGGGTGAGCGGCCAGCGCGTCTTCCAGAAAGGGAACGACCAGATCGGACCGGCGGCCGAGCAGCCAGACGGCCCCGTCCAGCCAGGCGCTGGACGGCACATGGCTGCTCTTGAGCAGGCCGATGGCCTCCCGGAGATCCTCTTCGCGCAGTTCCCCCTCGCCGTTGCCCATAAGCTGCATGAGGACAAGATAGGCATAGGTATCCTGCGCCTCGGGCGAAAGGCTCGTGGCCGGCGGACGGGTCTCCATGCCGACGACGGTGTGTCCGGAAGAGGCCGCGTTGTTCTGATTGGCGCAGCCGCCGCAGCCAAGCAGGGCAAAAGGCACCATGCCGCCCACCAGCGCGGCACACAGCAGGAGGGATTTGCCGCATTTCATCGGAGAGTTACCGCGTTTCATCTAGGATTGGATCCATTCGTCTGAAAAGTCCTTGACGTCGCCCGCAATGTGCCGACGGATTTTTTCCAGCAGGCGCGCCTCCAGCTGGCGAACGCGCTCGCGCGTCACGTTATACCGTTCGCCGATCTCACGCAAGGTGACGGGATCGTCGGTGAGAAGGCGGTTCTGCAGGATGTACAGCTCCTTGTCGTTGAGTTTCGGCAGGAGCGTTTTGATCTTGTCCCGCAGGATGCCGGCCATCTCGCCGCTGGCCAGATCGTCTTCGATGCCGGGGCCGAGCGCCGGCAGAAAGTCCATGCGGGTGGCCCCGCCGGGCTCGTCCCCCACCTGGGCGTTCAGCGACAGATCGCCGGCGGCGAGGCGCTGGTCCATCTCGTTGATCTGTTCCTCGCTGACGCCGAGGCGCTCGGACAGCATGGCCGCGTCGGGGTCGAAGCCCTGGGCGATGAGCTTCTGCCGTTCCCGGTTCAGGTTGTAGAACAGCTTGCGCTGCACCTGGGTGGTGCCGATCTTCACCATGCGCCAGTTGTCCATGATGAACTTGAGGATATAGGCCTTGATCCAGAAGGAGGCATAATAGGAAAATTTGATGCCCTTGTCCGGGTCGAACTTGTTGACCGCGCGCATGAGGCCCACGTTGCCCTCCTGCACGAGGTCGAGCACGTTCTGCATCCAGCGGCGCTGGAAATCCATGGCGATGCGCACCACGAGCCGCAGATGGGAGGAGACCAGCCGGAAGGCGGCGTCAGGGTCGTTGTGATCCCGCACGCGCAGGGCAAGCTCGTGCTCCTCGTCGGGCTTGAGCAGGGGAAAGCGGCTGATCTCCCGCAGATAGAGGTGCAGGCTGTCCTTGTTGGCCGCCTGCACGGGCAGGCGCGACTCGGACGGCGCGGGCAGGGCGTCGTCGTGCGGGGCTTCGGTCAGGAAGAGCGGATCCCCCTCGTAGGCGTCCACATCCAGCGCATCGGCGTCGAGGTCGTCGTGATCCGGCTCGTCCGCCTCCAGGAGTCCGTCGGTCAGGTCGTCGTCCCTGCCGTCTTCATCCTGATCATGTTCGGCCCGTGCCTGCGTCGGGGCCGCGGGCGTTTTGCGCGTTTTGGCGTCCGGGGGAGGGAGGATTTCCACTTCAGGCCGGCTTTCCGCGAGGAGGCCGGCGTCGTTTTTGGCCTTGTCTGCCATGAGATGTCTTGGATGTTGGGGCGTTGCAGAAAGGGGAGACTTTCCCCGGGGAGACAATCCTATAGTTTTGGTTTGTCCTTTTCAATGTTTTTCAGTAATAAAAACCTGTCCGGGGGAAATGCCCCGGAAGATATGAATTTTTGCACGCAGCACACAAAGGATTCGTCATGTCAGCATCGCCGTTCCTGGACCGACTCTCGGAAAAACGTCCGCTCATGCTTGATGGAGCCATGGGAACCATGCTCCAGGCCGCAGGATTGCCGCTTGGCGTCAGCCCGGAAGAATTCTGCATGCAGCGGCCGGACATCCTGCAGGATATCCATGCCGCCTATGTGGATGTGGGGGCGGACATCATCACGGCCTGCACCTTCGGCGGCAACCCCTACAAGCTGCCCGCCGGTCTGGACGTCTTCGATTTCAGCCGCCGCATGGTCGAGGCGGCCCGGGCCGCGGCGTCCCGCGGTTCGCGCCGGGTCTTCGTGGCCGGCAATGTGGGGCCGTCCGGTCATTTTGCCCGTCCGCTGGGCGATGTGGAGCCTGCCGACCTGATCGCCGCCTTTGCCGCGCAGATCCGCGGTCTGGTGGCCGGCGGCTGCGACCTGTTGCTGGTGGAGACGCAGTTCGACCTTGCCGAGGCCCGTGCCGCCGTGGTGGCGGCGCGTCAGGTATGCGACCTGCCGGTCATGGTCTCCATGACTTTCGAGCAGGGGGTGAGCCTCACCGGCTCCAGCCCGACCATCTTTGCCGAGACCATGCAGAACCTCGGCGTGGACGTGGTGGGGACCAACTGCAGTCTTGGGCCGGATCAGATGGCGCCCGTGGTGCGCGAGCTGCTGGATGTCTGCGCCTGTCCGGTCATGGTCGAGCCCAATGCCGGTCTGCCGGAACTGCGCGACGGCGTGACGGTCTTCCCGCTGGGGCCGGAGGAATTCGCCGAAAAGACGGCGCGCTTCGCCGCGCAGGGGGCGCGGGTCCTCGGCGGCTGCTGCGGCACCACGCCGCGGCATCTGGCCGCCCTGCGGCAAGCGCTCGACAGGGTGGAGCTCACGTCGTCCTCCCCAGCCGCCGCGCCGGGCATGTGTCTGACCAGCCGCTCGCAGCTCGTGCGCTTTGCGCCCGAGGCCCCCTTCGTCATCATCGGCGAGCGCATCAATCCCACAGGCAAGAAGGAACTCACCGCCCAGTTGCAGGAAGGCCGCTTTGATGAAGCCTTCCGTTTCGCCGACGAGCAGATCGCGGCCGGGGCGCAGGTGCTGGACGTCAACGTGGGGGCCTCCCTCGTGGACGAAGGCAAGCTCCTGCCGGAGCTGACCCGCTGCCTTGTGGAGCGCGTTTCGACGCCGCTTTCGCTCGATTCCTCCAATGCCGACGCCATCGCCGCCGCGCTGCCCTATTGCCCGGGCTCCTGTCTGGTCAACTCCGTAAGCGGGGAGAGCGGACGCATGGAAAAGCTCGGCCCGTTGTGCCGGGATTTCGGCGCGCCCTTCATCCTGCTCCCGCTCAAGGGCGCGGAGCTGCCCGTCAGCGCCGCCGAGCGCATCGCCATCCTGGAGAAGCTGCTGCGCGAGGCGGAAGCCCTGCGCATCCCCCGGCGCCTCATGCTGGTGGACATCCTGGCGCTGGCCGTCTCGTCCAAGCCGGAAGGGGCGTTGGCCTGTCTGGACATGATCCGCTGGTGCCGGGAGCAGGGCCTGCCCACCACGCTGGGGCTTTCCAACCTTTCCTTCGGCCTGCCTGCCCGTGACCTGCTCAATGCCTCCTTCCTCTGCATGGGAGCGGGGGCGGGGCTGAGCTCCTGCATCGCCAATCCTTCCGCCGCACGCTTGCATGAAGCCTTTGATGCCCTTAATGTGCTGCGCGGACACGATGCCCACGCGGCCGTCTTCATCCCCCGCTATGCCCAGTGGAAGGCGGCCGCGCCCAATACGGCGGCCACCGTGCCCGCGGCGGCGCGCGCGGCGACGGTGGGCGAGGCCGTGCTGCAGGGCGACAAGGAGAACGTGCTGCCGCTCCTTCGCGCGGAACTTGAAAAGGGAGCCCAGCCCTTTGCCCTGGTCAACGAGGTGCTCATCCCGGCCATTACGGAAGTGGGCAACCGCTACGAAAAGCGGGAGTATTTCCTGCCGCAGCTCATCCGTTCGGCCGAGACCATGCAGACGGCCTTCGCCGAACTTAAACCTTTGCTTGAAGAAAGTCGCGGGCCCGAAGAGCGGCCCGTCATCGTGGTGGCGACGGTGGAAGGGGACATCCACGATATCGGCAAGAACATCGTGGCCCTGCTGCTGGGCAATCACGGCTTCGACGTCATCGATGCCGGAAAAGATGTGCCGGCCGAGGCTATTGTGGCTTGCGCTTTGGAGCACAAGGCGCATATTATCGGGCTGTCGGCACTGATGACCACCACCATGGTCAGGATGGAGGACACCATCAAGCTGATCCGCGAGCGGCAGTTGCCCATCAGGGTCATGGTGGGCGGGGCCGCGGTGACCCAGGCCTTTGCGGACGCCATCGGGGCGGACGCCTATTGCGAAGACGCCGTCAGTTCCGTGCGTGCGGCGAAAAAATTCATCAGTCAGGTGTAATGCACAATGAAAAGACTGTCTCTTGCGCTCCTGCTTGTCCTGCTGCTGCCGGCGCTGGCGTCCGCGGCCTCCCTCAAGACCCTTGACGTAAAGGGTCTGGACGAGGTCGTGGCGGCAAACAAGGGCAAGGCCATCATGCTGAACTTTTTTGCCACCTGGTGCCCGCCCTGTCGGAAGGAGATCCCCGATCTGGTAAAAGTGCATGAGAAATATGCCGATAAGGGAGTCGTGATCATCGGCCTGTCCGTGGATGAGGACAAGAACGCCGTTCCCGGCTTCCTGCAGAATCTGGGCGTGAATTATCCCGCCTACATGGCCGATAGCAGCGTCGCGCGTGCCTTCGGCATCAGCAGCATCCCCTTCAACGTTTTCATCAACAAGAAGGGGAACGTGGTGCTGGCGGGCTCCGGGCTTGTGGAGCATAAGGATCTTGTGGAAATTTTTGACAAACTGCTGGAAGACTAGTCATGGCGTATGATTGGCCCGTGCGCAAGGCGCACATGGATGATATGAAGGATATCCACGCCCTCTTGCTGGACTGCGCGCAGAAGGGCCTGCTGCTGCCGCGCGCGCTCATTTTCCTGTACGGACATGTCCGCAACTTCTGGGTGGTGGACGCGCCGGATGGCGGCATTGCCGCCTGCTGTGCGCTGGCCCCCGTATGGGAAGACCTGGGTGAGATCTGCTCGCTCGTGGTGCGGGAGGATCTGCGCCGTCACGGGCTCGGGCGCAAGGTGGTGGAAGCCTGCATGTCCGATTGCGAGGCGCTGCACATCCGGCGCGTCTTTTCCTTGACTTACCAGGTGGAATTCTTCTCCCGGCTCGGCTATGAGATCATCGACAAGGGGTCGCTGCCGCAGAAGATCTGGTCGGACTGCGTGCATTGCGCCAAATATCCCGACTGCTGCGACGAAACAGCGGTGTTCAAGCATCTGGGGAGCGACGGACAATGACGGCCAAGCTGCTTTTCAGCGCGGAAGACATCGCCGCACGCGTTGCGGAGCTGGGGGAAGAGATCTCGGCTGCCTATACGGGGGAGCCGCTGGTGGCCGTATGCGTCCTCAAGGGCGCCGTCCACTTTTTCAGCGATCTCACGCGGGCCATCAGCCGGGAAGATCTGGAGATGGATTTCATCCGCATTTCCAGCTATGGCGCGGGCACGGAGTCGAGCCGCCAAATCAGGCTGACCAAGGATCTGGAATGCGACGTCCGCGGCAAGCATGTGCTCGTGGTGGAAGACGTGGTGGATTCCGGGCATTCCCTGCGGTTTTTGCTGAATCTTCTGGCGGATAGGGGCGCGCGCAGCGTGCGCATCGCCACGCTGGTCAACAAGACGGAACGGCGGGAAGTGGACATCCCGGTGGCCTTTTCCGGCTTTATGCTGGATTCCGGCTTCATCGTGGGCTACGGGCTTGATCATGCCGAGCGCTATCGCGCCCTGCCGTCTATCTATGAATTGCTGTCCGTCTAAGGCCTGTTAAACACTATTCGCTGCTTGTTTGGGGGGAAGGGAAGCCCCTCCGCCAGCGCGGGAGGGCCCAGCCTTTTCGCAGCGAAGCGAGGAGAGGCGTTCCCTTCATCTTTCCCACAAGCCCCCATCCCTTCCCCAGCGCGCTTTTTTATCAGGGGAAGCGACAGGGACACGAGGCGCCCCTCACCAAAAGCAAACGGTGCATGTACGGAAATTTTTGTAAAATTTGGGTTAACACGCCCTAGTCGGTTGTCGAGGTATCCGCATGGAAATACAATGCCCTCATTGCAGCAGCCGCTTCAATCTGCCGGACAAGCTCGTCAAGCCCGGCGCCAAGCTGCGCTGCTCGGTCTGCAAGAACGTCTTCACGCTGGAGACTCCCGGAAAAGAGGCGCCGGCCAAGACCGCTGCCAAGGGGGCCGAAGCCGTCGCCCCCAAAAAAGCTCCGGCCCGGGCAGCCGCCCCGGCCCGAAAGGAAAAGAAGGGTTCTTCTCTTTTCCTCTGGCTGGGCTTGCTGGTCTTCCTCGTCGTGCTGGGAGGATCCGGCTACTGGTATTACATCCAGTTCCCGTCAGGGAACAAAAAGCCGCAGCTCTCGGACGAGGAGCTGGCGCAGCGTGTTTCCATGCTGACCATGCGCAATGTGCGTCAGTACTATGTGCAGAATGAAAAGATCGGCAAGGTCTGCGTCATCGTCGGCGACGTGCGCAATGAATTTCCGCAGCCCAAGGCGCTTATCCGGGTGGAAGCGGCCATTTATGACAAGAACAGGAAGCCGCTGGCCGTGAAGCAGCAGCTTGCCGGTTCGCAGCTCTCGCTCTTCCAGCTGCAGGTTCTCGGGGAGAAGGAGCTGGAGTCCTTCCTGCAGAGCAGCACGGATATCTATATCCGCAATTCCAATGTGCCTCCGGGAGGCGAA
Organism: uncultured Desulfovibrio sp.; assembly: GCF_944324525.1. Classification (GTDB taxonomy): domain Bacteria; phylum Desulfobacterota; class Desulfovibrionia; order Desulfovibrionales; family Desulfovibrionaceae; genus Desulfovibrio. The sequence continues at coordinate 61,824 of NZ_CALUWS010000001.1, forward strand.
GTGCCCTTCATGGTGCTGTTCTATGCGCCGTCCGATACGGTAGCCGAGTTCGGGGTGCGTATCGCCGGCGTGGAAGACGTCACGCCGCAGCCCGGCGTGACGCCTGCGCAGCCCGCACCGGCAGCCCCCATGCAGGCTCCGGCGCCGGCCCAGATGCCTGCACAGGTCCCGATGCAGCAGGCGCCCGCAGCCCTGCCGGCCGCCCGTTGAATGCCGTCACATGACACGCGGAAAAGAGGAGGAGAGTTCTTCTCCTCTTTTTTTATGGAGATCCTATCGCTGTTTGTTTTGGGGGGAAGGGGAACCCCTCGCTCTGCTGTCGATGTCCGCAAGGCTTCTGTGTCGCCTAACGGACACGGCCTGCGGCCGCCTTTCGGTCGCCGCCGGCGCGGAAGGGATTCCCCTTCCCCCAAAGCCCCCCATCCCTTCCCCAGCGCGATTTTACCAGGGAAGAATGGGGATGCGAGACTGTCCCACCCTGGAGCGTTTTTGCCGCGAAGCGGCAGGCCGTAAGGTTTGAAACGCGAAGCGCTTCAAACTGAAAATGCTCTAAAAGCCGGCGGGGAGAGAAGGCGTAGATATGCAGGAAGCCCCCGCCCGCGTGGGGCAGGGGCTTTCCCGGAAGATGGCGGCATCCGTCGCGGGCCGGCCGCAGGAGGACAGGAGTCCATCCTGTTCGTCAATCCTTCACCTTATACATTAAAGAGGAAGTGCATGACGTCGCCGTCCTGCACGACATATTCCTTGCCTTCCACGCGTAGCACGCCGTCGGCGCGGCAGGCGGCCTCGCTTTCATGGCTCATGTAATCGTCATAGGAGATGACTTCGGCACGGATGAAGCCGCGCTCGAAGTCCGTATGGATGACCCCGGCAGCCTGCGGGGCCTTCCAGCCTTTGTGGATGGTCCAGGCGCGCACTTCGTCGGGCCCGGCGGTAAAGTAGCTGCACAGGCCAAGCGTGGCGTAGCCGGTACGGATGATGCGCACGAGTCCGCTCTCGTCGATGCCGTAGGAGGAGAGCATCTCCGCCTGTTCTTCGGCGGACAGGCCTTGCAGCTCTTCTTCCAGCTTGGCGCAGATGCGGGCAAAGCCGGCATGACGTTCCGCGGCGAGCGCCTCCACGCGGCGGGAGAGCTCATTGCCCTCGGCCACGGCGCTTTCATCCACATTGGCGCAGTAGATGACGGGCTTGGCCGTCAGCAGGCCAAGCTCTCGCCAGGACTGCAAAAAGGCCTCATTTTCCGGCAGGGAGAAGGTCGAGGCGGGCTTGCCGTCGTTGAGCGCGGCCAAAAGTTCTTGCATGATCTCCGCGGCGGCCTTGGCGTCCTTGCTGCCCTTGGCCATCTTCTGCAACTTTTCCAGCCGCTTTTCCACGCTCTGGATATCGGCGAGGAGCAGTTCGGTCTCGATGGTGTCGATATCGCGCAGCGGGTCCACCGTGCCGTCCACATGCGTGATATTGTCGTCCTCGAAGCAGCGGACCACTTCGACGATGGCGGCGCACTCGCGAATATTGGCCAGGAACTGGTTGCCAAGGCCTTCTCCCTTGCTGGCGCCGCGCACCAGGCCGGCGATATCGATGAAGTCCACGCTGGCGTGGATGGTCTTCTTGGGCTTTGCCTTGGCGGTCAGGGCGTCCACCCGCGCGTCCGGCACGGCCACCGTGGCCTTGTTGGGTTCGATGGTGCAGAAGGGGTAGTTGGCGGCCTGGGCATTCTGAGCCTTGGTCAGGGCATTGAACAGGGTGGACTTGCCCACATTGGGCAGTCCGACGATACCGATGCTGAGAGCCATGCGTTCTCCTTGTGGGTGGATGCCGCGTGATGCGGAGCAGCGCGAAACAGAAAGCCCCGGACGCGCCGGGGCATTTTATAGTCAATATGGAGCCGGACGGCAAGGTCTATTGCAGCCGGGTATAGGAAGAAGGAACGCCGCTGCCCGAACGGGAAGGATTGTAGGGGTCGCGGAGCAGGGGGTAGATATCTTCGGTAATGGGCACCGTGGCCGTGCCCATGGCCATCACCTCATTGCTGGGAATGTGGATGATGCGGATGCTGAAGCGCACCTGCTCCTGGGTGACCACATAGGTTCCCGCCATGACCGCCTGTCCGGTGCCGGTACGGCTTTGCAGCTTGCGGACGTCGCGCGTCAGCAGGAACTCGCCGGACTGCTTGTCGAAGCGCACATAGCTGCCGGTGCGCAGTTCCTTGAAGCGGTAGCCCTTCTGCATGAGGCCGCGGGAAACTTCTTCCATCATCTGCCGGGCCAGAGGGCTGCTTTCTTCCAGATCATTGATGTTGACCGGCGAAGTGCCCAGAATCATGATGCCGGCACGGGCCACGGCCTCACGGTTGGCTTTGCTCATGTCGGGGTCGCGCCCGGCATAGCGCATCATGAGCTGGTCGTCGATCTGATCGGTGATGTCATCCGCCGCCGAGGGGACGTTGCCGCCGAAGAAGGCGGCCGCCGTCAGCGGGGAGAGGGCCAGTGCCGTAACAAGAAGCAGAATGAGGAGACGTTTCATGACCTCACCTAGCGCATGGTTCGCAGCAGCATCTCGATACCGTTGAGTTCCTGCTTGATGGTTTCGTATTCTCGAAGATCATGGCAGACGGAAAGCGCCTGCACATAACTTTGCCGGGCCAGCTCGTAGCGGCCTTGCGCGCGAAAGGCCCGCGCTTCCTTCACATACTGCCTGCTCAGGGCGTTGGTGCTGGACGAAGATTCCACCGCCTGACAGGGCGACGGCAGGAAAACGACGGGGGACAGCAGGAGGGTGCAGGCCAGACCGCCGGCGGCCGCCAGGCTGAAGATGGGCTTGAATGTCATTGTCATACCTCCTGAAAAACCCTAATTGCCCTGCCGAATGGGGAGGGAACCGCTGCCCAGGCTGCTGCCGCCGCCGGGGGTGTAGAGCGGGGGATAGTAGCCGTTCTGACCGTACTTGCGCGACTTGCTCGCCGCGGCCTGACGGGAGGCCACCTGAGCATCGGATTGGGACATGCGCTGCACGATGCCGGTATTGGGCAGGACGAGCTGTCCCGTGCGCAGGACGAGGCCGTCCGTGGCGCGCACCAGGCGGGCGTTGACGAAGGTGGCGTCCTTGTCCACATAGTAGGTCCCCACGATGAGGGCGGCCCACTTCTGACCCACCGGGATGCTGACATTATTGAGGAAAGCAAGGTCATCCCTTCCGCCGGTGACGGAAACCTTGCCCGCCAGACGGTATTCCCGGACCGGGAAGCCGCGCTGGTTGAACTCATAGATGAGCGCCTCGGAGATGAGACGTCCCAGCGGAGAGCTCATGTTGCGATTGCCTTGCTCCACAAAGGAGGTCGGCAGGGCGACGACGCCTTTCAGGGCGTCGTTGGGCACGGTGGCCAGCATCTGATCGGCCAGTTCCCGGCATTTGAGCTTGAGTTCCACCGCATCGATGTACTCGGGATCCGTGGGAGCCGTGGCACGAGTGCAGGCCGGGAGCAGCGTCGCCAGCAGCAGGAGAAGCAGGCAGACGCGGCGGCAGGCGGAAGGGGACGTGGGCATGTGAAGCATAGGCACCTCTGAGGTGAAGTTCTTGCGAAGCTTAACGGCAGTACGAGAAAAAACTTGAGCGTGCCGGCGGAAGTGACGGATATTCCCTTCCGGCCGGCCTTTCCGGTCGTTCTATGCAAGTTTCGTTCCGGTAAAAAATGCCCTTGCTGCGGGCGCGGAGCAGGGGGGCTTTCTCCGCCGACAAGGGCAATATAGCGAAAAAGCTGGCAAAGGGAAAGGATTTATCCGGAAGGGGACACGGCCGCGCCGGCGGAGCCCCCCGGCGGACGACATGCCCGGAAGCGGCGGTTAAGACTTGGCTTGCGGGGGGAAATAGCATACAACCTTTCGCGGTTCTTCCACGAAGATACGGCCCGCGTCCGGGCTGTCGTCCATCGCATCCGTCCGGGAGAAAAGATGATCGAGCGTCGCAAGACCCGTTCCGTGCGGCTGGGCAGCCTGCCCATCGGCGGCAAGGCCCCCATCGTCGTGCAGAGCATGACCAATACCGATACGCGTGATGCGGCGGCCACGCTGCGTCAGATCGAGGCGCTGGTGCGCCGGGGATGCGAAGCCGTGCGGCTGGCCGTTCCCGACGAAAGCGCCGCCGCGGCCCTGCGGACCATCCGCGAGGGCTCCCCGGTGCCGCTCATCGCCGATATCCATTTCGACTATCGGCTGGCGCTGGCGGCCCTTGAAGCGGGACTTGAAGGTTTGCGCATCAATCCCGGCAACATCGGGCCGCGTGCCCATGTGGATGCCGTGGTGGATGCGGCCAAGGCCCACGGGGCGGTCATCCGGGTCGGGGTCAATTCCGGCTCCGTGGAGAAGGGGCTGCTTGCCAAATACGGCGGGCCCTGCCCCCAGGCCATGGTGGAGAGCGCGCTCGGGCATGTGCGCATGCTGGAGGAGCGCGGGTTTTATGACACCAAGATCTCCCTCAAGTCTTCTTCCGTACAGGATACGCTGGAGGCTTACCGCCTGCTGGCGCGGGTCTGCGATTATCCGCTGCATATCGGCATCACCGAAGCGGGCGGGCTCATGCGCGGCACGGTCAAGTCCGCCGTGGGGCTGGGCATCCTGCTGCATGAAGGCATAGGCGACACCCTGCGCGTTTCGCTGACGGCCGACCCCACGGAAGAGGTCAGCGTGGCCTATGAGATCCTGCGTGCCCTCGGCCTGCGGCGTCGCGGGCCGGAGATCATTTCCTGTCCCACCTGCGGGCGCACGGAGATCGATCTTTTTGCTCTGGCGCGCGCGGTGGAAGAACGGCTTGCCGAGTCCACGGCCGACATCAAGGTGGCGGTCATGGGCTGTGTGGTCAACGGGCCGGGCGAGGCGCGCGAGGCGGACCTCGGACTTGCCGGCGGCCGGGACAAGGGGATCATCTTCCGCAAGGGAGAGGTCATACGTTCCGTCAGGGGGCAGGACGCCCTGCTGGCGGCATTTCTTGAAGAACTGCAACTCCTGCTCAAGGAAAAGGAATTCGCCTGATGCGTTTCAGCTCCTGTTATATCCCCACGCTCAAGGAAACCCCGGCCGAGGCCGAGGTGGCGAGCCACAAACTGCTGCTGCGGGCGGGCATGGTTCGCAAGCTGACGTCCGGCGTCTACATCTATCTGCCGCTGGGCCTGCGGGCCATCGACAACGTGGCCCGCGTGGTGCGGGAAGAAATGAACGCCGCCGGCTTCCAGGAACTGCTCATGCCCTCGGTCATCCCCGGCGACCTCTGGAAGGAGACCGGCCGCTGGGAGCACTACGGCAAGGAACTGCTGCGCTTCAAGGACCGCAATGACCGGGACTACTGCCTCGGCCCCACGCACGAGGAAGTCATCACCGATCTGGTGCGCGGCGAGGTGCGCTCCTACCGGCAGCTCCCCGTGCGGCTCTACCAGATCCAGAGCAAGTTCCGCGACGAGATCCGGCCCCGCTTCGGCCTCATGCGCGGGCGCGAATTCGTCATGAAGGACGGCTACTCCTTCGACGTGGATGATGCGGCGGCCGATGCCAGCTACGCCATCATGTACGAGACCTATATGCGGATCTTCCAGCGTCTCGGCCTGCGTTTCCGGGCCGTGGAGGCGGATACCGGCTCCATCGGCGGCAACTTCTCGCATGAGTTCATGGTGCTTGCCGATACCGGGGAAGACACCATCGCCGCCTGCACTTCCTGCCGCTATGCCGCCAATGTGGAGCGCGCCGAAGTGGTCTGGAAGGGAGAGCCCTGCACGGCCGGCTGCCCGCCCCGCGAGCAGGTGGCCACGCCCGGCGCGCACAGCGTCGAGGAAGTGAGCGCCATGCTGGGCGTCGCGCCGGAGCGCGTGGTCAAGACCATGCTGTTCACGGTGGACGGCAAGCATGTGGCCGTCCTCGTGCGCGGCGACCGCGAAGTCAACGACATCAAGCTCAAGAACCTGCTCAAGGCGCAGGACGTGCAGCTGGCCAGCGGCGAGGTGGTGGAGGCCCTGACCCATGCGCCGGTGGGCTTTGCCGGGCCGGTGGGACTGGATGTGCCCATCTATGCGGATGCCGAGCTGCAGGGCGCCACGGACTATGTGACGGGCGCCAACGCCGCTGACGCGCATCTGCTGCATGTGGATCTTGCGCGTGACGCCGTGGTGACGGCCTATGCCGATTTGCGCGCCATCACGGCGGCGGACTGCTGCCCGCGCTGCGGCGCGCCCATCGAGCTGCCCAAGGGCATCGAAGTGGGGCACATCTTCAAGCTGGGCACCAAGTACAGCGACGCCATGCACGCCGTCTTCCTCGACGAGAACGGCAAGGAACGCGTCATGATCATGGGCTGCTACGGCATCGGCGTTTCCCGCGTGGTGGCGGCGGCCATCGAGCAGAACAACGACGAGAACGGCATCATCTTCCCGCCGCAGATCGCCCCGGTGCAGTGCATCCTCCTCAATCTCGATCCCGGCAAGGAAGACGTTTCCGCCAGGGTCGGCGAGATCCATGACCTTCTGGAAGGGCAGGGCGTTTCCGTGCTGCTGGACGACCGCGAGGAGCGGCCCGGCGTCAAGTTCAAGGACGCGGATCTCATCGGCGCGCCCATGCAGCTCATCGTGGGCGGCAAGGGGCTTGCGCGCGGCATCGTGGAATGCAAGGACCGGCGCACCGGCGAAAAGGGCGAGCTGCCCCTGGCGACGCTGCCCGAGGCGCTGGCCGCCTGGATGGAAACGGTGCGGCAGGGCTGGCAGGCCCGCATGGCCTGAGCCGGGAAGGCGAAGCGCGGCCCCTGCTGATGCGGCGGGGGCCGGAGAGGGCCCGTGTCGGAAGATATGACCATCCAGTCCGTCCGCCAGCTGACGGAACAGCTCCGCCGCATGGTGGAGCGTCATTTTCCCTTTGTCTGGGTGCGGGGCGAGGTGGGGAACGTCTCCCGCCCCGCATCCGGACATTTTTATTTCACGCTCAAGGATGCCGAGGCGCAGCTCCAGTGCGTCTGGTTCCGCCAGCAGCAGCGGCAGCGGGGGGGCTTTGATCCTCTGACCGGCGAAGTCTTTGAGACGCCGCCGCCCGCCCCGGAGGAACTGCTCCGGCAGGGCACGGAACTCATCTGTGCCGGACATGTGGGCATATACGCTCCGCGCGGGCAGTATCAGCTGGTGGTGGAGCTCGTGCAGCCTGCCGGACAGGGAGGCCTGGCTCAGGCCTTCGAGGAGCGCAAGCGCCGTCTCGCCGCACTCGGTTATTTCGCGCAGGAGCGCAAGCGCCGTCTGCCCTGGGATCCCGTCCGGGTGGCGCTGATCACCTCTCCCCACGGCGCGGCCATCCATGACTTCTGGCGTCTGGCCGCCCAGCGCGGACAGGCGGCGCATGTTCGGCTGTATCCGGTGGCCGTGCAGGGGGACGGCGCGGCCCCGTCCATCGTGCGCGCTCTGGAGACGGCCAATGCCCATGCCCTGCGGCCTGACGGCCCGCAGGTCATCGTCCTCATCCGCGGCGGCGGTTCGCTGGAAGATCTCTGGGCCTTCAATGAGCAGGAGGTGGCCGAGGCGGTGTACCGTTCCCGGCTGCCGGTGCTGGCCGGCATCGGACATGAAGTGGACGTGACGCTGGCTGATCTGACGGCCGACGTTCGGGCCGCGACCCCCTCGCATGCGGCGCAGCTGCTCTGGCCCTCGCGTCAGGAGCTGCTGCAGCTGCTGGACGATCAGGAGGCCGCCCTTTGGCGCGGCATGCGGCGTCGGCTGGAACGTCAGGCGCTGCAGCTGGATAATCTGACGCGTCTGCTGCGGGCGCATGCGCCGCAGCGCCGGCTGGAACGGCTGGAGAGTACGCGCCGTCGCCTGGCGCTGGCCCTGCAGCGGGCCGCGCGGGAAATGCTGGGCGGACGGCAGCGGCAGGCGGAGCATCTGAGCAGGATGCTGCGCTCGTTCTGGAATCCGGCCCGGCTGGCGACGGAAGCGCGGGAAGCCGTCGCGCTGGAGGAACGTCTGCGGGCGGCGCTGCCCCGGCTGCTGTCGCGGCGGCAACAGGAACTGCTCTGGTGGGAGCAGCGTCTGCAGGCGGCCGGACGACAGAGCGTGAGCAGGGCGGAAGCGCAGCAGGAGCGGCTTGCCCTGCGGCTGGCGGCCTGCGATCCGCTGGGGCCGCTGGAACGCGGCTACGCGCTGGTCTCCGACAGCCGGGGGGCGCTGCTGCGCAGCGTCCGGCAGGCGCGGGGCGGACAGGAGTTGCACATCCGCTTGCAGGATGGCGCACTGGGGGTTACAGTCGCCCAGATTCGCCCCCGTGCGGACACGACCGCAACGGCGGAAAAAGGAGAATGATCATGTCCCAGTCTTGGCTGCGGATTCCCGGCATGCTGCGCCGGGGGGGCCGGATGGCGCTGCCCGGGCTTGCCGCCCTGTGCTGCTGCCTGTGGGCCGTCATGGCGCAGGCGGCGACCCTTCGCCTCGAAGCGCCGGAACAGGTGGCGCGCGGCGATGCCTTCCTGGCGCTGGCCGTTTCCGACGTCCCCGTACAGGAAGTGGTCTTCAGCTGGCGCGGCAAGGAATGGCGCGCACAGGCCGAGACGGTCGCCACGCCGCAGGGGACGCAGGCCTGGCAGGCCGTCATGCTGCTTTCCGTCCCGCTGGAAGCCAAGGAGAAACGCCTTGCCCTGTCGGCCTCGGCAGCGGGCGGCGGGCGTTCCCCGCAGGCGGCGGTGACGCTTTTCGACCGCAAGCGCCCGGTGCAGAAACTCACCGTGGACAAGAAATATGTGGATCCGCCCGCCAAGGTCATGGAGCGCATCCGCCGGGACAGGGCACAGGTCAAGGCCGCGCTGGCCAGTTATTCGCCTGTCCGGCAGTGGGCTTTGCCGCTCACGCGGCCCGTGCCGGGCGGGATATCCAGTCTTTACGGGCTGAAGCGCGTCTTCAACGGGCAGCCGCGCGGCTATCACCGGGGCCTTGACCTGCGCGGCGCCAGCGGAACGCCTATCAAGGCCTGCGCCGACGGACGCGTGGTGCTGTGCGATGACCTCTATTTTTCCGGCAAGACCGTGTATCTGGATCACGGGCAGGGCGTCTTCACCGCCTATCTGCACATGTCCGAGCAGCTGGTGCGGAACGGACAGGAAGTGCGCAAGGGGCAGATCATCGGCAAGGTCGGCGCCACGGGGCGCGTGACCGGGCCGCACTTGCATCTTTCGCTCATCGTGCAGGGACAGTCCGTGGACGTGGAACCGCTCCTTGCCCCCTGGGAAGAGAGCGGGGCGCAGCCCGTGGCCGCTTCTCCGGCCGCTCAACCCCTCAAGTAATACATGAAGAATTCACGCAACAAGATCCCGGCCGACTTTGAGGGCCGTATGGAACGTCTCCAGGAGATCGTGACCGCGCTGGAAGAAGGCCGGTTGCCGCTGGAAGAGGGCATGGCCCTGTACAAGGAAGGCGTGGAATGCTCGCGCCTGTGCCGGGAACAACTGGAAAAGGCCCGTCATCAGCTGACCATCTGGCAGAATGGCGAGGAAAAGGATCTGACCCTTACGGATGCCGTGTCCGGCCGTCAGCCGGACGAGGAGGAACACATATGACGCCTCAGGAAATGAAACGACTGCTCAAGGAACGCGGCGCACAGGTCGAGACCTGGCTCGCCGCCTGTCTGGACGGGCGGGATCTGCCGCCGCGCCTCAAGGAATCCATGCTGTACAGCCTGCAGGCGGGCGGCAAGCGCCTCCGTCCCGTGCTCTGCATGAGCACGGCGGCCATGTGCGGCCTTGCGCCGGAAAAGGTGCTGCCCTTTGCCGGGGCCATCGAGATGGTGCATACCTATTCCCTGATCCATGACGATCTGCCCGCCATGGACGATGACGACCTGCGGCGCGGCAAGCCCTCCAATCACAAGGCCTTTGACGAGGCGACGGCCATCCTGGCCGGGGACGGTCTGCTGACGGACGCCTTCTACGTCATGAGCGGCCTTGACCTGCCTGCGGACCGCGTGCTGGCCGCCCTGCGGGAATTTGCCCTGGCGGCCGGTTCGTCCGGCATGGTGGGCGGGCAGGAATGGGACATGATCTTCACCGGCATGGACAGCATCAGTCTGGATCAGCTCCGCCTCATGCACGCCATGAAGACCGGGGCCATCCTGCGCGCCTCCTGCGTGTGCGGGGCCCTGCTGGCCGGGGCTGGCGAGGATGCGCTCAAGGCCATTGGCGACTTCGGGGCGGCGCTGGGCGTGGCCTTCCAGATCGCCGACGACATCCTTGATGTGGTGTCGGATACCGAGACCCTCGGCAAGCCCGCCGGGAGCGACGAGGAACAGGGCAAGAATACCTATCCCAAACTCGTGGGGCTGGAAAAGAGCCGGGAACTGGCGCGCGGCTATGCCGACGGCGCGCAGGCCGCGCTGTCCCGCTTTGACGGACAGGAAGCCGCCTTCCTTGCGGCGCTGGCGGATTACACAGTCAACAGAACGGCCTAGCGATGGACACGGAAAGCATGACGCCGCTGCTCGATTCCCTTACCGGGCCGGCGCAGGTGGGGAACCTCACGGACAGCCAGCTCCAGCAGCTGGCGGACGAGCTGCGGCGGCGCATCATCGAGGTGGTGGCGCGCAACGGCGGCCACCTTGCGCCCTCCCTGGGCGTGGTGGAACTGACGCTGGCCCTGCTGGCCACGTTCGACATGAGCCGCGACAAGCTGGTCTGGGATGTGGGGCATCAGTCCTACGCCTACAAGCTTTTGACCGGCCGGCATGCCGCCTTTGATTCCCTCCGCAAGCTGGGGGGCATTTCCGGCTTCCCGCGCCGGGAGGAAAGCCCCTTCGATCATTTTGGCGTGGGCCATTCCTCCACGTCCATCTCGGCGGCGCTGGGCATGGCCGTGGCCCGCGACTACCAGCATCAGAAGCATCATGTGTTGGCGGTCATCGGGGACGGCTCCCTGACGGGCGGGGAGGCCTTCGAGGGGCTCAATCTTGCCGGACATATGGGCAGGCGGCTCATCGTGGTGCTCAACGACAACGAGATCTCCATTTCTCCCAACGTGGGGGCGCTTTCCCGTTTTCTGAGCCGCACGCTCTCCCGCCGTTGGGTACGGCAGGTCCGCAAGGACGTGCTGGCCTTCCTGCGTACCGTGCCCCGCATCGGCAATCATCTGGCCACCTACGCCATGCGCGGCGAGTGGAGTTTCAAGTCCTTCTTCACGCCCGGCATGCTCTTCGAGGCCCTGCGCTTCACCTACATAGGGCCGGTGGACGGGCACGATCTGACCGCCCTGCGGACGCATCTGGAGATGGCCGCGGGCGTGGAGGACGGTCCGGTGCTGCTGCATATCCGCACCCGCAAGGGCAAGGGCTATGCTCCGGCGGAACTGGACCCCACGCATTATCACGGCGTCGGGCATTTCCTGCCGGAAACGGGCAAGGCCGTGCCTTCGGCCACGGCTTCGGCTCCGTCCTATACCAGCGTGTTCGGCAAGACGCTGGTGGCGCTGGCCGAAGAGGACAAGCGCATCATGGCCATCACCGCCGCCATGCCGGAAGGCACGGGCACGCAGGCCTTCCAGAATCGTTTCCCCGATCGCTTTGCCGATGTGGGCATCTGCGAGCAGCATGCCGTCACCTTTGCGGCGGGCATGGCCAGTCAGGGCCTCAGGCCCGTGGTGGCCATCTATTCCACCTTCCTGCAGCGGGCCTATGACCAGATCGTGCATGACGTCTGCCTGCAGAATCTGCCCGTGACCTTCTGCATCGACCGGGCCGGGCTGGTGGGCGAGGACGGCGCGACCCATCACGGCGTCTTCGATATGGCCTATTTGCGCCATATCCCCAATATGCACCTGCTGGCCCCGCGGGATGAGAACGCGCTGCGGCACTGCCTCGCCACGGCGCTTACGGTGAACGCCCCCTGTGCCCTGCGCATCCCGCGCGGCGCGGGCGTCGGCGTGCCGCTGGAGGGAGAGCCCGCCCTGTTGCCCGTGGGGCAGGGGGAATGCCTGCGCGAAGGCAAGGATGCCGTGTTCATCGCGGTGGGCAGCTGCGTGCATCCGGCCCTGCAGGCGGCGGAAACGCTGGCGGCGGAAGGCCTTTCCGTGGAAGTGTTCGATGCCGTCTGGATCAAGCCGTTGCCGGAGGCCCAGCTGCTGGAGCTGGCGGAGCGTTTTTCCGTGCTGGTGCTGGTGGAGGAGGGCGTCCGGGCCGGGGGCTTCTCGTCCGCGGTGCTGGAGCTGCTTTCCGACAAGGGGGCCCTGCGCGGACAGCGCATCCGCCGGCTGGGACTGTGGGACGCCTTTGTGGAGCACGGCACGCAGGCCGAACTGCGGCGCATGGTGGGGCTGGATGCCGAACATCTGGCGCAGGCCGTGCGTGACGCCCTGCAGGAGTGACGGCTCAGGGAAAAATGTCGTCTTGCCCCTTTTGCCCTCAAGGCAAAGGGGGCTTTTTTCATCTCTGCCCATGAGGGCCTGTTGACACTAGGTGTCGTGTTCCGATAGGTTGTTCCCCTTTCCTCATTCGGCTCTTGGCAAAAACCTCCAGCTTCATGCCTGAACGGAGGGTGAACAGCGTGTTGACACTCTACGCGCGCTTCAAACCATACGGCCTGTCGTTTCGCGGAAAAAGCGCGGTTTTTCCGCTCATTTTGGGTCGGGCGGCGTTGTGCCGAAGGTGACGGCTCCGCCCCGCAGGACGGCCACAAGCCCGCCCGGAAACTGGAAGCGGGTATTTCCCCGGCCCTCCTGCCAGGCCTGATCCAGCGCCAGCAGGCGCTCGGCGCGGGCCTGCCCGCCGTGGCGGCGGTTCAGGTGGCGCAGGGCCCGCAGATAGAGGCGCAGGCGCACGGCCGGGGGATGGGCGCGGAGCAGGGCGCGGGGGAGGGTGATGCCGTCCTCGGTCTGTTGCCAGGGCGTCAGGGCAAGGGCCGCATCCAGCGTGCTTTCCCAGTAGTCGGCGTCCAGCTGCGCCAGACGCCAGAGGCGGGAAGCCGATTCACCGTAGGCGGGATTTTCCTTTTCCAGCAGGGGCAGGAGCGTGTGCCGCAGGCGGTTGCGCAGAAAGGCGGAATCGCTGTTGGAGCTGTCCTCACTCCACGGGATCCCCCAGTCGGTCAGCCATTGCCGGAGCGTTTTGCCGGACAGGTGCAGGAGCGGCCGCAAAAGGCGGCGTTCCGGGTCGCAGGCGGCCATGCCGCCCAGCGCGGGCCAGCCCGTGCCGCGCAAGAGGCGCATGAGCTGATCCTCACAGAGATCTTCGCGCTGATGGCCGGTGAGCAGCCAGTGGCAGCCCGTTTGCCGCCGCACCTCTTCCAGCAGGGCATAGCGGGCCTTGCGGGCCGTTTCTTCCAGACCGGTCCCGGCCGCGCGGGCCATGTCCCGCACAGAGGCATGGCGGACGTGATGGGGAAGGCGCAGCGCCGCGCACAGATGCCCTACCTGCGCGCACTCGGCGTCGGCCTCCGGGCGCAGGCCGTGATGGACGGTGCAGACGTGCAGACGCCAGTCCTGACGGGGAGCGAGCAGGGCAAGGATGACGGTCAGGGCGGTGGAGTCCCCTCCGCCGGAGACCGCCAGCAGCAGCGACTGACCGTGAGCCACGCCGCAACGGAGGAGGGCGTTTTCCAGCCGCAGGCACTCGCGGGCCACGGCGGGCCGCAGCTCACGGAGCGAAGCCGGCGGCGCGGACAGCGGAGGAAGCGTCACGGCTGGCCTGCTGCGAAGGCGCAAGGAGAGAAGGATACGGAACCGCCCGGGCGGCGGATGCCGGGCGCACGGGACGGGCAGACTAGTGCGGCAGATCGCATTCGCTGATGAGCTCTTCCAGCCGGTCGATGAGCGCCTGACGGGTGGCGCTGTCCGCCGGAGCGATGCACTCGCAATGCAGGCGGTCGCGGGCGCGTACCAGCAGTTCCAGACGCAGGGAGTCCTCGCCTATCTCCAGAGAGACGACGTACGGCCCGCAGCGGGCGGCATGTTCCCGCTGCAGGGGCGACCAGAGGCTTTCCGGCACAGGCAGCCAGAAAAGCCCTTCAAGCGAGGAGGCATAACCCCGTTCCCGCGCAAAGTCCGCCAGGCGGCGGCAGAGCTCCGGCGGCAGATCTTCCGCAAGATAGACGCGCATCAGCTTTTCTCCCGCGGGGCGGCCCGGGTACAGGTGCCGCCGTCCAGATTGAAGATGCGGCGCATGAGGCTGATGCGCGAGGCGCTGCCTTCATGCGAGCCCGCGCCTTCCTTGAGGAAGATGATGGGATCATGATTCATCTTGCGGACCAGCGCCTTGGCCATGACGTCCAGGGCCTCGCGCACCTCGTCGGAGACCGGCCCCAGCCGCTTGAGCGTGCGGGCAAGCTCCTCCTCGGCCATGTGTTCGCCGCGCTGGATGATGTCCACGATGGTGGGCTGCATATCCAGCCCCTGTACCCACTGCTCGAAATGGCCCACCTCGTCATTGACGATCTCGGCGGCCTTTTGCGCTTCATCCCGGCGGGAAGCGAGATTTTCTTCAACTACTTCTTTAAGGTCGTCGATGTCATACAGATAGACATTGTCCAGTCCGTTGACGTCCGGGTCGATGTCGCGGGGGACGGCGATGTCGATGAAGAACATGGGCCGGTTTTTGCGGGCCTTGAGCACGCTGCGGATGTCGCGGGCGCGGATGACCGGTTCCGGCGAGCCGGTGGAGGCGATGATGATGTCCACATCCACGAGATGGGCGGCAATGGCCTCAAAGGCGATGGCCCGGCCGTTGAACTGCCGGGCGAGCTCCTGCCCGCGCGCAAGGGTGCGGTTGGCGACCAGTATCTCGGCAATGCCGGCCTGCAGCAAATGGGTGGCGGCCAGTTCGGCCATTTCCCCGGCGCCCAGCAGCATGGCCCGATGGGAGGGCATGTCGCCGAAGATGCGTTTGGCCAGCTCCACGGCGGCGTAGCTGATGGAAACGGCGCTGGAAGCCACGGCGGTCTCCGTCCGTACGCGTTTGGCCACGGAAAAGGCCTTGTGCAGCAGCCGGTTGAGGATGAGCCCCGTGGTATGGCAGGCCGCCGCCTTGCGGTAGGCCGTCTTGAGCTGCCCCAGGATCTGCGGCTCGCCCAGCACCATGGAATCCAGACTGGAGGCCACGGTGAAGAGATGGCGTACGGCCTCGACCCCTTTATAGATGTAGACGTAAGGGCGCAGGTCTTCCACAGGGGCCTTGCAGGTGTGCGCCCAGTCGGTCAGCATCTGTTCGGCCATGTCGCCGTGTCCGGCGGCCAGCAGTTCCACCCGGTTGCAGGTGGAAAGGATCATGGCCTCGCTGATGGCCCCTTCACAGGGGACGGCCCAGCTGTCCGCCGAGCAGTGATTGACCAGCGCAAAGCGTTCGCGCACATCCACGCCCGCCGTGCGGTGATTGAGTCCCACAAGTACAAGATCGCAGTTCATGGTGGTAGATCAGCCCCTGATGAAGGCGTGGTGCGTTTCCATGAAGGTGTTCACCACGATGATGGAGAAAAGGCACAGGCCAAAGATGATGACCGCAAGACGGGCGGGCTTGCGGCCCCGCCAGCCCCGCGTCAGCCGGTTATGGAAAAGGGCGGCCAGCAGCAGCCAGACGACAAGGCTGATGACCTCCTTGGGGTCGCCGTTGAAGGTGGCGCCGAAAACGGGTTTGGCCCAGACGAGCCCCGCGACGATGCCCAGGGTATAGAGCGGAAAGGTCGTCATCACCGCAAAGGAGTTGATCCTGTCCAGCAGGGAAAGGGCGGGCATGTCCTGCCAAAAGCCCTTCATGGCCTGCTTGCTCTTGATGCGCCCCTCGAGGAAAAGGAAGATGCAGCCCGCGGCAAAGGCCAGCGTGAGCAGCCCCAGACTGAGGAAGAGCGCGCCGATATGCAGGGCGTAGAAGGGGGCGCTCAGCTGCGGGGGGATCTTCACCACCGCCGCAAGGTAGGGGGCCGACATGATGAAGAGGATGAGCGCCAGCGGCGCGGACAGGATGAGGGTGGCCTCCTGCCGGTAACGCAGACGGGAGATGAGCCCGCAGAGCAGCACGAACCAGGCCAGCATCTGGAGGTAGGCCCCCAGGCTGAGCCCTTCCGGCAGAGTGGAGTGGAAGCCCAGCGCCAGCATGAGCGTCTGGACGAGGAAACCGAGGCCGGCCAGCCAGCAGCCTGCCTTGCGCAGCATGGCGCTGCGCAGCATCATGCCGCTGATGCCGGCAAGGCTGGCCGCCCCGTAAAGGCACAGGGTGAGCAGGGTGGAGAGTTCAGGCGAGATCATGCAGAAACTCCGGTATGCGGGCATGCAGTTCCGGCGGCAGGCTCTGCGCGAGGAAGTCGCGGCAGGCCTGCATGTCGCCGTCCTGCAACCAGTGTTGCAAGGGGGATTCCGCCAGGCTGCGGAACAGGTTTCCATTTTGCCGCGAGTCCGTGGACAAGGCAAGCACGCAGGGGCGCAGACGGCCCATGAGCCGGGCCATGCGCACACGCGGCGCGAGCCATTCTTCCAGCTCCCGCCGCCAGCGGCGCGCCAGGGCCGGACTGGCCCCTCCCGTGGAAAGGGCCAGCATGAGTTCTCCCTGCCGGGCAAGGGCGGGTACCAGAAAATCTCCCGCGTCGGGGGCGTCCACACAATTGCAGAGGACGCCGTGCGCCCGGCACAGAGCGGCGATGCGGGCGTTTTCCGCACGGTCGCCGGTAGCGGCGAAGACCAGCCGGCAGCCCCGCACATCCTCCTCCGCGCACGCGCGGCGGGCGTGCCGCACCTGGGGCGATGCCAGCAGGGCGGCGGCTTCGGCGGACGGTTCGGCGACATCGAAGGTCAGCACCGTACCGGCTCCCGCTTCCAGCAGGCCCCGCAGCTTGCGGCAGCCCACGTCGCCCAGACCGGCCACGAGGCAGCGCGCATCATGCAGATCGAGAAACAAAGGATAGAGGTCGGATTTCATACGTCACCCTGCGGCAGTATACGCAAGCCGTCGTCATGCGCAAGGGGGGCGGGGGAGGCTTTTCTTGCCTCTCCGTACGGCTTGGGCTAGGCTGGAACGCTGTCCGTCCGGTTGTGTGTGACGGTAAAGGAATGTCCATGCCCCGATTTCTTGTCATCCAGTCCGCCCGTCTGGGGGACCTCGTGCAGACGCGCCGTCTCCTGCTGACGCTGGCGGAGCGCGGGGAAACGCATCTGGCCGTGGATACGGGACTGGTGCCGCTGGCCCGTGTGCTCTATCCCTTTGCCCGGCTGCACGCCCTGCCGCTCTACACCCGGGATGCGGCCGCCGCGGCCCGGCAGGCCGGCGAAGTGCTGCACGCCTGGCATGAGTTGGACTTCACGGCGGTCTACAACTGCAATTTCTCGTCGGCCGGCACGAGCCTTTGCCGTCTTTTCGCCCCGGAGCTGGTGCACGGCTACCGGCCCGGCAGCGGCGGGCCCGAGCGGTCGCCGTGGGCCCGGCGGGCCTTCCGGATGACGGAGCATCGAGCCTGCGGCAGTCTCAATCTGGTGGACTACTGGGGGCATTTCGCGCCGGACCCCATAGCGCCGGAGCGGGTCAATCCGCCGGCGGCAGGAGGAGGGGCCGGGCTGGGCGTGGTGCTGGCCGGCCGCGAATCCCGCCGGTCCCTGCCGGTGCCGCTGCTGGCGCGCATCGTGCGTACGCTGCATGATCTCATGGGCGGGCCGCGCGTGCGTCTGCTGGGTTCCGCGCAGGAGCGGCCCGCTGCCCGGCGGCTGCTGCGCGAGCTGCCGGCGCGCATGCTCGGCAATGTGGAGGATCTGAGCGGCAAAACCGATCTGCCGGCCCTCGTGGAGGCGGTGCGCGGTCTGGACCGGCTGGTGACGCCGGATACCGGCATCATGCATCTGGCCGCCGCGCTGGGCGTGCCGGTGCTGGCCTTTTTCCTGTCCTCGGCCTATGCGCACGAAACAGGCCCGTACGGGGTGGGGCATACCGTCGTACAGGCGGATATTCCCTGCGTGCCGTGTCTGGAGTCGGCTCCCTGTCCCCGTGGCGTGAGCTGTTTGCGTCCCTTTGAGGACGAACGGCTGCCCGGGGCGCTGGTGGGGCTGCTGCAGGGCAGGGCGGATGCGGCCGGAAGCCGCCTCCCCGACGGCCTGCAGGTCTGGACCAGCGGGCTGGATGCCCTGGGCTGCGTGCTGCGGCTGGCGGCAGGGCGGGACGCCCAGGCCGGCCTGCGCCGCGCCGCGCGTCAGGAACTCGCCGCATGGCTGGGGCTGACGCTGCAGGACATGCCGGACGGCGTCCCCCGCGCTGATGCCGCTGCCGAAGAAACCGTGCGTCGCTGGCTGCGTGCCGACAGCGACTGGATGTTGCCCCCCCGGAGGTATAGCTGATGACGCCCTCGCTGCGTATCCTTGTCGTCCTGCCGCTGTACGGCGGCTCTCTGCCCATCGGCCGGTACTGCGCCAAAGCCCTGAGCGGCATGGGGCATGCCGTGCGCATCTTTGACGCGCCGGCCTTCCATTCCGCCTTTACCGGTCTGAAAAACCTGGAGCTTCCCCCTTCAGCCCTGGGGCCGTTGGAGAATTCCTTCCTTCAGGTGCTCAATCAGGCGATCTGGGCGCAGGTGGAACACTTTGAACCGGCCTTTGTCCTGGCGCTGGCGCAGGCCCCGCTGAACCGGCTCACTCTTCAGAAGCTGCGCAAGGCCGGGGTGCGGACGGCCATGTGGTTTGTGGAAGACTGGCAGATCTTCGACTACTGGCAGACCTATGCGCCTCTTTATGATGTTTTTGCCGTCATCCAGAAGGATCCTTTCCAGGAAAAGCTTGCCGCCGCGGGGCAGCCGCACGCCCCTTATCTGCCGTTGGCCGCTCTGCCCGAATTCCACAGGCCGCTGGCTCTGTCCGCGGAGGAAGAGCGGGAGTACGGCGCGGACATCGGCTTCCTTGGCGCAGGCTACCCCAACCGCCGGCTGGCCTTCCGGCCGCTGGCCGGTCGCAACTTCAAGATCTGGGGCTCGGACTGGGAAGGGGAGAGCGTGCTTGCCCCCTGCATCCAGCGTCAGGGGCAGCGCATCGGTGAGGAGGAGAGCGTCAAGATCTACAATGCCTCACGCATCAATCTGAACCTGCATTCCAGTCTGAAGACGGAGACGCTGGTCAGCCACGGGGATTTCGTCAATCCGCGAACATTTGAGCTGGCGAGCATGGGGGCCTTCCAGCTGGTGGACAGACGCCGCCTCCTGCCGGAACTTTTTGCCGAAGACGAGCTGGCCTGCTTTGATTCCGAGGCGGAGCTCTACGAAAAGATAGACTTCTTCCTCTCTCATCCCGACGAGCGGGCGCGGTACTGCCGGCGGGCCAGGGAGCGCGTTCTGGCCGAGCATACCTATGCGCAGCGCATGCAGCGGCTGCTGGACTATGTGGCCGAACAGTTCGGCCCCTGGAAGGCGGAAGCGGAACAGGCGGCCATTGCTCCCCCCTTGCTGGAGCTGCTGCAGCGGCTGGAGCTGGGGCCCGGGGCATCCTTTGAAAATGTCGTCCACACGCTGCGCCGGCAGAGTGGTGCGTTGAGCGATGTGGAGACGGCCATCCTCTTCCTGGACGAGTGGCGTCGGCAGTACCGGGGTGCCTGATGCGCGGGGAGCGGGTCGTCCCGCTCCCTTGCCCACGACTTGCGGGAGTCATCCGGCGCGCATCGCCGCTGCCGGGCGGCATAGCTGCGCCTTCGCTATGGGGGCGTTCCCCTTGCCGTGCTATCTCAGAAAAATAAGGATTTCGGCATGATAAAATGCCGGATGATGAGAGGGACGGAGGTTTTTTTGCGTGAGAAAAAATATTTTTTGAATTAACCTATTAAAATATATGTCTTTTCGTGGGGATGTGTCCCTGCGGTACGTCGGCGGGCGCAGAAAAAAATGTACAATTTTAAAAAAATCTAGAAAAGGTATAAAGTTTTAACATTTTGATTTTATTAGATAAAAAAAAGTAAAAAACCTTGTACGCCATCTTGATTTTTTTATAACGTATCGAAATGTAAAGAAGTTCCCTCAAGCTGGCCTTTTCCTGCAAAAGTGCGTAGGGTACAGGAAACGTTTTGGGAGGGAGTTATGAACATCAACAGCGTTGGGATGTCTCATGCGCAGACGTCTTCAGAGGCGTCGCGTTCGCGGCAGGCTGCGGGGGGCAGCTCGTTCGCAGAGACATTCGAGTCACAGGCAGGCCTGCAGGCAGCGGAAAATGTCAATTCTCAGCTGGCTGCGGTCATGGGCCCGGGAGCCGTCCTTCCCCTGAAACAGGACGTGATGACCCGGGAACCTTCTTCCGTGCTGAGCCAGGAAGAAAAAAATTTTTTTGAATTGTATACCGCCCGCAAATATCTGAGCGAAAGCGAGATGCAGTTCTTTAACAATGCAGCTCTTGGCGGCAAGGTTGCCCAGCGCAATGAGACCTACGGCCGGGCGTATGCCCAGCCTGCGCATGGAGCCTTGTCCCTTCAGGCCTAGCAGAGTTGCACAACATGCTTTTGCCGCGCCGCAGGATGCGGCGACAGGGATGAGGGCATTCTCCCCATATCCTCTGGTTCGGGGAGAATTGCTTTTTTTCATCGGGGAAAAGCAGCAGTTTCTTGCGAAAAGGGGAGATTTCTCCCCTTTTTTTGACAGAAGGGATTCGCTGCTGTGCCCGCAGAGGGATGCGCTGAAATGTTTCGTCGTGTGCCGCATGTCAAATCCGATGAAAAAATTGCAATACGCTAATTTTATGCAAGTATCGTGCCGGGAAAAATGTTCCGCTCGATACCGGCGGAGATCATCCTGTTTTCGTGCCGGGCGCGGCAAACGAAAATTTTCATGGTTACCTGAGGCGGACGTATGGCGGTTGTTCCGGTAAGGCTTCGTTTTACCGGATTACGAGTCATGTAATCCATGTACGCGGGAGCAGAGAATGGCATTTGCAGATTTTCAGACAAAACAGAAGCAGAACAAGCAGAAATCGATTATTCGCGAGTACTTTACCAAACGGAATGGACAGCTTCTCTGCCTGTCGGACGATCCGACCATCCTGAGCCTGCTGCGTGCGACCGTTAAGGAAATGGGCCTGCCGGCCTCCGAGCTTGTCGTCTTCGTTCCTGACCCGAGCAAGCTGCTCAAGGCCATCACGGACTCCTTCGCCGCCCACAAGCGGCCCGCGCTCTTCATCGAAAGCGTCATGAGCGGCTCGGGCGAAACGAGCTTCATGGTCCGCCAGTTCAAGGAAAGCTTTCCTGACCTGCGCATCTTCGCCATGACGACCACCTCGGAAAAGGCACGCATCATGCTGCTTTACGAGTCCGGCGCGGACAACTTCATCCTCAAGCCCATAAGCAGCATCGATCTTATCGACAAGATGGCCGTCACCCTGCGCGAGCCGAGCACCATCCGCCAGCTGCTCGACAAGGCGCGCAAGTTCGTCATCAAGAACGTGAGCAGCGAGGCCATCAAGATCACGCAGGGCGTGCTCAAGGTCAAACCGGACAGCGCTTCCGGCTATGTGGTGCTGGGGGACGCCCTGCGCGTCTCCGGCAACAGGGACAAGGCCCAGGTGGCCTATGAACGCGCCTGCAAGTATTCGCAGGATTACCTGGAGCCCCTGCAGAAACTGGTGGATCTGGCCAAGGAAGACGGCAAGACCGACATGCAGCTTGAGTATCTCAAGCGGCTGGACGAGCTGTCCCCCATGAATGCCCAGCGCAAGGTGGAAATGGCAGAGCTGCAGATGGAAATGGGCAACATGGACGAGGCCAAGAAGCTTTTTGACGGCGCCGTCAACCGTGCCTATAAAAACGCCATGCAGCAGGTGGCGCTCATGTCGGAAAAGATCGCCATGTCCCTGCAGGACAAGGACCCGGCTCAGGCGGAAAAGTATCTCCGCAAATGTCTTGAGCTCAAGGGCAAGGATCTTACGGCGGATGACCTCACCACCTTCAATCAGCTGGGCATATGCCTGCGCAAGCAGGGGAGGTGGCTTGACGCCATCGTGGAATACAAGCGTGCGCTGCAGATCGCTCCCAATTCCAGCGAGCTGTATTACAATATCGCCATGGCCCACGCCGAAGGCAAGGAATACGAGAACGCCAATCGCTTCATGCTCAAGGCGTTGGGGCTCAACTCCAGCCTTCCCCGCACGTCGCCCGTGGTGGCCTACAATATGGCACAGGTGCTGTCGCTGGGATACAGCAAGGACAAGGCCAAACAGGCTGCGGAGATCGCCCTTGAGCTTGATCCCGACTACGAACCCGCCAAGAAGCTGCTGGCCCAGATGAAGGCGGCGGAAACGCCTGTCGTCTAGCGTCTGCCGCACGTTGCCAGCATCAAAGCCCCGGCCGCAAGGTCGGGGCTTTTTGCATGCAGGAAAAAGGCCGCTTCTGCGGAGTCGCCATGTCTGCCTTGTCTCTATAGATAGCCCCTGTCGCGTCAGCAGTGGAAAGAAGTTTCCGTGCCGCCCGTTACTGGTTGGCATCGGAGCGGAACGGAGCGTTTCGCCGGGGAAAGGTCCGGCATGCTGTCGAATAGAAAGCTTTTCCCGTGTGAAAGGCTTTGCGTTTTCTTTCAAGCCCCATGCGGGCCTGCCGTTTCACGGAAAAATATGGTTTTCCCCGTGTGCTTTCGGCCGGGGGGCGGTGCTGCCCCGCATTGCGTTTTGTCTTTTTCAAAAGCGATACGCTCTAAAAAAAGCCGCCGGCAGCTTGCTGCCGGCGGCGGACAGGAAGAAACTCTCTCCCGCAATTGTCATCACGATCAGGGGAGGGGCGTCCAGCTGCCCAGGCCCATGAAGAAAGGCAGCATGAACAGGCAGCTCAACACCAGGCTGACCGTCAGTCCGGCCTTGTGGCGCAGCGGGGTCTCGCTGCGTGCGGCCATGAACCAGAGCAGGAGTGGGATAAGCCAGAGGAGGACCCGGATCCCGGCCGTCACGGCGTCCGCCGTAAAATCCTTCTCGCCCAGCAGCCGGCTGATCTCCAGCCCGCTGGCGACAGCAAGCAGCAGCCAGACGGCTCCCCAGGCATTGCGTGCCCAGGCGGCGCACCAGGGAACGACCGTATTGTAATGATCCCGTCCGTAATCGTCCTTGCTACGGCGCAGCAGCAGCCAGACGCAGCCGAAGGCAGCCGGCATGGCCAGCAGGAGGAAGGGGACATAGCACAGGCTGGTCGCGTAGTCCGTCCCCCATACGGGGAGCACCACTTCCAGTAGCGTGATCTCTTCCGCATGCGGCAGGCTGCCCACGGCAGCGATCCGCAGACAGACAAGGACAAGCAGGAGCGCAAGCACTCCCTGGAGTGCGCTGAGCACGCCCACGCCGATATGGATGCCGGGATACTGGGCCAGCGCCTTCCATAAAAGGAAGTAAATGCAGCTGAAGATGACCGAAAGGCCGAGCACCATCCAGCTGACTTCATGGATGTTGATCAGGAAGCTCTCACTAGGGATATCCTGCTCGAGGAAATAGAGCCAGACGCGTCCGCCGACAAGCAGCGTCCAGCCCAGCCCCTGCCCCAGCATGGACAGCTGCATGGCGCACTTTCCGTAAAAGCTGCGCCGCCGCCGCAGGCTGAGGATTTCGCCGGATACCGTCAGGATGCAGATGCCGCAGAAGGCAAAGAGCATGGACAGCGGGATGATGACGGCTGCCACATCCAGGATATGTTGAAGCACAGGATTATCGGCAAGGAACGCCTGCATACGACCGCCTTTATGCAAGAACGTGGAGGGGAAACCATGCGGGCATGCCGCCGCCCCCATACAAGAGAACAGGGACTTTGTGCCTGAAAAAACGCATGGTCGCAAGAGGCTGACAGGCCCTTGGCAAAAAAATAAAGAAATTCTCGAATTTTTTTCTGGAAAATGGCGCAACATGGGGGTAAAGGCTTGCCTTGCCGAGGAAATTTCTTTATCTCTTACTGGAAGAACGCCTCATTGGGCCGAGGTATTCTTAAAGAAAAACTTAAAGTTTTGGTTTTTTCCTGTTGAAGAGGAGTGAGGGGAAAAATGAATAAATTGACAGCCCTGTCTTTGGCTTGCCTTGTTCTTACCAGTGGCTGCGGCTATCGCCAGCTGGAAGATGCGACGGTGGAAAACCGGACCGGCGTCCTGGAAAATTCACAGCGGATCTCTCAGCTTGCTCAGCGTGTGGATTCTCTTGACCGGCGTCTCACCACCCTGAGCGAAACGACCTATGAAATCCGTACCCGCCGCGGTGGAAAAACATCCATGGTGGCTGTCCCGGTGTATAACCCCACTCCGAGCGAGTTGCGCAACCCCGGCGGTGAACCTGCCGCGCCTGCCGCCGCTCCGGCGGCGCCCGCCGCGCAGGCGAGCAAGGCCAAGCAGGGCGCTCCGGCTTCGCGGGTGATCAATCCCGCCAGCAAGCCGGCCCCCTTCCCGGGTGGTTCGACGGCACGCCGTCCCGCCGCGCCGCGGCGCGCTCCTGCCGCCCCGGCGGCCGCTCCGGCTCCCGCCAAGGCGCAAGAGCCCAAGGATGCCTCCGCTCTCGGCATGCCGCCGGCCATGGCTCCGGCTACGCTGCCCGCCACGACCCCGGCTCCCGCTCCCGCTGCGACGCCGGCGCCCGCTCCGGCTGCCGCGCCTGCGGCCAGCCAGCCCGCGCCTTCTCCCGCTTCGGTGACGCCCGGTACGCCCGCTTCGCGCAGGGGCGATGCGACGGTCCCCGTTCCTCAGCTGCCCAGCATGGGCGGCGCGCAGCCTGCCCAGGGTGCGCCTGCCGCGACGATGCCGGCGGTGCAGCCTCAGCCGTACCCCTCCGCTACGTCCACCCCGGCCATTTCGTCTTCCCCTCGGACGGAAAACGCCGAGTATCAGGCAGCGTTGCAGGTGGTGCGCAGCGGCCGTACGGAAGAAGGCATCCAACGTTTTCGTCAGTTCCTCCAGCAGTATCCGCAGGGCAAGCTTGCGCCCAACGCCGAATACTGGATCGGTGAAGCCCTGTATTCGCAAGGAAAGCTTCAGGAAGCCCTCGGCCAGTTCCAGGCTGTCAGCACCCGTTATCCCGCTCACCATAAGAGTGCCGACGCCATGCTCAAGGCTGGTATGACCATGAGCCGTCTGGGAGATCAGCAGGGCGCTCGTCAGCAGTATCAGCAGGTGCTTGCGCTCTTCCCCAAGTCCGAAGCCGCGAGCAAGATCCGTTCTAGCGGCATCGGCCGTTAATCTGAGCGTACGTTGTCACAGAATGCCATAGGCTGTTGCCCGCAGTGGCAAGATTTGGACGAGGCTGGCCGCAAGGAATTTTGGGCCAGCCTCGCCTTGCGTCATTGCCGGGGGATCGGCCCGCGACGGCAGGCCTCGCTTGTAAGGCGTTTCGGCAGCGCCTATCAGGCTCTGCAGCAGCTTGATCTGTGGCGCACAGCGGGAAAGCATTCGACGCTCGCCGCGGAGATGGCCTCCGGGTCCTGGCGAACGACGGCAAGACGGGAGTGGGATGCCGCGCGCCGTCTTGCCGCCGGAATCCTGCTCTGGAACAACCCTCTGTATCCTGATTGTCTCCGTACTCTGCCGGATGCACCCATCCTGCTGTATTGCCGGGGGGATGTCAGCCTGTTGCGCGCCCCCTGCCTGGCGGTGGTCGGCGCGCGCAAGGCTTCGGAACAGGGATGCCGGGTGGCGGCCCACATGGCCCGCTGCCTCGCCGCCTGCGGCATCAGCATCGTCTCGGGCATGGCGCAGGGCGTCGATGCCAGCGCCCATGACGCCGCCCTGCGGGAAGTCGGCCGCAGCATCGGCGTACTGGGAACGGGGATCGACAGGATCTACCCGCAGCGCAATACCGGCCTTTTTGCCCGCATGGAAAAGGAGGGCGGTCTCCTCCTGTCCGAATTCGCGCCGGGCACGCCCCCTCTGCCCGAAAACTTCCCCGTCAGAAATCGCATCATCAGCGGGCTTTCGCTGGGCATCCTTGTGGTGGAGGCGGCCACACGTTCCGGCAGCCTGATCACGGCCCGCACGGCGCTGGAGCAGAACAGGGAGGTCTATGCCGTTCCCGGTCCGGCCCTGGATGAACAGTGCTGCGGCGCGCAGGAGCTGATCCGTCAGGGGGCGCGGGCCGTCTTTTCCGCCGAAGATATTTTGTGCGATCTTCTGGAGCGTCTGCGCCCCTACGGGATCGAGCGGCCTGTCCTGGATGAGCAGGCTCTGCTGCGGGAGGCGGCCCAAAATTCGTCATGTCAGGAGGCGGCCGGCTCCGGGGAGGCTGTCTCTGCGGCGTCCGGCTCCGTCCATGCGCCGGACAAAGCCTCTTCCGCAGCCGCGGGCCATGCCGCCGTGCCGCCGCAACGGAAGCATGGCCGTCCGCCGGCGACCGGCGGTGAAGTCCTGGCCGAAGCCGGTACGGAAGCGCCAGCGGCACAGCCTTCCGCCCCAGTGGGGAAGGCGGCCGAGGTCGTGCGGCTGTTGCGGCAGGGGGCGCTCCATGTGGATGCGCTCGCCGAGCGGTTGCATGTGCGCCCGGCCAGTCTGGCCGCGCTGCTGCTGGAGCTGGAACTTTCCGGACAGGTTCGCCGTCTTCCCGGCGCACGCTATGAGGTGACGTCATGACGGCCGCACGGCGGGGACGAAAAAGAGAAAGTCTTCTTCCCCGGGAGGAGACAAGGCGTTCGCCCGCAGAGGAGGCGGGGCAGGCCGCGCGCTCTGGAGAGCAGAAAGAGGCCATGCTGTCGCGGCAGTATGAGGCGCTTCTTGCTCCCTATCATCTGTGGCTGGAGACGCAGCGAGGCCTTTCGGCCGCCACGGTGCGCGCCTATCTTACCGATATCCGGCAGTTCATGAGCTTCCTTGCCGAGCAGGGGAGGACGCCGGAACGGCTGGATCGCATCGACAGGCGGGATGTGCAGTCCTTTCTGGCCGAGCTTTTCCGTCGGGGAGAAGCCCGCTCATCCATGTCGCGCAAGCTGGCCGCGCTGCGCAGCTTTTTTCAATACGCCCTGCGCATGCGGCAGGTGGGGGAAAATCCGGCAAAAGCCGTGCGCAATCCCCGGCAGGAGAGCTATCAGCCCCGTGTGCTCAACGTGGATGAGATCTTTTCCGTGTTGGACGCCGAGGACGGCATGGACGGCGATCCCCTGCGGCATTCGCGGGACAAGGCGCTGGCCGAACTGCTCTATGGGTCGGGCTTGCGCATTTCCGAAGCTCTGGGCCTGAACGTGGATGATGTGCAGCTGACGGCGGGCGTGGTGCGCGTCATGGGCAAGGGCAATCGTGAGCGGATGGCGCCCCTGTCCGACACATGCGTACCGGCATTGCGGGAATGGCTGGACGACCGGACGCTGCTGGCGGCGGACGGGGAGGCGGCGCTTTTCGTGGGCATGCGCGGCGGCAGGCGGATGCAGCGCCGGGAAGCTCTGCGCAGCATGGAGCGTCTGGGCAGTCTCGCCGGTGTGGCCAGGCATTTTTCGCCGCACGCCCTGCGGCACTCCTTTGCCACGCATTTGCTGGACGGCGGGGCCGACCTGCGCAGCGTGCAGGAATTGCTGGGCCACCGCCGCCTGACCACCACACAGCGGTACACGCAGGTCAGCCTTGAGCATCTGATGCGCGTGTATGACGCCGCGCATCCCAAGGCCCAGTCGTCGGACGGGGAACCGGAAGCGATGCCGTCCGCCCCAGTCCGCAAGGACGGGGACGGTTAACGACGGGCAGAGCGCATGCCCCCCTGTCTCTTGCCGTCAGGGGGCGCTCCCATGAGTCTTTCCGCCAGCGGGGAGAGCCCCGGCACGTGCGGGATTTGCAATCCGCGTCAAAATATTGCAAAGACGTGGAACGGGCAGGTCGTCAGCGCCGCCCGGAAAAATCACATATCACCGTTTCCTGCGGGAAGCGTTGCAAGGAGTCATCATGTCCGCCTACGTTCTTGGTCATCTGCATCCCGATACCGACAGCATCATTTCCGCCATTGCCGCCGCCGATCTGTACGCCAAGCGGGGGCTCGACGTCGTTCCCGCCGCGCAGGGCAAGCCTGCGCCTGAAACGGCCTTCGTTCTGGAGCGTTTCGGGCTGACGGCTCCCCAGATCGTGGATGACGTGGCCGGGCGCGAGCTCTACCTCGTGGACTATTCCGATCTGGCCCAGGCCCCCAAGGGGATGGACAGCGCCACGGTCATGGGCATCGTGGATCATCACAAGCTGGGCGACATCACCACCTCCCTCCCGCTGGAAGCCTGGATCTGGCCCGTGGGCTGCACCAATACGGTGCTTGCCAACATGTATGAATTCTACGGCATCGAGATCCCGCGCAGCATCGCCGGCGGCATGCTTTGCGCCATCCTTTCCGATACCGTCATGTTCAAGTCGCCCACCTGTACGGAAGCGGACAAAAAAGCCGTGGCCAAGCTGGCCGCCATTGCCGGCGTGGAAGATGTGATGGCGCTGGGCATGGAGATGTTCCGCGTCAAGAGCGCCGTGGACGGCGCCAGCATGCACGACCTCGTCTACCGTGATTTCAAGGATTTTGACATGAGCGGGAAGAAGGTCGGCATCGGCCAGCTGGAAGTGGTGGACCTCTCTCTGCTGGATGGCGTCAAGGACGGGCTCAAGCAGGAGATCGCCCGCATCAAGGCTGACGGACGCCACAGCGTCTTCCTTCTGCTGACCGATATCATGAAGGAAGGCTCGGAACTGCTGCTGGCTTCCGATGATCCCTCCGTGGTGGAAAAGGCCTTCGGCGTGAATCTGTCCGGCGATACGGTCTGGCTGGATGGCGTCATGAGCCGCAAGAAGCAGGTCGTGCCCAATTTTGAAAAGGCCTTCAAGTAAGAGATCTTTTCGGCGCTGCCCACCGCAAGCGTGATAGGATGTTTTCAGGCAAGAGCCTCCCGCTGTTTGGGCGGGGGGCTTTTTGTATGAAGAAAACCTCCCGCTTTCACGGGAGGGATTCCGGGCAGAAGGGATCAGGCGAGGAATGCCCGCCACCAGGCAAGCAGCGGCAGCAGCAGGGCCAGCAGCCAGGCAGCGGACTGGGGCAGTAGCCATGCCGGTGCGAAGCGGCGTTGCGCGCCTTCCAGCATGCCCAGCAGGAAGCCTGCCCCGAAACCGCAGCAGTGGGCAAGGTAATCTACATCTTCGTCACCTGTGCCCAGCATGGAGACGAGCGCCATGCCCGCCGCCAGCGGGATAAGCGCCTTTTTGCGCTGATAGAGGGTCGCCATGCCGCTCAGAGCGCCAAGCGCCGCAAAGAGAGCCGTGGAAAACCCCAGGCTGACAAAGGCATGCTGACGGAAAAGGTAATTGGCCACATTGCCGATGGTCCCGCCCAGCAGGCAGATCAGCAGAGCATGACCTGTCCCGGCGGCACGTCCCAGCAGCGGCAGAAATATCAGGCTGAAGAGGACATTGCCCCAGAGGTGCGGCGCATCCTGATGCAGGGTCAGGGCCGTGCTGAAGCGGTAGAATTCGTCATGTACGGCAATGCGGGCGCTGTCCAGCTCCCCCAAAAAAGACCAGCGGGAAGCGTCAGGCCACGGGAAGGGGCAGCGCCACCAGCCTTCCCGCCAGCCGTGCCAGAGAACCAGGAAAAGAGGCAGCAGGGCGGTCCATCCCGCATGCGCATGCGCCGGAAGGGCCGGCGGGGGAGGGGAGGGCTCTTGCGCTTCGCGGGAAAGGGCCTCCAGCTCATAGCGCGCAATGTCTTCATATAGAGGAGGGACATAGAGATGTTCCCGCCCGGAGAATTTGTCAAAGCGGTAGGGGATGCCGCGTGCGCTGAAGAGGAGTTCCCACTCGCGTTTCTGAAGATAGTCGGTGAATCCCTTGGGGGAAGTGAGGCGACGCCAGAAGGCCGGAAGGACAGGCGGACGTCGGCGCAGTCGATAGCGGCGGGGACGCTGATACGGTCGCACGGCAGTTGAACGGGTGAGGAGGCCTGGATACAAAAAAACCCCGGCATTGCTGCCGGGGCCTGTAGGACAGAAGCAGAGACCTAGGCGTCAGCCTTCTTGCTCACGACCGGCTTGGTCACGACGCCGGAACGGATGCAGCGGGTGCAGACGGAGAGGGTGCAGACGGTCCCATCAGCGAACTGATGGCGCACGCGCTGAAGATTCGGGTTGAAACGACGCTTGGTCTTGATGTTGGAATGGCTCACAAGATTGCCGACCTGAGGCTTTTTGCCGCAGAAAGCGCATTCTTTGCTCATGGTATCCTCCGTATATACAGAAAAACTGATGTTACAAAACTATCCGGTCTTGCCGTCGGAGTCATGGCGCAACGGGAATACCATGACCTTGCAAGGCGTGTATATAGGGGATGCCGCGTCAAAAAGCAAGGAGAATTTTTTCCGCACGCCAAATTTTCTTGCTGCGGGACCTACTTGTGAAAAAAATCATGAATGATGGACTATCCGTCATACGTCCTCTTAATGGAAGGCTAGGCGGGGACAGCGGCGGAAGGGAGTTCGCGCAGCGCCTCAAGAAAGCGCTCAAGCCCACCCTGCGGATCTGCCGCCAGACCGGCGCAAAGCACGGAATGCTCCTCTTGCAGAGGCCTGCGTGCATGGGGCAGAGCCGACACGTCGTCCCGCTGCGGCGTCGTACCGGCGTCCTCAAGCTGGAGAAGCAGAGGGCAGCCGATACCGAAAGGCGGCAGCAGATCGCCATAGGCCGGATCGCTGTCCGGCAGCAGACGCCTTCCCGTACAGGCGGCGCATGCCGTGCAGCAGGCTTCCGCGCTGCCGGTGATGCGGGCCGCCTGGCGGGGGTCGCTTTCCAGCGCATCCATGCAGGCGAGGATGTGGTCCATCTGGCGGAAGAACGCATCCATGAAGAGCTCACACTGTGCTTCATCCAGCCCGAGTTCCTCCAGAAAGACCCAGACGCTTTCGCCTGAAAGGCGCTTGTACAAGGGGTGGCGGTTCCGCAGTTCCTTATGGCGCTGCGGCGAAAGGGGTGGCAGGGACGGAGTGGGCATCGTGGGATAACCTGCATGCTGAAGGAGTATCGGCTGCGGCCATGCGCACGCAGGCGCTGTCCAGGCCGGGAATGGATTTTCTGCCTCGGTGGGGAGTCCACTAGAAAGCAAAGCGTCAGGGGTGTCAATGGGGAAAAAAGATTCAAAATTGAGCCAAAGACAAAAGAGGGCTCAATACAGTTTTATAAAAACAGCAAATGCGAGGACAAGAAGGCGTGAGAGTAGTTTTTGATGTACTGCATATAAGAAGGCGGTGCGAGATGTACGCAAAAGGGGGGCAACGAATGACCCTCTCAGGGAAGCATTCATTTTTGAGGTGAGACATGCTACTGTTTGATGGGCAAAAATGGATGGGATGCCTTATGGCGTTTGGCCAAAAATATGGACCCGGAATGAGGTGGAAAATGAGGGGCGAAGGGGGGTTTCCTCATGATTGCCCAAAACGTATTTTATTTGTCTCATAATGATAATTATGTAAACTTTTGACATAAAAAATCGTGTAATTTCGTAGGGTTGTATGTTTTGTCTCGCGTAACCTTCGTTCCTCTTTCTTGACCTGTCCCGCCAACTTGGGCACAAATTTCTTGACCTGTCCCGCCAACTTGGGCACAAAACTCGGGTTGGCGCTAGGCGTGTTCTTTCTGGCGTCATGTCAGCTTCATGAGGTATGTTCTATGGGATCTCGCTTGTTGCGCCGTGCCGTGCGGCGGCGTCCGCCTCGCGCGGCGGCTGCGCCGAAACCGTCTCCTTCTCCTTCTGCCGGGTCTTCCGCTGACGATGCGGCACTGTTATCGTGCCCTGCGCCCTTTTGTCCGTCCGAGGGGGCAGCTCCGTGTCAGCCGGATGCGGCGGTTCCGGCGGATTGCGGACGCAGGCCTCGCCGGGAGGCAAAACGGAGCCACACCGACTATGATGGTCAGGCGGCGCGCGATCGCTCGACGCGTCAGCGAGACAGGCAGGACGCCTGTCTGGAAGGTGGTAGATCGCCTCACCAGAACGATGCCCAAAAGGCATGGAAGAAAAAAGATCCGTTAAAAGTGAATAAGTTCACAAGCAAAAAGGAGGCTGAAATATCCGTCGGGACCCATCCTCTGGCGGACGCCGCGAACCAATGGCAGCGGCAGGCCCGGCGGAAGCGCGAGGAGGCCGCCCAGCGTGCCCTGACGGAAAAGGCGGAAAAAGTGGAAGTCGGCGCTGACCACCTTTCCTCAGGGGACAAAAAACTCGCTCCCCTCCCCTCCTCGCTTTCTCCGAAGCAGGATCATGGCGGCGACTCCGCCCGCTCTTCCTGGCGGCAGGCCGGACGGGAGGAGCTTCTTGCCTGGCGGCGTCCGTCGCGCCGGCCTCCTCTGTCCTCTGAGCGCCGGCTGAACAAGGTGATCGCCGAGGCCGGGTGCTGTTCCCGGCGCAAGGCGGATGAACTGATTTTTGCCGGGCGCGTCAGCGTCAATGGCGAGGTGGAAAGGCAGGCCGGGCGGCGGATCTCTCTGGACGATACGGTGTGCGTGGACGGCAAGCCGCTCGCCCGCGCACAGCAAATGCTCTACCTCATGCTGCACAAGCCTGTTCAGGTGGTCAGCACGGCCGCGGACCCGCAGGGACGTCAGACCGTGCTTTCCCTCGTGGCGCGCGAGTTTCCGGGGGTACGGCTGTTCCCTGTGGGGCGGCTGGACTACTTTTCCGAGGGGCTTATTCTGCTGACCAATGACGGACGCCTTGCGCAGCGCCTCATGCATCCGCGCCATCATCTGCCCAAGCTGTATGAGGTGCTGGTGCGCAATGTGGTGACTCAGAAGGCCCTGCAGACCATGCGTTCGGGCATGCGCCTGGCGGAAGGTGAGGAACTGCTCCCCGTGGAAGTGACGGCACGCAGCACGGCCTCCGGCTGTACGCTCTTGCGGATGGTCCTGCGGCAGGGGGTCAACCGGCAGATCCGGCGCATGTGCCGGGATCTGGGATTGACGATCCTGCGCTTGCGGCGGGTGGCTGTCGGCCCGCTGCAGCTGGGCACGCTTGCGCCGGGACATTATCGTCCGCTGGAAGAGGCTGAACTCGTGACCTTGCGGCGGGTGGTGGGGTTGCGCTAGAGTCTGTCAATGTAAGATTAACAAATAATTTAAATAGATAAGACAACTAGTCCGTACACGCTCCGCTTGTTTTTGGGGGCGGGGTCGCCTCGTGTTCCCGACGCTACCCTTGGTAAAAGCGCGCTGGGCAAGGGATGGGGGCTTGAGGGGAAGGGGGAACCCCTCCCCCGCCGACGGCGACCGAAAGGCGGCCCATAGGGCCGTGCCTGTTAGGCCGTAAGACAGCAGAGCGAGGGGTTCTTCTTCCCCCCAACAGGCTGTAAATAGTGTTTACAGGTCTAGGAAAGGTACGGTCAGTGCCCGGCAGGGCACAAGGCCGTCCCCTTAGTGTTTGGCAAGAAAAAGGCCCCTCCCCCGTGGTGGGATTCGGAGTGTATCCCGAATTCCCATTGTTCGGGGGAAGAGCCTGCAGAGGTTCTACGCCGTGCCGCTTATGCCTGCTGGAGCAGACGGTTCAGAAAATCGATGGCATCCTTTTGCAGGCGGTGCAGGTGCTCCTCGCCCGCGAAGCTTTCCGTATAGACTTTGCAAATGGGTTCCGTACCCGACGGGCGCACGGCAAACCAACCGCTGCGGGTGATGACCTTGATGCCGCCAATGGGCGCGTCATTGCCCGGGGCGTGGGTGATGACGCTCTCCACCGGCTCGCCCGCCAGTTCCTGAATGTCCGCCTGTTCCACCGTCAGCCCCTTGAGCAGGCTGCGTACTTTGGCGTCCGCCGGGGCATCAAGGCGCTGGTAGCAGGGCGCGCCGTGCCGTTCCGTCAGACCGGCGTAAACGGCCGACGGGGATTTGCCTTCCCTGGCCATCATTTCCGCCGCCAGCAGGCAAAGCAGCGGGCCGTCCTTGTCCGTGCTCCACGGTCTGCCGTCGCGTGTCAGGAAAGAAGCGCCGGCGCTTTCCTCGCAGCCCAGGGCGCAGCGACCGCTGTGCAGGTAGGGGACAAACCATTTGAAGCCTACGGGGACCTCGACCACCGGCCGTTGGAGTTCCTCCCCTACCCTGTCCAGCATGGCGCTGGTCACCAGCGTTTTGCCTATGCCGCTGCCCTTGCTCCACTGCGTACGCGTCCGAAAGAGATACCAGCAGACAGCGGCCAGGAAATGATTGGGGTTCATGAGTTCGTCACGCGTCACGATGCCGTGGCGATCCGCGTCCGGGTCGCAGGCAAAGGCCAGATCAAAGCTGTCGCGCAAGGACAGCAGACGACTCATGGCGTAGGGGGACGAACAGTCCATGCGGATCTTGCCGTCCTTGTCGCAGGGCACGAAGCGGAAGGAGGGATCCACCTCCTTGTGGACCACCTTCAGCGCAAGACCGTACTTCTGGGCGATGGGTTCCCACAGGGGCAGGCTTGCCCCACCCAGCGGATCCACCCCAAGGGAAAGCCCCGAAGCGGCGATGGCCGGCATGTCCAGCACGTCGGCAAGATCATCCACATACCGGGCCGTGAAATCGTAGACCTTGACCCGCGAGGAATGGCGGGCCGCCCGGTAATGCATGATCTGCACGGCGCGGTTGCTGGCTTCCAGATGTTCATTGGCCCGGCGCTCTATCCAGCGGGTGACGGAAGTCTCCGCCGGGCCGCCGTGCGGGGGATTGTACTTGAAGCCGCCGTCACGCGGGGGATTGTGCGAAGGCGTGATGATGATGCCGTCCGCCTGGGCGCTGCCCGCGTTGGCGGCATTCCAGCTCAGGATGGCGTGGGAAATGACGGGGGTCGCGGTATACTCCCCGTCCGGCGCGATGAAGACATGGACGTCATTGGCGACCAGCACTTCCAGGGCCGAACGAAAGGCCGGCTGGGAAAGCGCATGACTGTCTCCGCCGAGGAAGAGCGGTCCCTTGATGCCGTGGCTGGCCCGGTAGTCGCAGACCGCCTGCGTGATGGCGTAGATATGTTCCTCGTTGAAACTCAGGTCGAGGGATGAGCCCCGATGTCCCGATGTCCCGAAGCTGACCCGCTGGGATGCCTCGGCCGGACTGGGAAAGTCGGTATAATAGGCGCTGACCAGCGTGGGAACGTCAGTCAGCATGTCAGGCGTGGGCAGCTGCCCGGCGTGGGGATGCAGGGACATAGTTTCCTCCTTTGGCGTCATCCGTCAGTATAGCCTGCCCTTTTGCCGGACGCAACCGCTGGCCTCCCCGCTCAGGCGCCGGCAGCCGTCTCCAGCGCCCGCGCATGCGGGAAAGCAGCCTCGCCCGCAGTGTCCGAGCAAACGGATCGCACGCTCGGGAAAAGTTTCGGGGCAAAAAAAAGCAGGAGGCCGGGAGTTGGTTGCTCTCGGCGCATGCAGGGGCGCGCAGCTTCCGGCCGGAGCAGTCCGTCCGCCGTCAGGGCGTTTCTTGAAGATGTCGTGTGCGGGCCTTACTCCACGATATGTTCAAGGCGGGCATGCTGGATGAGCTCGGGGAGATCGCGGAAGCTCTCATGATCCCAGTTCATGAGCTCGGGATAGGTAAGATGCTGCAAGTCCTTGGGATCGGCGGAAATGATGAACCAGCGCTGACCGTCTTTGCCTTCTCCCCAGCCAAAGCCGAGAACAAGATCTTCCATATATTTCGGAAAATTGTGGTAGAGCGCAAGATATTCCTGGACAAAGGCTTCATGCGCCGCGTCGAACGTGGGATGCATGGGCCGGCCGGAGGATGTGGTAGCCATGAGATCTCCTTGAGGTGTCTTTCTCGGGATCTGAAAAGAAGCCTGCGTTCCTGCTTTTCAGATACAGGACTTTGGAGCGTGTTACAACCCTGTTTTTGCCGGGCAACAAAAAAGGAGGCTTGCGCCTCCTTTTTTGTTGCCGAAAGGGCTTTTGGCTTACTTCTTTTCGATGGTGAGCGCCTTGAAGAGCGTATCGCCGCGCCGCATGACCTGCAGCATGATGGCGCCGCGCTGCACGCCCACTTCCTTGACGATCTTGGAGAGCGCCTCGGGCGTGTTCACCGGCTTGCGGTCAGCGCGCAGGATGATGTCGCCGGGGCGGATATCGGCCTCGGCAGCGGCCTTGTCGGGATTGACATCCAGCACAAGGATGCCTTCCTTGTCGGAAAGATCCATCTCCTGACGTTCCTCAGCCTTGAGCGCCCGTACCGTAAGGCCCAGCAGGCCTTCGTCCTGCTTCTTGCCGTCCTTGCCGGGGGCAGCGGCGCTCTGGGCGCTCTGACGTTCGCCAAGGGTGACGTCCATCACCTGCTCCTTGCCGCCGCGCCAGATGCCCAGCTTGACGATGCTTCCGGGCTTCTTGGCGGCAATGGCGCGCAGCAGGGCGGAAGAGTCGGCGATGTTCTCGCCGTCCACGCTGACGATGACGTCGCCGTCCTCGATGCCGGCCTTGTCGGCGGGCTCGCCTTCCAGGGTGCTGGCCACCAGCGCCCCGCGGGGCGTATCCATGCCGATGGCCTTGGCCATGGCTTCGTCCACATCCTGGATGGTCACGCCGATCCAGCCGCGGCTGACCTTCTTGCCGCTCTTGATCTGCTCGATGATATTGGCGGCCATGTTGCTGGGGATGGCAAAGCCGATCCCCTGCCCGCTGGCGATGATGGCGGTATTGATGCCGACCACGTCGCCGTCCATGTTCAGCAGCGGGCCCCCGGAGTTGCCGGGGTTGATGGAACAGTCCGTCTGCAGGAAGTTGTCGAACGGCCCGGAACGGATATTGCGGCCCTTGGCGGACAGGATGCCGGAGGTCACCGTGTGGTCAAGGCCGAAGGGATTGCCGATGGCCATGAGCCACTCGCCCACCTTGAGCGCGTCGGAATTGCCGAACTTGAGGAAGGGCAGTTCCTTCTTGGCTTCCACCTTGAGCAGGGCAAGGTCGGTCTCCTCGTCGGCGCCGATGAGCTTGGCCACAAGCGGCGTGGACTTGCCGTTGCTTTCGTCAAGGGTCACATGGATCACGTCGGCGTCGGCCACCACATGGTTGTTGGTGACGATGTAGCCGTCAGCCGAGATGATGAAGCCCGAACCGAGGGACTTCTGCTTTTTTTGCGGGGCACGCTGTCCGCCGCGCGGGCCCATGCCGAACTGGTCGAAGAACTGACCGAAGCCGGGGGGCATGTTGCGGAACATCTCGCCGAAGAATTCTTCGGGCCCGCCCGCCTGCGCGGTACGCTCCGTACCGATATTGACCACCGCCGGGCCGCACTTGGCGGCCAGCGTGGTGAAGTCAGGCAGCGTGGCGGCCTGCGCCAGACTGCCCATCATGAACAGTGCGGCGAGCGCCAGAGCAAGGGGTTTTCTCATTCTCATAGGGGAAGCTCCTTAGGCTTTCTTTTGCAGAGCCTTCTGCAAAGCCTGTGCCATGATCCCCATTCCTGCGCTCTGACCGGCGGAACCCGCGCTGGCATGCTGCTTCCAGTCCGTATCGCGGGTCTTTTCCGCCACTTCCACCCCTTCGGGGGCCAGGCTGATGCGGCGGGCGGCGGTGTCCAGATTTTGAACGACCAGCTTGACGCTGTCGCCCTTGTCGAGGCTGGTGAATTCGCTCTTCTTGGCGCTCTTGATGACGCCGGCCGGGAGCAGACCCGTGATGCCCGGAGCCAGCGTCACGAAGACGCCGAACTTGCTCTGGCTCTCCACCGTGCCTTCCACCACCGTGCCCACGGCAAAGCGGCTGGCGGCCTCCTGCCACGGGTCGCCTTCGGCGTCACGCATGCTCAGGGAGATGCGGCGGGTCTCGGGATTGATCTCCTTGATCTTCACGGACACCGTATCCCCGGCGGCCACCACGTCCTCGGCCTTGTTCACGCGCTTGGTCCAGGACATTTCGGAAAGGTGCACGAGGCCTTCCACGCCGGGCAGCAGTTCCACAAAGGCGCCGAAGGGCGCAAGGCGGGTCACCTTGCCTTCCATGACGCTGCCCACAGCCAGACGGTCGGTCACCTGAGCCCAGGGATCGCCCTCAGCCTGCTTGCGGGAAAGGGAGATGCGGGTGCGTCCCTTGTCGTCCGTGCTCACGGACAGCAGCTTGGCCCGCACCATATCGCCCGGGGAGACGGCTTCGTCGGCGGCGCCCACGCGCGACCACGAAAGTTCGGAAAGATGGATCATGCCTTCCACTGCCGGAGCCAGTTCCATGAAGGCGCCGAAGGGGGCAAGGCGCGTGATGCGGCCCTCGACGGTATCGCCCACCTTGATGCTGGCCAGCAGCTTTTCCAGGTTGTCCTGCCGTTCGCGCTCCAGCAGCGCCCGACGGGACACCACGATGTTGCGGCCGCGATTTTCCACGCGCAGCACCACGAACTGCATGGTGCGGCCCACGACGGACTCGGCGTCGCCCGTGGCGGCGGCATCCATCTGGCTGCCGGGGCAGAAGGCGGTCTTGCCGAGCACTTCCACGGTGTAGCCGCCCTTGCAGGAGGCCACGACGCGACCGTCCACCGGGACGCCGGACTGGCAGGCTTCTTCCAGGGCGGCCATGCCGCTGCCGCTCATGGAGCGGGACAGGCGGATCTCGTGGGGATTGACGCCCACGACCCAGACGTCGATGCTGTCGCCGGGGGCTGCCATTTCCTTGCCTTCGGCATCGAGAATGTCCTTGCGATCCATGACGCCGTCCACCTTGATGCCCACATCGACAAAGACGGAATCGCCATTGATTTCAATGATCTTTCCCGTCACCTTCTGGCCTGTCTGCAGGCGGGGCGCGGCGGCCTCCTGCGCGGCGAAAAGGGTGGCGAAATCTTCCTGGGCGTCGTCGTGGCCCTGCTGGGTCTGCAATTCCTCGGTCATGTATTACTCCTTGAAAGGTGTGGTCTCAGACATGAGGGGAGCACTCTACCCCATTACGGCACAGAAGACAATCAAGAGGCGCGGCCTCCGGCCGCCCTCCCCTGTGCAAAAACTGGACGCCGTATGATTTTTGGACAGTCGTCGCCTGGAACCCGCGTCAGTACATGCGGCGTCAGTACATGCGGCGCATGAGGCGGGAGGACAGGCGCTGCACCAGCGGCGAGCGCGGCGAACGCTTGAGCGGCGCGGGCAGCATGACCGCCAGCTGCGCGGCCTCCCGCTTGGTCAGGGCGGCGGCCGACTTGCCGAAATAGTGCCGGGCGGCGGCCTCCGCGCCAAAGATGCCCTGCCCCCACTCCACCACATTCAGATAGAGCTCCAGGATCCGGTCCTTGTCGAGCCAGAGCTCCAGCCGTGCCGTCATGATGGCTTCCTTGATCTTGCGCAGCAGGGAGCGCTCGGGCGAGAACCAGAGATTTTTGGCCAGCTGCTGGGTGATGGTGCTGCCGCCGGCCGCCAGCCTGCCCTTTTCCCAATTGCGCAGGGCCGCCTGCCAGAGCAGTTCAAAGTCAAAGCCATGATGGAGGCGGAAGCGGTCATCCTCCGACGCGACGACAGCCTGCCGCAACCACGGGGAGATGCGTTTCAGCGGCACCCAGCGCTGCCGTGGACGCCAGGTCTTGCCGGGGTGGGCCGCGACAAAGGCTTCGCGGCGCAGGGTCATCATGGACGTTTCCCCGGGGTCGCAGGCCATGAGCGGGATGACCGGCGGCAGGACGGCGTAACGGAAAATGTCCAGAAAGAGCAGAAACACGGCCCAGCGCAGCAGGCTGCGCACAGGGTGCCGGCGCAGGTGCGCGGCATAGCGGCGCAGGCATTCCCGCCAGCCCGGCGGCGTGTCCGGCGTGGAAGGCGGCACGGCGGGCCGGACGGCATCCGTCTTTTTCCCGGCAGGCTGAAGAGCCGGGCTGACGGACGAACCGGCGGACGGTCTGACGAACGGTTTGGTGGCCGGTCTGGTGCCCGGGGCTGGGGCGGCAGCGTGCCGGGGGCGTGTCGGCATGGAGGGAGGTTTCAGCATGGTGGTGTTACGGACAGGCCGTCCGGCGCAAAAAGAAAAACGTCCGGGAGGAAAGCTCCCGGACGTCCTGGATTCTGGTAGCAAGGGAGGGATTTGAACCCCCGACACTGCGGGTATGAACCGCATGCTCTGACCAACTGAGCTACCTTGCCGTGTTTTCCATCAAGCGCGAAGAGAAACTTAGACAAACTTCCGCCTGATGGCAAGCATTTTTTTCATGTCAGACCAAATTTTTTTTTGAACGGGTCAGTACTCCATGAAATAAAAGACGAAAGGCGCCAGCACGAGCCGGTAGATGGCGAAGGGGATCAGGGTGATGCGTCCGACCAGCGCCACAAAGGCCTTGATGGCCAGCAGCGCGGAAAGGAAGGCCCCCACCATGCCCACGGCAAAGAAGGGAATGTCCGCCGCGGTGAAGAGGTGCCAGCTCTTGAGCATGTCGTAGCCTGTGGCGGCGATCATGATGGGCACGGCGGCGATGAAGGAATATTCCGCGGCCACGTTGCGCTTGGCGCCAAGGAGCATGCCGCCCATGATGGTGGACGCCGAACGCGAGAAGCCCGGCCAGAGCGAAAGACACTGGAAGAGCCCGATGCCCAGCGCGAGCCGGGGCGTCATCTCGTCCAGGGTCACGCAGGAGGGGCGGTACTTGCGCCGCTCCACCACGATCATCATGATGGCCCCGGCCACCAGCGCCAGCAGCACCGTGGTGGGCGTGAACAGATGTTTCTTGATGGTGGAGTGCAGGAGCAGTCCCACGATGCAGGCCGGGAGGCAGGTCAGGACAAGCAGGACGATGCCGCGCATGCCGGCAAAACGCACATAGGGCTGCGGGCGCAGCAGGCCCCAGAAGCGCTCCCAGTACAGCACCACGACGGCCATGATGGCGCCGAGCTGGATGACCACATTGAAGGTCGCGGCCTTCTCGCCCACGAAGTTGAGCAGATCGCTGGCCAGGATGAGATGGCCCGAGGAGGAGACGGGCAGATATTCCGTGAGTCCTTCCACAATGCTGAGGATGAGGGCCACAAAAAGGTTGTCCATGATTTCCCCGTGTGCGCCCTTCCGCATTGCCAAGGGGCACGACTTTGGCTAATGGTTGATAGGGATGCCCGGGCTCTTCCGGGCGATCCGGGTCAGCAGGAAATGGCGGAACGCCTGTCCGCGCAGTGCCGGCGGAGCGGGCCGCACGAAGGAGGTTCCCCATGACGACGATCATGCCGCAAAGCGAGCTGGTGCGCCGTGCGGCGGCCTATGTGGCTGCCGGGCTGGCGGAAAAGGGTCGGGCCGGGCTGTATGCCCTGCTGGACGATGCCGCCATGCGTTTCAATCTCTCTCCCCTTGATCAGCAGGCGCTGGAACGGCTTTTCGCCACGCAGGCCGGGGAGAGCTCCGCCGCGCCGCTTCCTGAGCGCGACTGACGGACGGCGGGAGCGGCAAAGGGCAGGACGCGCCGCCGCGCCCCGCCCCGCCGTCATCTACCCTATCCGGCTGCCGTCGGGCATGTTGCCGCCGGGCTGCAGGAGGACGAGCCTGCCGTCCTGTTCCGCCGTGAGTACCATGCCGTGGGACATGAGGCCGCGGATCTTGCGGGGGGCCAGGTTGAGTACGGCGCACACCTGCTTGCCCACGAGTTCCTCCGGCGCGAAGAATTCCGCCAGCCCGGAAAGGATCTGCCGCGGCTGCCCTTCTCCGAAGTCGATCTCAAGGCGCAGGATGCGGTCGGCATTGGGGTGGCGCTCGCAGACGCGCACCGTGCCCACGCGCAGATCCGCCGCCTTGAACTGTTCAAAGGTGATCTCTTCCGCCGGTCCCGCGGGCGCGGGGGCGGGCTTGGCCTTTTGCGCGGCCTTTTCGGCCTTGCTCTTTTCCTTCTCGGCCTTGGCGGCGGCTTCGGCCGCCTTGGCCCGGGCCGCGGCGTCGATGCGCGGGAAAAGGTTGGAGGCGGCCGCCAGCGGCGTGCCCGCCGTCAGCCCGGCAAATTCGCCCATTTCCCGCTCCAGGTCGCAGGCCGGGGCCGTCTCGCCGCCGGCGGGCTGACCGAGCTGGGTCAGCATGGCCGCCGCCGACTGCGGCATGACCGGCCAGAGGCAGAGAGCCACCTTGCGCATGGCCGTGAGCAGGGTGTGCATCACCGTGTTCAGGCGCTCGGTATCGCCCTGCTTGGACAGGGCCCACGGAGCCTGCGAATCCACATACTTGTTGCAGGCGCGCACCAGCTCCCAGAGGGATTCCAGCGCCTGCGAGAACTGGACGACGCCGAAGAGCTGCACATAATTCTGCATGGCCGTGAGGCAAAGCTCGGCGATGGCCTTGTCATCTTCGTTCAGGCTGCCGCACGGGGGCGTTTTGCCGTCGCAGAATTTGGCGGTCATGGACAGCACGCGGCTGTAGAGGTTGCCCAGATCATTGGCCAGATCGGCGTTGATGCGGGTGACGATGCTCTCCTCGCTGAAACTGGCGTCGGAGCCGAAGTGCATCTCCCGCAGGAGGAAATAGCGGAAGGCGTCCAGACCGAATTCCTGGCTCATGGCCAGCGGATCGACGACGTTCCCCAACGACTTGGACATCTTGGTATCCCGCACCAGCCAGTAGCCGTGGACGTTCAAGTGCCGGTAGAGGGGCAGGCCCGCGGCCTTGAGCATGGTGGGCCAGAAGATGGCGTGGGGCTTGAGGATGTCCTTGGCCACCAGATGTTCTCCCGGCCAGTAGCGCGCGTAGTCGGGGCCGTCCGGCCAGCCCAGCGCGCTGATGTAGTTGAGCAGCGCATCGAACCAGACGTAGCAGACGTAATCCGTGTCGAAGGGCAGTTCGATGCCCCAGGTCAGGCGGCTCTTGGGGCGGGAGATGCACAGGTCTTCCAGCGCGCCGGATTCCAGCATGCCCAGCACTTCATTGCGGTAGCGTTCCGGCCGGATGAAGTCGGGGTTGGCAAGGATATGCTCCTTCAGCCAGGGGAGATACTTGGACATGCGGAAGAAATAGTTCTTCTCGCTGATGAATTCCGGCTTGGTGAGGTGCTGCGGGCAAAGGCCGTTCTCCAGCTCCTTTTCCGTATAGAAGCGTTCGCAGCCGTAGCAGTAATGGCCGCCGAACTCCCCGAAATAGATGTCCCCGGCATCGTAGACCTGCTGCAGGAAGCGCTGCACGCGGGCCTTGTGGTCGGCGTCCGTGGTGCGCACGAAACGGTCGTTGGCGATGCCGAGCCGCGGCCAGAGCGCGCGGAACTGGCCGCTGATGCCGTCCACGAATTCCTGCGGGCTCTGGCCCTGCTTTTCGGCGGACTGCACGATCTTGTCGCCGTGTTCGTCCGTGCCGGTCAGGAAAAGGGTGTCCTCGCCCTTCAGGCGATGGAAGCGGGCAAGGCAATCCGCCACGATGGTGGTATAGGCATGGCCGAGATGCGGCTGCGCATTGACATAATAAATGGGCGTGGTGATGAAAAAGTGGGACACCGGGTCGCTCCTTACGGTTGTTCGGTAGAGGGGCCGCCGTCATCCGTGCCGCGGGCGGCCGGTTTGCGGCGGCGCTTGCGGCGGGTCTTGCCGCCTTCGCCCTGCCCCGCCGTCTGGCCAGCGGCGCTTTCCTGCCCCGCGGCATTGTCCGGCAACGTGTCCGGATCGCCTTCCGCCTCCGGCAGCAGGTCATGGAAGCGGGACAGATCGTCATCGATGGTGTCCGGCGTGGCGGAAACGATGAGCATGCCGTCCGTGGCGGGAGAGGCCGACGGCCTGGCCTGCGCCTTGCCCTGTCCTGCCTGTTGCTGCGGCGCCTCGGGGCGGTGCGGTTCAAGGGCCTGCCATTCTTCAAGCGTCAGTTCAAGTTCTTCGTTGTTCTCGTTGAGCACGGACAGGGAGTTGCGGAACATGTTGGCCCGCAGGACCTTCATGCTGCCCTGCGTGGTCTGGTATTTCTTGCCCAGGCGGGGACAGTTGCGATGGAAGCGGTCGTAGTTCTCCTGCTCGTAGGCAAGGCAGCACAGGAGGCGTCCGCAGATGCCCGAGATCTTGGCCGGATTGAGGAAAAGGTTCTGTTCCTTGGCCATGCGGATGGTCACCGGCGCGAACTTGCGCAGGTAGCGGCGGCAGCAGCAGACCATGCCGCAGTTGCCCACCGCGCCCACCATCTGCGTCTCGTGGCGCACGCCGATCTGGCGCAGTTCGATGCGGGCGCGGTATTCGCGCACCAGATCCTTCACCAGCTCCCTGAAGTCGATGCGCGCCGGGGCGGTGAAGTAAAAGATGAACTTGCTGCGGTCAAAGTAGACTTCCACTTCCACAAGTTTCATGTCCAGCCGGCGTTGCCGGATGCACTGGCGGCAGAAGGCGGCGGCCTCCTGCGCCAGGACGGCGTTGCTGCGGGCGCGTTCCCTGTCCTCGTCCGTGGCCGGACGCAGGATGTCCTGCGCGGCGTCGGCGTAGGGCGCGGGCAGGCTCTCATGCGGCCCGGAGACGACTTCGGCCAGGGCCTCGCCCTGCTCGGCGGCGATGATCACCTGGTCGCCGGGGCGCAGCGCATCCGGGCCGGAATGGTAGCTCGTCTGGCCGAGCGTACGGAATTTCAGGCCATAAAGGGGCATGACGATACGGAACCTCGTGAAGAAATCATAACGACAAACAGTGCTTTTCCGACATATTCCCTGCGCTGTCAACACGGGACGCTCCTCCCTTGCCAAGCGTGCCGGCCTGACATAGGCTAAGACACTTTTCTTTGACGAGGTATGCACGCATGATATCCCATAAGGAAGCGCTGGCCCTGCTGGCGGAAAATGGTGTGGAAGGCGGCCTTTTGCAGCACAGCACGGCGTCGGCGGCGGTCATGG
The DNA here is from genome assembly GCF_944324525.1 of uncultured Desulfovibrio sp. Lineage (GTDB taxonomy): Bacteria > Desulfobacterota > Desulfovibrionia > Desulfovibrionales > Desulfovibrionaceae > Desulfovibrio. The sequence continues at coordinate 106,397 of NZ_CALUWS010000001.1, forward strand.
CCGCCCTGGCCCGCCACTTTGGCGAGGATGAACAGCTCTGGGCGCTGACGGGCCTGCTGCATGACGTGGACTATCCGGCCACCATGCAGGAGCCGCAGCGGCACGGGCTTGCGGCCGGCGAGCTGCTGGCGGGCAAGCTGCCGGAGGAGGCCATCGTGGCCATCCGGGCGCATAACGGCGAGATGACGGGCGTCATGCCGCAAAGCCGGCTGGACTATGCCTTGCGCTGCGCGGAGACCGTCACCGGTCTGGTCGGCGCCGCGGCCCTCATGCGGCCCACGGGCTACGAGGGCATGGAGAGCAAGAGCATCAAGAAGAAAATGAAGGACAAGGCCTTTGCCGCCAACGTCAACCGGGACAATATCCGGGAATGCGAAAAGATCGGCCTGGAGCTGGACGCCTTCCTCACGCTGGTCATCGCCGCCATGAAGGCGGAGCATGACGCCGCGCAGCCGGCCGCATAGGGCGTACAGCTTCTCTCCAGAGAACATTTTCAGTATTCGCTGTCTGTTTTGGGGGAAGGGGTTCCCCTTCCCCCACAAAAGCAATGAACAAGGAGAGGAAAACATGTCGCAGCAGCACATGGACGACGCGTCACAGCCCATGCTGTCCGTCTGTCACAGGGAGTATAACGGCATAGCGACCGACATCCGGCTGCTCGGCCCTGCCAAGCTGGACTCTCCCCTGCCCTTCCGGGCCTGGGCCGACGACCGGCGCATCCCCATCTATGTGGACAGGGAGCTCTGCGACGACTTCGACGATCCGGTCTGTCTCTGCTTCGAGGCGGCCGGGCCGCGGCGCAAGCTCTATTTCGATCCCCGCCGGGCCAAGTGCGCCATCGTCACTTGCGGCGGGCTCTGTCCGGGACTCAACGACGTCATCCGTTCCATCGTCCTGGAGGCCTACCATGCCTACGACGTGCCGTCCGTCCTCGGCATCCGCTACGGTCTGGAAGGCTTCATTTCCCGGTACGGGCATGCGGTGGCCGAACTGACGCCGCAGCGCGTGAGCGACATCCACCGCTTCGGGGGGACCATCCTGGGCACCTCGCGCGGGCCGCAGTCCCCGGAAGAGATCGTGGACATGCTGGAGCGCAACAATGTGAACATCCTCTTCGTCATCGGCGGCGACGGCTCCATGAAGGCGGCTCAGGCCATCGCCACCGAGGTCTCGGCGCGCAACCTCAAGCTTTCCGTCATCGGCATCCCCAAGACCATCGACAACGACATCAATTTCATCGCCCAGTCCTTCGGCTTCGAGACCGCCGTGGCCAAGGCCACGGAAGCCATACAGTGCGCCCATACCGAAGCCTGCGGCGTGCATAACGGCGTGGGCCTCGTCAAGCTCATGGGGCGCGAGTCGGGCTTCATCGCGGCGCGCGCGGCGCTGGCGCTCAAGGAAGTGAATTTCGTGCTCGTGCCGGAAGCCCCCTTCCGGCTGGAGGGCGAAGGCGGCCTGCTGCCCGCGCTGGAGCGGCGGCTGGCGGCGCGGCATCATGCCGTCATCGTGGTGGCCGAGGGCGCGGGCCAGCATCTGCTGGATCTGCGCGGCGAAACGGACATTTCGGGCAATCCCGTGCTGGGGGACGTCGCCACCCTGCTGCAGCGGGAGATCCGGCGCTACCTCGGGGAGCGTCAGGTGCCGCATACGCTCAAGTTCATCGACCCCAGCTACATCATCCGTTCCGTGCCCGCCACCCCCAACGACAAGGTGTACTGCGGCTTCCTGGGCCAGTACGCCGTCCATGCCGCCCTGGCCGGACGCACGGAGATGGTGGTGGGCCGCCTGCAGGACAAGTTCGTGCATCTGCCGCTGCCGCTGGTGACGGCCAAGCGCCGCAAGCTCAACATCGCTTCCGATCTCTGGCGGGCCGTGCTGGAGTCCACCGGTCAGGGCATGCTTGCCGGCATGCTGCCGCCGGAGCAGGCATAGGGCGGAGCGCGGATGGATATCGCCGCCGCTCTGCGTTCTCCCCGGCGCATGCTGCAGATCAAGGCCTCCGCCGGATCGGGGAAGACCTATACCCTGACGCGCCTTTTCCTGAACCGGCTGGCCCAGTGCGAGGCAAATGCCGCCGGGGCGGGCGGGGCCTGTCTGGTGCGCCATGACGGCCCCGCGCACTGGGGGGAAATCCTCGCCATCACCTTCACCAATGCCGCGGCCACGGAGATGCGCGACCGCGTCATCAGGGAGCTGAAAAGCGTGGCCCTGGGCAACACGGCACAGGACATCCCCCTGCAGCCGCATGCGGCCGCCCGCTGGCTGGAGGTCATCCTCCGCGATCTTTCCTCGCTCAACATCCGCACCATCGACAGCCTGCTGCATCGCATCGTGCGGGCCGCGGCGCTGGACCTCGGCCTGCCGCCGGACTTCCAGCCCGTCTTTGCCAGCAGCGAGGCCATGCAACCCCGGCTGGACAGGCTCATAGACGAGGCCTGGCACGGGGATGCGGACAAGCTGGCCATGCTGCGCTCCGTGTACGCCGGCCTGATCTTCCAGGGGGACAGGAAGGGCTTTGTGGCGGGCGCTCACCTTGTGGAGGAACTGCGCTCCCTCTGGGACGGCTTTCTGGACGGCACTTTTGCCCGGCTCAGCCCGCCGGCGGCCATCGACGAGGAGGAAGGGCGCATCTGGACGGCCTGCCGTACGGCGGCCGAGGCCTTCCTTGAGGAAGGCCGGGGCAGCGGCATCAAGCTCAATCTCCATGCGAAGAAGGCCTGCGAGAAGGTCGCGGCCGGGGATGCGGGCTTTATGACGAGTACCTACTTCACCGAGCCGGGCAAGGAGATCCTCAATAAGGGCAGCGCCCGTCCCGCTTCGCTGACGGAAGCCTGGGAAACGCTCTGGCGGACGGCCCATGAGGCCATCCGTCATCTGACCGTGCTGGAGGAGGCGCGCAAATCCGCCGAGACCGTCCGGCTTGCCCGTCTGCTCTGCGAGGACTTTGCCGCCGACAGCCGCCGGGACGGCAACATACCGGCGGTGCTCATCCCGCTCAAGGCCCGTGAGGCGCTGTCCGGGGAGTTCGGCGTGCCGGAGGCCCTCTGCCGTCTGGGCAGCCGCCTGCGGCATTTCATGCTCGACGAGTTCCAGGACACCAGCCGCCAGCAGTGGCAGGCCATGCATCCGCTGGTGGGAGAAGCCCTTGCCCAGGGCGGCACCCTGACCTGGGTGGGCGACGTCAAGCAGGCCATCTACGGCTGGCGCGGCGGCGATACCCGCCTGTTCGACGAACTGGCGCGGGATGCGGAGCTGCTGGGCATGGCCGAGGGCTGCCGTCAGGAATCCCTGCCCTGCAACCGGCGCAGCCGTCAGGTCATCGTGGAGCACAATAACCGCCTGTTCTCCCGTCTGGCCGACCGCGAGACGGCGCGGGAGGTGCTGACGGCCATCCTGGGCAGGAGCGTTCCCGCCGATCTGCTGGAAGAAGGCGCGGCCGCCGTGGCGGGCGCGTATGCCGATGCCGTGCAGCGTCTGCCGGAGCCGTCCGCCCCGGGCGGCTGCGTGCGGGTGTACGATGCGGCGGAGGCGGAGACGATCGCCCATGCCGCCGAAGGCAGGCAGGCCGTGGGGGAAAGCCTGCTGCGCCTTGTGCGGGAAACGGGCGCGCGCCGCCCCTGGTCGGATCTGCTCGTGCTGGTGACCACCAACGAACTGGCCCACGATTATGCCGAGCTGCTCATGGAGGACGGCGTCCCCGTCATCACGGAGAACAGCCTCCTGCTGGCGGAGCATCCGCTCATCCTGCAGCTGGTGGCCTTTTTGCGCTTTCTGGACCGGCCGGAGGACGATGTGGCCCTGTGGACCGTGCTGCACGGCGAGCTGCTGGCCGGGCATCCCGCCTTCAGCCTCGAACCGCAGGCCCTGCACGACTGGCGGGCCGCCCATGCCCGCAGGCAGCGTCCGCTCTGGCAGGCCTTCCGGGAGTTCCGCCCGGATATCTGGGACTATTTCCTGGCGCCCTTCCTCGGGCGGGCCGGTCTCATGACCCCTTACGACACCCTCATGGAATGGTGCGAACGGCTCCGGGCGCGCGAGCGTTTCCCTGACGCGGCGGTCTTCCTGCGCTGCTTCATGGAGGTGCTTTCCTCCGCCGAGGAGAACGGCCTGGCCTCTCCGGCGGCCTTTCTGTATCACTGGGATCAGAAGGGACAGGAAGAGAAGGTGCCCGCGCCGGAAAATCTGGACGCCGTGCGCGTCATGACCATTCACAAGTCCAAGGGCCTGCAGGCCCCGGTGGTCATTCTGCCCGGTACCGGCATGTCCCTTCTGGTGGACAAGATGCTGCCCGTGAGCGTGGGCGGGGTGCGCGTGGTTTGCCGGGCGCGGGCCAGGATGGGCGAGCCGTATTACCGCGAATTCGTCCGTCAGGGCGTGGAGCGCCTCAATCAGCTCTATGTGGCCTTTACCCGTGCCTGCGAGGAGCTGCACGTCATCCGCACGCCGCTTTCCTCCTCGACGCGCGGCAGCGTCACGGCCGGTCTGAACCGGCTCTGGGAACTGGCCGGTTTCGCCGTCCCCTACGCGGAAGGAGAGCTCCCGGCACAGACGGCGGCGGATGCCGTGGACGATGCGGGGACGCCCGCTCCCGATGAAGCGCCCTCCCCCCTGACGGAAGACGGCGGCTCCCGCGCGGGCGCGGACGACGGCGGGGATCCGCCGTGGCGGCCCATGCAGTGGCTGCCCACGCTCAAGATCTTCCGCAACCCGCTGGGGACGGCCTTCCGTCCGCAGGACAGGGGGGAATTCCTGCACCATTGTCTGGAACATCTTGCCGCGGCGGCGGGCGAGAGCGCCGCATGCCGGGCGGAAGCGGCCTGGCGGCGCGGCCGGGAGACCTTTCCCCGGGCCGTGCCGGAGGATGAAGAGCTGCGCCGGGGCATCCTGACCGCCCTCGGCTGGGTGGCGGGGCAGCCCCTGCTCATGGACTGGCTGGGCCGGGGGCATGCGGAGCAGGGATTGCTCGTGCCCGGACGCGACGGCCTGCGGGCCGGCCGGGCGGATCTGATCGTTCCGGGCCGGCGGCGTCATCTGGTGCTGGAATTCAAGAGCGGCAGGCCGGAAGCGGGGCATGTGGCGCAGCTGCGCGGCTACCTGAGCTGCCTGCCGGCGGATCTCCCGGCCACGGGGCTGCTCGTCTACCTGGATGAGCGGTCTTTCCGGCGGGTGGAACTGTCGGACGTCACGGAAGCGCAGGCGGATCTGTCGCAGGTCTTCCCCTGCCGTCATGAGGTGTAGACATGGCCGGAACGCCCTTTTCCGTCTTTGACTGGCGCAAGCCCTTCCTGCCCGCGCTCAAGGAGCACATCGCCCGCCGTACGGAGGGCTGTCCCGGACGGGCCCTGCTGGTGGTGCCGCACAACCGCCCCTGGCGGTATCTGCAGCATCTTTATGCTCTGGACGGCAAGCCCACCCTGCTGCCCAAGGTCATGACCTTTACCGAGCTGCTGGGCCGCTGGCGGGAACAGGCGGGCGAGCCGCCCGTGCGCACGGCCAACAGTCTGGATCAGGTGGCGCTGCTGCGCGAGTGCGTCTCCGGCCTTTCCCGGACGGACAGCGGCCTTGCCGAGCGTTTTTCCCGCATGGAGATGGAGGAGTTCCTGCCCTGGGGCATGCGGCTGGCCGGCGTGCTGGACGAGCTTTTCGGGTACGGCGTGACGGCCGCCGACATCGCCCACATGGAAGGGGAAGTGGCGCCGCCCGCGGCCGCCCTGCTCGCCGCGCTGGGCCGCATCCAGGAGGCCTATGCCCGTCTGCTGCGGGAACGAGGCTGGACGACGCCGGGCTTTGACGCCTGCGAGACGGCCCGTCTTGGCGAAGACGTGCCGGAGAGCCTGCGCGCCCGGCCTGACCGGCCGGTGCTGCTGGCGGGCTTTGCCCTGCTGACGCCCACCGAGGACACCTTGCTCCGCCGTCTCTGGGAAGCCGGAACGGACGTCTGCCTGCACACGGACGCGGCGCTGGCGCTGGGCGGCAAAGCGCACTGGGCCTGCGAGGAGCATGCCCGCTGGCTGCGCAGCTGGCAGGCGCGGGCCATACTCGCGGATGCGGCGGATGCGGCGGAGCCGGCAGGGCCGGAATTCCATTTTTTTGCCGGCTATGACGTGCATTCCCAGCTGGCCGCCCTGCGTGAGGCCCTGTTGCCGGAGGCGGAGCCCGCCACGGCGGACGTCGCCCGGCTGGAGGATGCGGACGGCGAGGATGCCGGGGCCATCCACTGGGCCGCGGGCCAGGAGCCTGCCGGGCCGTCCACGGCCGTGGTGCTGACGCATAACGGGCTGCTCTTGCCGGTGCTGCATCATCTGCCCCGCAAGGACGTCAACATCTCCATGGGCTATCCGCTGGAGCGGTCGCCACTTTTTCGCCTGCTGGAAAGCCTTTTCCGCACGCAGGAGGAGCGCGGCGCGGACGGCCGCTATTACTGGCGGAGCCTGCTGGAATGTCTGCGCCATCCCTATCTGGCCATGCTCCAGCAGGAGGACGTTGTGGCGTCCGCGCCAGTGCCGGACGCGGAGCGCGCCTCCCTGCGGGAACCGCTGGCCCTGCTGGCCGAAGCCATCCGCCAGGGCAGCCGCAGCCTCACGCTCGACGAGGCCCTTTCCCCGGTGGAAGCTGTGCTCGCGCCGCGGGAGGCCCGCGCCCTGCGCGAACTGACGCATATCCTCTTTGAGGCCTTTGCCGCCGTACGGACCTGCGCGGAGCTGGCCGATGCGCTGGAGGCTCTGTGTACCTGCCTGCAGGAGCGCGGCGGGCACATCTGGCCGCATTATCCGCTGGACGCCGAGGCCATGTACCGTCTGCGGGAGCATTGCCTGCCCGTTTTGCGGCACAATGCCCTGAGCCGGGAGCCGTTCACGGCGCGGCAACTCTTCCAGTTCGCCCGGCAGATCATGCAGCAGGAGCGCATCCCCTTCGAGGCGGTCCCCCTGACCGGTCTGCAGGTGCTGGGCATGCTGGAGACCCGCCTGCTGCATTTCGATCATCTGCACATCCTGGACGCCACGGACGAGAGCCTGCCCGGCAGCGCGGCGCAGGATCCCCTGCTGCCGGACAGCCTGCGCCTGGAGCTGGGGCTGCCCGATGCGCGGCGGCGCGAGCGGGCGGCGGCGCATACCCTGTTCCGGCTGTGCGCCGGGGCGCGCAAGGTCTTCTTCTACTGGCAGGAGGGCATCGCCCGCTCCGCTCTCCTCGATGCCCGCAAAAGCCGCAGCCGCTTCGTGGAGCAGCTCATCTGGCAGGAGGAGCGGCGGCGCGGCCGCCTGCTCGCGCCCGGCGAAGAGCCTTTGCGTACGCCCTCCTGCGCGGCGCGGCCCTCCACGGCGCAACCGCGCGAGATCGACCATTCCCCCGCCCTGCGGGAGGCCATGCGGCGCTTCTTGTCCGGCCGTCTTTCGCCCACGGCGCTGGATGCCTACCTCGGCTGTCCCAAGCGTTTTGTCTGGCACTACCTCTGCCGCCTGCATGAGGCGGAGGAAGTCAATGAGGGCGACGACCATGCGCTGGTCGGCAAGGTCATCCATCGTGTGCTCGAGCAGCTGTACAGGCCGCATATGGGAAAACGCGTGGACGCGGCGTCTTTCCGGCAGGCGGATCTGGATGGGCTGCTGGCGCAGGCCCTTGCCGAACTGGGTGGAGAGAACGCCCTGCCGCCGGAGAGCCGCATCATGCTGGAGCTGTCCGCACCGTACCGGTTGCGGAAGTATCTGGACGCCCAGCCGGAAACGACCATCGTCGGCCTGGAGGAAGTGCTGGATACCCGGCTGCCGCTCTGGGAAGGACGCGAGTTTTCCTTCCGTGGGCAGGCGGACCGCATCGACCGGCGGGAAGGGACGCTCCATCTCGTGGACTACAAGACAGGCCGCGTCCACGGGCCGGACACGCTGCTCTGGAACGAGGAAGATTTCTGGCGGGAGCTGGAAGACTTCCGCGGCGCGGCGGAAGCCGGGACGGCGGATGCGGACGATGCCCTGCCGCTGCTCGCGACGGTGCGGGAGCGCCTGCGCAGTCTGCAACTGCCCTGCTATGTCGCCCTGCTGGCCGGGATGCGGCCGGAGGAACGGGTGGAGAACGCCTGTCTCGTGGAGCTCTACGAGAAGGGAGAGGAACACCCCCTGTTCAGCGGCCCGTGGGACGGCGAGGACTATGCCTTGGCCCTGCACCGCTGCCGCGAGCTGCTCGGCCTGGTGGTCTGGCATATGGAGCATTGCGCCGCCTTCCGGCCCGTGACGGGGCGCTGCGGCCGCTGCCCCTACCGGGGAGCCTGCCGGGCCTGATCGGGCCTGATCGGGACGGATGATGCCGGATAGTCCCGGATGCTCCCGCCCGGTGGGGAGGTTTTTTTTGTAAGATATTGTGCGGCCGCATACGGCGGCAGGCCCCGGAAGCGCATGCGGCGAGGCGGGAAAGCCCGCCGGGGGCGCGACACGCAACAGCCCGGCGTTCTTCCGTCCTTTCCGTCGCGCCGTCATCGGGACGATGTGTCGATGTGTGCGCTACCCTTGTGTTTTGGCCTGTTTTTCCTTAAAATTGTTCTGCTCTGGCCATGACGCCTCCCGTATGTGACGGGGGAAGACATGGCCTCCCTTTCCATGCGCCCGCGGAGGTTGTTCACCGTGCCTTTTCCCCCTTTGAAAATTGGCGAACTCTGCGCCCGCCGTCCCATCGTGCAGGGCGGCATGGGCGTTGGCATTTCTCTTTCCGGTCTGGCGTCCGCCGTGGCCAATGAAGGCGGTATCGGCGTCATCGCCGGGGCCATGATCGGCATGCGCGAGCCGGATGTGGCCAAAAATCCCATTGAAGCCAATCTGCGTGCCTTGCGGCAGGAGCTGCAGCTCGCCCGGGAAAAAACGCAGGGCATCATCGGCGTCAACATCATGGTGGCGCTGACCACCTTCACCCAGATGGTGCGTACCGCCATCGAGAACCGTGCCGACGTCATCTTTTCCGGCGCGGGCCTGCCGCTGGACATGCCCCGTCAGCTGCGGGAACTCTGCGAAGAAAAGAAGCAGGAATTCAAGACCAAGCTCGTGCCCATCGTCTCTTCCGCCCGCGCGGCGACGGTCATCGCCAAAAAATGGCTGAGCCGCTTCGACTATGTGCCTGACGCCGTGGTGGTGGAAGGCCCCAGGGCCGGCGGGCATCTGGGCTTCAAGGCCGAGGAGCTGGACGATCCGGCCTTTGCCCTGGAAAAGCTCATCCCCGAGGTGGTGGATGCGGTCAAGCCCTTCGAGGACAAGTGCGGCAAGGCCATCCCGGTCATTGCGGCCGGCGGCATCTACAACGGGGCCGATATCGACAAGTTCCTGCATCTGGGCGCTTCCGGCGTGCAGATGGGCACGCGTTTCGTGGCCACCCATGAGTGCGATGCCGATCAGCGTTTCAAGGAAAGCTATCTTGCGGCCACGGATGCGGATGTGACCATCATCAAGAGCCCTGTGGGCATGCCGGGCCGGGCCCTGAACAATGCCTTTATTGAAGCGGCACGTGAAGGGCGCAAAAAACCCTTCAAGTGCGTCTTTCATTGTGTGAGCACCTGCGAGCAGGAAAAGACCCCCTACTGCATCGCCTCCGCCCTCATCAACGCCATGAAGGGCAATCTGGAGCGGGGTTTTGCCTTCTGCGGGGCCAATGTTTCCCGCGTGAAGGAGATCATTTCCGTCAGGGAATTGATGGATTCCCTGCAGCGCGAATACGAAGCCGTGCAGGCCTGAGGCGTTTTGCCGCACGCACGGCGCAAGGGGGCGGGATGTCCGCCGTCTTGATGGGAGGGCGGCCGGCCGGCCGCCTCCTTTTTTACCTTGCCCGTCCGCACAGGCGGCGGCCGGAATGGGGCGCAGGGACGGATGCGGCCCACAAAGGGGCTTCCGGCGTCGCGCGCCCTGCCCCCTTTTTTCCGGGAAGAAGGCCCCCGGGGCTGTCCACTGAAGGCGATCAGAAGGAGCTGTCATGGAACGTCTTGAACTGTTGTCCGCCATGCTCATGGCCTTGAGTCCCGTCATGATGCTCATGAGCCTGATCAGCCCCAGAGGGGCGATATTTTTCCGCCGCAAGACACGCCTCAAGGGCGTGCTGCTCTGGCTGGGCGTAGGTCTGGCCGGGCTCGTGCTGGCGCATGTGGTGGTGCCGCAGCCCGGCGGCCGGCTCCCGGACGATCCGGCCGTGTCGCAGCCCGCGCCCGCTGCGTCCGCCGCGTCTGGGCCGGCGGCCGTGTCCCGGCAACAGCAATGAACGGGAGGTTTGGGGAATGATGGTCTTTTTCTGCAAGCGAACGACAACGGCCGACGGGCGTACCCGCTGGTCCGCCAGCGTGCCCACCCTGCTGGGGTTCACCACCGTCGGCTGGTTTTATTCCGAGGAGCTCGCGCACAGCTTCATCCATTTTCTGGAAAGCACGCCGCATGCGCGTGAAGAGGCGGAAAACGACGCCTGGCGCGAATTCCAGTTCCGTCTGGATTTCCTCTGGTGCGAAAAGCTCCAGAAGGAGCGTGCGGTGTTGGAAAGCCACTGGCAGCCGGTGCATGACATCCTTCTGCGCTATACGGCCGCCCTTGCCGAGCTGCTGCGCACGACGGACGCCGCCGCAGCGGACAGGGATACCCGTATCGCCGAAGGCTTCCAGGACATCTGGGAGTCCGCCTTCACGGCCATGCGCGCCCTTGAGGGGCTGGAACCGCTGGCCGATCTGCTGGAGGCGCAAAGCCGCGTGCATGGGCAGATCAGGGCCGAGCTTGAGCGTCAGGCCGGACAGATGGCCGAAGCGGGGACGCTGCCGCGTCTGCAGTAGAGCCTGTTGCCACAAATTTTACAAATAATTTCAAAGTATAAGAAAATAGCTGAACGCGTTCAGCTTGCCTTTTGTGGCGGTCTTGCCTCGTGTCCCTGACTCCTCCCCCGATAAAAGCGCGCTGGGGAAGGGATGGGGGGCTTGGGGGGAAGGGGAACCCCGCCCGCGCTAGGCGCGGGGTTCCCCTTCCCCCCAAACAGGCATCGACAGCAGAGCGAGGGCTTCCCCTTCCCCCAACAAACAGCAAATAGCGTCAACAGGCCCTGGCGGACCCCGCCGTGGTTGTCGGGGCGCGGACAGCCCTGCTCTTCAAGGGATACTTCACCTTTTCCAGGCGGGAAGGAGCCTTCACGGCCGGTAGCGGCGGTACGGAGAGCATTTTCCGTTTGAGACGCTTTGCGATGCAAAGCTTACGGCCTGTCGTTTTTCGGGAAAAAAACGCGGTATCTCCGCTCGTTTCGGGCCGGACGGCGTTGTGCCGCACGCCTCGCGCGTTGCCTTTTTAGAGCGGATTCGCATTGAAATTGTATTCAATTTCAATGCTGACGCTGCCCTCACACTACGGAAAAAGCGTGGTTTTTCCGTGTGTTCGCTTGCGGGTAGTCGCTCTCGCGACTACCAGAGCAATTCCACATTTGCAATGTGGAATTGCTCTATGACAAACGCTCTCAAAAAACAGGGGAGCCCGGACGATACGCGTTCCGGGCTCCCCTGTTCCTTTGCGTCATGACGGCGATCAATCCGCCTGCCGTGTGTCTTGCGCCGCGCCGGGGCGGGCATGCAGCCAGTGCCCGAGCATTTCCGCCGCGTCGATGGAGCGCGGGCCGGGCCGGGAAAAGAGTTCTTCCTTCACTTCAAGGATGCGACCCTCCCGCACGGCGCGCAGCTCCCGGTAATGCGGCCGTTCGGCCACGGGCTGCGGCGTGGGGTTCATGGGGCCGACCTGATAGATGTAGGCATCCGGATCGGCGGCTATGACGGCCTCCTCATTGAGACGGACCAGCTTGCGGGGGGAGTCCACCACATTGATGCCCCCGGCGGCATTGATGAGATCATTGACGATGTTTCCCTTGCCGGCCGCCAGCAGATTGGGGGAACCCGCCTCGAAGAAGACGCGCACCGCGGGCTCCGTGGCGTAGCTGTTGCGCAGGGCGGCCAGACGCCGACGCCACTGGCCGACCAGATTGGCGGCCTCCACCTCGCGGCCCACGAGGCGGCCGAGGGTCAGGGTGACCGCGTACAGATCTTCAAGGGAGTTGAGTTCAAAGGTCAGGACGGGGATCCCCAGTTCCCGCAGGTGCTCCGTCTGGCTCCCTGTTTCCCGGCGTCCCTTCATCTGCAGGATGACGTCCGGCTTCTGGGCCACGATGAGCTCGGCATTGGGCTGCATGTGGGTGCCGATGGCCGGGAGTCCGGCCAGTTCCGGCAGATGCTCGTCGGCGGCGGTGCGGGCCACGATGACATCCCGTGCATCCAGCGCCAGCAGGATCTCGTTGAAGGAGCCGTAAAGGGAGATGACCCGGCGTGCGGGGATGGGCAGGCCCTTCCCGTCCTGGGTGCTGAGGGTGATGCTGCTCTTGATGGGGACCGTCCCGGCAACGTCATCCGCGCGGGGCGTCCCCGGCAGACAGCAGACGGCCGTCAGCAGCCCCAGGCAAAGGATGGGGATCCGGCAGAGTCTCGCGATCCGCATGGTGCGGGCCGTGCGGGCAGGCGGGAAGCGCCTGCGGCAGGCCGTTGCGCGGATGGGCAAAAACGCAGAGGGAGAGATCGTAAAGGGCACCGAGATTTTCCTCCGTAAAAACCGTCTCCGGCGGGCCGTCAAAAAGCACGCGGCCCTGTTTGAGCCCCACAAGGCGGGTGGCGTACTGGGCGGCCAGGCTGCAGTCGTGCACGGCCATGACGATGGCCATGCCGGCCCGGCGGCGCTGCTCCAGCAGGTCGAAAAGTTCCACTACTCTGGCCCAGTCAAGGGCGGCCGCCAGTTCGTCCAGCAGCAGCAGGCGGCTTTCCTGCGCCAGCGCACGGGCCAGCATCACCCGCTGCACCTCGCCGCCGGAGAGCTCGCCCATGCGGCGTTGGGCCAGCTCCCGCGCGCCCGCGCTGGCCAGGGCCTGATCGGCCGCCTCGTAGTCATGGGCGGCGTAGACGCCCCACCAGCCAAGATGGGCATAGCGGCCCAGCAGCACCATGTCCCGGACGATCTGGGACGGGAAGAATTCCGCGCGCTGGGGCACCACGGCTATCCTGCGGGCGCGTTCGCGGGGAGAAAGGGCCGCGGGTTCCCTGCCCTCCAGGAGGACGCGTCCGGCATCCGGGGCAAGCTGCCCGGCCAGCACGCGCAGCAGCGTGGTCTTGCCGCTGCCGTTGTGCCCGAGCAGGGCCACGCTCTCGCCGGGGGCCACCGTCAGACTGACGTCGCGCAGCACTTCCCGGCCGGGATAGCCTGCGCGGATGTGTTCACAGCACAGCATCAGCGCCTCCGCAGCATGATTCCGAAGAACGGCCCGCCCAAAAGGGAGGTGACGACGCCCACCGGCAGCTCTCGTCCGCCGTCCAGGATGCCGCGCGCCAGCACATCCGCCCACAGCAGGAGGATCCCGCCGCCAAAAAACGCGCCGATCAGCAGGGGCGCATGGCGCACGCCCAGCCGCAGACGCAAGAGATGCGGCACCACAAGGCCCACAAAGCCTATAACGCCCGTCACGGCAACGCAACCCGCCGTCATGCAGCTTGCGCCGGCCAGCAGCCAGAAGCGGGCCCGTCCGACATGCAGGCCCACCTGCGCGGCCTGTTCGTCGCCCAGCGCCAGCACGTCCAGCGCCCGCCAGTGCAGCGCCACGGCCAGCAGCCCCGGGAGCAGCGTCAGCAGCAGCAGCGGCAGGGCCTGCCAGCCGCGCCCCTGCAGGCTGCCCATGATCCAGAAGACGATGCTGGTGACGGATTCCTCGTTGAGGGCCTTGATGAGGGCCACCAGCGCCCCCAGAAAGGCCGACATGGCGATGCCGGCCAGGATGACGGTCTCCCGCCGGAACCCGCCGTCTCCCCTGCCCAGCCAGAGCGTGCCGGCCAGCGCCAGCAGCGCGCCCAGGAGGGCGCACAGGGAAATGAGGCTCATGCCGTTGGCGCCCAGCCGGACGGTCAGGCCCAGCGAACCGCCCAGAGCGATGGCGATGCTCGCGCCGCAGGCCGCCCCGGAGGAGATGCCGAGGGTGAAGGGGTCGGCCAGCGGATTGCGCAGCACGCCCTGCAGGGCCACGCCGGCTACGGCCAGCGTGCCGCCGCACAGCAGGGCCAGCACGGCGCGGGAAAGCCGTATCTCGCTGATGACCGAGCGGGCCACGGGATCCACGGCGCTTTCCCCGAAACCGGCCATCCCGGCAAAGACGGACCAGATCTCGGGCAGCGTCAGCGAGACCGGCCCGCCGAGGCAGGACAACGGGACTGACGCCAGCCAGAACAGGACGATGCCGGCAAGCAGACCGGCGGGGGACAGGATGCGAGGACAGGACATGCGTATCCGCTCCGTGGAAAGTGGCGGGCCTCAGCCTTCCCGCCGCCAGATGAGGCTTGCCTGCCGCCCGGAGGCCGGGTGGTGGCGATGGGAGAAACAGAGCCGGGGATTGCTGGCCGTGCAGATGTCCACCCCGAAGATATGACGGGACAAGAGACCGGCCTCCATCAGCTGGTGACGGGTCAGGCCCCAGAGATCCACGGTCCGGCTCTCGGGCTGGAACCACGGCCGGAAGTCCGCTCCCCATTCCGTGTCGAAATGGATGAACTCCGCCCGGGCCGGGCCGAGACTCGGCCCGCGCACCGCCATGATGTCTCGCGGAGAAAGATGGTAACGCTCGCAGAAGCGCCGTACGGCCGACTGCGGGAAGCCGCAGCGGTTGCCCCGCCAGCCCACATGCAGGGCGGCGATGTGCCGTCCGTCCGCATGCGCCAGCAGGATGGGCTGACAGTCCGCCGTCTTGATGCACAGGGGCAGATCGGGCCTGTCGGTGGCCATGCCGTCCCCTTCCGCCACGGGCTGCGCATCCGCGGCGACAGGTTCGGGATCGAAAAGCAGGCCGTCGCCGTGCACCTGGCGCAATTCCGCCCAGCGTTCGATATGCAGCCGGGCGGCCAGTCCGCGCCGGGCGGCCAGCACGTTTTCCGCCGTATCGCTCCGCACGGCAAAGGAGATGTTGCCGCCGGAGGCGGGAAGCTCCGGCACGGGGTCCCGCCGCAGCTGGAAGGCGCAGCCGACCTGCGGCAGACCGGGAAAATGGAAGGCGATCACGTTCACAGACATAGCCACTCCCTGTCCGTACAGATATGGGTCATGCGCTCGTCCCACGGTTCGGCGGGCAGCGCATCCTGGAGCTGGCAGTGGAAGCACAGCCCCACAAAGGGGCGGGGGCCGGCGTCGCCGCCCTGTGCGCGCACGCCGGAAAGGAAGCGGTCATAATAGCCGCCGCCGAAGCCCAGCCGCCTGCCCTGCCGGTCAAAGGCCAGACCGGGCACGATGAAGATGTCCGGCCGGAAGGCCGCTCCCGCCGCGTCCGGCCCGAAGCCCGGCAGGCTGTCCAGCGGTTCCAGCAGCTGGAAGGGGCCGGGCCGCAGCTCGTCCCGTCCGCCTACCGCCACGAAGTCCATGAGACCATACTGCTGCCGGACGCGGGGCAGATAGAGCGTCTTCCCCGCCTGCCAGGCGGCATCCAGCAGAGGGGCCGTATCCAGCTCGTCCGGCAGGGAGACATAGAGGGCGACGCTGCGCGCCTGCCGCCAGAGAGGAGACGCCAGCAGGTGGGCGTGCGCCCGCGCCGCAAGCTCTTCGCCCCGCGTGGCGGCGACCTCCCGGCGCAGCCGCCGCAGCCGCGCGCGCAGGACTTTTTTTTGTTCCGGTAAAGAGGTGGCGGACATAGTGCTTTCCTTGTGGCGTAAAATATGGCACAGTCTTCGGCGTTGCAAGCCTAACAAAGGAAGTGTGACCATGCCAAGCCTCACCAAGCAGGATTATCTCTGGATCGCCGTAGGCGACATACACGACGATGCGGCGTGCTTTGCCCGTATCCCCGAACTGGCGCAGGCCGACGGGATCATCGTGACCGGCGATCTGACCATTACCGGCGGCGCCAAGCAGGCCGAGCTCGTGATGGATGTCCTGTGGCGGCACTGCCCCGTGGTGTGGGCGCAGATCGGCAATATGGACCGGCCCGAGGTGGATGCCTGGCTGAGCGAGAAGGGATGCAACCTGCATACCCGCGTACAGGAACTGACGCCGGATATCGCCCTGTTCGGGGTGGGCGGATCGACCTTCACCCCCTTCGGGACGCCCAGCGAGTTCCCGGAAGCCAGCTTCTCGGAATGGCTCAATGCCTGCTGGCAGCGGGCGCGCGTGTATCCGCACACCATCCTCGTGTCCCATAACCCGCCCAAGGATACGGCCTGCGACGTCATTCCCGGCGATGTGCATGTGGGCTCCACGGCGGTGCGCGAATTTCTGGAAGAAGCTCAGCCGGAGCTCTGCCTGTGCGGACACATCCATGAGGCGCGGGCCATCGACCGCGTGGGGCGTACGCTGGTGGTCAATCCCGGCGCGCTGGCTCAGGGCGGCTATGTGGTCGTGCGCAGCAACGACGGCCAGCTTTCCGCCGAACTCTGCCGCCTCGATCCGCAGGAAGACTAGGCGGCCGCGGGCCGCTCAAGGCCATCCCGCCGCGTTTGCGGTCGCCGCTTGGGGGTGGCGGCCGGCATCGCGTGCCGCAGGCATGTTGACGGTAAATTTCGGGACGCCGGGCCGTATGCTCTGCTCCCTCTTCCGCCGGAGATCTTTCGCGCGGATGATGCTATTTTGACAGACAGCCCTCTCGACGCTGGCGCGGGCCCCCGCCGGAACTTCCGGCGGCAAGGGCTTTTCGCAGCCGCGGACCGCCCGTGCGGCCTGTCCGCTTTCAGGGAGAGACTTTTCTCCGTCCGTACGATGGCTGCAAACTTTTTTTGACTGCGGTCCGCAGTCCATAAGGAATGGTATGACATCCCATCAGGAAAAGCCTGAAGGAAGCGAGACCCTCGCTGCCGATACATCTCCCACCTTTGTTCCCGCCGCGGCTCCCGCCGCCGACACCCCGGAAGTTCCTCCCTCGTCCGCGCGCCGTACGGCACGCAGCTCCCGCCGTTCCGGCGATGCCGCCGAAGCGGCTGCCACCCCGCGCAAGCGCCGCAGCCGCCGGGCCGCCGATGCGGCGGAAGATGCGGTAGCGGCGATGGCCCCCGGTCTGGAGGCGGAAGCCGCCGCATCCTCTCCCGATCCCCTGACCGATGCGCCCAAAAAGACGTCCCCGGCACGAAAGAGCCGCAAGACGGGCGCAGCCCGTGCCGCCGGAGATGCCGGAGCCGAGACCGCCTCTTCCGCTGAGCAGGCCGGCCCGGTCGAGACGGCCGGTGCGGAAGGCGACGCCGCGCCCGCGTCCAGGTCGCGTACCCGGGGACGCAAGCGGACGCTGGCCGCCACCTCTGCGGAGGGGGCTGTGCCGGAAGAGGGAAGCGTTCCTTCATCCGTTGCGGAAGCTGCGGAAAAGGAGGCTGCCCCCGCTGAAGAAGGCGCGGCGGCCACTCCCCGGCGTACGGCGCGCAGCGGACGCGGTAGGAAAAAGACGGCGGCGGAGGCGGACGGGCAGGCCGTCGAGGCCCGGGAACAGCGGACCACGGCTGACGCGCCTTCGTCCGAGGGCGAAGCGACCGACGATGGAGCCGCTCCCGCTTCCCGCAAGACGTCCTCTCGCGGCAGGAAGCGCGGCAGCGCGGCGGAAGCGGCAGCGCCGGCAGCCGCCCCGGAGGCTGTGCTTGCCCTGGAGCAGCAGGATATCCTCCCGCCCGCCGTGCAGGAAAAAAGCCGCGTCCCCGCCCTGCGGGAAGAGGCCCTGCCGGTCCCTGTCCCCGCCGGCGCGGACACGGAGACGGCGGGAACGGAGCCGGCGAAAGACGCCGGGGACGCCGCGGCTTCCGCCGGTACGGAAGAGGAAGGGACGCGCCGCAAGAGCCGCCGCGGACGGCGGGGCGGCCGGGGACGCAACCGCAAGAACCGTCAGGCTGGCGAGGCTGCGGAAACGCCCTCGCTGAGCGATATTTTTGCCGGGGAAGACGCGGCGGAAGACGCCCCCTCCCCTGCCGGCGAGGCGGAGGACGCCGAAGAAGGCGCGGAGATCGCCGAACCGGTCAAGAAGGGCGGCGTCCGCGCGGCGGCGGTCAAGGCCAGAGCGGCATCCTCCACGGGGCGGCAGCGCATGTTCATCAGCATCCTTCCCGGCGAGCAGGTGGAAGTCGCCCTGTCCGAGGAAGGCGTGCTGCTGGAATACTACCTTGACATGCTGCATCAGAAGAAGCTCAAGGGCAATATCTACAAGGGCGTCATCCACAATATCGACACCAACCTGCAGGCGGCTTTCGTCAGCTACGGCGCGGGCAAGAACGGCTTTTTGCAGATCGACGAGGTGCACCCCGAATACTGGCTGACCCATCATGAACCGGCCAAGGGCAAGAAGTACCCGCCCATCCAAAAGGTGCTCAAGGCCGGACAGGAAGTGCTCGTGCAGGTCGTCAAGGAGCCCAACGGCAGCAAGGGGGCCTTCCTCACCACCTGGCTGTCGCTGGCCGGACGCTTCCTCGTGCTGACGCCCGGTCAGGAACAGATCGGCGTCTCGCGCAAGGTGGACAATGACGAGGAACGGGCCCGGCTGCGCGAGATGATGAACGGCATCGACCCCGGCGAGGGGCTGGGCGTCATCGTCCGCACGGTGAGCGCGGGGGTCACCAAGACGATCCTGCGCAGCGACCTGCAATACCTCAAGCGCGTCTGGAAGGACATCCGCAAGAAGGCGACAGAAGTGACGGCCCCGGCCCTCATCCATGAGGAGCCCGGCCTGCCGGAACGGGCCGTGCGCGACTACCTGACCGACGACGTGTGCGAGATATGGGTGGATAACGAGGCGCTGGCCGACAGCATCCGCGATACGGTGAGCCAGCTCTTCCCGCGCAAGAAGGATCTGGTGCGCCTGCATTCGGACACGCGGCATACCCTGTGGGAGCGTTTCAACCTGCGCCGTCAGCTCGACCAGATCTATTCCCGCGAGGTGACCCTGCCCTCGGGCGGGCGGCTGGTCTTTGACCAGACGGAAGCCCTCATGGCCGTGGACATCAACTCCGGCAAGATCTCCGGCAAGGTCAACTTCGAGTCCATGGCCTTCAAGACCAATGTGGAAGCGGCGGAGACCATCGCCCGTCAGCTCAAGCTGCGCGACATCGGCGGACAGGTGGTCATCGACTTCATCGAGATGCGCGACCGCAAGCATATCCTGGAAGTGGAGAAGACCCTGCGCACGGCCATGAAGAATGATCGCGCCCGGCACGATGTGGGCCGCATGAGTTCTTTCGGGCTGCTGGAGCTGGTGCGGCAGCGCATGGGGTCCTCGGCGCTGGCCATCAGCATGGAGCCCTGCCCGCACTGCAACGGTACCGGCCAGCGGCGCAATCGCGAGTGGCAGGCCCTGCAGGCCCTGCGCGAACTGCGCAGCCTGCTGCGTTCCTGCCAGGAGGAGCGGCTGCGCTTTGAGACCACCGCCGAAGTGGGCATGTATCTGCTCAACCACAAGCGGGATACCCTGCGCGATATGGAAAACAGCTTCGGCAAGAGCATCGAGATATGCCTGCGTCCGTAACGCCTCCTGCCGCCAACAGCCTGCTTTTGCACGTCTGCTGCGGGCCCTGCTCCATCATGCCGGTGCAGCGCCTGCAGGAGGCGGGCTATGCGGTGACGGCCTGGTTCATGAATCCCAATATCCAGCCGTTGAGCGAGTACTTCCGGCGGCGTGAGGCCGCCGGGGAATGTGCCGAACGGCTGGGCATCCCCATCCTGTACGAGGATGCCCCGTGGGATATCGTGGCCTGGCTGCGGCAGGTGGCCGGGCGCGACCTGCCGCCGGAACGCTGTCGCTGGTGCTGCACCAGCCGGATGGAGGCGGCCTATGCCGCTGCCCGCGCGCTGGGCTATGCCCATTTTTCCAGCAGCCTGCTCTACTCCCGCTATCAGCCGCACGATGCCATCGCCGCGGCGGGCTTTCGGCTGAGCGGGCTGGATGTCCCGGCTGTCCTGCCCGAGGCGCTCCCCGCCTCCACGGCGGGAGCGGAGGCCGCACAGACGGCAGGGCCGCGCTTCGTCTATCAGGATTTCCGCACGGACTGGCAGGCGGGCATCGACATTTCCAAGGCCTGGGGCGTTTACCGGCAACCGTACTGCGGCTGCGTCTACAGCGAGGCGGAACGCTACCACAAGAAATGGCGGCGTCTGGTGACGGCCGGCGGGCAGGCCTGAAAAAAAGAAAATTTTTTTCTTGACCTCAGGCGAAAAGATGCGTACAAGCATCTTTGTCAGTTCGACATTCCCCGATAGCTCAATCGGCAGAGCGGGTGACTGTTAATCACTAGGTTGGCGGTTCAAGTCCGTCTCGGGGAGCCACGGAAGCAAAGCCTCTGCGCTGAACAGCGCAGGGGCTTTTTCCATTATGGGCGCTTTGTCCGCAAGACAAGGGAGCTGCGCCAGCACGAACGAACCGGAACGAACAGGGACGCCTCATCCCGCCTGCCGCCGATACCGGAAAAAGCATCGCCGTGGCATAGCGGGACAGGTACGCCCGATACTTCCCGCCGCCCTGCCCCGCGCAAACGACGCCGTTTCCACGGGCGGTGCGCTCACGCATCCTGCGGCAAAGAAAAAATATGTTTTTCCTTGACAGATGGGGCGGCATCACATAAAAGGGTCTTCGTCATTTCGACATTCCCCGATAGCTCAATCGGCAGAGCGGGTGACTGTTAATCACTAGGTTGGCGGTTCAAGTCCGTCTCGGGGAGCCACGGAAGCAAAGCCCCTGCGCTGTTCAGCGCAGGGGCTTTTCCTTTTGTGCGTTCCGCCGCCCGAAAAAGAGGCGGCGGCACGCAATGTGACAATTGGGTGACAAACTCCCCTCCTCTCCCTTCCCGCCTTGACAGAACAGACCTGCGGTCTATTATCTTCTTCCAGAATATCACTCCCGCAATCTTTCAGAGGTAAACCAATATGTCACTTTTTGATATCATCAAGGGCAAGGACTGGGGCGCTACCCTCGGTTCGCTGGCCGACAAGGCCAAGAGCGGCGCGAGCGATCTGACCAGGAATACGCCCGGCGGCATGGGCGGCCTGCTGGGGGCCGGTGCGCTGGGGGCCTTGCTGGGCTCCGTGCTTTCCAAGGACATGCTGCAGAACGCGGCGCTGGTGGGCGCCGGGGCAGTGGCCTGGAATTTCTACAAGAAATGGTCGGACAAGAAGGAGCAAGGCGCTGCGACCCAGCAGGCCGCCGCAAGCTTCGGGATGGCGCAGCCCGCCGCGGCCCCGGCGGGGCCTGTGGTGGGGGCCGGCGATCCCACGGCCATGCTGCTCCTGCGGGCCATGATCTTCGCCGCCCGCGCCGACGGGCACATCGACGCCACGGAACAGGAGCGCATCTCCAAGATGGTGGCCCAGATGTTCCCCGGACAGGATGCCGGCCAGCTCGTCAATGCCTTGCTGAACGAGCCCATCAATCCGGCCGTGCTGGCGGCGCAGGTCTGTTCCGCCGAACAGGGAGAAGACGTCTACCGTCTCTCCTGCCTCATCGTGGATATCGACCACTTCATGGAGCGCAGCTACCTTGACGGGCTTGCGCAGGCCCTGAACATCTTGCCGCAGCGAAAGGATGTGCTGGAGCTGGAAGCCGTCCAGGCCAAGCAGCAGCTGGCCGTCACCGCCTGAACCCCTGCTCTTTGAGCAGTATGCCGCCCTCCTTTTTCCCAAAGGAGGCCGTCATGATGAAAAAGCCGGAGTCCTGCTCCGGCTTTTTGCCGTTCCCTGTCTGACGTTCAGGCCGTGGGCGTGCGTTTTTTCGTCGTGCCTCCGGTCGGGGTATGTCCTGTCGCGTCCTGTTGCTGCTGCATCTCTTCGCAGCGGCGGCAAGTTTCCCCCTTGCGCAGCTGGGCCAGTATGCCGCAGTCGGCCGCCCGGCCGCCGGTGCAGGCATGCAGCAGCGAGGCAAGATGCTCGCGCAGATGCGTCAGCGCGGCGATCTGCGCATCCACATTGGCCAGATGCCGCTGCACCAGGGCCGTGATCCAGTCGCAGCTTTGCCGAGGCTGATCCTGAAAGGAGAGGAGTTCGCGGATCTCGTGGAGCGCCATGCCGTGCAGGCGGCACTGGCGGATGAAGCGCAGGCGCTCGACATCCGTTTCGTCATAAAGACGGTAATTGCCCGCCGTGCGCTCGGGCGAGCGGAGCAGCCCCTCCTTTTCGTAATAGCGGATGGTGACGACGCGACAACCGACATGACGGGCCAGTTCGCCGATCTTGTACGCCATTTTTTTCCTCCATGCAGCTGCGGCTTTCCCCTCTCCCGTCCTTTGTCTTCTTGTTATCCCCCAAAAAAAGAAAAAGGGCTTGACCCTCTACCAGCTCGAGGGAGTAGGCTTGACGTATCTCCTGCCGCTCAGCCGCTGTCCCCGCTGCGTGCGGGACGCCGGATGAACGGCGGGAGCCTCCCCTGTCGGCAAGTATGCCATGCAACAGGGGGATATGTCATCAACCCGGCCCCGCCGTACGTGGCGGAGGCCGTATCCTCTGGAGTATGTTATGGCTGAAGTCCTTTCCTCCTGCGCCTGCTGCCGGGATGCCGCCGCGGACGCGCCCCTTGCGGAAAAGGCGGCATCGCCCGCCGCTTGCCCGTCATCACCGGATGCGGGAGCCTCGCCTGCCCATGAACACTGCTGCTGCGGCGGCCATGATGCGGCGCTAGAAGCGCCTGATATGGCGGCCGTGGCAAGGCTGACGTCGGCTACCTGCGTCCTGTACCGCATCCTGAACATGGACTGCCCCACGGAAGAGGCGTTGATCAGGAAAAAGCTTTCTTCCCTGCCGGGGATCACGGGGCTGGAGTTCAACCTGATGCAGCGGGTGCTGACGGTGCATCATGCGCTGCCTTCCACGGAAAGCATCGAGCAGGCCCTGCGGGACATCGACATGGAGCCGCAGCGTCTTGAAGCGGGCATCCCGGCCCGGGGCGGGGAGGCTCTGCCCGCCGCCTCCATCCCCTGGAAGCGTCTTTTGCTGGCCGGGGGGTTGGCGGCCCTCTCCGAAGCCGCCGAACTGTTCGAGATGTGGCGCGCGCAGGCCGCGCTCTCGCCAACGCCCCTCTGGCCGGGGGGCTGGAGCCTGCCGGAGGCCGTCGCCCTGCTCTGCGCGCTGGCGGCCATCGCCGTATCCGGCCTCACCACCTACCGCAAGGGCTGGCTGGCCGTGCGCAACGGGAATCTGAACATCAATGCGCTCATGTCCGTGGCCGTGACCGGAGCCGTCTGCATCGGGCACTTCCCCGAAGCGGCCATGGTCATGGTGCTTTTCAACCTGTCCGAGGCGCTGGAAGCCCGGGCACTGGAGCGGGCGCGCAACGCCATAGGCGAACTGCTGGCCCTTGCGCCGGAGACCGCCCTCGTGCAGCAGGCGGACGGCACATGGCAGCGGATGGAGGCGCGCCACATCGCGCCGCACAGCCGCGTGCGCGTGGCTCCCGGGGAAAAGATCGCTCTGGACGGGCTGGTCGTGGAAGGCCATTCCGCCGTCGATCAGGCCCCCATCACCGGCGAGAGCCTGCCGGTGGAAAAGACGGCGGGCGATACGGTCTATGCCGGGACCATCAACACGTCCGGCTCCTTCATCATGGAAAGCACGGCCCCGGCCTCGGCGTCCACGCTGGCGCGCATCATCGACGCGGTGGAAAAGGCCCAGGCCACGCGCGCGCCCCTGCAACGGCTGGTGGACAGCTTTGCTCGCTACTACACGCCGGCCATCTTCCTGCTGGCCCTGCTGACGGCCTGCCTGCCGCCCCTTCTGGGACTGAGCGACTGGGCGGATGCCGTATACATGGCGCTGGTGCTGCTCGTCATCGGTTGCCCTTGCGCGCTGGTCATCTCCACGCCGGTCAGCATCGTCAGCGGACTTGCGGCGGCGAGCCGCCACGGCATACTGATCAAGGGCGGCGTCTTTCTGGAAAAGGGCCGTCAGTTGCGCCGGCTGGCGCTGGACAAGACGGGGACGCTGACCCACGGCCGGCCGCGACAGACGGACTTCCTGCCCTGCGGCTCCCTTGCGGAGGAAGCGTGCCGCCTGCTGGCCGCCAGTCTGGCCGCCCGTTCGGACCATCCCGTCTCGCGGGCCATCGTCACGGCCGCGGCCCTGCCGGAAAGCGCCCTTGCCCCTGTGGAGGACGTTGCCGCCGTGCCGGGACAGGGCATACGCGGCCGCATCGGCGGCCGTGAAGTGGCGCTGGGCAACAGGCGCATGCTGGCGGAGAGGAAGTTGCTCTCCCCCGCGCTGGAAGAACGGATCACGGCGCTGGAGACTGCGGGGAAGAGCGTGGTGGCCCTGCACGCTGACAGCGAGGTGCTGGCCCTCCTCGCCGTGGCGGATACGCTCCGCCCCGAAAGCGTCGAGGCCGTGCGGGAACTGCGGGAGCTGGGCATCAGCACCGTCATGCTGACCGGGGACAATCCGCATACGGCGGAAGCGGTCGGCCGTGCGGCGGGCGTGGATGCCGTCCATGCCCGGTTGCTGCCGGACGACAAGGAGCGCATCGTGCGGGAATTGGGCCGTGAGGGCCCTGTGGGCATGGTGGGTGACGGCATCAACGACGCGCCCGCGCTGGCCTGCGCGCATATCGGCTTCGGCATGGCGGCCGGAGGGACGGACACGGCCATCGAGACGGCGGACGTCGCCCTCATGGACGACGACTTGCGCAAGATCCCCCGTTTCATCCGGCTTTCCCGCGCCGTCTACCGTATCATCGTGCAGAACATCGTGCTGGCCGTGGGGGTCAAGGCGATCTTTCTTGTCCTGACCTTCAGCGGACAGGCCAGCATGTGGCTGGCTGTCTTTGCCGACGTGGGCACGTCGCTCATCGTGGTGGCCAACGGCCTGCGGGCCCGCCGCCTGTAGGGCGGCCATCCGGCGGACAGGCCGGGCATTGTCCATGATACATTGTCCATGACGCGGGGAAAGGGGATGCTTTCCCCGCGTTTTTTCGTGCCGCCGCGCTCAGCAAAACTCCCTGCCCTGCAGCATGGTGGAGACCAGCCAAAGCAGGCTCAGGACGACATGCGCCCGAAGGAGGATGTGCCCGGCAGGGCGACGCCAGAGGGCAAGGCCCACGCCCGCCAGAAACCAGACAGCCAGCGCAGCCGTGGAAAGGATATAGATCTCACGGGAAGAATACTGCCAGAAAGCGCTTGTGGCTACCGCTCCCCACAGCTGGGCATATAGCTCCGGCCGCGCGAGCACGTTCCAGAGCTCATGGGCGAACAGCACCGCCATGAAACCGCAGAACAGCAGCCAGAGCAGGCGCTTACCCGATATCCGTCCGCCGGGGAAGGGAAGAGACTTCAACGAGAACATGAACTTTTGCCTCCTTTGGCGGCGTGAAAAGGGGGGGAGAACAGGCCTGCGTCTGTTCCCCCCTCCTTCGATCACGAAATTTTATAAATTATTTCAAAAGAGAAGATGCGTTTGAGGGCTGGCTTGCCTCGTGCCCCTGACTCTCCCCTGGTAAAAGCGCGCTGGGGAAGGGATGGGGGGCTTGGGGGGCAGGGGAACCCCTCTCGCGCCGGCGGAGGGGTTCCCCTGCCCCCCAAATAAGCAGAAAATAGTGTTCGCGAGGCGGCGGCACAGCGCCGCCCGGCCCAAAGTGAGCGGAAAAACCGCGTTTTTCCGCGAAACGACAGGCCGTATGGTTTGGAACGCAAAGCGTTTCAAACGGAAAATGCTCTAGTTGAGCAGCGAGCTCAGGCCGAGCACCGTGCCTGCCGAGACGGCCACCTGCATGAGTACGGTGGAGACGTCCTTGACGGCCTGCATGTTCTTGGATTCCACCTTGGGCAGCACCAGGATCTGATCCCCGGGCCGGATGTCGTCCGTATCCCCGGAGACGGAACCGTTCTGGCGCATGACCAGCACATGGGCGCGGTCGGCACGGCTGTTGTAGCCGCCCGCTCCCTTGATGTAGTCGGCAAGGTCGTTGTCCTCGTTCCAGAGCATGGCCTGCGGGATCATGACTTCCCCGTTGACCAGCACCACGTCGCTCTTGGCGGGGATGACGATGATGTCGCCGTCCTCCAGCGTGAGATCCCCCACCTTGTCCCCCCGGCCCAGCACCACGATGCCTTCCGGCTCCACGGTCTTGGCCCGCTCCACGAACTTGGTGATCATCTCCGCTTCCTTGGCGCGGATCTGGGTCTCTTCGGAGCTGGAAGAGGACGCGGTAAGGGCGGTCTCCTCCAGACGGTGCAGGCTGTCGGCGAGTGCCTTTTTCTGCTGCTGCACCACGCTCTTGCGCTTGATGTGGATGGCGTCGATATTGGCCCGTCCGGGCTCCACGGCGATGAAGTTCAGCACTTCGGCCAGCCGCGCGCCACGGCGCACGGGAAAGCTGCGCGCCCCGCGCACCGCCCCCTGCACCTGCACGCTGATGGTGCTGCCGGGATTGTCGGCCATGAACGTCAGGCTGTCGCCGTCCTGCAGCGGCAGGGAGGCCAGTTCCCGCAGGGGCAGATAGGTATTGTAGGGCGCGCCGTTGCGTATGCCCTTGAGGGCGATGTGGCTGGCGGTATTGTCCGGCTCGGCGAGCGTGAGGAGGTCCTTGCCGCTGGTCTGCCCCGCGCGCAGCTCAAACAGGGCGCTGTTGCGCACCGCCCCGGCGACGCTGACGGACGGGCCCTTGTCCAGCACCACCAGCGTGTCGTTGTCCATGAAGCGTACGCCCGGCAACTGCCCGCGCTGGACGAAGGGATAGAGGTCGAATTCCTGCAGGGTGCGTCCGCCGCGGTTGAGCTGGATGCGGCGGTAGCTGCCGCGCTGCGGGTCGATGCCGCCGGCCTTGTCCAGGAAGCTCAGCACCGTGTCGTTGGGGATGCCGCTGTAACGGCCGGGCCGCACCACGTTGCCGGTGATGAAGACCGATACGGGCTGATTGTCCAGCGGGGCCACATAGATCTGGCTGTCCGCATGGCCCGAGGCGGCCAGCTTGCTGCGCAGGGCGTCCGTGAGATTGTCATAGGCCAGCCCCGCCACCAGCATGTCGCCGACTTCGGGGATGGCGACATGTCCATTGGCGTCCACGGTAAGCGTGGTGTCCACCGTGAGCGGGCCGCCCCAGAGGCGCAGGACGATGCGGTCGCCGGGCAGCACCTGACCGCTCTTGCTTTCCTTGCTGAAATTTCCCTGAAAGAGATTGGCCCCGTAAGGAGCCGGCGCATCCGCCGCCTGCGCGTCCTGCTGCCCGAAAAGCAGGCCCAGCAGCAGGAGCACCGTGTAAAGAAGAGGACGTTTCATGCGAGTTCCTTGCTCTGTTTAAGGGGACTGAGAAACTATTGCTCCCTCGTTGCTTCGGATGGGCGACGAGGGAGCGGAAGAAGGTTGTGCGGGGCGTTCCCCGAGATGACGAAGTTACAGGGACGAGGCCGGGCTTTCCGTGCCGCCGTCCTTGTCTGCCGCCGGAGCGTCGGAGGCCGCGGGGGCGGCGGCTTGCGCCGGCGTTTCCGCAGCCGTCGGACGGGCTGCAGGCTGGCCGGCGGCCGCCGTGGCGGGCGCAGCCTGCTTCGTCTGCGGGGCGGCGGTCTTTTCCGCGGAAGGCGGCGTCAGCCCCTGTCCCCAGACGCGGGGGGCCAGACGCCAGACGCCCTGCCCGTCCCGGCAGATGACGACCACTTCGGCCTCCTGCCGCTGGCTGCGCACGGTGGCGCGACGGCAGTTCTCGCCCGAAGCGGAGATGAAGTTGTCTTCAAGCAACACATGAACCTGCGGGCCGAACTGCGGATCGTCCACCGTGGTGCTGGCTCCCGGCGCGGCATTGATCAGAAAGGTCTCCACCGGGCCGGGCGGCGGCGGAGGCGGCGTGCTTTCTCCGCCGAAACAGCCCGCCAGCGGGACCGTCAGGGACAGGGCAAGCAAAAGTGCGGCATTTTTCATGAAGGGCTCCTTGCGGGTCTTTGCCCGCCTGATTCATCTTGCAAAGATTACCGTCGCTGTCAACGTGCGCGCTCCGTGCAATGTGCCGCGCGCGTCCGCCGGGCTTGCGCTTTGGCGTCAATGGGCTAAGATGTATCCTGCGCCGGGAGGGCGCGTTTTCGGAGGAAGCATGGCAAAACTGGATATGAAGATCATTGATGTGCGGGATGCCGTGGGGACGGTGCTCTGTCATGACATCACCCGCATCGTGCCCGGGGAAAGCAAGGGGCCCGTGTTCCGCAAGGGGCATGTGGTGCGCGAGGAGGATATCGCCACCCTGCTGGATGTGGGCAAGGAACACCTCTACGTCTATGCGCCCTGCCCCGGCATGGTGCATGAGAACGATGCCGCCGCCCGCATCGCCGCGGCGGTGTGCGGGCCGCATCTGCGCCTGAGCGAGCCCAAGGAGGGCCGCATCAACTTTTCGGCGGACTGCCGCGGCATCCTGGAAGTGGATGTGCCCACGCTGGCCGCCATCAACGGCATAGGCGAGATCACCCTGGCCACCCTGCACAGCATGCGCCTTGTGGAAGCCGGGCAGGATGTGGCCGGGACGCGCGTGGTGCCGCTCATGATCGAGGAGGACCGCCTGCGGCGTCTGGAAGAACTGGTGAGCGCGCCGGTGCTGCGGGTGCATCCGCTGGCCGCCGCCGCCGTGGGCATCGTGACCACGGGCAGCGAGATCTACAGCGGCCGCATCAAGGATGCCTTCGGGCCGGTGCTGCGCCAGAAGTTCGCGGATCTGGGCTGCACGGTGCTGGGGCAGACCCTGACCAGCGACGATGAGGCCATGACCTCGGCGGCCATCACGGATTTTGTGGCGCAGGGCGCGGACATGATCGTGGTCACGGGCGGCATGTCCGTGGACCCGGACGACAGGACGCCCGCCTCCATCCGGGCCACGGGGGCGCGGATCGTCACTTACGGCGCGCCCGTCTATCCCGGAGCCATGTTCCTGCTGGCCTTCCTGGAGGCGGCGGGCAGGCGCATACCGGTGCTGGGCCTGCCGGGCTGCGTCATGTACCACAAGGCCAGCATCTTTGAACTCATGGTGCCCCGCCTGCTGGCCGGGCTGGATATCCGCGCGGAAGACATCGCGGCACTGGGGCATGGCGGCTTCTGTTCCGGCTGTCCGCAGTGTCGCTATCCGGTGTGCCCGTTCGGCAAGTAGACGAAAACAGTCTTTCCGAATCCCGCAAGCGCCCGCATCACAAGATGCGGGCGCTTTGGCGTGCACGCACGGCAGATCTCGCCTTGCGTCCGGGCTGTTAGGGCCTGTTAACACTATTTACTGCCTATTTGGGGGGAAGGGAAACCCCTCGCTCTGCTGTCGATGCCCGTAAGGCTCCTTCGTCGCCTAACGGGCACGGCCCTGCGGGCCGCCTTTCGGTCGCCGCCGGCGCGGGAGCGGGTTTTCCTTCCCCCCAAGCCCCCCATCCCTTCCCCAGCGCGCTTTTATCAGGGGAGGATACCGAGGACGAGGCAGCCACCCCCCTGAGGGCAAGCGGAGTTTATATGAATGAATTGTCTTATCTATTGAAATAATATGTAAAATTTGTGTTAACATGCTCTATGCTTCGCGCCGCAGGAGGTAGACGGCGCGCTGCGGGCGGCTCAGCACGAAGCAGGTGGAGCGCACAAGACGGAAGTCGTGCTCCTCCGCCAGCTGCCGCACCTCGTCGGGATCGAGCCGCAGCGTGTACTCCGACGGGCGGCGTTGTTCTTCGGGCAGCTCCCTGTCCGCGGAATGCCACTGATTGCCCGGCACATGATCATAGTGGCGCGTCACCATGTCGCAGGCAAGATAGCCGCCCGGCTTGAGGGCCGGCCGGTAGCGCCGCAGGAAATCGCCAAGATCCGCGCCGGGGATGTGGTACAGCCAGTTCACGGAAAGGATGCCGTCCAGCTGCTGCGGCAGGCGTGACGGGTGCAGGGCGTCGTCATGCCAGACCTCGAGCGGCAGATGCAGGCTGCCCGCCAGCTGTACGCCCAGTTCCAGCGCCTCGGGCGAGATGTCCGAGCCGGACAGCTTTCGCAAGCCCTTCTGTCCCAGCCAGAGGAGATTGGCGGCACTGCCGCAGCCCGGTTCAAAAACGGCCGCGTCGCGTGGCAGGACGCCGTACAGCCAGCGGCAGGCCGTGCAGGCGTGGCGGCGCCATTGCCGCTTGCGGATGGCGTATTCATGCCAGTGCGGCGCTCTCGTCCTGATCATGAAGTCTTTCAGCATGGCGGGCGTGATGCCCTTCAGGGAATTGCCGAAAGGCAGACGATCCAGCACATAGGATATCAGCGGGATGAGCATGGAGTTTCCCTCCTCGTTTTTTCCTGGAGAAAAATATCCTATTTTGGGATATTGTGCAAGCTCAACTAGCCTCGTCGAAAAGATGAGGTGCACCATGTCCACAGGAGAAACTCGGGCGTATGAGGCGTTGACGGCGGTCCTCAAGCGTACACGCAAGCACTGCGGTCTTACCCAGATGGCGCTTGCCGCGCGCCTCGACAAGCCGCAATCATATGTATCGAAATATGAAAGCGGCGAACGCAGGCTTGATGTCATTGAATTTCTAACCATTGCGCAAAAGATGGAGGTCGATCCCGTGGCCATGCTCAGGGAAGCCGGCCTGCTTGAGTAGGCATTTCGCTTGCCGCGGTCCTCACCAGACAGAGGCGTCATTTTTGCTGTTTTTTGGAGAGGATATGAAATTTTTGTTACGTTCTTATGACACGATGGCGCTTTTTCAGGAAAAAGGGATGTCGCGTGTTCAATGTGGAGCGGAGATGTGAGGCTCCGCGTTGGCCTCATCCATGTGCAGGATGGGCGCTGTGCGGAACTGAGGGAAAGGGAGAAGGGAGGAGGAAGTCGGGATCAGGTTGAGGACGGGCAGGCCCTGCGCCGGTGGCGTTTGGCGTGGCAGGCCCGGGCCGGAAAAAGAAAGAGACAGGCGTGGACCTGTCTCTTTTCTTCAAGGTGTGGTTGGGGAGGCCGTTTTATTGCGCGTCGCTCTTCCTGCCGATGCAGAAGTAGGCGAAGCCGCGTTCGGCCATGGCCGAGGGCGAATAGAGGTTGCGGCCGTCAAAGAGCAGCGGAGCGGTCAGCAGGTTGCGGATGCGCTGGAAATCCGGGTTGCGGAACTGGTTCCACTCGGTGACGACCAGCAGGGCCTGCGCCCCGTCGCAGACGGCATACTGTTCGTCGCAGATCTCCACCAGCGGATTGTCGGCAAAGATGGTGCGCGCATTGTCCGCCGCCACCGGGTCAAAGGCGCGGATGCGCATGCCCTCCGCCGTCAGCGCGGAGATGATGCTGATGGCGGCGGCTTCCCGCATGTCGTCGGTATTGGCCTTGAAGGCCAGTCCCCAGACGGCCAGCGTCTTGCCCTTCACGCCGCCCTGCGGCGCGAAATATTCCTTGATGCGTTCGGCCATGTGGCGCTTCTGCCGGGCATTGACGGCCTCGACGGCATGCAGCAGCGTCGGGGTGACGCCGGCATGCTCGGCCGTATGGATGAGGGCCTTGACGTCCTTGGGGAAGCAGGAACCGCCGTAGCCCACGCCCGGATAGATGAACTGATAGCCGATGCGCGAGTCCGAACCGATGCCCGTGCGCACGTCGCGCACGTCGGCCCCCACCCGCTCGCAGATGGTGGCGATCTCGTTGATGAAGGAGATCTTGGTGGCCAGCATGCAGTTGGCGGCATACTTGGTCATTTCCGCGCTGCGGATGCCCATGACGATGAGCTTGTCCCGCGTGCGGGCAAAGGGAGCATAAAGCTCGCGCATCAGATCCGCGGCCTTTTCGGACTCCGTGCCCAGCACCACGCGGTCAGGCTTCATAAAATCGTTGATGGCGTCCCCTTCCTTGAGGAATTCGGGATTGGACACCACCTCGAAGGGGATGCTGACGCCGCGCCGCTCAAGCGCCTCGCCGATGAGCGTCCGCACGCGGTCGGCCGTGCCCACGGGCACGGTGGACTTGTCCACCACCACGAGCTCATGCCGCATATGGTTGCCGATGGCCGTGGCGACCTGTTCCACATAGTGCAGATCGCAGGAACCGTCTTCGCCGGGAGGCGTGCCCACGCAGATGAAGGCGCATTCGGCTTCGGCAAGGCCTTCTTCAAGGCTGGTGGTGAAGGTCAGGCGCCCGTCCGCACGGCTGCGCTGCACCATATCCTCAAGCCCCGGCTCGAAGATGTGCACCTTGCCCGCATTGAGTTTGTCCACCACGGCGGGATTGACGTCCACACAAACGACGGTATTGCCCATTTCGGCGAAACAGGCGGCGCTGACAAGGCCCACATAGCCTGTTCCCACGATGCAAAGTCTCATTCTTGCTCCTGTGTGGCGTCAACGGCCGGGCCGCTTGACGCCGGTAAAGGGATACGTTCAAATGCGCAGGGTATTCTACGTTTTTTTGTCGGAATGGGCAACGTGCGCGCGATGCGCCGGACGCCCCGGGCGGGAGAAAGGGCATGATGGTAGGCATGGGGACGGATATCGTGGAGGTGGACCGCGTCGCTGCCGGGCTGGAGCGTTTCGGTCCGCGCTACGCCGCCAGGATCCTCAGCCCCGCGGAACTTGCCCTGCTCGCTCCCGAGGGCGGCCTGCCGTCCGCCGTCCGGCTCGCCGGGCGCTTCGCCGCCAAGGAGGCCGCGGTCAAGGCGCTGGGCACAGGCTTCAGCGCGGGCATCGGCCTGCATGATGTGGAGATCCTCGCCGATGCCGGCGGCAGGCCGCGCCTCTCCTTTGCTGGGCAGGCCCTCGTGCGCCAGCGGCAGCTTGGAGCGCGGAGCCTGCACGTTTCCATCAGCCATGAACGGCATTACGCCGTGGCGGTCGTCATTCTGGAGAAGTAAGTATGGTCATGTCCACCCTGCCTCCCCTGCCGCTGCCGGAAGAGATGCGGCAATGGGACGAAGCGTCCTTTGCGCTGGGCCTGCCGGAAGTCATGCTCATGGAAAACGCCTCGCGCGCGGCCCTGCGTGCGCTGGAGATCTGCGGCGTGCCGCCGGCGGGCCGCCGGATCTGGCTGTTCATGGGCGGCGGCAACAACGGCGGCGATGCCGCCGCGCTGGCGCGGCATCTGCTGGATGCGGGCGGCCTGCCCACCGTCTGGCATACGCGGCCCCTGGGGCAGTACCGGGGCGCCTGCGGCCAGCATGTGCGCATGGCGCGCCGTTGCGGCGTCGCCTTCCTGCCCGTGGGGCGCTGCCTTGCCGGGGAGGCCCGCAAAGGGCCGGAACTGCCGCATATCGTGGTGGACGGCCTGCTCGGCACCGGCTTCCACGGGGAACTGCGGCCGGACATGCTCGCTCTCGTCCGGCACATCAACGCCCTGCGGCGCGAAGCCTTCGTGCTGGCGCTCGATGTGCCCTCCGGTCTGGATGCGGCGAGCGGACGCCCGCAGCCGGAAGCCGTGCGCGCCCACGCCACGGTAACGTTTGAAGCCGCCAAATACGGCCTGGTCCTGCCGGAAAGCGCCCCCTTCACGGGACGCCTGCTCACCCTGCCCATCGGCATCCCGCTGGCGGTGCGCCGCACGGCGCCCTGCTCCGCCCGTCTGCTCAGCGCGGACGTCCTGGGGCATTTGCCGCCCTTCCGGCCGCAGGGGTACAAGAACTCTTACGGCCATGTGCTGGTGGTGGGCGGCGCGGAGGACCTGTCCGGCGCGGCCCATCTTGCCGCGCGGGCCGCTCTGCGGGCCGGGGCCGGGCTGGCGGGCGCGCTCGTGCCCTGCGGCAACGGCCTTGCCGTCCGCAACGGGCTGGCGGAGATCATGGTGCGGGAGATGCCGGGAAGTTCGCCGGGGCTGTGGCCGTCGCTGCCGTCGGGCAATCTGCGGCTGCTGCTGGAGGAGAGCGTGGGCAGGGTGCAGGCGCTGGTCATCGGGCCGGGCATGGGCCGTGGCGAGGCGGCGCAGGCTTTGCTGCGCGCCCTGCTATCCTGCGCGGAACGGCCCTGCGCCGTGCTGGATGCGGATGCGCTGGTGCTGCTCTCCCGCGAGCCTGAACTTTTGCGCGGCCTGCGGGAGCAGGATGTGCTCACGCCGCATCCGGGCGAGGCGGCGGCCCTGCTGGGCACGACGGCCGCGCAGGTGCAGGCGGACCGCCGGCAGGCCCTGCGGGCCCTCTGCGCCCTGACGCCGGCTTGTGTGGTGCTCAAGGGCGCGGGGACCCTGATCGGGCAGCAGCGGGCGCAGCGTTTGCGGCCTGTCTGCGTGAGTCCGTGGGATGTGCCCGCGCTGGCCGTGGGGGGCAGCGGCGACGTGCTGGCGGGCTGCATGGGCGCGCTGCTGGCCCGGCGGGCGGCGCATCCCGCCGCGACGGCGGAAGGCGGCTGCCCCGTGGATGCGCTGACGCTTGCCGCCGTGGGCGTGAGCTGGCATGCGCTGGCCGGCCGCGCCGTGGCCGAGCGGTACCCGACGCGCGGCAATCTGGCGCATGAACTGGCCGACGTCCTGCCGTCCGTGCATGCGGCGCACGGCGGACGCCGGGCCGCCACAGGAGACGGCAGATGCTGAAGGAATGCTCTTTCGTACTGGCTTCCCTCGAGGATACCCGGCGGCTGGGCCGCCTGCTGGCGGCGGCGCTGCGGGAGGATGGCGCCGTGCGGCTCTGCCTGCTGCACGGCGATCTGGGCAGCGGCAAGACCACGCTCACGCGTGCCGTGGTGGAGGCCCTGCCCGGCGGCGACAGGGCGGAGATCTCCAGTCCGACCTTCACCCTGTGCAACAGTTATCCCACCTCGCCGCCCGTCCTGCATGCCGATCTGTACCGCTGCCCTGCCGGCGCGCCCGACGAGTTGTGGGATGCGCTGGACGACGGCGCAAGCCTCTGCCTCGTGGAATGGGGGGAAGCCCTGCCGGTGGCGGATCTGCCCAAGGAATATCTGGACATCTGCCTGAACTCATGCGAAGACAAACGCCTTGTGACGCTGCGGGCCAGGGGTCCGGCCGCACAGCGTCTGGTTGAACGGCTGCAAGAGGGATGGCCCAGCCTGCAAGGGGTCGATCCTGTTGCCCTGTGATTCACTTGTTGCAGTCAGGTGGCGTGAGAGTGGCATGAAGATTCTCGTGCAAAAATTTGGCGGCACTTCGGTAGCCAATCTGGAGTGCATGAAAAAGGTTCGTGAAAAGGTCCTTGCCGGTCTGGCCAGGGGCAACAAGATGGTGGTGGTGCTGTCTGCCCGTTCGGGCGAGACGAACCGCCTGCTTGCCCTGGCGGATGAATGGTCCAATACGCCGGACAAGGCCGAATGCGATGTGCTGGTTTCCACCGGGGAGCAGGTGTCCATCGCCCTGTTCACCATGCTGCTCAAGGATGCGGGCGTTCGCGCGCGTTCCCTTCTGGGCTGGCAGATTCCCATGACGACGGATGACGACTACGGCCGGGCGCGCATCACGGATATCGACAGCGCGAAGCTGCGTGCCGCGCTGGAAGAATATGACGTGCTGGTCGTGGCCGGTTTTCAGGGTTGCACCGAAGACGGGCGCATCACCACGCTGGGCCGGGGCGGTTCGGATACGTCCGCCGTGGCCCTTGCCGCCGCGCTCGGCTCCGTGGAATGCGAGATCTATACGGATGTGGACGGCGTCTACACCACCGACCCCAACATCTGCTCCACCGCGCGCAAGATGGATCGCGTGGCCTATGAGGAGATGCTCGAAATGGCGAGCATGGGGGCCAAGGTGCTGCACATTCGTTCCGTGGAATTTGCCAAAAAGTACAAAGTGCCGGTACGGGTGCGCTCGACCTTCACGGATGATCCCGGCACCCTAGTTACCCAGGAGGATTCGAGCATGGAAGCTCTTCTTGTATCCGGCATCGCCTACGACAAGGACCAGGCCCGCGTGACCCTGCATGAAGTGCCGGACGTGCCCGGCATCGCGGCCGCCGTTTTTGGCCCGCTCTCCGAAAAGGGCGTGCTGGTGGACATGATCGTGCAGAACACGAGCCTCGACGGCCATACGGACATCACGTTCACCGTCTCCCGCAAGGATCTCAACCAGACCCTGGCCATCATGGACGAAGTGGCCAAGAAGATCGGCGCTTCCGAAGTGGTGCACGACGTCAACGTGGCCAAGGTCTCGGCCATCGGCGTGGGCATGCGCAACCATTCCGGCGTGGCCGCGCGGGCTTTTGCCGCCCTCACGCAGGAAGGCATCAATATCCTGATGATCAGCACCTCGGAGATCAAGATCACCATCCTCATCCAGGAAAAGTATGTGGAGCTTGCCGTGCGCATCCTGCACGATACCTTCGGTCTGGACTGGGACATCAACTAAGGCCTGCTAATCAAGTTTTATACATTATTCCAGCAGGAACCGAAAATTACCCCCGCATGGTCCCTTATCTTGGGAGGCGGGGTTGCCTCGTATCCCTGTCTCTTCCCCTAGCAAAAGCGCGCTGGGGAAGGGATGGGGGGCTTGGGGGGAAGGGGAACTCCTCCCGCGCTGGCGGCGACCGAAAGGCGGCCGCAGGCCGTGTCCGTTAGGCGACGAAGGAGCCTTACGGACATCGACAGCAGAGCGAGGGGTTCCCCTTCCCCCCAAAACAAGCAGCGGAGGCGTTACGGACCCTAGCCGAACGCCCGCCAGCGACGGGACGGCGTGACGCAGCGGCGAGCCGCTGACGCGCCCCGGCGGATACGGGAATCAAGGCCGCGTGAGCGGCCTTTTTCCCGCCGTCTTTATTTTTCATGAAATATTTTATAAAACAAAACCTCAAGAGAAAGGAGAAACCTCATGTCCATCGAACGATTCGGCATCCCCACGGCTCCCGGCGCTCTGCCCTTTGCCAAGGCCGTCGCCGCTGACGGCTGGCTGTTCGTCAGCGGGCAGGTCCCCCGCGACGCTTCCGGGGAGATCGTGAGCGGCAGCATCAGCGTGCAGGCCCGTGTGGCGCTGGACAATCTCAAGGCCGCGCTGGAACTGGCGGGCTACGGTCTTGAGGATGTGGTGCGCGTCACGGTTTTTCTGGATGATCCGCGCGACTTTGCCGGCTTCAACAAGGTGTACGCCCAGTATTTCACGGCGGAGCACGCCCCGGCCAGGGTGTGCGTGCAGGCGGCCATGATGAGCGACCTGCGGGTGGAAGTGGACTGCATCGCCTACAAACAGCCGCAGGGCAAATAGCGCCCGAGGAGCGCCGCGCGAAGGGAACCGGCCGCGGGTCGCTGACGGAACGCGGTTAACCGCAGACTACGAGAGAACGGGGCTGTTCGCGGCGGGGAGTGCAGGAAAAACAGCGGCATTGCCGACGTTGGCAATGCCGCTTTTGCATATCGACCTTCTTTGCCCGCAGCCGTCGGCGCGGGCGGATCTGTCGTCAGGGCTTCTTCCGCTCTATTCCTCGTCTTTGGCGGGCAGCTCCCGACCGCCTTCCTGAAGGCGCTTGAGGAACTTGTCACGGCAGTCATAGCTGCAGAAGCGGTAGACCTTTTCGCCGTCCCGCACGGTGATGCTGTCGTCCACGGAAACGTAGGCTCCACATTCCGGGTCCTTGACCATTTCCCCGGCGGCGACCTTGCGTTCCATCTCGGCGGTGTCTTCCTTCTTGTCCGCCTGCTTCTTTTTCAGGATGTCATTGGCAAACATGCGGTAGAGCACATAGACCGCCACGGCCAGGATAAGCCATTTCCACATAGATACTCCTTAACGGTGGGGGATGCGGCGCGGGCAGCGCGGCAATGCCCCTGTGTAGCACAGGCCTGCCGAAAGGTCACTGAAAAATTGCCCGCCCTTCCCTGCGCCAGACAAGGCTGTCCAGCCACTGGGCGACGCTGCGCCCGTTGACGATGAGATCCGGCGCGAGCTCCGCCAGCGGCGCGAGCACGAAGGCCCGCGCGCACATGCGCGGGTGCGGCAACAGGCAATGGATATCCGCGCTTGTTTCGTTGCCGAAAAGGAGCAGATCCATGTCGATGCTGCGCGGGCCGAAGCGCAGGTCGGGATCACGCCGCCTCCCCAGCGCCGCTTCCATGCCCAGCATGGCGGCCAGCAGCTCGCGCGGCTGCCAGCGGCCCGCGTCCACAGCCAGCTCCAGCACGGTATTCTCAAACCACGGCTGCTCCGCATAGCCCTGCGGTTCGGTGGCGTAGCGGGAGGCGGCCCGCACGAGGCGCAGGCCTTCCAGCCGCTCCAGCGCGGCGCCGGCGGCGTCGAGCATATGCGCGGCATCGGGAGTATTGGAGCCGAGGCTCACATAGACCAGCAGTTCGTCAGCGGACAACATCCATAAAAAATAGCCCAGAACGGGCCGGGCTGTCAAAACGTCGGAGGCTTGCTCCCCCGGCGGAGGCAGGCTACCATAAGGAGATGGAGAAAAGCCTGACCTCCCCCGCCCTGCCCTTTGCCGGACTGCGTGACGCGCTGGCGCGCCTTGTCCCGGTCTGGGCCAATGCCCTTCTGGCCGAGCGGGGACTTTCCGTGCGGACGATGGAAGCCTACCGGCAGGATATGGAGCTCTTCCTCCTCTATCTGGACGAGTGGGACATGGGCCGGGGGGCGGCCTCCTCGCATGCCTTCCAGCTTGGCGAGCAGGACATCATGCTTTTTCTGGCCTGGCTGCGTGCGCGGCAGAACACGGGGCGCAGTCTGGCCCGGCGCTTGTCGGCCCTGCGCAGCTTTTTTGCCTTTGCCGTGGAGGAGAAAGTGCTGCCGGCCAATCCCGCCGCCCTGCTGGAAAGCCCCCGGCTGCCGCAATACCTGCCCGAGGTGCTGAGCCGCGAGGAGATGGAGCGCCTGCTTGCGCAGCCGGATCTGCGCGACAAGTCCGGCCGGAGGGACCGCTGCCTCATGGAGGTGCTGTACGCGGCGGGCCTGCGGGTGTCGGAAGTCTGCGGCCTGACGCTGGAGGACATCGACCTGCAGCGCGGGCTCGTGCGGGTGTTCGGCAAGGGCAGCAAGGAGCGCCTGGTGCCCCTGCATGCCGAGGCGCAGGCCCGGCTGCAGGACTATATCGCCCACTGCCGCCCCGAATTTTCCCCCAACAGCCGTCTGCTTTTCGTCAACCGTTCCGGCAACGGGCTCACGCGGCAATACGTCTGGAAAGCCATCAAGAAATACGCGCTGACGGCGGGCATCCGCCGTGAGATCTCGCCGCATACCTTCCGGCATTCCTTTGCCACGCATCTTTTGGAAGGCGGCGCCGATCTGCGTTCCGTGCAGGTCCTGCTGGGGCATGCCGACATCAGCGCCACCGAGATCTATACCCATGTGCAGGCCGAACGCCTGCGCAGCATCCATCGTGCCCACCATCCCCGGAGCCAGTCCCGATGACAGCCGTTTCCACCCTTGTGACCTGCCACGCCAACGCCGATTTCGATGCCTTTGCCGCCATGCTGGCCGTCCGGCATCTGTACGCGCCCTGCCTGTTGCTGTTCCCGGGCACGCAGGAACGCGGTCTCCAGAAGATCGCCGCCTCCGTGGACAAAGAGCGGTATTCGCTATGCGAAAGCGACGAGATCGACTGGGACGCCGTGACGCGCCTTGTGGTGGTGGATACCCGGCAGCGCGACCGCCTGCAGCATGTGGGCCGCCTGCTGGACCGGGAGGGCATGCGCATCGAGGTCTGGGATCACCACCCCGATTCCGGGGACGATGTGGTGCCCACGGTGACGCACCGGGCCGAAGTGGGCGCGGTGACGAGCCTCATCGTCAAGGCCCTTTCCGTTGCCGACATCCGGCTGGATGCGGACGAGGCCACCCTGTTGGGCCTCGGCATCTACGGCGATACCGGCTCGTTCACCTATTCCTCCACCACGCCGCTGGACTTTGAGAGCGCCGCCTGGCTCCTCACGCAGGGGATGCGCGTCAACGACATCGACGACATGGCCGCGCACGAGCTCACCAGCGTACATGTACGGGCCCTGAACAGCCTGCTGGAGTCGGCCCGCACCTACACCATCAACGGCATCCCCGTGGTCATCGCCGAAGCCTCGATGGAGCATTACCTCGGCGATTTCGCCTATCTGGCCCACCGGCTCATGGAGATGGAGAAGTTTACGGTGCTGTTTGCCGTGGGCCGCATGGAGGACCGCATCCAGGTGGTGGCCCGCAGCCGGACGGAGCTCATCAACGTGGGCGCGGTCTGCGCCGAACTGGGCGGCGGCGGCCACGCCTACGCGGCCTCGGCCTCCGTACGCAACATGATGCTCAACGAGGTGCATGACGCCATCGTACGCAATCTGCGCGGCCAGCTCGGGGAAGACAAGACCGCCAGAGACTACATGTCCACCCCCGCCGTGGGCATCGAGTCGGACAAGACCATCCGCGCGGCCGACGAGCTCATGCTGCATTTCGGCCTCAAGGCCGTCCCCGTCTTCGTGCCCGGCACGCGCCGCTGCTGCGGCCTCCTCGACGCGCAGACGGCCTCACGCGCCCGGCTGCACGGACTGGGCGAGTTCATGGTGGAGAACTACATGCTCCGCACTCCCACCCTGCTGCCGCCGGACGCGCCGCTCAGCGAGCTCTCGGCCATCATCGTGGGCGCGCGGCAGCGTCTTGTGCCCATTATCGAGCATGACGAGGTCATCGGCGTGGTGACGCGCACCGACCTCATCAACGTCTTTGCCAACGAGCCCGTGCAGCTCAAGGAGAACGACCAGCCGGTCATCAAACCGCGCAATGTGGCCAAGCTCATGCGCGACAGGCTCTCGGCGCATACGCGTTCCATCCTGGAGCTGGCCGGCAATCTGGGGCGCAAGCTGGGCCTGCCCGTGTATGTGGTGGGCGGCTTCGTGCGTGACATCCTGCTGGACCGGGACAACGAGGACATCGATCTGGTGGTGGAAGGCAGCGGCATCGAGCTGGCCAAGGCGCTGGCCGAGGCGCTGGACGGGCGCGTGCGCGAGCATCAGAAGTTCATGACCTCGGTGGTCATCTATACCGGCCCGGACGGCGAGGAGCTGCGCATCGACGTGGCCACGGCCCGGCTGGAATACTACGAGTATCCCGCCGCCCTGCCCACGGTGGAGCTTTCCTCCATCAAGATGGATCTGTTCCGGCGGGATTTCACCATCAATGCCCTTGCCATCCGGCTGGACTGCTCCCCCTACGGGCAGATGGTGGACTTTTTCGGCGGCCAGCGGGACATCAAGGACGGGAACATCCGCGTGCTGCATACCCTGAGCTTCGTGGAAGATCCCACGCGCTGCCTGCGGGCCGTGCGCTTTGAACAGCGTTACGGCTTCCATATGGACCCGGCGGCGGAAAAGCTCATCAAGAACGTCCTGTCGCTCAAGCTGCTGGACAAGCTGAGCAGCCCGCGCATCTATCACGAATACAGCCACATGTGCACCGAGCCCAACCCGCCGGCCTGCTTCATCCGCATGGAGGAGCTGGGCTTGCTCAAGGCCATAAGCCCGCAGCTGGCGCTCACGCCCACCCGGCGCGAGACCCTCATGCGCATGCGGGAGATGGTGAGCTGGTATCATCTGCTCTATCTGGAAGAGCCGGTGCAGCACTGGCTGGCCTACTTTCTGGCCCTTTGCCACAACCTCAATTACGAGGACGCCCGCAGCGTCTACGAGCGTTTCGGCCTGCCGCCGCAGCGGCGTCAAGCGGTCTTCCATCTGCGGGAGAAGGCCCGCTATCTGTGCTCTCGTCTGGAGAGTTGGCAGCGCAAGCAGAGCGACGCCCATACGGATGTTTTCGGTTTCTGGAAGATGCTGGAGGGGCTTGAGCTGGAGTTCCTGCTCTATCTCATGGCGGCCACCGACGAGGAGGGCCTGCAGAAGAACTTCTCCCGCTACATCACCCAGTGGCGCAGGGAAAAGGCGGACGTCAGAGGGGCGGACCTCATCGCCCTTGGCCTGCGGCCCGGCCCGCGCTTTACCGAGATCTTGCGGCAGGTGCTGGCGGCCAAGCTCAACGGTACGGCGGTCAGCGGCGAAGCCCAGTGGGAGCTGGCCCGCGACCTTGTGCAGGAAGCGCTGGCCGAAGCCGCCGCGTCCGGGGAGACGGCGGGGAGAAAATAGAAAGATCCCGCGGCCCCCGGCCGCATTCCTGTCAGGGGCGGCGGCCTGCGGGCTTGCCCTCGGCGCGGAGGAGGTGTATAGTCACCAACCATGAAACAGCTCTGGGCGCCGTGGCGCATCGAATATATCCTGGGGCCGAAGCCCGATGCCTGCGTGTTCTGTCTGCCGGACAGCACGGAGGAAGATGAGGAACGCCTCGTCCTGCATCGCGGCGGGCACGCTTTCGTCATCATGAACCGTTATCCCTACAATAACGGGCATATCATGGTCTGTCCCTATCGCCATGTGTCCGAGCTGACGGAACTTTCCCGCGAGGAAGCCCATGACGTCATGGACCTTGTGCAGCGCTGCAGCGGGATCCTCAAGCAGCACTTTAACTGTGAAGGCATCAACGTGGGGCTCAACCTCGGCAAGGCCGCCGGCGCGGGCATAGGCGAGCACCTGCATTTCCATCTTGTGCCCCGCTGGAACGGGGATTCGTCCTTCATCGCCGTCATGGATGACGTGCGGACCGTTCCCCAGCATATCCGCGAAACGTACAAGGCCCTGCGGGCCTGTTTTTAACGAAAAGCGCCATGAGGAGGAGCTATGCGCTTTCTTAAAGTCCTGATTCTGGTTGTGGCAATCTTTCTGGCGCTGGTTTTTCTGTTCCAAAACCAGACGGCCCTGTCTCAGGACATGGTGCTGACGCTGAACCTCTTCTTCATGGAGCCCATGTCCTCCATCCCCCTGCCCCTCTATTTCATGCTCATCGCCGCCTTTGCGCTGGGCGCGCTGCTGTCCGTCTGCTTCCTGGTCTGGGACAAGATGCATGGCACGGCC
This sequence comes from uncultured Desulfovibrio sp., assembly GCF_944324525.1. Lineage (GTDB taxonomy): Bacteria > Desulfobacterota > Desulfovibrionia > Desulfovibrionales > Desulfovibrionaceae > Desulfovibrio. The sequence goes on from NZ_CALUWS010000001.1 coordinate 149,077, forward strand.
CGCTTCATGAAGGCCCGCTGGCGCATCAGCCAGCTCGAGCGGGAAGTGGAGAAGCTGCAGAAGCAGCTGACCGCCGAGGGCAAGAAGCAGTCCTTCTTCCAGCGTGCCCGTCAGGACAAGGACGGCGCCGCGCAGGGCAAGCCCGCCGAGAAGCCTGCCGGGACCCCCGCGGACAAGCCCGCCAACACCAAGCCGCTGGAGACCAGCGCCAAGGAAGCCGAGACGGCCGCCCCTGTCGAAGACATCGTGGCGCCCGATCCCGACAAGCCCTAGCAGGGCCACTCATGGTCGTTTTTCAGAGGGGCGGCATCATCTTCTGATGGTGTCGCCCCTTTGCGTCTGTTCCCTCTTTTGCCCGATCCGCCGCCATGTCCGTCACATCCGATACCTCCTCTCCCGCCGTTTCCGCCGTGCAGGCCCCTGCCGGCACAAAGCTCACCCCCATGTTCGAGCAGTACCTGCGCATCAAGGCCGAGCATCCCGATGCCCTGCTCTTCTACCGCATGGGCGACTTTTACGAACTCTTTTTCGACGATGCGGTCACGGCCGCCCGCGAACTGCAGATAGCCCTCACGAGCCGCAGCAAGGACAGCGAGAACCCCGTGCCCATGTGCGGCGTGCCCTGGCACGCGGCGCAGAGCTACCTCGCCCAGCTGGTGGACAAGGGCTACCATGTGGCCATTTGCGATCAGGTGGAGGACCCGCGGCAGGCAAAGGGACTCGTGCAGCGTGCCGTGACGCGGGTGGTGACGCCGGCCACCGTGCTGGACGACGCCAATCTGGACAGCAAGAGCCATAATTATCTTGGCGCGCTGCTGCTGGACGACGGCGGCCGGGGAGGCTTCACCTGGGCGGACATCTCCACCGGCCAGTGGTCGGGCGTGGAACTGCGCCGGGCCAACGAGCTGTGGCAATGGGCGCAGAAGCTGTCCCCGCGGGAACTGCTCGTGCCCGAGGACATGACCCTGCCGCCGCACTGCCTGCTGGAGGGCATCCGGCTGGTGCGGCTGCCGCGTGTGGCCTTCGAGCCGGGCCGGGCCGCGCAGCGTGTGCTCCGGGCTCAGGGCGTGCAGGAACTCCAGGCCCTCGGCCTGCAGGACAAGGAGATGCTCCTGCGGGCCTGCGGCGGTCTGCTGCATTATCTGGAGCAGACGCAGAAGCGCCTTCCCGAACATCTTTTGCCCTTCCAGCCGCTCGATCTGGGGCGGCGCATGCTCGTCGATGACGTGACGGAGCGCAACCTGGAGATCTTTTCGCGCCTGAACGGCCGCAAGGGCAAGGGGACGCTGCGGCATGTGCTCGATCAGACCATGACCCCTATGGGCGGGCGTCTGCTGGAGGATATGCTGCGGCACCCGTGGCGGGAGCGCGGGCCCATCGTGCGCATCCAGGACGCCGTGGCCTTCTTGCATGGCGATGATGTCCGGCGGGAGCGCCTGCGCGAAGCGCTGGATGCCGTCTACGACATCGAGCGGCTTTCCACGCGCATCACGCTGGAGCGCGCCACGCCGCGCGATTTCATCGCCCTGCGCAACAGTCTTGCGGCGCTGCCGCATGTGTACGCGGCCCTGACCTCGCCGGCGGACGGACAGTACGCCACCGAGACGCAGAGCCTTGGCAACGATCTGCCCGCCGCCCTGCATGAGCTCTGCGCCGGCTGGGATTCGCTGGAAGACTGCGCGGAACTGCTGACGCAGGCCCTCGTGGACAGTCCGCCCACGGTCATCACGGACGGCGGTCTGTTCAAGCCCGGCTACCATGCGGATCTGGACAGCCTCATGGATCTTGTGGAGCATGGCGAGCAGAAACTTCAGGAAATGCTTGAAGAGGAGCAGCGCGCCACGGGCATCGGCAAGCTCAAACTCGGCTATAACCGCGTGTTCGGCTATTTTTATGAAGTCAGCAAGGCCGCCCATTCCGGCCCCCTGCCCGACCACTTCATCCGGCGGCAGACGCTCGCCAATGCCGAGCGCTTCACGACCCCCGCCCTCAAGGAGCTGGAAGAACGGCTTCTTTCCGCTTCGGACAGGCGCAAGGAGCTGGAGTATTCCCTCTTCGTGTCCCTGCGGGCGCATATGGCCGCCCAGCGGGAGCGCCTGCTGCATATGGCGGATGTGCTGGCCCAGCTGGACTACTGGCAGGCGCTGGCCCATGTGGGGCGGCGCAACGGCTGGTGCCGTCCCGTGCTTGAGGATTCCACGCAGCTCTTCCTGCGCGAAGGACGCCATCCGGTGGTGGAAGCCATGGTGGGCGGCGCCAACTTTGTGCCCAATACCGTGGTGCTGGACGACAGACGGCGGCTCTGCCTGCTCACGGGGCCCAATATGGCGGGCAAGTCCACTGTCTTGCGGCAGGTGGCCATCATCTGCCTGCTGGCCCAGATGGGCAGCATGGTGCCGGCTGCCGAAGCCCGCATAGGCCTTGTGGACAGGCTGTTCTCCCGGGTGGGCGCGTCGGACAATCTGGCGCAGGGGCAGAGCACCTTCATGGTGGAGATGATGGAGACCGCCCGCATCCTGCGGCAGGCCACCCGGCGCAGCCTGGTCATCCTGGACGAAATCGGCCGCGGCACCAGCACTTATGACGGTGTGGCTCTGGCCTGGGCCGTGGTGGAAAATCTGGCCGGCCGTCTTGACGGCATCCGCACCCTCTTTGCCACGCACTACCATGAACTGACCGCCCTGGAAGGGAACATCCCCGGCGTCTTCACCATGAACATCGCCATCCGGGAGCATAACAACGAGATCCTGTTCCTGCATCGTCTGGTCCCCGGCCCGTCCGACCGCAGTTACGGCGTGGAGGTGGCCCGCCTGGCCGGTGTGCCCGCTCCCGTGGTACAGCGGGCGCGCGCCATCCTGGCCGAACTGGAGCGCGGCAAGAGCGGGCGGCGCGGCGAAGGCCCCGTCTCCCTTGCCCTGCCCGGCCTGGAGCTGCCGGAAGCCTCCCCGGCAAAAAAGAGCAAGGGCACGGTCACCGTCGATCCGCATGACGCCTGCCGGGCACAGCCGCAGGAACATCCCCTCGTCCTGCTGCTGCGGGACGTGGAGCCGGAGAAGCTGACCCCGCTGGAAGCCCTCCGGCTGGTGACGGAATGGAAACAGCTCTGGGGCATGCCGCCACGCCCGACTGACGAAAGGGAAAGCGAAGCACCCGCGGGTCAGGAAACGGACGGCAAGACGGAACTTTCCTACGCCGTGCCGCCTTCCGGGGCGGCGAGTGGGGACGAACCGCCGTTTTAGGCGCAGGATGCTGCACAGGGGCTTGTGTGGACTGTTCGCCCCCTGTCCAGTCCTTGCCGGGCAAGCGGCATGGTCTGTGCCGGTCTGATTTTTTCCAGCGCGGCAGGGAACATGCCGCAGGAGGCCCCGTCATCCAGTACAGCGGTCGAAAGTGCCCGCATGCCCTGACGGGAAAAGGAAACGACGCATGAGTCAACCCAATCCGTGGAGCGTCATCCAGTCCATTGCCGAACAGCGCATTGCCGAAGCGCAGCAACAGGGCGCATTCGACAATCTGCCCGGGGCGGGCCGCCCGCTGCAGCTGGAGGATGACAGCCATATCCCGCCGGAGCTGCGTATGGCCTACAAGGTGCTGCGCAATGCCGGCTGCCTGCCGCCGGAGATGCAGGATCGCAAGGACATCGCCAATCTGGCGGACATGCTGGAACAATGCGAGGATGAGCAGGAGCGCGTGCGCCAGATGCAGAAACTCCGCATGCTCATCATGCGCGCCAAAACTCGCCACGAGCGGGTGCTGCATCTGGATGACGAGCAGTATTACGATCGGCTGCTGGACCGGCTTTCCCGCAAGACGGCAGCCGGGAAAACAGGCGGGAAGAACGTCTGATCCGCTCTTGCCGGCGTACCTGCGCTGGCGTGGAGAAGCCTGCTCCGCAGCGTGACAGGAAGGGATATGTTTTCCATAAAGTTCGTGCGTAGCGTGAAATGGGTGTTCGTATTCCTTCTGCTCTATGTGTCGTTGGGCACAAATTTTTGGGGCAATATAGGAGCGCTCGTTGCGAGCCGGGGATACTTCATCCCGAAAGAGTCTTCTCTTTTTACCTTTTCCGTTACATTGGACAATATAGGCAATGGCGAATACTGGCTGTATGGGGAAGATGATGCCTTCTACTATTATGCCGGCGTGATGCCTTATGCCGTCATGGCAAAGGATGTGCCCTGTCCCGGTCTGGACAAGCTGGATTACAGGACATGGTGCGGCGTAGCCGTGCCGGAGCATGACGGCTACCCTCAATGACCCTCCTCGCCTCGTTTTCGGGCTGAGAGCGGCTTCACATGGAAAGTGTGCCCAATTTCCATGCGGATGCTCTCACACTACGGAAAAAACGCGGTTTTTCCGTTTGGTTTGAGCCGGGCGGCGCTGTGCCGCCGCCTCGCGTTTCACCCTTTTCAAAGGAGAAACGCTCTATTATGCCGGCGTGATGCCCTATGCCGTCATGGCAAAGGATGTGCCCTGTCCCGGTCTGGACAAGCTGGATTACAGGACATGGTGCGGCGTAGCCGTGCCGGAGCATGACGGCTACCCTCAATGACCCTCCTCGCCTCGTTTTCGGGCTGAGAGCGGCTTCACATGGAAAGTGTGCCCAATTTCCATGCGGATGCTCTCACACTACGGAAAAAACGCGGTCTTTCCGTTTGGTCTGGGCCGGGCGGCGCTGTGCCGCCGCCTCGCCTGTTATCTTGTTCAAAGATAAAACGCTCTATGCCTTCCGTCCCGGTTGCCGGGCATCGCCAGGCAGGCGGATGCACATGTCCGCGTCCCAGAGGCTGCGGTAGCCCCAGAGCAGCGCGCTGAGCACCGTCAGGCAGACAGTGGCGCAAATGGCCATCATGATGCTGCCCTGATACAGGATGGCCGTGGCCGGGTCCGCCCCGGCGAGAATCTGGCCGGTCATCATGCCCGGCAAGAAGACGATGCCCATGCCCAGCATGGAGTTGAGCGTGGGCAGGAGCGCCGTTTCCAGCGCCGTGCGAACCAGCGGAAAGAGGATGCGCTGTGGGCGCACACCCAGATTGACCAGAGTGCGGATGCGCGTCTGCTGCCCCTGCAGGGACGTTTCAAAGCTCTTGAGCGCCAGACTGAGGCCGGTCATGGCGTTACCCATGAGCATCCCCCCAGCGGGATGGCGTACTGCGGATCAAGGGCATTTTGCCGTGCGATGCAGGTCACGAAAAAAATGGTGGAAAGCAGGCCGCAACAGGCAAGGCAGCAGGACACGCAGCGGGCAAAACGCCGGTTGAGCTGTGGGTGGCGTCCCAGTACGGTGCGGATGGTGAAGCCGGTCATGAGAGCCAGATAGGCGGCCGTCAGCAGCGGATGCGGATGGGCGAACAGCCAGGTCAGCACGAAACCGGCCAGGATGAGCTGCAGGGTCATGCGCAGGCCGGCCATGAAGAGGAGGCGCGTCTGCGCGATACGGCAGGCCTTCATGATGCCGCCGACCATGAGCAGCAGGACGTAAGCCAGAAGAAAGGGGAATATCTGGGCGATCAGCGCGGATTCCATGTCATCTTCCGTGGTTGTGGGGCAAGGGGGGGACGGTTCAGGCAAGCTCCAGCAGGTTGCCGGCAAAGCGGGCCGTCAGTTCCCGGTCATGACTGACGAGGATGACGCTCATGCCGTGCTGCGCGGCGAAGTCGCGCAGGTTCGTCATGAAGCGGCGGGCCGTGCCGGCGTCGAGGGCCGATGTCGGCTCGTCCAGCAGCAGGACGCGCGGCACGAGGGAAAGGCATATGGCCAGGAAGACCCGCTGGCGCTCCCCGCCGGAGAGCGTGCCGCAGGGACTGTCCACGGGCAGATCACATGCGCAGAGGTCAAGGAAGCGGCGCATGCCCCCCTGCTGCGGCTCCGACATGTCGCGCAGCGCGTAGAACTCCCGGAAATTGTCGGCTATGCTGCCGTCGAAAAGAAAGACGTCCTGCCCGGCAAGCAGGATCTCGTGCCTGACCTCAAGCGGGTCACAGTCGCGGATGTCCCGGCCGTCAAGGCGCACATGGCCTGTGGCGGGGACGAGCGTCCGGTTGCAGAGACGCAGCAGGGTGCTCTTGCCGCAGCCGCTGGGGCCGCAGATGATGTTGATGCCCTCTCGCTCAAAGGCGACGTCAGGATAGCGAATCCCGGCAAAGGAAAGATCGTGGGTGGTCAGTATGGGCTGCAGGGACGGGGGCGGGACATCACAGGACATTTCCTCCTGCCATGATGGGATGGATCGAGCGGGGGCAGCGCCGGCGGCCGTACCTGCCCTCCGAAGCGGGAGCGTTACGCATTTTCCGCCGCCTGTTCCCAGCGGCTAAAATCCAGCTCGCTTGCTGCCCCACCCTCTCCGTCAAGCAGGCGTGACGCCCGCTCCCGTATGGCGGCCTCAATGAGCGTCAGCCGCCGCGGAGAAAGGTTATAGCGGGGATGCCGCTTCAGCCTGACGTGCAGCAGGCGGCCCAGGCCTTCACGATGGCGGTCTTTCAGGCAGGCCTTTGCCACGGAAAAAAAGTCGCTGTAGCAGGCGGGCGTCTGGGCATCCGCAAACGCAAGAAAGGCCTGCCTGCTCTCCAGTTCGGCCTGAGCGGCAAAGTTGAACAGGGAGTTGCCGTGATCGAAAAACGGCGCCGGCCCGGTCAGGCGGTTGTTTTCCGATGCGACGAGAAAGCCGAAGTTGCCCAGATGCCGGTCGGTATTGCCGATGACCGCATCAAGGACGAACATGTCTTCCAGGGCTGACCTGCATTCCTGCCCAAGCCCTGCATAGTGGTCGATGACGGCCTGCATGCCCCCACTTTGCACGATCTGCCCGACAGGCACGAATCCGCTTTCCTTGCTGGTGAACAACTCGCAGCGGGAACAGAGCGTTTCTTTCCATCGGGTCAGCGTATAGGGAATGGCGTTGACGCCCAGCAACTGGGCGACCTGCCATGCATAATACTCCGAGTAGGGTTCGTTGCCGGTATTGGATGCGCCTTCCGTCCCACCCTTGTACAGGAAGATCTTTCCTGACAGTCTCCGCCAGCACTTGGGGAGCATGCCGTTGGTCGTGAATTCGGGACTGGATGCCACGGGGCCGCGCACGGCGCTTCCCTCGCCGGTAAAGGCCATATGGGCCAGCAGTTCGCTGAATTTGTTGTCGTAAAGGTTGCACCGCGCAAAGCTTTGGGTGAAATCGGCGCGGACGACCCAGTAGCTGTCATTAAGCGACAGTCCCTTGCTGACGTCCATGATGGCCAGTGTGGCATTGGGTGACAAGCCGAGTTTGGCCAGAAAGGAGTGGATGAAGGCCCTGTTCCTGGGGAGTTTACGAGAACGCAGCCAGCGGGCCACGCCCGTATTGCTCGCCTCCATCCCCAGCGGCAGCAGCGGCAAGGCTGCCTGCTCCATGCGGGTTATGCTGACTTTGGGCATGTCGCCCGTATCGACAGCGGAAAATCGGATCAGCTCCCTGTCAAAGAGTTTCAAAATATAGTCAGCCATATCTGCTCCATCGGGGCTTCCGCTTTGCCGGCAAGAGGATATGCTCCCTGCGCTTGCCCGTCTGTTTTTTTGCGAACGCCCTCGACTATCCCGTTTCGCTCTCATGAGGAAAGCCGCTGGGGAAGGGAAAGCCCTGCCGCGCCGGCAGCGACCCGACGGGCGGCCGCAGGGCCGCGCCCGTTAGGCGACGCGGGAGCCTTACGGGCATCGACAGCAGAGCGCGACCGAAAGGCGGCCCGCAGGGCCGTGCCCGTTAGGCGACGCGGGAGCCTTACGGGCATCGACAGCAGAGCGAGGGGTTCCCCTTCCCCCCCAAGGAAATCGCAAGAGTGTCAACAGGCGCTAAAACAGGTCGGCGTCCGCCGGCATGCGCTCCCAGCAGATGCGTCCTTTTTTGCGGAACTTCCGCAGCAGGACGTAGATGCTGCCGGGGCCGCCGTCGTGCGGCTGGGCGGTGCAGAAGGCCAGCACGACGCGCTTGAAGGGATCCTGCGTCAGCCAGGTTTGCAGCTTGCCGCGCAGGATGCCTACGCCGTCCGGCGAATTCTTGCCGCGCCCGGGCACCAGCAGCACCGTGCGCAGGCCTTTGTACCAGGCGCCGCGCATGAAGCCGCGCAGTGTCTCGAAGGCCTGCAGGACGTTGAGGCCGTGCAGGTCAAGGTGCGCCTCCGGGCTGAGCGAGCCGGAGCGCAGTTTGCCCATGATGAGCGGGTCCAGGCCCACCACATGCCCTTCCAGATATTCGTCCGTGAAGGAAAGCGCGAATTCGAGTTTGCCGTCCAGAAAGTCCTGCAGGGAGGTGTCCGCCGCGGGCGGCGGCGACTGGGGATTGACGGCAGGGGCCACGGCCCTTCCCTTGCCCGCCAGAGGAGCGACCTGCTTCATGGCCAGCAGGAAGGCGTCTTCCTCGTCCGCAGGGCGGTTCTCCGGGGCGGCGGCCGGTGCGGACGCCTCCTGCCGGGCGGCTGGCTGGGGAGTTTGGGCGGACGTGCCGCCGGCGTTCCGGCGGGTCTTCTTCATCTTTTCCGTGAGGTTTCCCTGCTCGTCGAGCGAAAAGCCCCGCCGTCCCGCAGGGCTGGGGGGCGTTTTTTCCACACGCGACATGGCCGACAGGAACAGGGCCGCGTCGGCGTCGTCATCCGTGGGAGCCTGTTTCTTTCCGCCGCTGCGGGATGCGGAACGGACATTGCCGGACGCGCGCTCCGCAGCGCTCTGCTTTCCCCGGCGAGGGAAGGCGCTCTGATCAAGCGCGGCAAAGGGATTGTTGAAACGGGAATTGCCGGTATCGTCGGAATGAGCCTTGTGGGACATGGCGAAGCCCTTCGGACAAAAAAGCCGCGGGCGGAGCCGCGGCTTTTTCAGGTTCTGATGGAAGAGTTATTGTGCCGCGGCGGGCGCTTCCGCCGCAGGCGCGCCTTGTGCGCCCTCGGCTGCCGGAGCGGCGGCAGGAGCCTGGGGAGCGGCCGGAGCGCTGTCCTCGATGCTGACCGGCGGCGTGCTGAGGATCTGGGACTCGTCGGAGGCCCTGCGCGGGCTGGTGACGAAGGTATAGCTCAGGGACGTGATGACGAAGATGACCGCCATGAACGCCGTCAGCTTGGCAAGGATGCCGCCTGCGCCGGCGCTGCCGAACACGGAGGTGCTGCCGCCTCCCCCGAAGATGACGCCCATCCCCTCCTTGCCCGCCTGCAGGAGGATGAGAATGACAAGGAGAACGCAAACAATGATGTGAAGCGTTAAGATAAGGGTTTCCACTGCTTCCTCCGGGAAGTCCTGCCTTCAGGCAGTACCTGAAGTTTTACGGCGTGCTGCACCGACGCCGGCGGGGATTAGGCAAAGATGATCTGGGCGAAAGAATCCGCGTCCAAAGAAGCGCCTCCTACCAGAAGGCCGTCCACATTGTCAAGGGCGAGCAGGCCGGCGGCATTGCCGGGCTTGACGCTGCCGCCATACAGCAGCGGCGTGCTCTCCCCTGCCGCGCCGATGACCTCGCGCAGCAGCTCGCGGGCAAGGGCATGGGCCTCGCCGGCCTCTTCCGGGCCGGCCACCTTGCCGGTGCCGATGGCCCAGACCGGTTCGTAGGCTACGGCCAGGCGGCTGACGTCGGCCGGAGCGATCTCCGCCAGACCCGCCTGAAGCTGGCGCTGCAACACGGCGCGCAGCTGGCCGCTCTCCCGTTCGGCAAGGGTCTCGCCGATGCAGAGCATGACGGAAAGGCCCTGCGCAAGGGCGAAGGCCGTCTTGCGGCCCACCAGCTCGTCGCTTTCCAGCAGGACGTGGCGGCGCTCGGAATGGCCCGTCAGCACCCAGGAGGCCCCAGCGTCACGCAGCATGCCGGGCGAGATCTCGCCGGTAAAGGCGCCCTCCGCGGCGGGATAGACGTCCTGGGCGCCGGTGGCCGCACAGGCGGTCCCCGCCAGGGCGGCGGCCACTTCGGCAATGGCCGTGAACGGCGGATACACGATGACCTGCCGCCCCTCGGGCTGCTTTTCCGTCAGGTGGCGGGCCAGCGCGGTGGCCGTTTCCCGGGCTTCGGCCCGGGTCTTGTACATTTTCCAGTTGGCGGCAATAATTTTTTGCATGATGGGCATCCATTCAGTCCCTGACAAGGCGCTCATAGATCAGGGCGTCCTCGTCCGGGGCGCGGTAGTAGTTGCGGCGTCGCCCCACCGGGCGAAAATCAAAGCTTTCGTACAGGCCGATGGCCGGGATATTGCTTTCTCGCACTTCCAGCAAACTCTTTTTGATACCCATTTTCCCCGCAACTTGCAAGGCCATTCCCAGGACCCGGCGTCCCAGTCCCTGCCTGCGCCGCTCCGGCGTCACGGCGATATTGAGTATTTCCAGTTCATCGGCGCTGTGGTAAAAGGAAATGTAGGCCGCTAGCCCGGCCGTTTTTTGCATCAGTCCGAAGGCGGCAAAAGCCGGCTGCCGGAAGGCGGCGAGGCATTGTTCCGCTGTCCAGGGCTGGCTGAAGCAGCGTTTTTCCAGGCTGAACATGGCCTGTGCGTCGTCGGCGCACAGGCGGCGGAATGTCAGATCCGTTTCAGGTGTGATCATGCGGAATCGTCCCTTGCTGGCGGGCACGCACTCCCTGCTGGAAGTCGTCGATGCCCGCAATCGTCCTTTTTGCCGTCTTGCCGGGCGCCTCGTGCGGGAGCAGCGGCTCGCCCATCGGGAAGTCTGCCTGCTGGTGCAGGAGAGGGAGACCATCTTGCTGGCCGCCGGCCCGCAGGGCTGGGATTTCTTTGCCCGCAGCCCCGTGCCCGCCGGCGCATCCCTGCAGGAGAGCGCCGAGGCGCTGGCCCTGCGGCTGGAGCTTGGGCCCTGCCGCCTGCGCGAGCTGGGCACGCTGCCGCCCTGCCCGGCCACGGAGCAGGCCTTTGTGACCCTGTTCGCGCTGCGGATCACCCCTTCCCGGCTGCGCCTGCTGGCCGAGGATACCGCCACGCGCCTGCCGCTGGATCAGGAGGAGTTCCGGGGACTGGCGCGGCATGGCGGCGATCTGCTTTCTCCGCTTGTGCGCTATGCCGTTCTGGAAAGCGATCTGCTGGGCTGAACCGCTTGCCCTGTCCGCGCTGTCCGTCTTGCCCGTTTCGTCCGTCGTGTTCGCTTGCTTTTAGGGGCTGTTAACACTATTCACTGTCTGTTTGGGGGGAAGGGGAACCCCTCGCTCTGCTGTCGATGCCCGTAACTTCCTGCGTCGTAACGGGCACGGCCCTACGGGCCGCCTTTCGGTCGCGCTCTGCTGTCGATGTCCGTAAGGCTCCTTCGTCGCCCAACGGACACGGCCCTCCGGGCCGCCTTTCGGTCGCCGCCGGCGCGGGAGGGGGGCTCCTTCCCCCCAAGCCCCCCCATCCCTTCCCCAGCGCGCTTTTACCGGGGGAAGAGTCAGGGAAACGAGGCAACCCCGCCTCTATGACAAGCGGAGCGTGTCGGGGCGATAAGAATTATCTATTGAAATTATTTGTAAAATTAGTGTTAACAGGCCCTAGAACATTTTCAGTTTGCAAACTATACGGCCCGGCATTTCACGGAAAAAACGCGGTTTTTCCGCTTGGTTTCGGCCGGACGGCGCTGTGCTCGCCGCCTCGTGTCCCTGATTCTTCCCCCCCCAGACAAACAGCCAATAGCGCCACAGGCCCTAGCCGTGCGGGCAGGCCTGCGCGGCCGACTGCAGCAGATCGCGCATGGCCGCATGCACATGGCCGTTGCTGGCCAGGATCTCGTCTCCGAAGCGGTAGGGAGCGCCGTCGCTGCGGCTTATCCGGCCCCCGGCCTCGGTGACGAGCAGGATGCCCGCCGCCACGTCCCAGGGCTTGAGTCCCTTCTCGAAATAGGCGTCCAACTGGCCGGAAGCCACATAGGCCAGGTCGATGGAAGCCGCCCCCATGCGCCGCAGGTTCTGCACCTGCGGCAGGACGGCGGCGAGCTGCGCGAGGATGTGCGGCAGATCTTCCTGTATGGCGTACGGGATGCCCGTGGCCACCAGGCTGTCCGTCAGGCGTTCCGCGCCGCTGACGGAGAGGCGGACGCCGTTACGGAAGGCTCCGCCGCCGCGGCATGCCCGGTAGCATTCATGCAGCATGGGCACGTTGACGATGCCCAGCAAGGGTTCTCCCTTGTCCCAGAGAGCGACGGACGTGCCCACATGGGGCAGGCGGTGGACGAAGTTGGTCGTGCCGTCCACCGGGTCGATGATCCAGCACAGGCCGTCCGTCCCCGGCCCGGAGGCGTCGCCCTCCTCGGCAAGGATGCCCGCCTGCGGCAGGAGCTGCTGCAGCTCCTGTACGAGGAAGGCCTCCACGGCCTCGTCGGTCTCGGTGACGAGATCGATACGGCCCTTGTGGCGGACATGGCTGGGATGCCGCCAGTGCTCAAGGATGATGTCGCCGCTGCGGCGTACCAAGGCCTCCACCTTGTCCGTGAGGGCGGACAGGTTGCAGGAAAGATCGTACATGGCGCGTCAGTTGATGAAGACAGGTTGATAGAGCCGGCGATCCAGCATGGCCTTGGCTGTCCCGCGCAGCACGGTGGTCAGCGGCTCCTTGTCCACAAAGACCTTGAGGCGCGTCTCCCGGGCGATGCGCTGATCCAGTCCTCGGAGCAGGGAACCGCCCCCGGCCATGAGCAGACCGTTGCGGTGGATGTCCGCGGCCAGTTCCGGCGGGGTGCGCTCCAGCGTCCGCAGGACGGCCCCCACGATGACCTGTATGCATTCGTTGAGCGCCTCGCGGATATGCCCCTCACCGATGGTGATGACTTTGGGCGCGCCTTCCACAAGATCCTTGCCGGAGACCTCCAGCCGGGGCGAATCGGGACGCGGCACGGCGTTGCCAAGGATCTTTTTGACGTTTTCCGCCGTTATCTCGCCGACTTCAAGCCGAAAGACATCCCGCAGATAGCGCTGCACGGCCATGTTCATGGCGTCTCCGGCCACGCGGACCGACTGGGAGACCGCGATGCCGGACAAGGTGATGACCGCCACTTCGCTGGTGCCGCCGCCAATGTCGAGCACCATGTTGCCCAGCGGTTCGCCCACGGGCAGGTCCGCCCCCAGCGCCGCGCCCATGGGCTCCTCGACCAGGGAGACGTCATGCGCGCCGGCCAGATGGGCCGAGTCGATGACGGCCCGTTTTTCCACCTGCGTGATGCCGGTGGGGATGCAGATGACCATGGACGGTTTGACCAGGCGCAGACCGGTGATGATCTTGCGCACGAAATAGGCGATCATGGCCCGGGTGACGTCAAAGTCCGCGATGACGCCGTCCTTCATGGGCCGGATGGCCCGGATGCGCTGCGGGGTGCGCCCCAGATACTCGCGCGCCTCGCTCCCTACGGCAAGTACCGTGTTTTTCTGGACTGCTACGGCGACCACCGAGGGCTCGTTGATGACGATGCCATGCTTGCGGGTGAACAGCAGCGTGTTGGCTGTCCCCAGATCCATGGCGATGTCCTGGGCGAAAAAGCGGCGAAGCAGATGCGGCAGCATGGCTATTCTTCACTGGCGTGGGGGTGCGGGGCGTTGTCCGGGTCGTACATGCGGGAACCGCTGGTGTGCACTTGCGCCCGCGGCAGCATATTGCGCAGCCTGGTCTTGAGATAGAGATTTTCCAGAAAGAGAGCCAGATGATCCACCGCCAGCTGTACGAAACTGCGCAGAGCCTCGTCCATTTCGCGGGGCGCGGTGTGGGCGAGGCAGAGCACGCAGCGCGTGCTCTTGTTGACGATGACCGGAAGACAGATGACGGCCTGAAAGTCCGGCATGTCCGGCAGCTTGGCAAAGAGCATGGTCCCCTGCCCGCTGTTGCTGCCTTCCACGAAGACGGGCTGATCGTTGTTGAACACCCAGCCCGCGATCCCGCTGCTCATGCTGAATTCCAGCATTTCCCCCTCATTGAGCAGAAGGGGGACGGACTCGCACTCCAGGCAATAGGCTTCGCCGGGGCGCACCACCGACGCGAAGGCGCAATAGTCGAAGTGGGTGGCCTCGGCCACCGTCTTCAGATAGTTCTGGATGAACTGCGGCCAGCGTTTGTGGTGGAGGCGCAGGTTCTGGATGACGCAGAGCTGGGCGAAATAGCGGGAGATATCCCCTCCCAGCGGTTCCGTCCTGTTCTGGGCGGCCTGCTGGCGGGTGATGAGCTCCGCAAACATCTGCAGGATCTTGTAATCCTTGTCCGTGAAGGAATACTGGCGTTTGCTGTCCACGCACAACGCGCCGCCCGTGGGCACGGGACAGCCCATGAAGGCCTTGACGCCGCCCTCCTCGCCTTCGCGGTAGTAGCCCAGCGTGCTCTGGCTCTTGTCGAAGTTGGGCACGACCAGCGGCTGACGGCTGCGCAGGATCCAGCCCACAAGTCCCTTGCCCGGCTGGATGGTGCTGCCCTCCGCAATGCCGTCGCCCAGACTGAAGGCGGCGACCAGGCGGTGAACCTCTCCTTCGCCTTCCGCGTGCTCCTCCGGCAGGAAGAGGACGGCGGAATAGGCGTCGAAAACGCTGCAAACGATGCTCAGGACGTGTTTTTCAAGGATGTTGTTCATAGGTATGCGGGGAATGCACCGATGTTGAGGGTATGGCCCGTCATCACGGACGTCGGGGCTATGCTACCAGAGGTGCGGGCTGGCTGCAACTGTCCGGCTCGCCGGTTTTTTTGTAAAAAACGGCAGGCGGGGGGCTGGAAATCGGCAGAAAAATATCGTAGAATTATTTACTAAGCAGAGAAGGTGACGCATGCTCAAATGGCAAGAAGTTTTCAGCAAGAACGGCCTGCCCTGGCGGGACGCCGAAACGCTTGCCGAGCCGTTGTCGTGCAGCAACCTCACCCAGCTCAAGTCTTTTCTTGATGCGGTACATATTCGCTTCTGCCTGGTCAAGCCCTTTCAGGAGACCAAGGGCTACCCGCTGGTGGAGTCGCGCGAGCTGCTCCCCTCCTTTGACAACGACATGTTCGAGCACAAGGAGCTGCCCGGCTTTGCCATGGTGGCCTTTGCCCGGCAGTTGCACTATTTTTCCGAGATCTTCCAGTACGACAAGCTGCATCCGGTCATCACCGAGGTGGAGGGCGTGCCCTGCTGTCCCCTGGAAAGCCAGGTCTACCACCAGAATCTGGAGACCATAGCCTCCCGTCTGCCGCGTCTGCATCAGGACGTCTTCCGGCAGCAGTTCCGTACGGCGGACACCTCCCTGCTGGACACCTACCCGGCCCTCGTGCCCTATCTCTGCAGCATGGACAGGGCGCAGGTGCTGGCGCTGGATGCCGGGCGGCAGTTCCATCTGGCCGGCATCTTCGCTTCCTTTCCCTCGGATATCGACAGCGAGCTCAAGCGGTTCGGCATCCGCATCGGCAAGTTCGTTTACGGCGACAACGAACTGTACGAGCGCAACCGCATGTTCGTCTACCAGTATCTCATGGAGCTGTACGGCTTTCCCATCGTCTCCGAGCGCCGCACCTCTTCGGCTCTTTTTGCCCGCAAGCTGCACAAGATGGGAGAGCGCTTCCTGCTGCGGGTGCTGGGACAGACGGACCGCACCCTCACCACCTACACGGCGGACGGCGAGAACCGGCGCTACCCTCTTCTGGAAAAGATCGCGCTCGTCAAGGTGGATGAGGATCAGGAAGAAGCCATCGAACGTATCGACGAGGGCGGCTTTTTCCTCGACAGGGCCCGCCGGGTCATCATCATTCGCATCACCTACCGTCAGCACAGTTTCGACCAGAGCAACGTCCGGCAGGACCGCGCGCTCTCGGTGGCCTTTCAGGAAGTGCTGCACCCGCTGACGGGCCAGCCGCTGCCGGGGCTCAACATCATCAAGGATACCACCAATATGTTCCTGCGCCTCAACGACATCGTGCGCGGGGAATATTCGGGGCGCATCGTCTACAAGCGTACCGAAGTGGTGGAGAATACCGATACCGACGAGAAGCGGCTCAAATTCCTCTATGCCTGGCTGACCAAGCATCAGCGCCGCATGATCAGCTACAGCGACGAATTTTTTTCCAACGTGAGCAAGGTGCTTTCCCGCTACCTCTATACGCCGGAGAATGACGAGGCCTTCGAGACCATGCGCGAACTGCACCGCGAGGTCTGCACGCGTTTCAGCTACATCCAGCAGGCACGGCGTGTGCGCATCCTGGAAGATCTGCGCCTGCGCACCTTCAAGGGCACGCGCATCACCTACCGGCAGATGATGCGCGAGGCGCTCGAACAGCTCACGGATCTCAAGTTCGAGATCTCCACTTTCTTCCCTGATCTTGTGGACGCCATCATGAAGTGTGTGGAGGACATGCTCTCTGATCGCTACATGCTCCGCACCTACATGGAACCGCCGGAAGAGCACCTGAGCAAGGCCGGGCTTGAAATACGGCGCAATTATGGCAAACTGGTTTCCCTGCTGGACGGCTTCAAGGCTGTCCGCAAGGCAAGAACCCACAAGGATGAGGCCCCGTAGTGAGCGAACATCGTTTTTATCTGGCGCCGGAAGACTGGCCCGACGCCCCGCAGGGCGAGGCCCTGCTGGAAGGGCAGGAGGCCGTGCATCTGGCGCAGTCCCTGCGTCTTGGCCCCGGAACGGATGTCGGTCTGCTGGACGGCAGGGGACGCACCGGCCTGTTTACCGTGGTGGAGAGCGGCAAGCGCAGGGTGCGTCTTGTCTGCCGCAGTGTGGACATCTCTCCGCAACCCGTTTCCCGCCCCATCATCGCCCTGGCCTTCAGCAAGGCCGTACGGCGCGGCTTTTTTATGGAAAAAGCCGTGGAGCTGGGCGCCTGGGAGGTCTGGCTCTGGCAGGGGGATCACAGTCAGGGACGTCTGCCCGCCGATATCCGGGAATCCTGGCAGAATCAGATGATCGCCGGCGCCAAGCAGTGCGGCAATCCCTGGTTGCCGCAGATCCGCGCGCTCTCCGGAGGCATAGGCGAGCTGATCGCCCTGTCCGCCGGGGTGGACCAGCGTATCCTGCCCTGGGAGCTGCAGGACGGCTCCTCCATGCTGACGCCTGATATGGCGGGCCGGCCCGGCACGACCCTGTATGTCATCGGGCCTGAGGGCGGCTTTTCTTCGCGCGAGCTGGAGGCGCTGAAGGCGGCCTCCTTCCGCATGGTCAGTCTGGGGCAGCGTATCCTGCGCTGCGAGACGGCGGCAACTCTTTGTCTGGGGATTCACTGGTGGGCTTCGCACCTCACGAACAACCGTCCCTCTTGAACAGCGGGGAGGCTGCCTCCCGTCCCCTGCCGGAACGGCTGCGCCCGGACGGGCTGGATCTTTTTCTGGGACAACCGCACCTTGCGGCCAAGATCCGTTCCTTCATGCAGGCCCCGCGCCTGCCGAGCCTGCTTTTTTTCGGGCCGCCCGGCTGCGGCAAGTCCACCCTGGCCCTTCTGCTGGCACGGGCCAGCGGCAGGCGCTACCTGCGCATCAGCGCGCCGGAAGCGGGCTTGCAGCATCTGCGGCGCTCGCTGGCCGGCGTGGAGGTGTTGGTGCTGGACGAGCTGCACCGCTTTTCCAAAGCCCAGCAGGATTTTTTCCTGCCGCTGCTGGAATCCGGCGAGCTGACCCTGCTGGCCAGCACCACGGAAAATCCCTCCTTCAGCGTGACGCGTCAGCTCCTTTCCCGCTTGCATGTGCTGCGCCTGCGTCCGCTGGGGCGGACGGAGCTCATGGAGCTCGCGCGGCGCGGCGCGGAATCCCTGCACATCACGCTGGAGGATCCCGCCCGGGAAGTGCTGGCGGCCGCGGCGGGCGGCGATGCCCGCACTCTGCTCAATCTGGTGGAATATGCGGCCGCCCTGCCGGAAGAGAGCCGGAAGGCCGAGCCGCTCAAGGCCGCCCTGCCGGAAATGCTGGCCCGGCATGACAAGGACGGCGACAATCATTATGAGCTGGCCTCGGCGCTCATCAAGTCCATCCGCGGCAGCGACGTGGACGCGGCGCTTTTTTATCTGGCCTGCCTGCTGGAGGGGGGCGAGGATCCCCGCTTCATCTGCCGCCGTCTCATCCTGTCGGCATCCGAGGATGTGGGGCTGGCCGACCCGCAGGCGCTGCCGCTGGCCGTGGCCTGTCAGCAGGCCGTGGAATTCGTGGGCATGCCCGAGGGCTTCATCCCGCTGGCGGAAACCGTCGTCTATCTGGCGCTTGCCCGCAAGAGCAACTCCAGCTACGCCGCCTATCTCAACGCCCAGCGTGAGGTGAAGCTCAACGGCGTACCGCCTGTGCCGCTGCATTTGCGCAACGCCACGACCCAGCTGCAGCGGGAATGGGGCTACGGCAAGGATTACAAATATCCGCACAATTACCCTGAAGGTTATGTGGAGCAGGCCTATCTGCCGGATGAGGTGCAGGGGCGGCGCTTCTACCAGCCCAAGGACTGCGGCGACGAGACGCGCCTGAGTCAGTGGTGGCGCAGGATACACAAAATTCACAAGGACGGCTGACATGAAAATGCCCATGCCCTTTGACGACAGTTTTTTTAGCCGCAAGTTCCTGACCGAGGACAGTTACCGCAGCCCTGCCCTGCCCGCGGCCCCCGCGCCGGGGCTGTTGCGTTCCTGCGGTTTTTATTATCGGCTTTTTCTGGGGCCTGTACGCTGGCTGTGCGCCAAAGCCGCCCGCGGCGAATGCACGGACGCGGCCTGGGTGCATGCCAGCGCCTGGGTGGCCGAACTCATGGAAGGGCTGGGCTGCCCCATCCATATAGACGGCATGCGGCACTTTGAGCGGCTGGAGGGGCCGTGCCTCTTTGTGGGCAACCATATGAGCACGCTGGAGACCTTCCTCCTCCCCAGCATCATTCGTCCGTTCCGGCCCGTGACCTTCGTGGTCAAGAAAAGTCTGACCACCATGCCCTTTTTCGGAGCGGTCATGCGCTCGCGCGACCCCATCGTCGTGGAGCGCGTCAATCCCCGTCAGGATTTGGCGGCGGTGCTGGAGGGCGGACAGCGCCTGCTGGAAAAGGGGATTTCCGTCATCGTCTTTCCGCAAAGCACACGGTCCAGGCAGTTCAGCGAAGAGCATTTCAATACCATCGGCATCAAGCTTGCGCGCAAGGCCGGCGTGCCCGTGGTGCCGCTGGCCCTCAAGACGGATGCCTGGGGCAAGGGGAAGCACGTCAAGGAGCTGGGCCCGGTGCGTCCCGGCATGCCGGTACGTTTCGTCTTTGGCGAAGCCATGAACGTCAGCGGCAACGGCAAGGCGGAGCATGCCGCCATCTGCTCGTTCATCCGTGAGCATCTTGTTCGCTGGGAAGCGGAGGACGGGGTCAACGGCGCGGCATGAGCACGGCCTGTCGGCTTTTCGCCCGGTGTTGGAAAAAAAGAGGGGACGTACGGCGTCCCCTCTTTTATATTTATATGTAGGCGCTGGCCGGCAGGGACTAGAGCATTTCCCGTTTGAAACGCGCTGCGTTTCAAACCATACGGCCTGTCGTTTCGCGGAAAAAGCGCGGTTTTTCCGCTCACTTTGGGCCGGGCGGCGCTGTACCGCCGCCTCGCGTTTTGCCGTTGCCGGACGGTGGAGCCATTTTTTGCTGGGAAGCGGCCCCGGCTTTTTTCTGCGGGACAAGTTTTTTTGATTTTTCCGGGCCGGGAGGAGAAATTCCTTGTACCGGGCGGGCCCCGTCAGGGAGATTTTTGTGGATCGGTCGGGACGATCCTGTCCAGACAACGAAAAAAGGGGTCATGCATTTGCATAACCCCTTGATTTTTCTGGTCGGGATGGCGCGATTTGAACGCGCGGCCTCAGCGTCCCGAACGCTGCGCTCTAGCCAAACTGAGCCACATCCCGTTGCGAAAAAGAACCTAGCCCAACGCGGGAAGAATTGCAAGCCTTTTTTTCATTTGTCAATTTTTTTTATCTGCGGTAGATTTTTTTCGTTGAGCGATGAAATACTTTAGCTCTGGAGCTTTCCCGTGGTACGAGTTCTTGTCGTTGACGATTCTACGTTTATGCGCAGCGCCATCGTGGCCCTGCTGGAAAAAGATCCCGAAATCACCGTCTGCGGTACCGCCAAGGACGGGCAGGACTGTTTGGCCAAGGTTGCCCAGCTGCAACCGGACATCATCACCCTGGATGTGGAAATGCCGCGTATGGACGGACTGGCGACACTCAAGGAACTGATGCGGACCAATCCCCTGCCCGTGCTCATGGTCAGCTCCCTGACGGCCGAGGGGGCGGAAACGACCCTCAAGGCTCTGGAATACGGGGCGCTTGATTTCATTGCCAAGGTGAGCGGGGCCGAGCAGGAAGATTTCGGCGTCGAACTGCGCCACAAGGTCAAATCCATTGCCCGGCGCAAGGCTTTTCTCCGTCTGCGTTACACCAGGACCAGTCTTGAGTCCGGCCGCAGCTCTTCCCTCTCTTCCTCTGCCGGCAGCTCCGCCTCGTCCCTTGGCAGCAGCGCGGCGCGCCCCTCTTCCCTGTCTTCCGGTCTGGGCAGGACGTCCGGCACGAGCAGCCTGACCAGCGGCGCTTCCGCCGCCTCGCGTCAGGGCGCGACCGCCCGCCCCACCCTGCGGACTTCCGCCACAGCGGCGGGCACGAGTGCCGCGACCCCGGCAGGCGGCATCATCCGGCCCTGCACCGGCACGCATGACATCGTGGTCATCGGCGTGTCCACCGGCGGGCCGCCGGTGGTGCAGAAGATCCTTTCCGCCCTGCCCGCCAATTTCCCCGCCTGCATCCTGGTGGCCCAGCATATGCCGGCGACCTTCACCGGCCCGTTCGCCAAGCGCCTCGACAGCGTTTGCCAGATCACGGTGACGGAGGCCGCCAACGGCGACAAAATCCAGAACGGGCATGCCTATGTCTGCCCCGGCGGCAAACATATCGGCATCCAGATGCGGGGGCCGCTGCCGGAAGTGCTGGTGACGACGGAACCTACTTCCGCGCTCTACAAGCCCAGCGTCAACGTGCTCATGGAGACGGCGGGCAACGGTCTGGGCCGGCGGGTGCTGGGCGTCATGCTGACCGGCATGGGGTCCGACGGCTGCGAGGGCGCCAAGGTGCTCAAGCAGAGAGGCGGCTACCTGATTGCCCAGAACGAGGCTTCCTGCGTCGTCTACGGCATGCCCAAGGCGGTCGTGGATGCGGGGCTGGCCGATCAGATTCTTGATGCCGATGATATCGCCAAGGCAATAATGGCCTGTGTAAAAGGTTAGTTGACCCCCTACTCAAGGACACCATCATGCTCGACTCGTCTACCAATGTGCATCAGATACTGGAAAATCTTCAGAGCGAAGACAGTGACGCCATTCGCAGCGGCGCCTTTGCCGCGGGTGACGCAGGCCTTGAGGAGGCCCTCCCCTATCTGTGCAAACATCTGACCAGTGAAAATCTGGGCATACAGGAAGCGGCGGAGTACGCCCTGCGCAAGATCCGCGGCGCGCGTACCGTGGATGCCGTCCTGCCGCTGCTGCGCCATGACGATGCGCCCATCCGTAACGTGGCCATGGATATCCTGCGCGAGATCGGCGTGGACAACATGCGCGCCCTGCGCGAGTGGCTGCATGACGAGGATCCGGATGTTCGTATTTTCGTGTCCGATATCCTGGGCTATACGCAGGATCATCTTGCCGTTCCCCTGCTGGGCGAAGTGCTGCTGCATGACCCGGAAGTCAACGTGCGCTATCAGGCGGCGGTGAGTCTGGGCGAGCTGGGTTTTCCCGAAGCGGTGGACTACCTGGCCAAGGCCATGATGGAAGATGAGGAATGGGTGCAGTTCGCCGTGGTGGAGGCCCTGAGCCGCATCAATGACGAGTCGACCATCCGGGCCCTTGTGCAGGTGCTGCCGGAGGTCTCGCCGCTGGTGTGCTCCGCCATCATCGACGCCATCGGCAGCGTGGGCGACCTCAAGACCATCCCGCTGCTGTTCAAGTCGCTGGAAAACGTCAGCGTGGCCCTGCGGCACAAGACCGTCAAGGCCATCGTCCAGATCCTCGGCGGGCAGTCCCTGTCGCTGCTGACGCCGAAGCTGCAGGAGCGCCTGCGCGTCTATCTGCTGGATGCCCTGACGGACAACGACGAAGATATTCTCATGGCCGCCCTGCAGGGCCTGAGCTTCATGGGGGATGGCGAAGCCTCACAGGCGGTCTTTGATCTGGCCTGCCGCCTGGACCCCGACCAGTCGCCCGAACTCTATGAGGCGACCATCCGCGCCATCGCTTCCATCGGCTATAACGACGTCATCCGCGATGCGCTGACCAGCGGGGATGAGCTGCACATCATGATCGCCATGGAAGCCTGCCAGCTCATGGGGGATCACCGGCCAGTGGAGGTCATCAAAAGCATTTTCTGGGATCTGGGCAGCGAGCTGCAGCGTGCGGGCATGGCGGAGCTTTCCCAGTTGGGCACGACGGAGGACATCCCCTTCTTCAAGGAAGTCGTCGCCCGCTGCGACGACCCGGAGATCCTCAAGAGCGCCCTTATCTTCTTCGGCAATCAGCACGGTTGCGAAGATGCCTGCACCGTGGCCTTCAGTCAGCTCGACCATCGCTATGTCGATGTGCAGGAAATGGCGCTTGAGGCCTGCATCAACCTGCACAGCCCCATTCTCAATGAACGTTTCCGCGAGCGCATGAACAGCGACGACGACATGCAGCGCCTCATGGCCGTTTACGCCATGGGCCGCTACAGCGTGACGGAAAACCTCAGCGAGATCACCGATGCGCTGGAGGATCAGAGCCCGCGCGTGCGCCAGATGGCCGTGGAGGCCTTCCTCAATCTCGGCATAGAGGCGGAGCGTTACCTGCCGCGCATCATCCCCCGGCTCTTTGACGAAAACAAGGACGTCCGCGCCGCTGTCGTCAACCTTCTCGGCCAGATCGGCACGCCGTCCGTCATGCCGCATCTCATGACGGCCCTTAATGACGACAACGACTGGGTGCGCATCCGGGCCGTCGAGGCCCTGGGCCTCAACAAGGCCATCGATGCCGTGCCGACGCTGGCGTCCATGCTGGAACATTCCAGCCCCATGCTCACCTTCAAGATCATTGAGGTGCTGGGCAAGATTGGCGGCAACGTCGCCTTCAGCGTGCTGTTGAGCATGATGGATCATGAAGATCCTGAGATCCAGCACGCCGCCGCGGAAGCGGTCGCCGCCATTCAGGCTGAACAGGAGTAAGATCATGAGCCAGCAGCGTCCTTCTTTTTTAAGTGGTGACAGCAAGCTCTCGTCAGAGAAGGACAAGGATTCTTCCTTGCGCAAGCCTGCCGAGGCTCCCCGTCCGTTTACCTCTTTGCGTAGTACGGCGGGCACGAGCGGCAGCTCCCTTGGCTCGGGGCTGGGCGCCGGCTCCGCCCGGGCGGAGTCGCCGTTTCGTTCCGCATCGGGCAATCAGACAAGCGGCAGCTCTCTGGGGAGCGGTTCGCCGTTCTCTTCCGGACTGCGCAGCGGCACAGGCCTGGGGGGGGCGGCCGGTTCCGGCCAGACGGGCGGCCTTACGTCGGGGCTTTCCTCTTCCACACGTCCCTCGGCCTTTTCCCGTCCGGCGACATCCTCCGGAGCCGGGCTGGGGGCCGCGTCTTCCGGGGCTGGCACGACATCCTCGCCCTTCCGCTCTTCTCTGGGGCAGCAAGGCGGCGTCAGCGCCGCGGGGACCGGCACAAGCGGTCTGCGTTCTCCTCTGAGCAGCCTGAGCCGCCCCGGGCAGGACGCTTCGGCGCGCCCTGGGCTGACGCCGTCTTCTCCGTTCCGCCCGGCAGGTCAGACGACGCCCTCTTCCGCGCCTGCCTCGTCCTTCCGGACGCAGAGCGCGCTGGGCGGCCTGCGTACGCCCTCGCCCACCTCCGCCTTTCGGCCCGCGCCCGGCAGCGGCATGCAGGCCGGGTCGTCCACGCCCTTCCGTAAGGATTTGCAGATAAGCGACGAGGAATTCCTGCAGTTGCGGGACTTCATCTATCAGGTCTGCGGCATCTTCATCGCCGAAAACCGCAAATACCTGGTGGAGAACCGTCTTTCCAACCGCATCAAGGAACTGAACCTCAAATCCTACAGCGAGTATTACAATTTTCTCCGCTTCGACAACAGCCGCAAGGAAGAGCTCAACCGCCTTTTTGAAGTGGTGACGACCAACGAAACGAGCTTTTTCCGCAATCCGCCGCAGCTCAAGGTCTTTCAGGACTATGTGCTCAAGGAAGTCATCGACGAATGCCGCAGGACCGGGCGCAAGCGTCTGCGCATCTGGTCGGCCGGCTGCAGTACCGGCGAGGAGCCGTATACGCTGGCCATCATCCTGTATGAGGTGCTGAAGTCGGAGATTCGTTCGTGGGATATCAAGATCACGGCCAATGACCTTTCGGAAGCCGTGCTGGCAGCCGCCCGCCGCGGCATCTATAACGAGTATGCCTTGCGCACCACGCCGCCGGAGATCGTTTCCGCCTACTTCACCAAGGACGGCAACGTCTACAAGATCAAACCGGAGCTGAAGCAGCTGGTTTCCTTCGGTCAGATCAATCTGAGCGACAAGGAGCAGCTGCGGCGTGTGGAGAAGTCGCAAATCGTCTTTTGCCGTAATGTCATCATTTATTTTGACGATGATATGAAGCGTAAGGTCATCAGCGCGTTCTACGACAATCTTGAGCCCAACGGCATGCTGCTCATCGGTCACTCCGAGTCCCTGCACAATATCAGCCGTGCGTTCAAGCCGGAGCACCATACCGGAACCATTGTCTATCGCAAGATGAGCTGAGGTCATGGCCGCCAGGATTCTTGCTGTTGCCAACCAGAAAGGCGGAGTGGGCAAGACGACGACGTCGCTCAGCCTTGGCGGTGCGCTGGCGCGCAAGGGCAAGCGGGTGCTGGTGTTGGATCTGGATCCTCATGCCTGCGCCACGCTGCATGCGCGCCTGTACCCCGAAACGGTCACCGTCAGCCTGTACGAACTTTTTGTCGCCAAAGAGAGCGAGTGGCCTGCCGTCTGGGAACAGCTCATCCACACACAGGCCATTTCAGGCATGGATATTGCGCCCGGCAGCATTCGCCTGAATGACCTTGAAGACGTCATGCACAACAGGACGTGCAAGGGTACGATTCTTGCACGTGCTGTGCGCAAGGTGCGCGACCGGTACGATTTTATCGTGCTGGACTGCCCGCCGCACATGTGTCTCATGCTCGTCAATGCCTTGCTGGCCAGCGATCTGCTGATCATCCCCATTCAGACGGATTTCCTGGCCCTGCACGGCCTGCGGCTGCTGTTCGACTCGCTGCATACGCTGAACAAGGTGTTGCCGTCGCCCATACGCTACCGGGCTGTGGCCACCATGTACGACAAGCGGGCCAAGGCCTGCATGCATGTGCTGGATCTGCTGCGCAAGAAGATGGACGGCGCCATTTTTGAGACGGTCATCGGCGTGGATACGCGGTTTCGTGAGGCCAGTGCCCTGGGCTGTACCATTTTTGATATTGATCCCAAGTCCCGTGGCGCATGCTCGTATGCCGACATGGCCGAGGAGGTGCTGAAGTTATGGTGAAAACTCCTGCTGAATATTTTGCCGACCTGGATCTGCACCTTTCCGGCAAGGACGCGGCCACCGCACCCCTTTCTCGTGCGGAGCAATCCTTTGTGGAAAAATATCTCGGGCCCGATGCCCTGGCAGGGATCCCTGTCATCACGGCGCCCGAATCGCTGATGCAGGGAGGGGCCGCTCTGGCGGCGGCTCCGGCGGCTATCTCTCCGGATTCCGCCACTGCGCAACCGCCGTCGGCCGGAGTCAGCAGGCCTGTCGTCGTCGAGGAGGAGCTTCCTTCCGTTGATGAGGCGGAAGAACAGCGCCGCCTGCTCTTCTCCGCTTCCGAGATCCAGCTTGTGTCCGTCCGCATCGCCGGCACATCCTTCCTGTTGCCCATCATGGCCATCAGCGAGGTCTTGCGATATATGCCGCTGGCGTTGCTGCCCCGTGCGCCGCGCCATGTGGCGGGCGTCATCAATCTTCGCGGACGGCTTACGCCGCTTGTCCATCTGTGCATGCTGGTCAGCAGTGACGCGTCGCCGCGTTACGCCGCGGACAGTCTTGTGGTGGTTTGCCCCTGCGGGGGCATCCAGATAGGACTTATCATTGACAAAGTGGAAAATATTTATACCGTGCGGCAGCAGGAGCTCAACTGGAACCCCGAGACCCACTTCGGGGAAGCCGCGGAATGCCTCTATGCGCTTGCCCGCATAGGCGAGAACCTCTACGGCATACTGGCGCCGGAGCGTATCGGGCAGATCCTTTGCCGCTGACAGGAAAGCATCCAGCTATTCGGCAGACTTGCCAAGCCCCCTGAAACTCTCTAGACTCTGCTTCAAACGCCTTTGCACGAGGATGGCACGACATGAGCAAGCATATACTGGTGGTGGACGATTCCAAGACGATTCGCAATCTTGTGGCCTTTGTGCTCAAGGCCGAGGGCTTTCGTGTCAGCACCGCCGAAGACGGTCTTGACGCCATGGAAAAGCTGTACAGCCTGGATCAGGTGGATCTCATCGTTTCCGACGTCAATATGCCGCGCATGGACGGCTTCACCTTCATCAAGAATATCCGCGCCCAGGATGCCTACAAGGACATCCCCATCATCGTGCTTTCCACCGAAGGCCAGGAGAAGGACATTCAGACCGGCATGGCGCTCGGGGCCAACCTCTACATGGTGAAGCCCGCCCAGCCAGAAAAAATGGTCCGCAACATAAAGATGCTGCTTGGCTAGCCGATAATACTAGGCAAGTGCGCCTGAATGGCATACTCTCAAGCCAAGTAGGTATGGTATGAGTCAAGATTTTTTTGATCCGGAACTCTTTGCCGACTTCATCAATGAAGCCAAGGAGCATCTGGAAACTATCGAGCCGAACTTGCTGGAGCTGGAAAAGGCTCCGGACAATCTTGCGCTTCTCAATGATATTTTTCGGCCCATGCACTCCCTGAAAGGGGCGTCCGGCTTTCTGGGGCTGAATCGTATCAACCAGCTTGCCCACAAGTCAGAAAATATTCTGGACGAACTGCGTAAGGGGACCATGGTGGTCACGCCCGAGATCATGGACGTGATCCTTTCCTCCACGGATGCCCTGCGCCAGATGGTCGAGAACCTCGAGGCGACGAACTCCGAAGGGGATGTGGAGATAGACCACATCATTGCCCAGATCGAAGCCATCATGAATGGCGAGGCTGCGGCTCCCGCCGCCGAGGCCGCTCCGGCTGAAGCGCCCGCCGCGGAAGCGGCTCCCGCTGAGGAAGCTGCGCCTGCCGCCGAAGCTGCCGAGCCTGCGGCCGCCGCCGAGGCTCCGTCTGCGGCCCCTGCTGCCGAGGCTCCCGCTGCGGTTTCCCCTGAAGCCGCAGGATCTGAAGAAGCCCCGGGCATGAGCAGCAAGGAGTGGGTCGCCAGCCTGCCGGACAAGCAGGAATACGCCCTCAATGCCTTTGGCGAAGGGCACCTCAAGGATTTCATCGACGAGTCGCTCGAGATCACCGGCAACCTCAATGACGGCCTGCTGCAGCTGGAAGATGGTGACGGACAGGAAGACCTCGTCAACGACCTCTTCCGCTTTTTCCACAATCTCAAGGGCAACAGCGGCATTATCGGCTACAATGAGCTGAATGCGCTGACGCATGAGGCGGAAACGCTGCTCAATAACGTCCGTCAGGGCAAAATGTCGCCTTCTCATGAGCTCATCGACCTGCTCCTGCTGGTCGTGGACGTCATGGAGACGCTTGTCGGCCGGATCGACGTCGCCAGCGGCAAGACCCGCCCCTTCGATACCGAACCCATCCTGACGCAGCTGAAAAAGGCGGTGGCCGGTGAGGAGATCGCCCTCCCCCCTGCGTTGATTGCTGCCCAGAAAGGCGGCAAGGGCGGAGAGACCGGCGACGGCAAGCCTGTGGATGTGGTGACGCCGGTCATTATCCCCATGGGGGCGGAAGGAGACGATCTGGACGCCTTCCAGGCGACGATCAAGCAGCAGTTCGAGATCATCAATGCCGCTCTTGCCACGCTGCGCAAGGATGGTTCGCACAAGGACTCCGAGGACGCGCTTTTCCGTTGCCTGACGGCCATCAAGAACGCCAGCAGTTTTGTGGGCTTCAATGACGTCAAGGAATATGCCGAACGGACCGCGGGCATCGTTGACCAGGGACGCTCCCAGGGCATAGACTTCTCTCTGATGGTCGACCTGATCTCTCAGGAAACCGCCATCATCGAAGAGATGGCCACGGCTGCCATCAAAAAGAAGCGGGAGTCCGCGCCTGCCGCTCCTGAAGCTGCTGCTTCCGAACCTGCCGCGCCTGCGGCTGAGTCGGAAAAGGTCGCTCCTGCCGCTGCCCCTGCGGCCAAGCCCGCCGCGCCTGCGGCCCCCGCTGCGGCCCCTGCGGCCCCCGCTGCGGCCCCTGCGGCCAAGCCTGCTGCGGCAGCCGCCGCGCCCGCCGCCAAACCGGCCGCCCCTGCGGCTCCTGCTGCTGCGCCTGCAGCCAAGCCCGCCGCCCCTGCGGCCAAGCCCGCTGCGGCAGCCGCCAAGCCCGCCGCCAAACCGGCTACGGAGACGGCACAGAAGAGTTCGTCCATCCGTGTGGATCATGAGCGGCTCGACCACCTCATGAACCTCATCGGCGAACTCATCATCAACCGCAACCGGTACGCCCTTATCGCCCGGTCTCTGGAATCCGGCGGGGCGGATGTGGATATCTCGCAGGTGGCGCAGAGCCTTTCGGAAACGACCTACGCCATGGCGCGCATTTCCGACGACCTTCAGGATACCATCATGAAGGTTCGCATGGTGCCGGTCTCCTCCGTGTTTTCCCGCTTCCCCCGTCTGGTGCGTGACTTGTCGCGCAAAAGCGGCAAGGAAGTGGACCTCGTCATGGAAGGCGAGGAAACGGAACTGGACAAGAGTGTGGTGGAGGCCATCGGCGACCCGCTGGTGCACCTCATCCGTAACTCCGTCGACCACGGTATCGAGTCGGAAGAAGCACGCGTGGCCGCCGGCAAATCCCCCAAGGGCCGCGTGACGCTGCGTGCCTTCCACAAGGGGAACTCCGTCGCCATCGAGATCGAGGACGACGGCAAGGGCATTGACCCCGAAAAGATGCGTGAAGTGGCTATCCGCAAGGGGATCATCACGGCGGAAGAAGCCGCGCAGCTCGATGATCGCGAAGCTGTAGAGCTCATCTTTGCCCCCGGCTTCTCCTCCGCGGACAAGATCACGGACATTTCCGGTCGTGGTGTGGGTATGGACGTGGTGCGTACCAACATCAAGAACCTCAAGGGAAGCGTCAGCACCAATACCGAACTGGGCAAGGGTACGCGCTTCACGCTGAGCCTGCCGCTGACGCTGGCCATTATTGACGCCCTGATGGTCAATGTGTCCGGTCAAACCTACGCCATTCCGCTGGATGCGGTTTCGGAAACGACCAAGATCGAGTGCAGCCGTCTGACGGACGTGAAGGGCCGCAAGGCCGTCACCCTGCGCGGCGAAGTGCTGGGTATCGTGGAACTGGCTGAAATGCTGGATCTGCCGCGTACGGATCCGCTGCCTGAAGTGCTCTCCGTCGTGGTGATCCATGATAACGATCGCCGTCTGGGGCTGGTGGTGGATCGCCTGCTGGAACGGCAGGAAATCGTCATCAAGCCCTTGGGCGCTTATCTGGGGGATCTCAAGGGGATCTCCGGAGCGACCATCATGGGCGACGGCTCGGTCATCCTCATCCTTGACCCGCATGAGATCTATGTGATGTCCACCTCCAAGGCCAGCAACAGCCTGGGCAATGAATCGCCCAAGGGCGTCTCGCGGGCCTCCTCTTCCGAATCTTCGGGCTGTGAGGAGTTCACCATCTGACGCAAAACGCTGCGATCACGGCGGGCGCCATCAAACGATGGCGCCCGCTTTTTTTGTATCCTCCCCCTGCCCTTCCGTGCGCAATTCTCGTTTGCAACGCTTTGCGTTTCCAACCTTGCGTTTTGCCGTTTTCAACGGCAAAACGCTATGTGCGTACCAAACGGGTTTTCGCAGGATGAAAAAAAGCACAGCGAGTAAGACCGCTGTGCTTTGTGTCGTATGCTCTTGCGGGCATGGCCCGAAAGGGCCGTATGTTTTGCCGCTCGTGTTGTTTTTAGCGCATTCTCAGTTAGCCATACGGCCTGGCGTTTCGCGGGAAAAACGCTGTTTTTCGCTCACTTTCGGTCGTGCGGCGTGTGCTGATGCCTCTCGCGTTTCATCTTTGTCAAAGATAAACGCTCCAGGGCGTGCTAACACAAATTTTACAAACAATTTCATCAGTTAAGAAAAGCAAGCTGTATGCGCTCCGCTTGCTTTTGGGGCGAGGCTGCCTCGTACCCCGACTGTTCCCACTATAAAAGCACGCTGAGGAAGGGGAACCCCTCCAGCGTCGGCGGAGGGGTTCCCCTTCCCCCTAAACAAGCAGCAAAGAGTGTTACAGGCCCTAGTAGGCGCGGATATACTCGTCCAAACTTTCCGCCGAGCAGTTGCGGCTGACCCAGAAAGCGGACGCCCAGACCATGAGCGCCGTTGCCTGGGTGTCGTCCAGCGACTTGAGCTTGCTCTCCAGACTGGATTTGCTCGCACCGTGCCGCATGTGCACGTGGTTGATCTCGCAGGCATCGTGTACGCGCAACAGCAGATAGGACAGGCGGGAATTGTCCGGCATGAGCCGCATATCCTTGTGCGCTTCCACGATGGCCTTCAGTTCGGCTCCCGTGAAAAGGGTCTTGATGTTGGTGATGGCCCGGAAAAAAGTATCCACAGCCCACGGGAGGATGAACTCCGCTCCCGCGCTCTTGGTACGGAAGTAATCTTTGAGCCAGCGTTCCTGGTCCTCATTGATGCGAGCGGCGACCTGTGGCATGTTTCCCCCGGTAAATCATGGGAGCAGGCAGATCGCGCGGAAAACGCCATGCGGAGAAAGCTGCTGTCGTCGGCTTCCTCCCGGATCGGTCGCATGGGCGTTACGCTATGCTTGCTCCAAACCCCTTATTTTTTCACGTACCTTTTTTCCCTATCGTACCAAAGGAAAAACATCAAGAAAAAATCTAGAAAATATCTTGCATCCCGTAGAGGCGGCCGGCGGCACGCCCCTTGAGCCAGGCGGCGGCCCGCAGGGCGCCCTGGGCAAAAGTCTCGCGCGAATGGGCCTGATGGGTGACTTCGATGCGTTCCCCGGGGCCCATGAAGTAGATCGTATGGACGCCCACCACATCCCCGCCCCGGATGGCCTGGATGCCGATCTGCGCCTTGGGGCGCTCGCCAATGATGCCGTCGCGGGCCGAGCAGCGGACGTCAGGCAGATTCCAGCCCCGCGCTTCGGCAAGACATTCGCCAAGGGTCAGCGCCGTCCCGCTGGGGGAGTCCTTTTTGCGGTTATGATGCAGCTCCACCATTTCGATGTCGTACTTGTCGCCCAGCGCCCTGGTCAGCTCGGGCAGGATCTTGCGCAGCACGTTGATGCCCACGCTCATGTTGGAGGACCAGAACAGGGGCGTTTTCTGGGCAAGCCCCGCCAGTTCGGCCCGCTGCGCCTCGTCAAGTCCGGTGGTGCCGATGACGGCGGCATGCCCGCTTTCGGCAGCCTGGCGCGCGGTGTTCAGGCTGACCTCCGGCGCGGTGAAGTCGATGATCACGGCGTCGGCGCAGTGGGCGAGGGCCGCGCGCAGGTCGTCGGTGATGAGGCAGCCGTTGCCGGCGTGGAGCTGGGCCAGATGATCGGCCCGGTCCACCAGAGCCGCAAGGCTGTAGGTGTTGTCTTCCTCGGCCAGCGTGGCGATGGTGCGTCCCATGCGCCCGCCGGCTCCCATGATGATGAGCGGCGTTGCCATATCGTATCTCTCCTTTGCTGGCGGACGTGCCGGGCTTATTCGCCCCTACGGAGCATGTCCAGGAATTCTTGTTCGCTGAGGATGGGGATCCCCAGTTTTTCAGCTTTTTCGCGTTTGCTGCCGGCCTTTTCCCCGGCCACCAGATAGTCCAGTTTCTTGCTGACGCCCCCCGCGATGGCCGCCCCGCAGGCTTCCGCCATCTTGGCGGCGTCATCCCGTTTCATGGAAAGGGTCCCGGTGAAAAGGATGGTCTTGCCGGCCAGCGGGCCGTCGGCCACGGCAGCTTGCGCGGGCTCCGCCGGGGCCGAGGGCCAGAGCCCCAGCGCGCGGAAGCGTTCCAGCATGGCGGCATTGGCCGCGTTGGCAAAGAAAGCGCGGATGGAGGACGCCACTTCGGGGCCGATGTCCTCCAGACGCATGAGCTCTTCCGTGCCGGCGTGCGCCAGGGCGTCGAGGTCGGCATAATGCCGGGCAAGCTGGCGGGCGGTCTGCTCGCCCACATGCCGGATGCCGAGGCCGCAGATCAGGCGCGCAAGGGTGGCCGTGTGCCGGGCCTGCTCGATGGCGTCCACGAATTTCTGGGCCAGCGAGTCGCCCATGCGGTCGTACTGCAGCAGCTCCGGCACCGTGAGGGTGAAAAGGTCCGGCGGCGACTGCACGCGCCCGCTGCTGACCAGCTGTTCGATCCACTTCTGGCCGATGCCGCCGATGTCCAGCCCGGCTTTGGAGACGAAATGGCTGATGGCCCGCAGGCGGATGGCCGGACAGGCGAGATTGTCGCAACGCCAGGCGGCCTCCCCTTCTTCCCGGTGGGCCGGCTGGCCGCAGACCGGGCAGACGTGCGGGAAGACGAATTCCGCCGCGTCCGCCGGGCGCGCTTCCAGCACCGGGCCGACCACTTCGGGGATGACGTCCCCGGCGCGCTGCACAAGCACCGTGTCCCCGATGCGGATGTTCTTGGCGCGGATTTCATCCTCATTGTGCAGGGTGGCCCGCGAGACCATGACGCCGCCCACGGCCACCGGGTCAAGGATGGCCACCGGCGTCAGCACGCCGGTACGCCCCACCTGGATCTCGATGCCGCGCAGGATGGTGCGGGCCTGCATGGCCGGGAACTTGAAGGCCACGGCAAAGCGCGGCGCGCGGGCCGTATGGCCGAGGGCTTCCTGCGCTTCCAGATCGTCCTGCTTGGCCACGGCGCCGTCGATCTCCATATCGAAGCTCTCGCGTCGCTGCCGCACCTGCTCCACATAGGTCTCCACCTCGGCGGGACCAGCGCAGAGGCGACCGTCAGGCGGCGTCTGGAAGCCGTAGTCCCGCAGCCGGGCCATGAGTTCGCTTTGGAGCCTGCAGGGCTGCGCTCCGCCCCAATCCGCATCGCCCAGGCTGTAAGCCAGGAAGCGCAGCGGCACGGCGCTGGTGGCCGTGGTGTCCAGCTGCCGGAGCGCCCCTGCCGCCGCATTGCGCGGATTGGCGAAGGTCTTCTGCCCGAGGGCGTCGCGGCGTTCATTGAGGGCGGCAAAATCGGCCTTGAAGATGACGACCTCGCCGCGCACTTCCAGACGGGCGGGCAGCTCCCCACCCTGCGCCGGCGGTCTGAGCCGCAGGGGGATGGTTTTGATGGTACGCACGGCGGCGGTCACCACCTCGCCGATCTCCCCGTCGCCACGGGTCAGGGCTTCGGTCAGGACGCCGTTCTCGTAGACGATCTCCAGGGCCAGGCCGTCCAGCTTGGGGTCGCACCAGAAGGCAAGCGGCGCTTCAGGCAGGGCCCGGCGCATGCGCTCGACGAAATCGCGCCACTCCTCGGCATTGAACACATTGTCCAGCCCGTACATGCGGCGGCGGTGCGCCTTCTTGACCAGCCCGCTCAGGAGGCCGCCGCCCACGCGCAGGGTGGGCGAGTGAGGGCTGCGCCACTGGGGGTGAGCGGCTTCCAGCGCCAGCAGTTCGCGGAACAGGGCATCATAGGCGTCGTCGCTGATCTCCGGCGCGTCCAGCACATGGTAACAGTAGTTATGGTGTTCCAGCTCGGCCACGAGGGCGTCCATGCGCGCCTTTTCCGGCGGGACGGAGGCGACGGGCTGGGTAAAGAGCGGCAAGTCGTCAAGAGGCATAGGGTTACTCCGGCAGGGCGATAAGGCGGGAGCGCAGTGCCCGGATGCTGTCCCGCAGCTCGGCGGCCCGCTCAAATTCCAGATCGCGGGCCGCGGCCCGCATTTCCTTTTCCAGTTCGGCGATGCGTACGGCGGTCTCCTCGGCCGTGAGGGGGAGTTCCGCCTGTTCGTTGCGGGCGGCCGCCCTGCCCTTGCCGCGCCCGCGTCCTCCCTTGCCGTCGCTTTCGGCATAGAGGGCGTCCAGCGGGGAGTCCAGGCTTTTGCGGGTGCTGCGCGGGGTGATGTGGTGCGCCTCATTGTAGGCGGCCTGCTTTTCGCGGCGGCGGGCGGTCTCGTTCATGGCGGCCTGCATGGAGGCCGTCACCGTGTCCGCATAGAGGATGACATGCCCGTGCTCGTTGCGCGCCGCCCGCCCGAAGGTCTGGATGAGCGAGCCCGTGGAGCGCAAAAAGCCCTCCTTGTCCGCATCCAGGATGCAGACAAGGGAGACCTCCGGGATGTCCAGCCCTTCGCGCAGGAGGTTGATGCCCACCAGCACGTCGAACTCCCCGGTGCGCAGGGCGCGGATGATCTGCATGCGCTCCAGCGTGTCGATGTCCGAATGCAGATAGCGGGCGCGCACGCCCATATTGCAGCAGTATTCCGTCAGATCCTCGGCCATGCGCTTGGTGAGCGTGGTCACCAGCACGCGTTCTCCCCGGCTGACGCGGGCGCGGCATTCGCCCAGCAGATTTTCCATCTGTCCGGCCGTGGGGCGCACCTCCACTTCCGGGTCCACAAGGCCGGTGGGCCGGATGATCTGCTCCACCACGATGCCCTGCGCCTCGTCCAGCTCGTACTTGGCCGGCGTGGCCGAGACGTAGACGGCCTGATGCACGAGCCGGCGGAATTCCGCGAACTGCAAGGGGCGGTTGTCCAGCGCCGAGGGCAGGCGAAAGCCGTAATTGACCAGCGTTTCCTTGCGGGAGCGGTCGCCCTTGAACATGCCGCCCACCTGCGGCACGCTGATGTGGGACTCGTCCACGAAGAGCAGATAGTCTTCGGGAAAATAGTTGAGCAGGCAGGACGGCGGCTCGCCCGGCTTGCGGCCGTCCATGTGGCGGGTGTAGTTCTCGATGCCGTTGCAGTAGCCCAGCTCCTCGATCATCTCAAGGTCAAGCTGGGTGCGCTGTTCCAGACGCTGGGCCTCCACCAGCTTGCCCTGCTCCCGGAACAGGACAAGACGCTCCTGCAGTTCCTGCCGGATGTCGTCGCAGGCGCGCTTGAGGTTGTCCTGCGCGGACACGAAGTGGCTGGCGGGATAGAGCACGGTCTTGCTCACCTTGGCCAGCACGTCGCCGGTGAGCGGGTCGATCTCGCGCATGGCGTCGATGTCGTCGCCGAAGAATTCCAGCCGCAAGGCCCGCTCGTGGTGATAGGCCGGGATGATCTCCAGCACGTCGCCCCGTACCCGGAAGGTGCCGCGGTGGAAATCGTAGTCGTTGCGTTCGTAATGCACTTCCACCAGACGGCTGATGAGCGCGTCCAGGGGGAAGCG
This sequence comes from uncultured Desulfovibrio sp., assembly GCF_944324525.1. GTDB lineage: Bacteria > Desulfobacterota > Desulfovibrionia > Desulfovibrionales > Desulfovibrionaceae > Desulfovibrio. The sequence goes on from NZ_CALUWS010000001.1 coordinate 184,496, forward strand.
CTGGCCGACCTCCACGGGGATGACCATCTTGGCGTAGTATTCCGGCGAGCCCAGGCCGTAGATGCAGGAGACCGAAGCCACGATGATGACGTCCCGCCGCGTCAGCAGGGCATGCGTGGCCGCATGCCGCAGCTTGTCGATATTGTCGTTGATGGCCGAATCCTTTTCGATGTAGGTGTCCGAGGCGGGCACATAGGCTTCCGGCTGGTAGTAATCGTAATAGCTGACGAAATATTCCACGGCATTGCGCGGGAAGAGCGCGCGGAATTCGCTGTAGAGCTGGGCGGCAAGGGTCTTGTTGGGGGCCAGCACCAGCGCCGGGCGGTTGCAGCGGGCGATGACGTTGGCCATGGTGAAGGTTTTGCCCGATCCGGTGACCCCCAGCAGCACCTGGGCCGGGACCCCGGCCTCGATATTGCCGACGAGCTGGGCGATGGCCTCGGGCTGGTCGCCCGTGGGCTGGTGTTCGCTTTGCAGGGAAAAGACGGCTTCGCTCATGTGCGGTTCACCTCGTGCCACTGCCGGCCGTCATGGGCATAGCGCTCGCGCCAGGGCTGCCAGCGCAGCGGACAGGCGGGATCGGCCTCCCGCTGCACGGCCAGTTCAAGAAGTTCTTCAAAGGCCGCCCGGGAGACGAGCTCCCCCCCCATGCCCATGATGTGCGGGGTATCCTGCTGGCAGTCCAGCAACAGCGTGCCCCGCAGACGCAGCAGATCCACCAGTCCGGTCAGGGCCGCACGCGACGCTTCGGAGATCCGGTGGAACATGGATTCGCCAAAGAAGGCCCGGCCCAGCGACACGCCGTACAGCCCTCCGGCCAGCGTGTCCCCCTGCCAGGTCTCGATGGAATGGGCATAGCCCATCTCGTGCAGGCGCACATAGGCCCGGAACATGTCGCGGGTGATCCATGTGCCCTGCTCCCGGCGGCGCGGCCCGGCGCAGTGCAGCATGACTTCGGCAAAGGCGGCGTCGCAGGTCAGGCGGAAGCCCGCCTTGCGCAGGGTGCGGATGCTGCGCCGGGGCAGGCGGAATTTGTCCAGCGGCAGGATGCAGCGCGGCGCGGGCGACCACCAGAGCAGCGGCATGCCCTCGCTGTACCACGGGAAGATGCCGCGGCTGTAGGCCGCCAGCAGACGTACCGGATGCAGGTCGCCGCCGCGGCACAGCAGGCCGTCCTCCCGGGCCGCCTCCAGCGGGGGGAACTGCGCCGCGTAGGCCGATACCGGGTCGACCGGCCGTGCCGGCGGGCGCTCACGCATGCCCATCTCTGCTCTTGCGCCGTGCGGCCGGACGCCGGGGCGGCGTCTGTTCGTCGTCCGTGGCGGCGCTGGCGGGCTTTTTCCGGGAAATGTCCAGATGCAGCTTGCCGTCCTCCAGGACGAGCACGGCCTCGCCGCCCTTTTGCAGGCGGCCGAACAACAGTTCCTGCGCCAGCGGATCTTCCAGCTCGTCCCGCAGCAGACGCCGCAGCGGCCGTGCGCCCATGCGCGGATCGAAGCCCTTCTGGGCCAGATGCCGCCGGGCCTCCTCGTCCAGCGTAAGGCGGACATGGCGTTCGGTCAGGCTCTGCGCCACCTCTTCCACGAACTTGTCCACGATGCGGAGCATCATGGGCTGCGTCAGGCTGCCGAAAGGCACCAGCGCGTCAAGGCGGTTGCGAAATTCCGGCGTGAAGAGCTGTTCCAGCGCCTTGCGGCCCTTGCGGGCGGCGGCTTCCGTGGGCTTGCCCGTCTTGTCGTCCCCGGCGGGCCCTGCCGTACGGGCCGCGGCGGGCGCGGCAAAGCCCATGCTGGCGGCGGACATCTCGAAGGCCCCGGCATTGCTGGTCATGATCAGCACCACATGCGAGAAGTCGGTCTTGCGGCCCGTGGTGTCGGTCAGCGTGCCGTAATCCATGACTTGAAGCAGCACATTAAAGATGTCGGGATGCGCCTTCTCCATCTCGTCCAGCAGGACCACGGAATACGGGGATTTGCGCACGGCCTCGGTCAGCAGGCCGCCCTGATCGAAGCCCACATAGCCCGGAGGCGCGCCGATGAGGCGGGAGACCGCGTGCTTTTCCATGTATTCGCTCATGTCATAGCGCAGGAAATCCACGCCGAGGCACTGCGCCAGCGAGCGGGCCACCTCGGTCTTGCCCACGCCGGTGGGCCCGTAGAAGAGGAAGGCCCCGGCGGGGCGTCCGCTCTGCCCGAGCCCGGCGCGTGAGCGCAGGATGGCGCGCACCACCAGCGAGATGGCGGCCTCCTGCCCGAAGACGCGGGCATTGAGATCGCGCTCCAGATGGCGCAGGCGGTCCTTTTCCCCGCCGCTGACGCTGCGTTCGGGGATGCCGGCCATGCGGGCCACGATGCGCTCCACGTCCCGCAGGGTCACCGCCGGGCGCTTGCCGTCCTCGTCCGGCTGCCGCAGACGGACGGCGGCCCCGGCCTCGTCCATGACGTCGATGGCCTTGTCCGGCAGGAGGCGCTCCCGCACATGGCGGCTGGAAAGCTCCACCATGGCCCGGAGGACGGGCTTGGCATAACGTACCTGATGGAAGTCCGCATAGTGGCTCTGCAGGCCTTCCAGGATGGCCAGACAGTCCTCGATGCCGGGCTCGCGCACATCTATGCGCTGGAAACGCCGCACGAGCGCCCTGTCCTTCTCCAGATGGTTGCGGTATTCCTCATGGGTGGTGGAGCCGATGCAGCGCAGTTCGCCGCTGGCCAGCAGAGGCTTGAGCAGGTTGGAGGCATCCATCGACCCGCCGGACGTGGTGCCCGCTCCCACGATGGTATGCAGTTCGTCGATGAAAAGGATGGCCTGCGGCACATGCTTCAGGGCATCCATGATTTTCTTCAGGCGTTGCTCGAAGTCGCCGCGGTAGCGCGTGCCGGCCAGCACGAGCCCCATGTCCAGCGCAAAGAGGCGGGCCTCCCGGAAGCGCGGCGGCACTTTGCCCTCATGGATGCGCAGGGCAAGGCCCTCGGCCAGGGCGGTCTTGCCCACGCCGGGCTCGCCCACGAAAAGGGGGTTGTTCTTGCGGCGGCGGCACAGCACCTCGATGGCGCGGTCCAGCTCCATTTCCCGCCCGATGAGCGGGTCGATGCCGCCGGCGGCCGCGCGGGCCGTGAGATCGGTGGTGTAGCGGGCCAGGGGATCATCTTCCCGGCCTTCCTCGTCGTCCTCGGCCTTTTCCCGGACGCCCTTGGACCCGCTGCCGTCTTCCAGCCCGTGGGAGATGAAGGTCAGCACGTCCAGCCGTTCCACGCCCTGCCTGCGCAGGTAGTAGACGGCATAGCTGCCTTCTTCCTCCATGAGGGAGACAAGCATGTCGCCCACATCCACGGTCTCCCGTCCGGCGGAGCGGATATGCGCCACGGCCCGCTCCAGCAGGCGCTGCACGCCCGGCGTCTGGACGATCTCCAGCTGATTGGCCGGGCGGACGCTCTCCATCTCCGTCTGGAAGAAATGCTCGAGCTGCTCGCGCAGCAGGGGCACATCCACGCCGCTGCCTTCCAGGATGAGGCAGCCGCGCACGGTGGCGGTCATGCCGTAGAGGATGTGTTCCACGGTCAGCATCTCGTGCTGCCGTTCCTGCACTTCCATGACGGCGATCTTCAGGACTTCCTGAACGTCATTGCTCAACATGTCTTATTCCGGCTCCATGGTGCAGCGCAGCGGGAATCCCGCCGCCCGTGCCTTCTGCGTCACGCGGCGGACCTTGGCTTCGGCGATCTCCGCGGTGTAGACGCCGCAGCGCCCGACGCCCTTCTCATGCACGGACAGCATGATGCGCGTGGCTTCTTCCCTGTTCTTGTTGAAGATCCCCTGCAGGACGTCCACCACGAAATCCATGCTGGTGTAGTCGTCGTTATGCAGCAGGACCACGAATCGCTGCGGCTCCTTGATGCGTTCTTTTACCAGGCTTTGTCCGTCGCTTTCGTCTTGCGGTCTGTAAGGGGCCGGCATGGCTCAGTCCTCCTCTGGCGGCAGCTGCAGGACGGCGCGCCATTGCGCCGCCTGACTGGGGGAAAAGACAAAGGAACGCTCAGGCGGCAAACCCTGTTCCGCACGCCAGCGTTGATGCAGTACATGGTAAGAGTCGGCACTGGTCGGCTGCTTGTCAAGTTCAAGCAGCACTTCAACTTTGCGGATGCGTTCCGCCTCGCCTTCCAACTCCACCACCTGCCCAAAGGGCAAGATGTCCATATCCACCTGCACCCCGTCCAGATGCCAGCTTTCCCGGAACTTTTCGTAACGGGCCGTGGGCAGATAGCCCAGCCCCTCCAGGATGCCCTGCATGGTCTGTCTGTCCGCTACCGGGCATTCGCGTTCCTCCCGGACCTTGAACCCGGCCTCGGCGGCATGGCGCGCGGCCACAGGCGGCAGCTTGAGGGTGAGGATATGATCCTCATGCGCGGCCCACTGCCGGCTGCGCAGGCGGAGCAGGCGCGAGCTGCCGAACAGCTCCTCGCCCTTGTCGAACAGGATGTTGCGCTCGAAATGGACGCCCTCGCTGCGGGCGTCAAGGGCGGTCAGCCGTGCCCGCAGGCGGGGAAAGTCCACATCCAGATATTTGCGTTCCACTTCACGGTTCATGTTGGTCTCAGGGGTGGCGGCGGTGGAAAAGCCGCTGCTGCAGCTGGATCAGGGTGGATATGCCGCCCGTGTCCGCCGCCGGATGGATGATGGGAGAAAAGGCGAGCCGCTGCGCCTGCCGGAGCCGCAGCTCCTGGGCGGCGACCGGCCGGATCTGACCGTTGAGGTCCACCTCCCCCCACAGGATGCACTTTTCCGGCAGCGGCACGTCGTAGTAGGAGGACAGTACGGCCGCCACCAGCGCCAGATCCAGCCCCGGTTCCTGCAGCTTCATGCCGCCGCCCACCTTGGCGTAGATGTCCACCTGTCCGAAATTGAGCTTGAGGCGTTTTTCCAGCACGGCCAGCAGGAGATGGAGCCGGTTGGCGTCAAAGCCCAGGGCCGCCCGGCGCGGGATGCTCAGAAAGGTGCGTGCGACGAGTGCCTGCACTTCCACCGCCAGCGGCCGCTGGCCGTCCACGGCCATGACCACGGCCGTACCGGACAGCTCCGGGTCGCGCGCACCGAGGAAGAAGGTGGAGGGATCGTCCACCACTTCCATGCCGTGCTGGCCCATGCGGAAGACGAGGAGTTCCTCATTGGGGCCGAAGCGGTTCTTGAAGACGCGCAGCAGACGGAAGAGCTGGCGGCGGTCGCCCTCCACGGAGATGACCGTGTCCACCATGTGTTCCAGCATGCGCGGCCCGGCCAGCACGCCGTCCTTGGTGACATGGCCCACGAGGATGAGCGTCGTCCCGGTACGGCGGCAGCACTCCAGCAGCGCGGTGGCCACGGCCCGTACCTGACTGACGTTGCCGGGCAGGCCGTCGGCCTCAAGACTGGTCAGGGTCTGGACGGAGTCCACCACCAGCAGGGTCGGCGGGGCGCTTTCCACGGCGGCAATGACTTCCTCCACGCTGGAAGTGGCCATGGCCAGCAATCGTTCATGCAATACATCAAGTCTTTGGCCGCGAGCCTTGATCTGGGGGAGGGACTCCTCGCCGCTGGCGTAGAGCACATCCCTGCCCTGCCGGGCCACGAGCCCCGCCACCTGGAGCAGGAGGGTCGATTTGCCGATGCCCGGCTCGCCGCCCACCAGCAGGGCCGCGCCGGGCACGAGCCCCTTGCCGAGGACACGGTCCAGCGCCTCGATGCCGCTGGCATAGGGAGTGTGCCCCGAGTCGGAGACATCCCGCAGGGGCTGGGGACGGCTGCCCGGCGTGCGAGCGGCTGCGGCCGAAGCCGGGCGCGAGGCCGCCGCGCGGGGCTGGGCCGCGGCCTGCAGGGTGTTCCACTCATGGCAGCCGGGGCATTGCCCCCGCCACTGCAGGGTCTGTGCGCCGCAGGCGGAACAGATGTAGACTTCGCGCGTTTTTGCCATGCGGCAAACCTACGGAAAAAGGCGGTGAGAGGCAAGTGCCGCGGCGCTGTCCGACCGCATGATGGGTACGCCGCGCAAAAAAGGGAGCCGCCCGGAAATAGGCGGCTCCCTCACGGTCACGAAAGGCTGTTCTTTCCCTTAGGGCTTGTTGGCACTATTCGCTGCTTGTTTGGGGGGAAGGGGAACCCCTCGCTCTGCTGTCGATGTCCGTAAGGCTCCTTCGTCGCCTAACGGGCACGGCCCTCCGGGCCGCCCGTTGGATCGCCGCCAGCGCGAGAGGGGTTCCCCTTCCCCCCAAGCCCCCTATCCCTTCCCCAGCGCGCTTTTACTAAAGGAAAAGCGCGCTGGGGAGAGGTAAGCACTCAAAAGCAGGCGGGTATATACAGCTGATTCATCTTATATGTTAAAATGATTTGTAAGAGTTGTGTTAACAGGTCCTAGATGTAGAGTGTCAACACGTTGTTCACCCTCCGTTCAGACATGAAGCTGGAGGTTTTCTGCCAAGAGCCGAAT
>NZ_CALUWS010000002.1 GCF_944324525.1 uncultured Desulfovibrio sp.
GTTTGTTGGTTTGTCTGGTAACTTCCAATTTACCGAATGAGGAAAGGGTGAACAACCTATCGGAACACAACATCTAGAGCGCTTTATCTTTGAAAAAGATAAAACGCGAGGCGGCGGCACAGCCCGCCCGGCCCAAAGTGAGCGGAAAAACCGCGCTTTTTCCGCGAAACGCCAGGCCGTATGGTTTGAAACGCCAAGCGTTTCAAACGGAAAATGCTCTCGTTGACATGACGGCGGGCGGCAGGCCTTACCTGCCGCCCGCACATGTGTTGGCAGGCTAACGCTTTTCTGACGCCGCCCGAAGTATACCAGCCCTGTCCTCAACATCATACCAGCGGAACGAGCGGACGGGATACGCCCTTCCGCTGCCGCACAGGGAGTCAGCTCATGTCCGAACAGCAACAACACGACAACACCGCAAGTCGGCAAGCCCCCAGCAACAGCCGCCGCCGCTTCCTGCTGGGCCTCGTCGCCGCCGGCATGGCCTACACCGCCCCCACCCTGCTGGGGCTGGACGAGGCACGCGCCTATACCTACCATACCTACCGCAGTCCCCGCTCGCGCCATACCTACCACAGCCCCCGCTCACGGCATAGCTATTACGGTCACCCCTCCTACGGCGGCTACCACGGCGCGCCTGCTCCGGGCGGCTATCAGGGTCCCACGCGTGGGACCGGCGGCTACCAGGGAGGCACCGCGCCGGCGCACGGCGGCGGTTTCCGCACCAACTAGACCACGGAAGGATGGTCCATGTCGCCGGCGACCTGCAGGGACATCCATTTCCAGGGCATACCGGGGCCTGTGCGCCTGCTGCCCGGCGCGGCCGGCGGGACGCCGGCCCTGGAACGCCGGCTCCGCCGTGCGCTGGGCTGCTGGCCCCATGCCTGCCGCACGGCCACGCAAGAGACATCCCCAGTCTTTCTTGTGGAACCGCTGACGGACGGCGCCTTTCGCCTGCACGGGGCAAGCCCGGAAGCCACGGACTTCACGCCCTACCGCGCACAGGATGCCGTGGCCCGGCTGCGCCCGGGCTACAGCTTTGAACCCAGCCTGACCTGCCTGGCCAGCACGCTGGCGGTGGAGCTGGTCGCCGTGTATGAGGCCCATGTCGGCGACCGGATGGGCATCCATGCCGCGGCGGCCGTCCGCAACGGGCATACGCTCCTGTTTTGCGGCACGCACAGGGCGGGCAAGAGCGCGCTCCTGGCCCGCCTGCTGCTGGACGGCTGGCAGGGCCTTGGCGACGACATGCTGGCCCTGAGTCCGACCGGGGAAGTCTTCTCCTACGGCTTTGCCCCCCGGCTGCGGCTCCCGCTGCCCCCCTGCGGGCATCTGGCTCCGCTGACGGAGCCGGACTCGCCGTATGTCGCCTGCGGGGATGCGCACTATCTCTGCTGCGATCCCGCCAGCCTGCCCATGCTGCCGTGGGGGAGCCTGCTGCCGGTGGACGCCGTGGTCATCCTGGACAGGCTGGAAGATCCCTCCGCCGGCGGTTGCGGCCTCCTGCCGCAAGCCCGGCAGGACGATATGCGCGAGGTGCTGCTGCGCTTCCTCCTGCGGGACGGCCGGGCCGGCCTTGCCCTGAGCACCGCCTGCGACCTGCTGGAACGCGTGCCCTGCCGCCTGCTGCGTTACCGCACGCTGGACGAGGCCGCCGCCCTGCTGGACGGCTGGCTGGCCTCTCCCCTTTCCGCAAGCCCGGCTTCGCCTCCGCTCCCCGATCCCGGCCCGGCTGCCGGGCCCACTCCCCGTAAGGCCGCCGGCCCCGCGAGGACGAGTCCCAGGCCGCCGCGCCCCCTGCGCCGCCGCCCGCACGGCGGATACAGGCCCCCCTCCGCCCCCGCCAGGAGCTGGCGGCAACGCCCCGGCGTCATCTTCCGTCAGGACGAGGACGGGGGTTTCCTGGCGCGGGATGAGGAGACCGCCGGTCGGGACGGACGGGTCTTCCGGCTCAACGGCATGGGCTGCGCGCTCTGGCAGCTCTGGGAAGAGCCGGGCAACGATGCCGAGCTGGCCGGCCTGCTGGCCGAGGTCTTCCCGCAGGTCCCCCCTGAACGCATTCGCCGGGACGTGACGGCGCTACGGCAGCGCCTGTGCGCGGCCGGCTTCCTGGAAGAAGCGGACAGAGCCTGACGGCCGCTGTCCCGACACCCTGCCGCCCCGCGGGCCGCCGCCTCTCCCGTGCCGGAAAAGCTTTGACTTGTGGCTCTGGAGCAGGTATGTTGCCGCATTGCGTATGATGACCACGTCAAACTCACCTGCCCTGCCCCAGCTGCACGGCGTGCTGGTGCTCGACAAACCGTCCGGCCCCACTTCCGCCCGTTGCCTTTCGCTGCTCAAACGTCTGGGACAGAAAAAGATCGGCCATGCCGGCACCCTTGACCCGCTGGCCTCCGGCGTCCTGCTGGTGCTGCTCGGGCAGGGGACGAAGATCGCCTCGCATCTGCTGGCGGACGGCGGCAAGATCTACAGCGGCGTGCTGCGCCTCGGACAGGAAAGCGACACCTGGGACAGTCAGGGGCGGATCCTGCGCGAACTGCCGTGGCAGCAGGTGAGCGAAGCGGCTGTCCGCGCTGAAGTCGGCGCCTGGCGGGAACTGACGGAGCAGGAAGTGCCCGCATACTCCGCCGCCAAGCATGAAGGACAGCCCCTCTACAAGCTGGCGCGCAAAGGCCTCGAGACGCCGGTCAAGATCAAACGCATGGAGATTTCGCAGGCGGAAGTGCTGGAAATGGCCCTCCCGCTTGTACGCTTTCGGGTCACTTGCAGTTCCGGCACCTATATACGTTCCCTGGCCCACAGCTTGGGGAAACGACTTGGGTGCGGAGCCGTGCTCACGGAACTGACCCGGGAGTACAGCCACCCCTTCGGCCTGGATGCGGCCGTGTCGCTGGACGCCATCACGGCGGACCCGGCGTGCATGGTTCGTGGCCTGCGCCCCCTGGCGGAAGCCCTGCCCCACTGGCCGCGCGTGGAACTCACGCCGGACGAGGCGCGGCGCATCCGCAACGGGCAAACGGTCCCCTGCCGCGGCGGCGACAGCCGCGCCCTGCTCATGGAAGCGGGCTGCGAGCTGGCGCTCGCCGAACGCAAGGAAGGGCCGCAAGGCGTCTGCTGGGCCGTATTGCGGGGGCTCTGGAACTAAACCTCTTCCGTATAAGGAGAACTGCTGTGGTGATGGATGCCAATCAGAAAAAGGCCGTTATCGACGCTCACGCCAAACACGAAGGGGACACCGGCTCCCCCGAGGTGCAGGTGGCCCTGCTGACCGCCCGCATCGAAGGCCTGACGGGCCACTTCAAGGTGCACAAGAAGGACTTCCACTCCCGCACCGGCCTGCTCAAGCTGGTGGGTCAGCGCCGCAAGATCCTGAACTACCTCAAGAAGAAGGATATCCAGCGCTACCGTGCCCTCATCGAGAAGCTGGGGCTGCGCAAGTAATCCATTGTTTCGGAGGGGGGAGCCGCGCCGCGGCTCCCCCTGCCGCCTTTTGCGGCAGGAAAAAACGCCCCGCCGACGGGGCACAACGCAGGAAGGGGGGTCCGGGAAAAGCCGGCATATACGCATAAGGCCGGTTTTTGGCGGAATCCCCTTCATCAAGGAAATACCATGTCCGACATGTTCAATCCGACCCGCGTCACCGCCGTGGTCGGCGGCAAGGAAATCATTTTTGAAACGGGCCGTCTGGCCAATCAGGCTCATGGCGCCGTCTGGGTGCAGTGCGGCGGCACGGTGGTGCTGGTCACCGTCTGCTCCCAGCCGCTGGAGAACGACAAGGGCTTTTTCCCGCTGACCGTGGAGTATTCCGAAAAGATGTACGCCGCCGGGCGCATCCCCGGCAGCTTCTTCCGCCGCGAGATCGGCCGTCCCTCGGAGCGGGAAACGCTCGTCTCCCGCCTCATCGACCGCCCCATCCGTCCGCTCTTCCCCAAGGGCCTCAACGAGGATGTGCAGGTGCTGGCCAGCGTCATTTCCGCCGACCCGGAAAACGAGCCCGACGTGCTGGCGCTCACCGGCGCCTCGGCCGCCGTGCTGCTCTCGCCCCTGCCCTTCGAGGGCCCGGTGGCCGGGGGACGCATCGGCCGCATCGACGGGCAGTTCGTGCTCAACCCCACCTATGAAGAGCAGGAAAAGAGCGATCTGGACATCGTCTTTGCCGCCTCGGCCGACGCGCTGACCATGGTGGAAGGCGAAGCCCGCTTCGTGCCTGAAGACGTCATCATCGACGCGCTCGAATGGGGCCGCAAGGAGATCCAGCCCCTCATCGCCGCCCAGCTCAAGCTGCGCGAACTGGCGGGCAAGGAAAAGATGCCCTTCACCCCCCACGAGGACAATCCCGTGCTGGTGGCCCGCGTGGAAGAGCTCGCCCGTGAGGCCGGCATCGAGGCCGCCCTGCGCGTGCCGGACAAGATGGCCCGCAAGGACGCCCGCAAGGAAGTGAAGGACAAGGTCATGGAAGCCCTCAAGGCCGATCCGGCCTGGGCCGAGAGCGAAGAACTGCGCGAAGTGGGCGACATTCTCGGCGCGCTGGAAAAAACCATCGTGCGTGCGCGCATCGTCAATGAGGGCATCCGCATCGACGGCCGCGACACCAAGACGGTGCGCCCCATCCAGATCCAGACCGGCCTGCTGCCCCGGGCGCACGGTTCGGCCCTCTTCCGGCGCGGCGAGACCAAGTCCCTGGTGGTGACGACCCTGGGTTCGTCCACGGACGAACAGCGCATGGACGGCCTCAACGGCGACGTGACCAAGCGTTTCATGCTGCATTACAACTTCCCGCCCTTCAGCGTGGGCGAAGTCAAGCCCGTGCGCGTGTCCCGGCGTGAGATCGGCCACGGCGCGCTGGCCGAAAAATCCCTGCGGCCCGTCCTGCCCGCCGACGAGGATTTCCCCTTCACCCTGCGCGTGGTGGCCGAGACCGTGGAATCCAACGGCTCCTCCTCCATGGCGGCTGTCTGCGGCGGCTCGCTCTCGCTCATGGACGCGGGCGTGCCGGTGAGCGCCCCTGTGGCCGGCGTGGCCATGGGCCTCATCAAGGAAGGCGACAAGTTCATCGTGCTGACCGACATCCTCGGTGACGAGGACGCCCTCGGCGACATGGACTTCAAGATCGCCGGCACCGCCGAAGGCGTCACCGGCGTGCAGATGGACATCAAGATCACCGGCCTGACCACGGAGATCATGCGCCAGGCCATGCAGCAGGCCCACGAAGGCCGCCTGCACATCCTCGGCGAAATGGCCAAGGTCATCGCCGAGCCGCGCAAGGAGCTTTCCCGCTATGCGCCCCAGCATGCGGAACTCTACGTCAATCCCGACATCATTCGTCTGATCATCGGTCCCGGCGGCAAGAACATCAAGGCCATCACCACCGCCACCGGCGCGTCCGTGGACATCGAGGATTCCGGCCGCGTGTCCATCTTCGCCCCCACGGCCGACGCGCTGGACAAGGCGCGCGAAATGATCAGCTATTATGATCAGCGGCCGGAACTGGGCAAGAACTACACCGCCAAGGTCAAGAAGATCATGGAGATCGGCGCCATCGTGGAAGTGCTGCCCAATGTGGAAGCCCTCGTGCACGTTTCCCAGCTGGACGTGAACCGCGTGGAACAGCCCGGCGACGTCGCCCGTATCGGTGAAGACATGGTGGTCAAGGTCATCGAGATCAACGGCGACCGCATCCGCGCGAGCCGCAAGGCCGTCCTGCTGGAAGAGCAGGGCCACCCCTGGAACCCCGAGGAGACCGCCCGTCCGCAGCGCAGCCGCGGGGATCGGGGCGACCGCGGAGACCGGCACGGCCGGGGTGGTCGCGGCGACCGGGGCGACCGTGGGGATCGGCGCGGCCAGTAAGCCCATGAGCAGATAACGGCGCGGGATGGCAGGCCTGTCCCGCGCCCCTTTCGCTGAGGCGGAAAGAACGGGGAAATCTATGCCCAAGAAAAGCGAAAAAACAGAACAGCCCGTGGAAGAAAAGAAAAAGAAGGCTCCCAAGGCCGAAAAGGCCGACAAGGAAAAAAAGGCCGATAAGGACAAGAACGACAAGGCCGACAAGGGCAAGAAGGCCAAAAAGGCCGAGGCCGTCCTGTCGCCTGAAGCGGACTCCGCGAGCGCGGCGCAGGCCCCTCGCGCTCAGGCGGCGGACAGCCTGGAGCCCGTGGATGCCGAGCATCCCGAACTCACGCCGGAGCAGGTGCAGGCCATCGTCAGCGGGGCCAACCGCACCCATGCCGAAGGACTGGGCGACGCCTGGGCCGTCGTGCTGGGCCGCAATCCCGCGGCGCTCATGCCGCAGGTGGTGAGCACCGTCCTGCACGAGGGGGGGACCCGTCCCGCCTGGCAGTGGAAACGCGGCGGCAAGGAATACGTCCTCATGGCCTGGCCCCGGGAGGAATCCCTGCGGGCTTCGGTGCTCATGCGGGCCGATGAGGAAGGCGGACAACTCCGTCCCTGCGACGCCGTCCCGCTGCTGGAGGGCCAGCCCAACGACCTGACGGTGGAAAGCGTGCATCCCTGGGAAAGCGGCTCCGGCGCGGATGTGGCCGTTTCCATGATCGAGGGGAAAAACCCCATGTGGTTTTATGATCCCCTCTATATCCGGGACAAGGACGACCTCACCCCCGGCATCACGCACACCTTCACGCTGGCCGGTCTGTGCTTTGCCGTGCGCAAGGCCCTGCTGGACGACGTGACCATCACCCAGGGCCCCCAGTACGAGGCCTATGCCGCCGACTGGCTGGCCGCCCATCCCGACAAGGGACGGATGGACGTGCCGCCGCTCAAGGTCAGCATGAAGGGCCGCCGCATGATCATGCCGGGCCGCCGCTTCTGCGAGTACCAGATCCGTGCGGAAGTGGAAGAGGTACGACAGGGGACGCTGGAACAGATGCCCATCACGCTCATGTACCTCCGCTTCCCCTTCGATGAGCGGGAAGCCATGCTCCTGCCGGTCTATGCCTCCAAAATGGTGCTGAAGGAGTACGAGCCCAAGGCCGGAGACGAGATCGACGCCTATATCTGGCTGCAGGGACGTGTCATCGACTTTGATCCGCAAGCCCCCGATGCGGCGGAAGACGAGGCGCAGGACGCGCCCCGGCAATAGAGCGCGTTTCACCTTTGAAAAAGATGAAACGCAAGGCGGCGGCACAGCGCCGCCCGGCCGAACGTGAGCGGGAAAAGCGCGTTTTTTTCCGTGAAACGCCAGGCCGTATGGTGTGAAACGCAACGCGTTTCATACGGGAAATGCTCCAGATCACAAATGAAAACGGGCCATCAGTGATGATGGCCCGTTTTGTTTCAGCTCTGTGGACACGCTCGCGATGCAGGCTGAGGGAAAGCCCCTTTCGGGCGCTGCGGTGGAAGTTTTACTTGCTTGAACTGACTACGGTTGCCGTCAACGCGTCAATCTCAAAGCAGCCTGTCGCCCAAAAAGCTGTGCAGCACGCACAGGCAGAGCATGGCCAGGACGCCGGCCACCACGTCATCCAGCATCACCCCCCAGCCGCGGGGCAGCCAGTGTTCCGAAGCGCGGACAGGGCCGGGCTTGAGCATGTCGAAGATGCGGAAGAGGAGGAAAGCCAGAATGAGCAGCGGCCACGGAATCCGCTCCGCATCGTAGGCAAAGGGCAGGAGCACCAGCCATACCCCCACCAGCTCGTCGATGACCACCTCGCCGGGATCGCTGCGCCCCAGCAACACTTCCGCGCGGGACGCGGCAAGGCTCCCCAGCACGAACAGGATGAGCAGCAGCAAGATGCGCCCCCACGGCGAGAGGGGCAAAAAGAGCCACGGCGCCAGCAGGCAGGCGACCGCCGTACCGCAGGTCCCCGGCATGATGGGCGAAAGCCCGGCTTTCCACAGACGGCAAAATCCCAGAATGAGCCATTGCGGCATACGTTTTTCCTCCTGTGCGGATTCGAGAAGGGGAAGGACGGACGGTGCGGCCTCTCCCGTCGGGCAGAGGGGGCATCTTACGGAAAAAACCGCAGCGCGTCGAGCGCGGCACGGCCGCCGCCCCGGCGGCCATTGCCAGCCGCCGCATTTTCCCGTATAAAACTGGCCGAGGGTGCGACATGGGCAGATATCAATGTGAAATGTTCGGGCGGTTCATCTACGGGGATATCCTGACCTACGAGGAACTTCAGGACGTGGAAGCGCTGTTCGTCCCCCGTCTGGATGAGCTGCTGCAGCAGGCGGGCGCCGCGCATGTGGACTTCACGCCCACGGGCGACATCCTTCTGGTGCAGTGCGTCTTTGAGGCGCAAAAATCCTACATTTTCCGCAAGCTGGCGCAGGAACTGGCGGCCTTGCTGCCGCAGGCCGTGCGCGGCAATCTTCTCTTCCTCAAGAAAGATCTGTCCGCACAGCATCTCTACTGGCTGGAAGCAGGCTGCTGGCGCGAAGAAGAGCGGCTGCTGCCGGAAAGCGTCCCGGCGGATCTGCCTGTCCGGCAGGTGACGTCCGCGCCGCTGTGGCCGCTCCCCGAGCCGGAAGAGAACGTTCAGGAAGCGGAGGATGACGCGACCGCGACGGAAGCGCGGCCCGAGGCGGGGAAAGCGACGGACGCCGCCGAATAAGCCCATATTTTACTGAAACATGCCCGGATGGTGGAATTGGTAGACACAAGGGACTTAAAATCCCTCGGCCTCAGGCTGTGCCGGTTCAAGCCCGGCTCCGGGTACCACTCTCCTGATGCGTCTCCGGCGTTTTCCCATACGGCACTCATGCGTGCATGACGCATTGCTGTTGCGTTCCTGATACGCTCCCTCCCTCTGCGAAAAAACGTCTGCGGCAACAGTCGCTTGTGGATGCTGTCGCCTGCTTTCGCCCTTCCCGCCCCACGCCGTGCCCTTCCATTCCGCTTCCGACCTGTGTTCCTGCCGCCGCAGGAGGACGGCAGCGCCCCTTGACAGCCCTCCGAATGCTCAAATACAAAAAAAGAGACTGGCCGTCTCCCTGCCTGAAGCGGACGCATCCTCCGGGGATGCCCCTGCGGGGCCGGGAGAGGCGCTTACCGCCAAGACTGGCGCGCAGCAAGGAGAGCTCATGATCGGCGTAGATATGAAGGGACTCATCGAAAAGTGCAACGGCTTTTGCACGCAGGCCTTGCACACCGCTGCGGGGTACGCCGTCAACCACGAACATTATGAGGTCACCTTCGAGCACTTCCTGCTGGCCTGCCTCGAAGAGGAACACGGCGACGCCCCCCTGCTGCTGAGCCGCTCCGGCTGCGACATCGCGCCGTTGCGGCGCGAGCTGCAGCGCAGCCTTTCCCTGCTGCGCAGCGGCAATACGGGGCGTCCGGTCTTTTCGCCCACTCTGCAGGACGTGCTGGAAGCCGGCTGGCTGGTCTCGTCCGTGGATCTGGGGGCCGCGGGCCTGCGCTCCGGCGGCGTGCTGCTGGCCTTCCTGCGCCGCCCGGGCTTCTATGCGCAGGGGGACTATCCCGCCCTGCTGCGTTCCCTCGACAGCGAAACGCTGCTGCGCGATTTCGCCCGCCTGACCGAAGGCACCTGCGAGACGGACGTCCTGCCGTCGGCCGAAGCCGCGGACATCGCCGCCGGGCAGGCCGGACACGCCGGACAGGGCGGCGAGAGCTTCCTTGCCCGTTTCTGCGAGGACTTTACCGAGAAGGCCCGCGCCGGCAAGCTCGATCCGGTTTTCGGACGGGATCAGGAGATCCGGCAGATGGTGGACATCCTGGCCCGCCGCCGCAAGAACAATCCCATCCTCGTGGGGGAACCCGGCGTAGGCAAGACGGCGGTCATGGAGGGCCTTGCCCTGCGCATCAGCGAGGGCGACGTGCCGGAGACCCTGCGGGGGACCACTCTGCTCAGTCTGGACATGGGCCTGCTTGAGGCCGGAGCCTCGGTCAAGGGCGAATTCGAACGCCGTCTCAAGGGCGTCCTGGACGAGATCAAGGCCTCGGAAAAGTCCATCATCCTCTTCATCGACGAAGCCCATCTGCTGGTGGGCGCGGGCAACGGCGCCGGCGGTTCGGATGCGGCCAATCTCATGAAACCCGCCCTGGCCCGTGGCGAGATCCGCACCTGCGCCGCCACCACCTGGAAGGAATACAAGAAATATTTTGAAAAGGATGCCGCCCTGGCCCGCCGCTTCCAGCTCGTCCGCCTGGACGAGCCGTCGGTGGAGACCACGGGGCTCATCCTGCGCGGCCTGCGCGCCGGCTATGAGGCCGCGCACAAGGTACTCGTGCGGGACGAGGCCCTGCAGGCGGCGGCCGACTACGCCGGACGCTACATCAGCGGCCGCTTCCTGCCCGACAAGGCCGTCGACCTGCTGGACACGGCCTGCGCCCGCGTCAAGGTCTCTCAGGTGGCCAAGCCCGGCGCGCTGGAAGATGCGGAGCGCCGCGCGCAGGCCTGCCGCCGCCAGCTCGACGCGCTGGAACGCGACGCCGCCGAGGGGGCGGATGTGGATGAAGGCCGCTGCGCCGCGCTGCGCGAGGCCATGACGGCGGCCCATGCCGAAGCCGAGACCCTGAAAGCCCGCTGGGAAGAGGAAAAGGCGCTGGCCCAGGCGGTGCTGGATGCCCGCGCGGCGCTGGCCGCCGCCCGAACCGCCGCCCAGACCGTCGCTCAGGACGCCGAAGAGACGACGGAGCCTGACGCCGCCGTATCGTCCGCCGGGGAGGCCCTGCGAGCAGCCCGCGAGGCGCTGGCCGCCCGTCAGGCCGGGACGCCGCTGGTCAGCGTGGAAGTGACGGCCGATGTGGTGGCGCAGGTGGTTTCCGACTGGACGGGCATCCCCGTGGGCAAGGTGGCCCGGGATCAGGCCGGGCAGATCGCCGGACTCGCACAGACGCTGGCCGCCCGCATCCGGGGACAGGACATGGCCCTGCGCGCCGTGGTGGAGGGCATACAGGCCGGCAAGGCCGGCCTGCGCGCGCCGGAGCAGCCGTTGGGCGTCTTCCTGCTGGTGGGGCCTTCCGGCGTGGGCAAGACGGAGACCGGTCTTGCGCTGGCCGACGCCCTCTTCGGGGACGAGCGTTCGGTCATCACCATCAATATGAGCGAATTTCAGGAAAAGCACACCGTTTCCCGGCTCATCGGCTCGCCGCCCGGCTATGTGGGCTACGGTGAAGGCGGCCTCCTGACCGAGGCCGTGCGCCGCCGTCCCTATGCCGTGGTGCTGCTGGACGAGGTGGAAAAGGCGCATCCCGACGTCATGCAGCTCTTTTATCAGGTATTCGACAAGGGCACGCTCACCGACGGCGAAGGGACGGAAGTCAGCTTCCGCAATACGGTCATCATGTTGACCTCCAACCTCGGCTCGGAGATCACCCAGGCGCTCTGCGAAGGAAACGATACGCCCTCCGCCGAGACCGTGGCCGCCGCCCTGCGGCCGCTGCTCTCCTCGCACTTCCAGCCCGCGCTGCTGGCCCGCATGCATGTGGTGCCCTATCTGAATCTGGGAGAAGAGATGCTGGCCTCCATCGCCGGGCTCAAGCTGGATGCGCTGGCCCGCAGGCTGGCGGCCAACAACGGCATGCGCTGCACCTGGAGCGACGGCGTGCCCCAGTGGCTGGCCTCACGCTGTACGGAGACCGAGACCGGCGCGCGCAACATCGACTACGTCCTTGCGGGGACAGTCCTGCCCGACCTGGCCCGCCGCATCCTTTCCCACATGGCCGGGGATTGCCCGCCGCAGGGCGTCCATCTGGACATCAGGGACAATGCGCTCGTCATGGATTTTGACGGCGCAGCTCCGGAGCGCACGGCATGAGCAGACGTCCCTCCCTTCTCCTGACCCTGCTTGAAGAGAACGAAGCCCTTGCCCGCGCGCTGGGCGGGGAGATATCCCGCCTCGGCGCCGACTGTCAGGCGCATTTCCTGACGGGCATGGCCGACGCGCAGGCACTGGCCCCGCTGGTGGCGGAGGTCTGCCGCCCCGACTGCGGGGCATGGCTCATCGCCGGCAACGCGCAGTCCTTCGCCCGCAAGGACATCCTGCGGGGGCTGGCGCTCACGGCGCTGGCCGTGCAGCATGCGCGACGGCAGGAGGCGGGGCGGGCGCTCCCCATCCTGCTGGCCCCTTCCGGCGGCGAGCTGCCGCCGTTGCCGCTTCCGCTGGCCGATGCGGACGTGGTCAGCAAAAATATCGGGGCCAGGGCCATCGCCCGTCTGCATACGCCGGGCACACTTGCCGCGCCGCCCTACCGCCTTGCCGTCCATGCCCGCCCCGGCCTCGGCCTCTGGCTGGAATGCGGCCCGGCACATGACCCGTGGGAGGGCGTGCTGCTGGGGACCTGCGGCTGCGCGCCCGACGCGCATGGCGTGGGACAGGCCGGGACCATCCCCCAGCGTTGCACCCTGCATCACCCCCTGCGCGGACTGCGGCTCACGGCGAATGGACAGGAATTCACCGCCTGGGGGACGGGCAACCGTCTGACGCCGGCCGACAGCTATTTCGTCCGTCTGGACGGTCTGCCCGATGCGCTGGTCTTCGGCCCGCTCCCCGACGGCGACGCGGCGGACCTCTTCGTGCTGCCGCTTTGCTAGGGCCTGTTGACGCTATTCGCTATTTGTTGGGGGGAAGGGGAAACCCTCGCCCTGCTGTCGATGCCTGTAAGGCTCCTGCGTCGCCTGACAGGCACGGCCCTGCGGGCCGCCTTTCGGTCGCCGCCGGCGCGGGAGGGCCCAGCCTTTTCGGCGCGGAGCGAGAAAAGGCGTTCCCGTGAACCTTCCCCCTCACGCCCCTCATCCCTTCCCCGGCGCGTTTTTATCAAGTAAGGATACGGGGGACGAGGCAAGATCGCCGCACTTCCCTTCTTCCACCAAGGACATGCCATGCCGACCACGCTGACCGAACGTTTCCGCTTTTTCTCATCGCATCAGAGCAGCGAGCCTTTCCATGTCGTGGGCTTTCGCGGCGTGGAGGGACTGCACCGGCTCTTCGACTTCCAGATAGACCTGGTATGCGCCGACGCCGCCGTGGATACCGCGGCCCTGCTGGCCGCTCCCTGCCGCTTCGAGGTGACGCGGGACGGCGACGCCGATCCCGCCGTCTTTTCCGGCTATCCCGCGGCGGTGGAACAGCGGGGCTTTTTCAACGGCTATGCCTATTACGCCGTACGGCTGCGCCCGACGTTCTGGAAACTGAGCCAGATACGGCAAAGCGCCATCTTTCTGGGCAAAAAACTGGAGGACGTGCTGCGCGAGCTTATGTCCTCACAACCGTTCTTCAGCTTCCCGCACGAATTTCGCCTGACGGCGCAGGACTACCCCGCTCCCGAATTCGCCATGCAGTATCAGGAGACGCTCTACGACTACATGTGCTGGCGCATGGAGGAGCAGGGCGCGTACTTTTATTTTGAGGAGAAGGACGGCGCGGACACGGTCATCTTTGCCGATGCGCCGCAGTCGCACAGCACGGACGGTATTCCTCTTCTGTCCTATTCCCCCGCATCGGGGCTGGAAGGCGACCTGCGGGAAGAGGTCGTCGTTTCCTTCGCCCTGACCCAGACGCCGCTCCCGCGCCGGGTGGTGCTGCGCAGCTATGACTGGCGCAATCCCAACAAGCCCGTGGTGGGCATGGCGGATGTGGACGGCAACGGCCTCGGCGACGTCTACCTGAGCAACGAATATGTGGACAACGACAACGCGGCCAGTCGGCTGGCCGCCATCCGCGCCGAGGAACTGCGCTGCCGGGGCCGCCTCTTCCACGGCGCAAGCTCCGCTCCCGTGCTGCGGCCGGGCCGGATCTTCCGGCTGGACAGGCATTACAGCGATCCTTTCAACCGGGACTACCTCGTTACGGAGATCGCCCACGAAGGCCGGCAGGATGCCTTCCTTTCCCTGGGGCTGGGCATCCCCCTGCGTGAGCCCGGCGAACGCCTCTATTACCGCAATACTTTTACCTGCATGGAGGCGGACGTGCCCTACCGTCCGGCGCGGACGGCCCCGCGCAGCCGCATCTCCGGCGTGCTGCGGGCCTTCGTGGCCGGGGACAGCACCGGGGCGCGGGCGGAGATGGACGAATACGGCCGCTACAAGCTGACCTTCCCCTTTGACATCTCCGGCAGGACGGGCGGCAACGCCAGTTGCTGGATACGCCGCGCCCAGCCGCAAGTGGGCAAGGACAGCGGCCTCGGCCTGCCCCTGCTGCCGGGAACGGAAGTGCTTGTCTCCTTCGTTGACGGCAATCCCGACCTGCCGGTCATCGGCGGCGCGCTGGCCAACGGCGAGACAGGCAGCATCTCCGGCGCGGGCAATGCCAACTTCCAGGGCCTGCGCAGCCCCGGCGGCAACCAGATCACCATCAACGACACGGACAAGAAACAGGGCATCTCCCTCTCCACGCCCGCGGGCAGCGGGCTGACCCTGGCGGCAGGCTCCACGGAGAGCGCCATCCTCACCTCGGCCAACGTCATGCAGACCGCGGGCATCGGCATGACGCAGCTCGCAAGTTTCGGCCTTTCCCAGATCAGCGGCTACAAGCTCAACAACGGCGTCTACGGTTACGGACACGCCTATTTCTTCACGACGTTTTTTGAAGCACTCGCCAAAATGGGCAGCACGGCCGCGGACTCGCTGGGCAGCTCGGTCGCCGGGAGCTCTGTCGGGAAAGAGATCGCCGCATGGAGCAGCACCGGCCTGAAGGCTCTGGCGACCGCTCTCAACGCTTCCGCCTCGATACAGTCATCCAAGGGGATGACGCCGTTGAAATACGGCGTCTCCCTTCTTGCCAAGTCGGATGAGGCCAGATCGCTGCTGCAGATATTCCCCAACAAGGCGGAACTGCTGTCCGTCATGGTCACCTACCTTACGTCGCTGGCGCTCAAGAGCGCCGCCGACGTAACGAATCTTGGGCTGGAAGCCGGATCGGCCGTCCCGAAGACCGTCTATCTCGATGCGCTGGAAACGGCCATGAAGACGCTGTACGAAAAGGATAACAAGGTATATACAGCCTACGATGAAAGCGGCCGGGCAGCGAGGATCACATCTGGTTGCGCCGCTTATGAGGAGGTCGCCACGGATCTTGTCAAAGCCATAGCCACCTGCGACTCAGCCATTGCTACCCAAAAAAATACGGCCAGTGAGGCCATGAAAACGTACGAGGCCTCCACCAAGGCGGCAAGCGACAAAACGACGATGGACGCCGCGGTCGCGGGCTGCGTATCCAAGATCGCCGAGCAGGAACAGAGTAAGGCGAAATTGAGCGCCTGCCTGACCGCGCTGGAAAAAGCCTGGCAGGACTGCTGCGGCAAAAACTCCATGAGCGACGCCGCCTACTTCTACAAAAACAAGATCGACGCCGTACGGACCTTTGTTACGGACGACGTGCTCGCGCTTATCCCGGAACTGGTCTCTCTGGTGCTTTTCGTACAGGGTTACGAAAAAACCAACACGCTGGGCGGCATCCTGCTGCGCACCGACGACGCCAACATCACCATGACGGCGCGGGATTCCATCGCCATGCATTCCCAGCGCGGCATCCTGCGCAACACCCGCGATCTGCCGCGGCCGGATTCCCCGGCGATGGCTCCCCACCACAAGAAGTACACCAAAACGACGACCGACGCCCTGGGCAAGCTGGAGGACTACGCTCCGGGGGAGGAAGCCGACTACGTCGGCGTCCTGACGCCGTTTACTCCTCCTCCCCCCCTGCTCTACATGGGCGAAATGACATATGCGAACGCCTGGGGCCTGGAGATCCAGCAAGGACACGCCACGGACTTCATGCGGGAAATAGACGATCTGATCTGGCACATCAAGGACGACACGACGACGCGGCGCGGCGACTACATCCGCCAACGGGCAACCTTCCTTGCCGATGCTACGGAACTGGAGTTCAGACGCAACCGCTGGTCCTATCAGCATAGCGAGGAGAATGCCCACATCCAGGCCGACAAGAACATCCTGTTGAAAAGCGGCAACACGGCATTCAACATGTCCGGCACCGCTTCGCAGATAACCGCCTTTGCGACAGGGGACAATGCCCTTTTTGGTGTGCTCGTTTCAAATAACACGATGCTTTCCTTGGACGATCACAGCTGGATACTTGGCACCGCCCAAAACGATAACGAGGTTTTTCTGCAGGGTGCCGCGAACGGGATACAGATAAATGCGTCACCGGCAAGCGTAGTCGTCAGCAATGATCAAGGGGTAAAGATCTCAGCGGGAGAAGGAAAGGCGACAGTCAGTTGCAACGATGCCAACATCGGGATCACCCCCGGCGGAGGGGGAGCCGTCAACATCGACAAGGTGCAGATCAGCGGCAGCGCCATCAAGGGGACTGATAACGGTATCCTTGAGATCGGCAATGGCGCGATCAAAATAACGGGGGCAAAAGCAACCATCACGGATGTCAGCAGGAAATTCACGGATATTGAAAACACACTGAACGACATGAAGAGCAAACTTGAGAAAAGCCGGAAAGACGCCGAACAGACCGCACAGGCTCACGTACAAGGTGCGGCCGGAACAGCCGGCCCGCAGGGGGCTTAGGCATGAACACGCGGCACTGCGGCGCATCGTCTTTTCTCTTGCTGGCCAGCGTGCTGGCCGCCCTGCCCGTCCCGGCGGCGGATGCGCCGCCGCCCGCGCCCGCCGCCTTCGGCATCCGGCTGGGCGATCAGACCGCGACCGTCCATGCCCGCATGCGCGAGGCAGGCTATCGCTCGCGGGAGATGCGTCTTGACGCGGGCTGCGTGGTGGAACGCTTCGAGCATGCCGCGCCGGATGCGGCCATGCGCCGGGCGGACATCTGGCTGTGCGGGCCGGAACGCCGCGTCGCCGCCTGGGAGATCGAGGGCAAGGCCGGGGATGCCTTTTATGCCGCCGCCAGGGAACGTTTCGGCCTGGGGGCCCTGCAGCGGCAGGGGGACGCCGTGGGAGCGGGCTTCGGCGACTACGCGCGCCGGTTCGCCGACGGCGTGCGCCTGACCATGACCAATACGCGCGGCACGGCCCGTCTGCGGCTGGAAGATCCCGAGGCCCTGCGGAAAAGCGCCGCCGCGCAGGAACAGGATGAGCGGCGCCTCGACGAGACCGCCGCCGCGCAGGAACAGGCACGGCGCAAGCAACAGGAAGCCCACTTCTGAGAAGCTATGGACAGCTATTATCAGCGAGAACTTTCCGTCCTGCGTGAGGACGCGCAGGCCTTCGGACGGCGCTATCCGGCGCTGGCCCCCATGATGCAGCCCGGCACGGACCCCGATGTGGAGCGCATCCTCGAAGGCGTGGCCTATCTCTGCGGCCGCATCCGGCAACGGCTGGACCAGACGGCCCCGGAACTGCTCCAGACGCTGCTGCGCCTGACCTTCCCCCACGCCGTCCTGCCCACGCCCTCCACGACCCTCATGGCCTTCACGCCGCGCCAGGATCTGCGCGAGCCGCTGCATCTGCCGCGCGGCACGGAGCTTGCCTCCCGGCCCGTGGACGGCGTCCCCTGCATCTACACGCTGGATGCCGAAGCGGACGTCCTGCCCCTGCATATCCGCGGGACAGTCTGCGAGC
Source organism: uncultured Desulfovibrio sp. (assembly GCF_944324525.1). Lineage (GTDB taxonomy): Bacteria > Desulfobacterota > Desulfovibrionia > Desulfovibrionales > Desulfovibrionaceae > Desulfovibrio. The sequence continues at coordinate 17,475 of NZ_CALUWS010000002.1, forward strand.
GCCGCAACGAGACCTCCCTCGTCCTTGGCCTGCATCTTCAGTGCGGCGTCCCCCTGACGGCCCTGCGCGGCACGCCCCCGCGCCTCTATCTTGCCGCCCCCTATGCCGAGGCCGTACAGCAGTACCATGCCCTGCGCCAGGGGCTGCGCCGCGTGGAGGTCGTCATGGGGCAGACCGTCCTGCCCCTGCCCACGGACGCCCTGCAGCCGCTGTCCGTCACGCCCGATGACGGCCGCCTTGCCGCCGGACGCGGGCTGGCCCGTGCTTATATGGCCCTGCACCGCTATTTCCTCCAGCCGCAGCAGCTCCTGTTTTTCCGTCTGCGGGGCCTGGAACGGCTGACGCTGCCGTCCGACGCCGCCGCCTGCGAGCTGCGCTTCCATCTGCAGGGCGAGGCCGTGCGCAACGTGCAGTTCCGGGAAGACGCCTTCCAGCTCAACGTCTTCCCCGCCAGCAACATCTGCCGGGTGTCCTCCGAGCCGGTCAACGTCACCCATACGCAGGAGGAGTACGTCCTGCGCCCGCAGGACGGCGTGCGCCGTACCCTGGACATCCTTTCCGTGGAGCAGGCGACGGCCCTTTTCCCCGGCGGACGCACGGAGATCTTCACGAGCTTCGAGGCCGCCGATCCGCAGCGGGAAGGCGGCCTGTACCAGCTGCGCTGCCGCCTGTCGCCGGTCAGCGGCGAACCGGAGCATCTCATCATGCCGCTCTACCGGCGCGATGCCGCCATGAACACCCAGCCCTTCACCCTGGCGCTCCGCTTGCGCTGCTGCAATACGGCGCAGCCCGCCCGGCTGCAGGTAGGGGACATCTGCGAGGCGACGGACACTTCGCCCAGTCTGGCCAGTTTCCGCAACATCCTGGCCCCCACCCCCACGCTGCCGCGCCCGCGGGACGAGTCGCTGCTCTGGCGCTTCGTGGGGCACATCAATGCCAATCTGCTCTCGCTGGCCTCCCCGCAGGCCCTGCGCGGCCTGCTCGCGCTCTATCTGCCGCCGCCGGAGTCCGCCCCGGAACTGTTCACGGCCAACCGCCGCCGCTGCGACGCCGTGCGCGGCTTCTCCTCCGTGCCCCGGGAGCGGCTTTTCCGTGGCCGCCTGCTGCGCGGGCATGAGCTGCACCTTGCCCTGAACCGGGAAGGCTTCACGTCAGCGGGAGACGCCTATCTGTTCTGCAACGCGCTGGACGACCTGCTTTCCGAGTTCTCCCTGCTCAACAACTACACCCAGCTGCACGTCACGCTGGCAAACGAAAACGCGACATGGTCATGGACGCCGCATCTGGGCACGCGCCCGCTGATCTGAGCGGGCTGCTGCGCGGGCATCTCCGGGAACTGACGCTCGGACAGGCCCTCCGCCTGCTGGATTGGGCTCACGCCGAGTCTCCGGATCTGCCGTCCTTTGAGAAGGACATCGCCATCCGGCCGCATCTTTCGCTGGCCTTCCCCGCGGCCGACATCACGGAGATACGGACGCCGCCGGCCGGCCCGCCGGCCTGGCAGCTGACCACGACCCTGCTGGGCCTCTACGGCACCATGGGGCCTCTGCCGACCTTCTACACCGAAGAGCTGCTGGACGAGGCGCGCGCTGACGAAAGCCTGAGCCGGGACTTCCTTGATATCCTCAATAACCGCCTCTACCACCTTCTGTACGCCGCCGAGCGGCAGAACCGGCTGGCGCGGCGGCTGACCGAGCATGGCGATCAGCGGGCGGCGCACTTGCTCCACTGCCTCATGAGCCGCCCGGAGCACGGCGAGGCCATGCCGTCCATCGCCACGACGGAGCTGCTCGTCTGCCGTCATCGTTCGGCCCTGCGGCTGCAACGATCCCTGGCCGCGTTGCTGCGGCGCGCCGATGTGCGCGTGGAGGAATGCGTGGAACGGCGCGTCCCCATCGCGACGGAACAGCGCTGCCGCCCGGGCGCGGCCAATGCCGTACTGGGCGAGAGCGCCGTACTCGGCAGTGAGCTGCGGGACAGTACGGGGCTTTTCCGCATCCATCTGGATGCCGTACTCCCCGAGGAGATGCCCGACTTTTTGCATGGCGGTCAAAGCTGCCGCCGCATCGAAGAACATGTGCGGGAATATGTGCGGCACTCGCTGGAATTCGAGCTCGTGCTGCATCCCGCGCCCTGCCCCCCGCGCCGGACGGAGCTGGGCAGGAACAGCCGCCTGGGCTTTTTCCTCGGGGATACGTCCCGCCGCGCCGTGGTGATCGTACGGAAAAAAGAGACCGGCAACCCGCAAGAGGCCGCCATATGGAAATGATCAAGCCGGATACGCTGTTCTGCTCGTCCCAGCCGCTGGACTGGCGGGGAGCCCCGCACCACGCGTTCAGCGCCCTGCTGGGCATCGACCTGCGCACAGGGGGAGTCCTGGCCGCCGAGGCGGCGCTGGCCGCCGCCATGACCGCCCTGCCGCCGGGCTGCCGTCTGGACGCGGGCATCCCCAAACAGGATGCGGAATGGCTGCTGGCCGGCACGGTCACGCCGCAGGCCCGCGAGGGCGGCGTCATCGAGATACGGGTGGGGAGGAGCCGCCGCCGATTCCTGATCAAGGCCGCCCCGGACGGCAGGCCCGTTCCCCTGACCTGGGAAGTGACGGCCTTCGATCCGGCAGGCAATCCCCTGGGCAGCAAGGACGCGCCCCTGCTTTCCGATCCCGCCCTGCCGCACGGCGCGCCCGCCTGTCCGCTGCCGCTGGGCGCGTGGCCCTGCCGCATGAAAGATCTGGGGACCTATGACGCCCGCTGGCTGCAAACGCGCTGGCCCGGTCTGCCGGATGACGCGGACTGGCATTTCTTCAACGAGGCGCAACCCCAGCAGCGCCTGCCCGGCGGGCTGCGCGGGGATGAGGAGATCTTTCTTTCCGCCTTCGGTCCGGAAACGCCCGAACAGCATGTCCGCCTGCCCGGCGTGCGCCTGCGGCTGGAGGTGCTGCGCACGGGAGAGAACGCATGGAAAGGGCAGGCCATCGCCGCGGATACGCTCTGGCTGTTCCCCGTGGAACGGACGGCCGTCATCTGCTGGCACGCCCTCGTTCCCTGCGCGGATGAGAAACCCTCCGACATCGCCGCGGCCCGCTTCCTCCTTTCGCCCGAGCAGGCGGCAAGCGCGCCCCCGCCCGCCGCGCCCCCGGCGGGGACGTCCGTCCCCCCGGCGGAACAAACGGCAGCTGCCGAATCGCCTGCGCAAGGAATGAGCGCCGCCGGCATGACGGCCGCCGCGGTCGCCGGGACGGCCGTTGCCGGCGTCGCCGCTGCCGCCGCCTCGTCCGCCGCAAGCTCGGGAGAGGATGCCGCCGCGCCTGAAAGCGCCCCCCGGCCAGCGCCCGCCCCGTCCCCGGCTCCGCTCACTCAGGCGGAGATGGCCGCGGCGCTCCACGCCGATCTGGAGGAGAGCCTGCCCGAATTCAATGCCGCACTGGCTCAGGCCGGCCTGCCGCCCCTCACGCCGGAGCAGATCGCCGAGACCCGGCAGCATCTCGACCGCCTGAGCGCCGAGACCGCCACCCTGCAGGCAAGCCCTCCGCCGCCGTCGCTGGACGAACAACTGCAGCGGGCGGGCCTTTCCGAGGAGCGCATCGCCGCCGTCAATGCGGCGCTGGAGCTGGAGCTGCCCGATCCCACGGAACATACCGATGCCGCAGCCTGGCAGGCCGCGAGCGCGGCCTTTCTTGCCCGCTTTTCCGCGCTGATGCAGCCTCCGGCCGGCCTCACCGACTCCATGTCGCAGATGCTGCACCTCATGGGGCCGGAAGGAGAGGCGAGCCTCAAGGCCATGAGCGGCAATCTGCCCAATACGCCCAGCGCCGCCCTGCAGAAGGCCGGCATGAGCCCCGCCGCGGCCGACCGACTGCTGGAACTGCTGGACGATGCGCCGGACGATCTCGACGAGCTTACGGCCTATGCGCCTCTGCTGGAAGCGGGCGCGGGCTTCCCGCCAGGCTCGGTCTCCGAACATATCGAACGCTACCGGGCGGCGCTCAGGGAGCTTGAGGGCCAGGCCGGGAAGCAGGCCCCGCCCGCGCCCGCCGCCGACAGCCCGGCCCAGGCCGCTGCCGCCTCCGCTCAGGCGGACACGCCGGAAACGCCGTCCCCCGAAACGCAGGCCGCCCCCGCCCAGACGGCGCAGGAACGAGACGGCGGAGCGCCGCCCGAAGCAGCCGCAGCCGGTGGCGCGACATCCGCCGATGCGCCGCCCTCCCGCGCGGCACTTGTCGCCGTGCTGGCCGCCGGGGGATCGCTGGCCGGGCTTTCCCTGGTCGGGGCCGATCTTTCCGGGCTGCGGCTCGACGGCCAGCAGCTTGCCGGGGCCGACCTTTCCGGGGCCGACCTGCGCGGGGCCTCTCTGGTGGATGCCGATCTGCGCGGCGCAAAACTGACCGGGGCCGACGCGTCCGAGGCCTGTTTCCTCCGCGCCCGCCTGCAACAGGCCGACCTCCGCCAGTTCCGCGCGGTGGATGCGGATTTCAGCGCGGCGGATCTGACCGAGGCCGACGCGTCCGGGGCCGATTTTTCCTCCGCCCTCTTCCACGAAAGCCGCGCCTCCGGCCTGCGTGCCCCGCAGGCCCGACTGGAGCAGGCCCGCCTGCGCCACACCGATCTTTCCGGGGCCGACCTTTCCGGCACGAACCTGCGCGCCGCCGACATGCACGGCCTGCTTCTGGATCATGCCCGCCTGAACGGAGCCGACCTTGCCGCCGCCGCCCTTGGGCATGGCACCCGGGCGTCCCAGGCCGACTTTACGGGAGCCGTTCTTGCCGGCAGCATGTGGACGGCCGTTCCCGCGCCGCGTGCCGTCTTTCGCCGGGCAACCGCCGACAACGCCGGTTTCCTGGACTGCGACTTTGCCGCCGCCGACTGGGATGCCGTCCGCGCCCGTCAGGCCGACTTCACCCGCAGCTCCCTGCACGGGGCCAGCCTGCAGCGCGCCGACCTTTTCGAGGCCTCCCTGCGCGAGACCCGCCTGCACGGCGCGGATGCCCGAGGGGCCAACCTTTACGGAGCCGACCTCTACCGGCTCGGCCTTGACGGGAGCAGCCGCCTCGATGACGCCGACATCACGGGAACCATCCTGGCGGCTCGCAAAAAGCACGCGTAGGTCTGGCGGCATGCTCTTTTTCCGGGGGAAGGGAACCCCCTTGGCTTGCGCGCAAGGGGGTTCCCTTCCCCCGGCCCCATCCTTCCCCCAACGCGCCTTACCCTGGAGGATGGAATGGACCGGGACAGGCAACAGCTTTCCCGTGCTGCTGGTCCCCCGGAGGCGGGAAAGGCAGGAGCGAGGGTGCCTTGCCACATCATCTTGTGGGGGAGTGCCTCCCTTTTGTGGACAGCGCTTCGCACGGAGGGCATCCATCAGATTCAGGAGCGTTCCACCGTGGGAAAAGGCAAAACAGACCCAGAGTGCGCGGAAAAACCGCGTTTTCCGCGAAACGACAGGCTGTAAGGTTTGGACGCGAAGCATTTCAAACGGAAAATGCTCTCAAGAGAGGATCGGTATGCAAAAAAACTTTGCCGATGCCGTGCTGGAGCATCGCGACTGGAGCGGGGCGGATCTGCGCGATGCGGATTTCACGCGTGCGCGTCTGCGCGGCTGCCGCTTTGACGGCGCGGACCTCAGCGATGCCGTCTTTGATGAGGCCGAGCTTGAGGACTGTACCTTTCGCACCGCCCGGCTGACCGGCGCAAGCTTTACCCGTGCCGCACTGCGCGGCGTGCGGCTGGACGATGCCCTCCTTGAACGCGCCTTTTTGCTGGACTGCCGGCTTGAAGACGTCCAGTGGCCCGGCGTGACGCTTTCACGGGCGACCCTGCGCGGTCTTGCCGGCCTGCCGCCGCTGGAAAACGCCGTGGCCCACAAGCTGCACTGCCTCGACTGCAGGCTTGACGCCTTGCGTTTCCGCCGTGTCGCTGCTAAACTCGTCACCCTGCAAGGGTGCTCCTGCCGGGCCCTCGAAGCCGAAGACTGCGAGCTGGAGCAACTTATTGCCATGCATACCGATCTGTCTGGCGCGCGTTTCAGCCGTTGCCGTCTGGACAGGGCCGGGCTCATGGGCAGCGACCTTTCCGGGAGCCGTTTTGCGGCGTGCAGCCTTGTGCAGGCGCATCTTGCCGGCGCGGATCTTCGGGCTGCCGTCTGGCAGGATGTCGATGCCCGGCAGGCGATCTGTTCCCATGCGGACATGGAAGGAGCCTGCCTGTCCCGTATCCGTCTGGAAATGGCGGACCTTTCGCACGTCAACGCCTGTCGCGCCGATCTGCGGGGAGCCGACCTGCGCGCGGCCGACCTTCACGCCGCCCGGATGGATGGCTGCGCTCTTGACGGCGCTCGTCTTGAAGCTGCCCGCCCGACGGATCCGGCACGCCTCAAGGCCGAACGCTTTTCCGCCATGCCAGTTTGAGGTGACGGACGATGGAAGCCCCTGTACTGACCTATGAAAACGGCCTCGCCACGGGAACGGTGCATTCCCGGCAGGGGGACGCGCTGCTGGTGGCCGGGCCATTCGGTCTGGTGCGCGCCCTGCGGGCCGACGGCTGCCTGCTGGCCCCGAACGTCCGGGATACGGTGCTGTTGGCCCTGCTGGACAATGGCGAAGCCTGGGTGATCAGCGTGCTGCGGCAAGCCGCCGGCGCAGCGCAGACGGAAAGCGAGCTATGCCTGCCGGAAAAGACGCGCCTGCACGGACGGCGGCTGACCCTGGAGGCCGAAGAACTGCGGCTGAACGGGCGCAGCGTGGACATCCGGGCCGGGCTGCTCTCCCTTGGCGGACGCGTCCTCCTGCAGGGCTTTGCCGTGGTGCAGACCATCTGCCGCCATCTGCGGGAGCGCGCCCTGCGGCGCAGCGGCCGCTATGCCGCTCTGGAAGAGGATGTGCGCGACCTTGCCCACCGCTCGGCGGGCCGCGTCCGCAGCGAAGCGCGCACCTCCTATCGCCTGCGTGCGGAACACGCCGACATCCGCGCCGCCGAACAGGTGGATATCGACGGACGGCACATCAAGGTAGGATAACAGCATGTTTGCGCTGACGCTCAGTGGCGGTACCTGCATGAGCACGCCGCCGGATGTCTGCAATACCCCTTCTCCCACCGGCGCCGTGCCCGTGCCCTACGTCAACATTTTCCAGTGCTCGCTGGTCACGCCCAATACGGCCTGTTCCAAGGTGTTCATCGACGGCGCGCCCGCGCTGCACCTCAAATCCGCCACCGCCCTTTCCAACGGCGACGAACCGGGCACCGGCGGCGGCGTGGCCTCGGGCAAGTTCATCGGCAAGGGCGAATTCACCAAGGGCTCGCAAAAAGTGACGCTGGAAGGCAAGGCCGCCGTCTCGCAGGGGGCGAGCACCAAGCATAATCAGGGAAACACCACGGGCATGTGCAGCATGGCCGCGCAAATGAAGGTGCAAATCGCCTAGGGGCTGTCGGCACAAATTTTACAAATAATTTCAATGGCTAAACAAAGCAATCTGCACATACCTCTCTTGCCTTTTGGTGAGGGCTTGCCGCATGCTCCCGACTCTTCCCCCGGTAAAAACGCGCTGGGGAGGGGATGGGGAGCTTGGGGAAAAGGAGCTCCCGCTCCCGCGCCGGCGGAGGGGGTCCCCTTTCCCCCAAACAAACAGCAAACAGTGTCCCCGGCCCCTGCTCGAGCCTTTCGCGGACAACGGCCCTGCCGTCCCCCGCTCTGCCTTTGCCTGCTGCTTCTCCTTTGTCTGCTCCCGCTTGGGGCCTGCGGCGGCGAGTCGCCGTCTCCCCAGCCCCCCGCGCCCGCACCGGCGGAAACCCCCAGCGGTGTGGTCTGGGGACTGGAACCCGGCGGCCTGCGTTGCCGTCTGGAAGCCTCCCCCGAGCTCAACCGCGACAACGACACCGCCCTCGGGCTGACCCTCTGTCTCTATCAGCTCAAGGAATATGACCAGTTCTCGAACAAGGCCGCCAGCGCCGAGGGCCTGGACGAGCTGCTGCAGTGCCGGCCCGATGCGGCACAGGCCCAGAGCGCCCGTCTCTTCCAGCTCCAGCCCGGCGCGACGCAGGACGTGGTCATGGACCGGGCCGAGCATGCCCGCTATCTCGGCGTGGTGGCAGGCTATACCCACCTTCGCCCGGATCAGTGCGCCGCCGTCCTGCCCTTTCCCGTGCATACGGAGAGCAAGGGCCTCATCTTTCGTTCTCCCGTCTACACCGCCGCCCCCGTGCAGGTGCTGATCCGTCTGGGAGAATCCTCCCTCAGCATCACAGGAGCCGAACGTGTACGATAGCCCGCTTTTCTGGGAACACGGACTTTTCCTCCAGCCGCAGCACTTCCAGCTGGCCCACCGGCAGCAGTTGGCGGCGCTCACGCGCATGGCCTCCCTGCTGAATCCCCATCTCTGGGGCGTACGGCGCTTGCGCCTCAACGAGGACGCGCTCAACAACGGCATTTTCGAGGTCACCCACATGGAGCTGCTGCTGCGCTCCGGGGAATGGGCCATGCTGCCGGACAACGCCAGCCTGCCGCCGCGCGCCTTCCTGTCCTCCTGGACGACGCCGGAAGAGCCGCTGACCGTCTCGCTGGCCCTGGCCGAATTCCGCGAGCAGGGCAACAACGTTCTGCGCACGGACGATCCGTCCGAAGCGCCGGAGAGCTACCGCTACACCGCGCCGCTGACGCCGCAGATCATCCCCGACCTCATGGGCGACGGCCCGGAGGCCGACGTTGCCGCCGTCCGCTTCAACCTGCGGCTCTGCTTCGGCCCGGACGACTGCCCCGACCTGCCGCGCTTCCCGCTGGCGCGGCTGCTGCGGGACGGCGACCGCATCCGCCTGGACACGTCCTTCACCCCGCCCTGCGTGGACATCAACGCCGCCGCCGAATTGCGCCATCTGCTGCATGACGTGCGGGACACCCTGCTCTCCCGCAGCCGCCAGCTGGAAGAATACAAGATCATCGCCGGGGACGCGGGCGTTTCCGGCGTATCGTCCCTGCACGGCATCACGCTCTTCAGCGTGCTGGGCATCCTCAGCCGCAACGTCCCCGAGCTGGAACAGTTCCTGGACGCGCCCTCCATCCATCCGTGGCCCGTCTACCGGGCGCTCTGCCGCCTGGTGGGAGAGCTATCCGTCTTTTCCGCCACGCTGTCGGCCCTGGGGGAGACGCCGCAGGGGATCCGCGCCCTGCCGCCCTACGATCACGAGGATCTGCAGGCCTGCTTCCGTGCCGCCTGCGGCATCATCGCCCGCCTCGTGGATACCTTCGTCATCGGCCCGGCCTTCACCTTCCCTCTGGAAGCGCAGGGACGCCCCGACCGGCTGGGGGTCGTCCTGCCGCAGACGGCCCGCACAGGGACCTACAGCTACTGGCTGCTGGTGCGCAGCGCACGGCCCGAAGGGCTTGCCGAACGCCTGGAACGCCTCGCCAAACTGGCGCCCACGGAAAGCATCGACGGCATCGTCGCCCAGGCCCTGCCCGGCGTCCGTCTGCGTGCCTCCGCCCAGCCTCCCGCCGGCCTTCCCCAGCGCACCGACACCCTCTATTTCACCATCGATCAGAATGACCCGCTGTGGCGCAAGATCATGCAGCAGGGCAATCTTGCGCTGACGTTCCCCTCCCCTCCTGACGATCTCGCCGTAGTGCTGGCCGTCATCCAGCGTTAAGGCCGCGTGCCCCGGATGGACCACATGGATCTCATTCCCCGTTTTTCCCGTCTCATGGCCGAAGCCCTGCACTGCGGCAGCACGCCCGCCGGGCTGGAGCTGCCCCTTGCCGAAGTGCACGAACGCCTGAAGCTGCTGGCCGATGAGGAACGCGCCCTGCCCCTGCCGGAACCGGACGTTTCCGCCGCCATTGCCGGACTGCCGCTGACGGAGGAGACCTCCTCCCCCGGCGATGCCGCCCAGCGCCTGCGGCTCGCCTGCGAGAATGCCCGCTTTGCCGTCTACGCCTGGGTCGACGAACAGATACTGCAAAGCTCCCGCCTCGACGCCACGGACTGGCTCGGCTACAGCCTGCAGTATCATTACTTCGACACCACGGATGCCGGACGGGATTTTTTTGCCCGGCTCAGGACCCTTGCCGGTAGCGCGGTCCCGTTCGTGGACGATGCCGCCCCCGAGGCGGCGGATGGGCCGGCGGACAACGGCCCGCAGAACCTGGAGGCCGTCCTGCTGCACGGCGGGGATGAACTCACGCTGGCGACCATACGGGTGTATGCGCTCTGCCTGCTTTACGGCTTCAAGGGAATGCTGCATGATTTCCCGGAGGCGCTGACCCGCTACCGCAAGGCGGCCTATCTGCTGCTGCGGCACGGCGGCGAGGCCACGGCCCAGCCGTCCGGCCCGGCCCGCGCCGGGGAGTCCCGTGTGGCCGAGGTGCTGGAAAAGGCCGCCTTTGTGCTCGTCCCGCCTCTGGTCGTCCTGCTTTTCGGGGCCTTATGCGCCGCGGAGCTGGCCAATATCCCGCTGCCGCGCTTCTGAGCCTCCCACAGTCGAAGGCGGCCGGAGCGATCCCCGCCGTCATACGGATACAGCGTGCGCGGCCCGTCGCGGAGACGCCCCCGGCAGCCCGGAGACGGGAGACGGCGGGCCGTCTGGTCGGGAGCGGCTGACGCGCAAGGACAGATACGAATGCGAACATTGGGCAAGATACTGAAAATATTGCTCTGGACCGTGCTGCTGGTCCTGGTGCTGGGCGTGCTGACGGTGCTGGCATGGTGGATGCGCTGGCCGCTGGCCACCGGCGCCGTCATCCTGCTCGGCCTGCTGGCCGGGATCGCCCTGCTGGTGGCGGTGCGCTTCCTCCTGCGCTGGAACAACAAAAAGCTCTTCATCCGCAAGGTGCTGAGCGAGCAGGCGAGCACGAACCTCACCCTGCCGGCGGCGGGCGGCCTGGCCGACGCCTGGCGGCAAGGCATGAACATCATGGTGACCTCGCCCGCACGTTTCCGGCAGACCCTGCGCTACAGCCAGCCGTGGTTCCTGACCCTTTCCTGCGATGGCGGGCCGTCCCTGCTCCAGGGAACGGGCAAGACCGTTCCCGCCGAAGAGAACGCCCCGCTGCGCTGGCACTTTTTGCGTTCTTCCGTCGTGCTGGAATGCGCCGCCCCGGAAGGCGACAGCCAGGACTGGGCCTCCCTGCTCGAACTGGCCGCCGGACAACGCGGGGGCTATCCCTTCCAGGGTATCGTCCTGACGGTCTCGGCCCGCCGCCTGCAGGCGGCGGATGAGGATGGCCTGCCCGCACGCGGCATGGCCATGGCCAATGCCGTGCAGCAGTTCCTGCTCTGCCGGCGGCGGTCCTGCCCTGTTTTCGTGCTGGTGCGCGATCTGGACGCCCTGCCGGGCATGGATGCCCTGGTGCGCCTGCTGCCGGACGGCGTGCCGGAGCAGCCCCTCGGGCTTGTGCTGGAACAGCCCGAAGAGGAGCTGCCCCGGGCGGCCGAACGCGCGGCCCGCCTGCTGGAAGGCGGCCTCCAGCGGCAGGCCAGGGACGGCATGGCTCCGCAGGGCGACGCCCTGTACGCCCTGCACGGCCTCCGGGAACTCGGCCCCCGGCTCTCCCGCCTGCTGGCCCCGCTGTGCGCGCCCGTCGCCCATCAGGCCTTCAGCCCGCTGCGCGGCCTGCACTTCTGCTTTGGCGCGCCCCTGCCCGAACGCGGCGGGACGCCGCCCTTCGTCTCGGAATACTTTGCCGGTCTCCTGCCCGCGCAGGGCTTTTCCCGCCCGCTCAGCGGGGGCCTCCCCTTCTTTGCCTCCACGCGCCTGTGGCTGTTCGGCGCCTGGCTGCTGGTCACGCTTTTCGCCTGCGCCCTGCTCATGGCCAATACCATCTATCAGCGAAATGTGCTCACCCTGCCTCCGCCGTCCACCGAAAGCATCTCCAGCGATCCCAAGATACGGACGCTCTACGCGGAGATGCTCTACGCGCTGCAGCTGGAGAACGCCCGCAAGAGCTGGCTGCTGCCGACGTTCGGACTGGACATGCTGGAACACGCCGAGCGCCGGAGCAAGAAGCATTTCGTGGAGCAAACGTATGCGGGGATCATGGCGCCCCTGCGCAACCGGCTGCATGCCGGCCTCGTACAGCCTGTCACCCCGCAGAACAGGGCCCGGTATCACGATACGATCCTGCAGATAAGCTGGCTGTGCGACGTCGTTTCCGAAAAGATGCGCACGGGCAGCATCAAGGAATCCGCAAGCATGGAGGTCTTCCCGCTGGTCGGGGAGCAGGAAGACTGGAACATGATCTCCGCGCAGCTCTATCTTTTCGCGCTGGACTGGATGCCGGACAATGAGATGCAGCGGGCGCTGGCCGCGGGGCTGCGCTCCCTGCTGGAACTGGCCGTCGCGCGCAATGAGGTCTCCCTGCTGGACGATGTGGAACAAAGCCTCAATGCCAATCTGCCCGCCGCCCGCATCTGCCTCTCCCAGTTCTGGGAGGAGGTCGCGCCGGGCAATGAAAAGGACGTGTGCGTGCCTCCGGCTTACACGGCCCGGGGCTATGAGGTGATGGACGACGCGCTGTCCGACATCCTGACCATCAGCGGCGGCAATGACTCCATGCGTCAGAACCTCAACGCCTTCCGGCATGAGTACCTGCGCCGCTATGAACGCGCCTGGCGGGAATTCGCCGAGGCCTTTGCCCAGGGCTGGAGCAACCTGCAGCAAAGCGAAGTCTTTGCCGCTCTGGGGGCCGGCGGCGACATCGCCGCCCTGCCGCATGTGCGTCTGCTCCGCCGCATGGGCAGCGAGCTCCTGCCGCCCGCCCGCTACGCGAAGGAGAACGGCACGGCCCTCTCGCCCTGGATACAGGATGCGCTGCTTCTGCAGGTCTTGTGCGATATCGCCCTGACGGATCCCCAGAGCGGCAAGATGCCGGTCTGGCGGAGCATCCTCTCCCTCTCCCTCGAATCGCCGGAACTGCTGGCCTCCCTGCGCGAGATCACGCGGGATCTGGAGCATCTGCGGCAGTCGCTGCAGGCCGCCATCGCCCTGCGGGGCTACCTTGCCCAGTGCGGCGAACTGCTGCGCATCATGGGCAGCCAGAGCCGCGCCCTGGGCCTGGCGCAGAAGCACTTTGCCAATCCCCGGGACATCCCGGCGGACAGTCCCTACACGGCGGCGCAAAAAGCCATGAAGGGGGTGGTGCAGCCGCTGTCCGCCCCGCATGGCGCAGGCCGCCTGCTGCTGACGGACATGCTGGACTGCCTGCGGCAGGGGATCACCGTCCAGGCGGCGGCCGCCGTGCAGCACAAGTGGGAGAACGAGGTGCTGAGCAGTCCGGTCGCCCTGTATGAAGGCCACGACCTTGAGGCCCTGTACGGCAAGGACGGGGTGGTCACGAAGTTCCTGGGCAGCGTCCTCACCCCGCTGATCCGGCGGCAGGACGCCGCGCCGGCGGCCGCCTTCTGGGACGGGACGCCCTTCCCCTTCACCTCGGACTTCCTCGGGGCCATGTCGCGCGCCGAAGCCGTGGCGGTCACGCCTCCGCGCGAGTCGTACGACGTGCTGCTGCGCTCGCAGCCGACCATACTCAACCGGGACGCGACCCAGCGCCCCGACAGTACGGAGTTCTCCCTCCGGTGCAACGAGGGGACGCAGCGGCTGATCAACAACAACTACCCGCGCTCGGGGCGCATTCACTATGTGGAAGGGGCGTGCTCCACGGCCGGCATCACCCTGCGTTTCCCCGCTCTGGAACTGCGGTACGAATATCCCGACTTCATCGCCTTCCTGCGGGATTTCCAGTACGGCGAGCGCACCTTCACCCCTGAGGACTTCCCCGATGCCGCGGAAAAGCTGAACGCCATCTCCGCAAGGAGCATGACGGTGCGCCTGCTGCCGGACAATGCCGCGGCCTTGCTCGAAGCCCGGGAAAACGCTCCGTCCACGCTGCCGGAAAGGATCGTCTATACATGGTAACGTCCGCCAATGCCCAGCGCCTCCTTTGCCGCATCATGCTCGCCGCCTGGCTGATCGCCGTCGGCGTCATGGCGGTGGCCGCCCTGGGGGGCGGCGCTTCCACAGGCAATCTGCTGGCTCTCCTGTTCACCGGGAACAGCGGCGGGATGCCGGTCATGCCGCCCTCGGCCCCTGCCGCACCCGCGCCCGCACCAGAACCTGCGCCCGCGCCCACGCCGGAACCCGACCCCGTCCCGGAACCGGCTGTCCTGCCGGCCGTGGCCGCCGAGCCTTCCGCCTGGCGCGATCTGCCCCGCGGCAAGCGGCCGGGCAAAGGGAGACTGCTCCCTCCGCGCATCGAAGTGCGCAAGGACGGCTCCCTGCTGCTGCTCTTTGGCTATGAGGGCACGCTCGGCGAACATACGACCATCACTCCGGCCAATGTGCCGTCGCGCAGCGTCGACCTGCACGGACAGTGGGCCTCGCAGATCACGGTGGATTCCCGCCCGCAAAGCGGATGCGTCAAGCGCCTGCAGATCGCCTCCCATCCGGGCTGGCTGCGCATAAGCGCCGTCGGCCGCGATGCGACGCCCCTTGCCGCCGACGTGAGCTATTCCGACAAGGATGTGCGCATCATTTTCCATCCCCTTACCCACTAGGGAGGGGCGAAACCGCAGGCGGCCTGCCGGGAGGAAGGCCGCAGCCCGGCGCATTGCCGCTTTCGAACGGACGCGGCAGGAGGCAGAGAACATGTTACGAGGCTCCGCTTATCCATCATCATGCGGCAACGCCCCGCGAACCTGCGGGGGGAGCGGGCGGGCATGAGCCGGCTGCGCTTTCTGGAGCGCCTGCGGCATGCCCATACGCAGGGCGAGGAGCGCAATGCCGTGGAGACGGAAGACATCGTCCAGTCCGTCACCAATCATCTGTCGCGCATCCTCAACACGCGGCAGGGCAATACCGTGCTTGACCAGAACTTCGGCATGCCGGATTTCAGCGCCCTCGGCGCGACCTTCACCACAGCGGAGCTGCCGCGCATCGAGAAAGAGCTCTCGGCCTTCATCGCCCACTGCGAGCCGCGGCTCAGGCAGGTCCACCTGCGGTATGCGCCGGATCCCGAGCAGCCCCTGCAGCTGACCTTTCTGCTGGACGCCGAACTGGTGCTGGACAATAAAACGTTGCATATCCACTGGACGACCTTTGTGGAACCCTCGGGCCATGTGGTCATCTCCACCTGAAGAGGGGAGCGCGCCTTCCCTGCCGCAGGCCGGAGGGCCCACAATGCGGTTGCCAAGGCCCTCAGTTATGGATACTCTTTTGTAGAAATCTGAAATATCCTTTACGCTGCAGACACGACGTACAACCTGATGCGTCTGTCATGCTGAGAACCATGCAGGATGTCTATGCAATTTCGAGAACTCGGGAAAACGCCCGTCAGCGACGCCCTCCCCGCCGGAGCCGAGGCGCGTCAAAGCCCGGAATACGAACGCCTGCTGGAAGAGACCGGCAAGCTGAGTTCCCTGCAGGGAGCCGCCGCCGTGGACTGGGAGACGGTCGTCACCAGCGCGGCCGCGGTTCTGGAAAAGCAGGCCAAGGACATCCCGGCCGCCGTCTATCTCTGCATGGGGCTCGCCCACACCCGAGGCATGGAAGGTCTGGCCGACGGCGTCCGCATCCTGGCGGACCTGCTCGCCTGCTGGTGGGATACCTGCTTCCCGCCCCTCAAGCGCCTGCGGGCGCGCGCCAATATGTTCACCTGGTGGCACGAGCGCATGGCGCAATGGCTGTCCGCCGCGCCTTCGCCCATCCCCGCCGCTCTGCGGGACGAGCTGCTGGCTTCGCTGGACGAGCTTGACGGCCGGCTGGGCGTCTGCCTGCCGGATCTGCCGCCCCTGCGCGATCTGAAGGAACGCGTCCAGGCTCTTGAAGCGGAAGCGCCGGCCCAGCCCCCCGCGCGGGAAGCGACCGCACGGGAAGCTGCTGAAGCCGCCACACCAGAGGCCCCCACCCCGGAAGAGGCCGCCGCGCCGCCAGCCGCCCCCGTGAAGACGGCGGAAAAACCGATGCTCGCCACGGAGCCGCAGCCGCCGGCCGCCGCACCGGCGCCGCCGGCCGATGCCCAGGAAGCGCTGGCCAGTATGCTCGCCGCGGCGCGGGCCTACGCGGCCCTGGCCTTTGCCGGCGGCCTGCCGGAATCGTTCGTTGCCTGGAGCGCCCTGTATGCCGCGCTCTGGGGACGCATCGACAGGCTCCCGCCCGCCAGCGACGGCATAACGGCCCTGCCCGCCCCGCCGGAAGAGGATCTGGATTCCTGCCGCAGGCTGCTGTCCTCCGGGCGTGCCGCCGAATCCGCCGCCGCTCTTGCCCGGCTGCTGCCGGCCTGTCCCTTCTGCCTTGACGCCCAACGCCTGCTTTTCCAGGCTCTGACGGCCTGCGGACGCCCTCTCGACGCCGCCCGCGTGCGGAGTGAATGCCGGGAGCTGACGCGCCGCCTCCCGGGAGTGGCGCAGCTGGCCTTTACCGACGGCCGCCCGTTTGCCGACGCGGAGACCCGGCAGTGGCTGAACGAAACGGAAGCCGCGGCAGAAGGGGCTGCGCCGTCGCCGGCAACGGATGCGGCGGAAGAGACCCTGCGGCAGGCCCGCGCCGCCGCCGCCAATGGCGACCTGCCCGCGGCGCTGGACATGCTCGAAGAGCTTCGCCGCCGGCACGGCGCCGCCTCGGCCCAGGCCTTTTTCCCGCGCATCGAGCAGGCGCGCCTGCTGCTTGCCGGCGGGCATGCGCAGGCTGCCGCGCCGCTGGCCGAAGAACTGGAAGAAAGCATCACCCGGCACAGGCTGGACGACTGGCAGCGTGACGCCTGCCTGGATGCCCTGCGCGTCTGTCACGCCGTCTGGGCGCAGCTGGAAACGCCGGAAGCCCGGCAACGGGCCACGGCGACGGCGGCGGCCATCTGCCGCCTGCGCCCCTCCTGCTCTCCCTATCTGTGACCGGCAGACGATTTTCCGGCCTCCTGAGCAGCGCACTCCGGGCGGCCGTCCGTAACATAAGGAGGTTCTATGAGTAAGGAAGGCTCCGTCGCTCCCAAGGAGCGCGTCAATATCGTCTACCGCCCTGCCACCGGCGACGCCAGGGAAGAGGTGGAACTGCCGCTCAAGCTGATGGTGCTCGGCGACTTCACCCAGCGGGAAGACGACAGGTCGGTGGAAGACCGCGACCCCATCTCCGTGGATAAAAACAACTTCAATGACGTCATGAAGGGACAGGGGCTCGGCATGACCGTCTCCGTGCCCAACAAGCTGGTCGAGGATGATCCTGAAGCGCAACTGGCCGTCACGCTGCGTTTCGAGAATATCAACGACTTCACCCCGGACGCCATCGTCCGGCAGGTGCCGGAGCTTGCCCGGCTGCTGGAGCTGCGCGAATCCCTCAAGGCGCTCAAGGGGCCGCTGGCCAACGTCCCCGAATTCCGGCGCAAGGTGCAGGAGATGGTCTCCGATGAAAAGGCCCGCGCAGCCCTGCTCAGCGAACTCAACCTCGACGAAAAATAGGAATCTCCATGAGCCAGACCGAAAACGCCCCTGCCGCCTCGACCGCTACGCCCGCCGCCAGCCTGCTTGACGAGATCGTCGAGGCGACGCGCCTGAAGCCCGGCGACGACGGCTTTGCCGCCACTCGGGACGGGCTGCAAGCCTTTCTCAAGGAACTTGTGGCGCAACCCGCCGGAGAGACCAAGGTCTCCCCCGCGCTGGTCGACAGCCTGCTGGCCAGCCTGGACCAGCGCCTGAGCGCGCAGGTCAACGCCATCATGCACAACGAACAGTTCCAGAAGCTGGAACGGGCATGGCGCGGCCTCAAGTATCTGGTGGACAACACGGATTTCCGCCAGAACATCAAGATAGAATTCATCAGCGTCAGCAAGGATGATCTGCTGACGGACTTCCAGGATGCGCCGGAAATCATGAGCTCCGGCCTCTACAAACATATCTATACGGCGGAATACGGCCAGTTCGGCGGCCAGCCCGTAGGGGCCGTCATCGGCAATTACGAATTCGGCCCCGGGCCGCAGGACATGGAACTGCTCCAGCATCTTGCCTCGGTCGCCGCCATGTCGCATGCGCCCTTTGTGGGAGCGGCGGGGCAGGAATTCTTCGGCATCGACTCCTGGGACGAGCTGCCCAACCTCAAGGATCTCAAATCCATCTTTGAAATGCCCCAGTACACCAAGTGGCGCTCCTTCCGGGAATCCGAAAATGCCCGCTATATCGGGCTCACCCTGCCTCGCTTCCTGCTGCGGGTACCCTACGGCTCCAATACGGTCCCGGCCAAGAGCTTCGTCTTCGAGGAAGAGGCCTCAAGCAACGAAGATTTCTGCTGGGGCAACACGGCCTTCGCCTTTGCCGGCCGCCTGAGCGACAGCTTCGCGCAATACCGCTGGTGCGCCAACATCATCGGCCCGCAGGGCGGCGGCGCGGTGGAAAACCTGCCCGTCTACACCTTCGAGTCCATGGGACAGGTGCAGACCAAGATCCCCACCGAGGTGCTCATTTCCGAACGCCGGGAATTCGAGCTGGCGGAGGAAGGCTTCATTGCCCTGAGCATGCGCAAGGGAGCGGACAACGCCGCGTTCTTCTCCGCCAATTCCTGCCAGAAGAGCAAGGTCTTCGCCAATACGGCCGAGGGCAAGGCGGCCGAGCTCAATTACCGGCTGTCCACCCAGCTGCCGTATATGATGATCATGAATCGTCTGGCCCACTACATCAAGGTCATACAGCGTGAGAACATCGGCACCTGGAAGGAGCGCAACGACCTTGAACGGGAGCTGAACACCTGGATCAGCCAATATGTGACGGAGATGGACGACCCCGATCCCGTCACCCGCAGCAAGCGCCCGCTCCGCATGGCGCAGATCACGGTCAACGACGTGGAGGGCGAACCCGGCTGGTACACCGTGGGGATCATGGCCCGCCCGCACTTCAAGTACATGGGCGCGAGCTTCACCCTCTCGCTGGTGGGCAAGCTGGATAAAAACTAGAGCGCTTCGCCCTTGAAAAAAGGCAAAGCGCGAGGCGGCGGCACAGACCGCCCGGCCCGGCGTGAGCGGGAAGACCACGTTTTTTCCGCGAAACGACAGGCCCGCAAAGCGTTTCAAACTGAAATGCTTCAGAATGGATACCCGCGCATGCGGCGACGCTCAGGCCCGCCTGACGAACGCATGCGGCAACATGCACCGAGGCGCTTCTCGCGCTTCCAAACAACGAGGTAAGGCATATGGCACTGACGGCATACATGAAGGTGGAAGGCAAGTCTCAGGGCGAGATCAAGGGCGACTGCCAGCAGGGCGGCGACAAGAAGGACAAGATCCTGGTCTATGCTGTCGAGCATCTGGTGGAGATCCCCAAGGATACGCATACCGGCCTGCCGACGGGCCAGCGCATCCATCATCCGCTGACCATCACCAAGCATCTGGATCAGGCAAGCCCCAAACTGTACAAGGCCTGCTGCACGGGCGAGCAGTGCACGGTCACCATCGACCATTACCGCATCGCCGCCGACGGTACGGAAGAGAAGTACTTTACCATCAAGATGGAAGAAGCCATCGTGGTGAGCATGAAGAAGGAAACTCCCCTGACCTTCCTGGCGGAAAACAAGCCCTATCACGACATGGAGAGCGTCTCCTTCACCTATTCCAAGATCACCTGGACCTACAACGACGGCAACATCGAATACGTGGACGACTGGAAGAAATAGAGCGTTTTAGCTTTGAAAAAGTAAAACGCGAGGCGGCGTCACACCGCCGCCCGGCCCGGCGTGAGCGGGAAAACCGCGTTTTTTCCGCGAAACGACAGGCCGTATTGAAATGCGAAGCGTTTCAAACTGAAAATGCTCTAGCCTGACGGGCGCAGGCCGGCACAACCGCCCCTGACGCTCCCAACGTCCCCAGACGCGCCAAACCTTGCGGCCCGGCGATGCCCAGCGCTCGCCGGGCCGCATCGCGTACGCCGCCGTCCCTTGCCTGAAACGCGCCAGGCCTCCCGCACGACCACCTTTTTTACCGCCACGGGCCACCTTTTCCCGCCCAAAGGCCCCGCTTCCCGTCCTGCCGTCCTTCGGCGGCAGTTTCGCCCGCCTCTTTTACCTAAAGATTATTTTCCGAAAGCCGATAACGCCCCTGCATCAGCCCTGCCGAAAAGCTGATCCTGCCATAAAATTCAGCGAAAAACCCATATATCTTTAGGGAATGGAGCAGCATGACCATCAAACTTCGTATCACGCTTGGTTTTCTGTGCAGTATCGCCATCGTTGCCGCCTGCCTCATCGGCTATGCCGGCTGGCAGATGCGCGCGGATGCGCGCGGCTATTTCATCACCGCATCCGGCCAGCAGCTGCGCCTCATGGATGAGAACATCATGAGCTTCGTCAATGCGGCGCGCCACAATGCCCAGATGGTGGCCGAACTGCCGGGCCTGGCCGAAGCGCAGGACATCTTCCCGCGCTTTGTGGACAATCCCCGGGAAAGCCGCTACCGCCAGAGCGAGCTTTCCCCCGAAGCGAAGGCCCTTACCGAAACGCTGCTGCGCGTGGGTCGCGCCAACCCCGATTATCTTGAGATCTATGTGGGCTACGCCGACGGCAGCTACGCCAGCAGCTGCGACGACATGAAGATCCCCGCCCACCATGATCTCAGCACCAAGGAATGGTATCGCCGCCGCGCGGCGTCGCCGGAAACCTCCGGCCTTGCCCCGGCGTATTTTTCCGTCACCGGCGAAATGGTGGTCGCCGTCACCCACAAGCTGCTGGATGCGCAAGGCCGCCTCACCGGCGTGGTCGGCATCGACATCGCCCTTGCGGAGCTCTCGCGCCGGGTGGCGGAAATGAACTTCGGCAAGACGGGATTTTTCCTCATCATCGAGGACTCCGGCCGCATCATCTGCAATCCTCTGGAAGAAGAGCTGGTCGGCAAGGTCATCGGCAAGGACATCAGCACGCCGGCCCTTGAGGCCATCATGCGGACCCCAAGCGGCGTCGTGGATCTGGAAGCCGGGGGTCAATCCTACATGGCCAACATCCTCACCACCAAGTCCGGCTGGAAGGCCGTCGCCCTGCAATCGGTGCAGGAGATCAACGAACGCAGCAATACGGCCATGCGGCATGTGGCCATCATCGCCGCCGTCATCGCCCTTTTCGTGCTGGGGGCGGCCCTGCTCATCGTCCGTTCCATCGTGCGCCCGCTCAATGCGCTGGTGCGCACTGCCGGGGAAGTGGCCGGAGGGAATCTGGAAGCCCGCGCGGAAGGCTGCCACTTTTTCGGCGAACTCTCGCATCTGCATGACAGCATCGACAGCATGATCCGCTCCCTGAGCAGCTTTATCGGCGAAGCCAAGCAGAAGACGGAGGAGGCCCAGCGCCATACCGCTCTGGCTGAAGAAGCTACCCGGAAGGCGGAAGAAGCGCGCATCAAGGCCGAGAATGCCCGACGGGAAGGCATGACCGAGGCCGCCCAGCATCTGGAAGCCTCCACCAGCGTCATCAATACGGCGGCAAATGAGCTTTCGCAGCAGGTGGCCCAGTCCGCGTCCGGCGCTCACCATCAGGCGGATCGGGCCTCGGAAACGGCCACGGCCATGAACGAGATGAACGCCACGGTGCTGGAAGTGGCCCGCAATGCGGGCAGTGCCGCCGAGGCGTCGGAAAACATGCGCCACAAGGCGGAAGAAGGCGCTCACATCGTCAGTGATGTCGTCCGCAGCATCGCGTCGCTGCGCGACATGTCCCTGACCCTCAAGGAGGACATGTCCACCCTCGGCCAGAATGCGGCGGCCATCACCCAGATCATGAGCGTCATCTCCGATATCGCCGACCAGACCAATCTGCTGGCGCTCAATGCCGCCATCGAGGCCGCGCGCGCCGGGGAAGCCGGGCGCGGTTTCGCCGTGGTGGCGGACGAAGTGCGCAAGCTGGCGGAAAAGACCATGGCCTCCACCTCGGAAGTGGGCAACGCCATCAACGCCATCCAGAAGAGTACGGACAAGTCCATCCGGCAGGTGGAGATCTCGGTGGAAGGCGTCAATGCCGCCACGGAGCTTGCCGGACGCTCCGGCGACGCCCTGCAGGAGATCGTCCAGATGGCCGAGAGCGCCGCGGACCAGGTGCGGGCCATCGCCGCGGCCAGCGAACAGCAGTCCGCCACCAGCGAGGAGATCAACCGCTCCATCGCGGACATCAACCAGGTCGCCAGTCAGAACGCCGCGGCCATGGAGCAGGCCGCCCAGTCCGTCCAGGCGATGGCGGAGGAAGCCCGCAAGCTCAATGCGCTCATTGAAAAGATGAAGAACGCATAAGATGTGAAGACATGTGCCGCAACAGGAAGCGCGTTGCGGCAATCAGCCCGTATCCTGCAAGAACGTTTTCGGGATGCGGGCATTTTTTTGCCCTGCGGCACGCCGGACAGCGGCGGTACCGCCACCCGCGCCCGCCCCTTAGGGCCTGTTGACACTATTCGCTGCTTGTTTGGGGGGAAGAGGAACCCCTCCGCCGGCGCGAGAGGGGTTCCCCTTCCCCCCAAGCCCCCCATCCCTTCCCCAGCGCGCTTTTACCGAGGGAAGCGTCGGGAAAACGAGGCCCGCCTCCAACGACTAGCGGAGCGCGTGCAGCCTATCTTGCTTATTTATTGAAATTATTTGTAAATTTATATCCACAGGCCCTAAAGCAATTTCTGTTTGAAACGCTGTGCGTTTCCAACCCTATGTCTTCGTATCGCGGAAAAACGCGGTTTTCCCGCCAGGTTCGGGCCGAACGGCACTGCGTTGCCGCCTCGTGATGTCCCCTTTCCACAGGCAAAACGTTCTACCGGTCTCTTGTCTCAGCCGTCGCTCTCCAGGCCGTAGGACACAGGGCACAAAAAAATCCGCGTGGCCCCAAGGCCCTGCGGACATCTGCGCATCACTGCGGGATATGTGCTGTCTGGCGGAGGGGGAGGGATTTGAACCCCCGGAAGGCGCGAACCTTCAACGGTTTTCAAGACCGCCGCATTAAACCGCTCTGCCACCCCTCCAAAAAGGACAAAAAAGGCGTCTGCCGGTCAGACGGACGCCGTTTCTGCCCGCGTGCGAGTACTTTTACTTGATGGCGTCCTTCAGCCCCTTGCCGGGCGTGAACTTGGCCACCTTGCCGGCAGGGATGGTGATCTCGTCACCGGAACGCGGATTGCGACCCTTGCGGGCGGCGCGTTCCACCACCTTGAAGCTGCCGAAACCGGTGAAGGTCACGGATTCGCCGGCAGCCAGAGCTTCACGCAGCGAGGCAATGACCGCATCCAGAGCTTCTTCGGCCTTGGCCTTGGTGGGCAGCCCAGCCTTGGCATACACTTTTTCAACAAGCTCAGCTTTCGTCATGATACACACTCTCCAACGAGGAATTAGGGACAACGGCCCCTTGATGTCGAACTGTGTTGTTGTAAGTAAGCCCTCCCCTGCCTGTCAACCCAAAAACGCCGCATCATTCGGCACTTGCCGCAGAAAAGGGAGGCGTAACAGCGGCGATTTTTTTGCATGGGATATAAAAATGCGGGGCAGCGGCTTTTGCCCGCCTGCCGCCGCCGGTTCTTCCCGCACCGGCCCACGCGCTCCCGCGCAAGCCGCCGCCCGCTGACGTTCCATGCCTGGGGCATGTTTTTATCAAAAAATGCGCCACGTTCGTGCCTCCCGGCACGGCTCCGCCCGCCGGACGGGCGGCACGGACAGAAGCGCTCCGGAACGGCCTGAAGGCGTAGCCTGACAGGCCTCAATGGCGGGATCTTTCGCCGGATGGCAGGGAAAGGAACCGAGACGGCGAACCGCAGGCCTTATCCGGCAGCGTCTCCTGCGGAAAGGCGGTCTGATGGCAAACAGGCCGGTGCGTCGTCTCTACAGATTGACGAGCTCCACCTCCGCATGATGCAGCGGCTGCCCCAGAAAGATGCTGGCCGTACGCACGAAGCGGTTGCAGTTGTCCGTGGTCATGAAGCGCCGTTCCCCCACGACGCCGGGCTCCGCCTGTCGGGCCAGTCCCAGCCGGCGCAGCTCGCTATCGACCGCCTCGGCCGTGGTGGCCGCCGAATCCACGATGTGCACCGTCTCGCCGACCACCTGCTGCAGCACGTCGGCAAACAGCGGGAAATGCGTGCAGCCCAGCACGAGCGTATCCGGCCTGGGCGCGGTCACCAGCGGCTGGAAAAGATCGTCCAGATAGCGGTGTGCCGTGCCTTCGGCCACCGGGCCGGTCAGCCAGCCCTCCTCGGCCAGGGAGACGAAGAGCGTGCACGGCCGCCCCAGCACCGACGCATCAGGCAGCAGGCGGGTGATGGCCTTCTGGTACGCGCCGTCGGCGATGGTGGCTTCCGTCCCGATGACGGCGATGTGGCGGTTACGCGTCGCGGCCACGGCGGCCCGCGCTCCCGGCTCGACCACGCCCAGCACCGGCAGCGGGGCGAAATGTTCGCGCAGCGTCGTCAGGGCGGCGCTGGTGGCGGTATTGCAGGCGACGACAAGCATCTTGACGCCGCAGTCCACGAGCTTCTGCGCGGCCTTGAGCGTGTAACGGATGATGGTCTCCCGGCTCTTGGTGCCGTAAGGCAGGCGGGCCGTATCGCCAAGATAGAGCAGGTTCTCCTGCGGCAGGCGCGTGCTGATGGCCCGCAGGACGGTCAGGCCGCCGATGCCGGAATCAAAAAGCCCGATGGGCAGGGAAGTTGTTGAAGGGGCCGTTGCCGCGGTAAGATGCGATGCCATGTCCTGTCCTTGAGCATTTTCAGGCTGAAACGCCTTGCGTTTCAAATCGACGGCCTGCCGTTGCGCGGAAAAACGCGGTCTGTCCGCTCACGCCGGGCCGGACGGCGCTCTGCCGCCGCCTCGCGTTTCGCCCTTTTCAACGGCAAAACGCCCTTGCGTCATGTGCGCGGCAGCCGGCTGCCGCATCAAAAGCCCTCAGCCTGCCCGACGTGGGGCCGCGGCGGAGGGCATGGGAGAAAAAGCGCCCGCCTCCCTTGCGGAGGCGGGCACTCGGCGGGGTCAGCGCGCTCCCTTGGGGAAGAGCACCACCCCCACGGTCTTGAAGATGATGTGGATGTCCAGCAGGATGGACATGTTCTTGACATAATAGAGATCGTATTCCAGCTTGCGGCGCGAATCCTCTTCCGAAGCGCCGTAGGGATAGCAGACCTGCGCCCAGCCCGTGAGGCCCGGCTTTACCGTATGCCGCAGGCTGTAATAGGGGATGTGCTCCTTGAGCTGCGTCACGAAGGCCATGCGTTCCGGACGCGGCCCGATGAAGCTCATGTCGCCCTTGAGGATGTTCCAGATCTGCGGCAGCTCGTCGATGCGCACCTTGCGGATGAACTTGCCTACACGGGTGACGCGGCTGTCGTTGGCGCTGGCCCAGACCGCGCCGTCCTTCTCCGCATCCGTCCGCATGGAGCGGAACTTGTAGACGGTGAACTCCCGCTCATGCAGCCCCACCCGGTCCTGCCGGTAGATGACCGGCCCGGGCGACTCCAGCCGGATGAGCAGGGCCGTCAGGGCCATCACCGGCGCGGCGGGCACCAGCAGCACCAGAGAGATCAGCACGTCGAAGGCCCGCTTGAGCCGCCGCAGGGAGCCGCGGGTATTCAGCGAGAAGCCCTCGGTCTGCAGCAGCCACTCGTCGTTGATCTGCGAGATGGGCAGACGCTGCACCACATGCTCGTAAAACGAGCGGATATCCACCACCATGCGGCCGCGCAGCTTGGCTTCCAGCAGATCGTGCGCGATGTCGTCGTCGATGGGGGCGTCCGGCAGCAGCAGGATGGTCGTTGCCCGGCGCTCGCGGGCGATGTTCAGCACCTCATACGGCGGCCCGAGGCAGGGGCCGGCGTCCGGGTCCATGTCCGGCTCGCCCACATAACCGATGATGCGCGCCGTGGGCAGGCCTTCGGACAAAAGCTGCCGCACCTTGCCCGCGCGGTCCACCCCCACGAGCAGCACCCGCATCTGAAAGGTGAGCTTGTCCGTATTGCGGTAGTAGAACAGACGCCAGCCCAGACAGAGCAGCATGGACAGCAGGAAGAGCAGTCCGGTGCTCGGCCGGTCGAAGCGCCAGTGATCGAAGACGTAGGACGATGTCGCGGAAGAGATGATGGCCAGCACCCCCGCCAGAAGCACCCGCACCACGCTGTCCCGGAAATCCTCGTTGCCCACGCTGTAGGCATCCAGGATATAGAAGAACAGCATGTAGAAGAAGATGGTGAACAGGGATGCGCCGGTATAGTCGTCAAAAACGCTCAGCTCCGGGTCGATGGCAAGCACGCCGACCACGCCCAGCGCCACGAGGATGCAGAGCAGGTCCATGCATTGCAGCAAGGCCATGCGGTAACGACTGACCATGATGACTCCTTGTTAACGGATCTCGTCCAGACGCGCGGACGGCTGCGGTATGCGCATGTCGTCCAGGATGCGGCGGGCGACCACGGTGGCGTCGAACTCGTCGCAGGCCAGCTGCCGCCCCTTCTGTCCCATGACGGCGATATCCTGCGGATGCAGGAGGAAATGCTCCATGCTCTCGGCCAGGGAGGCCGCATCGCGCAGACGGCACAGCCGCCCGTTGACCCCGTCGGTCACCACTTCGCGGCAGCCGGGGACGTCCGTCACCACGGCGGGACGCCCCATGCTCATGCCTTCCATGATGGCCGTGGGCGTGCCCTCGCGCCAGGACGGCAGCACGAGCACATGAGCGTCGGCCAGATGCGGACGCACGTCGGTGGCCTGCCCCAGATAGGTGATGCCGCAGCGGTCTTCCCACTGGCGGACGAGGCGTTCGCTCACGCTGCCCACGCCCTGCTCGGCCGGGCCCAGCAGACGGAACTCCGCCGCGGGATATTTGCTCTTGAGCAGGCGGGCCGCCGCGGCGTATTCCCGCAGGCCCTTGGCCTCAAGCAGGCGCGCCACCAGCAGGAAGACGATACGGCGCTCCTCGGGCGGCGTGTCCTCGGCGGGCAGGGGCGGCAGGGGCGCTTCGGCAAAGTGGCGCGTGTCCACGCCGGTGCCGCGGGCCATGAGCACGCGAGCGCGCGGCCCGAGGATGCCCGACTCGCGGAAGATGGCCAGATCGTCCCTGTTCTGGAAAAAGACGCCTTCCACGTTTTTCAGGGCGTTGCGGTAGAGGGAGACGCTCAGCTTGTTCACGCAGCGCTTGAAGCGGCTGTCGGCCTCAAAGGCGTAACCCAGTCCGGTGATGGTGGCGTAGATGTGCTCCACCCCGGCGAGCTTGGCGGCCATACAGCCGTAGATGACCGGCTTGATGGTCGTGGCGAAGAGCATGTCCGGCTTTTCCAGCAGGAAAGTCTTGTACAGGGAAGCGAAGGTGGCGGCGTCCCACAGGGGATTGAGGCCCTTGCGGTCCAGCGGATAGTTGACGACCCTCAGGGCCGGGGCCTTCGGAAAGCCGGGCGCATCCGGCGGACAGGCCCCCAGCGCGGCAAGGCGGCCTTCCGTGGCCACGTCCCCCGCCGGCACCATGCAGATCACTTCATGCCCAGCTCCCCGCATGCGGCGCATGAGCACGCTCCAGAAATTGGCTACGGAACGGGCCTGATTACCAAGCACAACAATTTTCATGAGCAATCCCCTGGGCCTGTATTCAGGCGCTTTTTTTCAGGGTATACCAGCAAGGCCCCCGGCTGAAAAGAGAAAACCGGCCCATTCCTCCCGGAAGTTTTGACAGCCGTTACGCTCCATCGTAAACTGTCGCCTCGCCGGGAGCCCCTTTCGTATCCCGGCAATAACAAGGAAGTACGATATGCTGACGTGGAACGCTCTCTGTAATGATATGAAGGCGCGCCCCTCCCGCTGGCTCGTGACCGGCGTGGCGGGCTTCATCGGCTCCAACCTGCTGGAGCATCTCCTGAAACTGGGCCAGACCGTGGTCGGTCTGGACAACTTCCTCACCGGCTATCAGAAAAATCTGGATATGGTACGCGAGGCCGTCGGGCCGGAACTGTGGAGCCGCTTCCATTTCGTGGAAGGCGACATCCGCGATCTCGACACCTGCCGGAAGGTCTGCGAAGGCGTGGAGCATGTGCTCCACGAGGCGGCGCTCGGTTCGGTGCCCCGCTCCATCGACGACCCGCTGCTCTCCAACAGCTGCAACATCGACGGACAGCTCAACATGCTGATCGCGGCCCGTGACGCGGGCGTGAAAAGCTTCGTCTACGCCGCTTCCTCCTCGACCTATGGCGATTCGCCCGAACTGCCCAAGGTGGAAGACAAGATCGGCAGCCCGCTCTCGCCCTATGCCGTCACCAAGTACGTCAACGAGCTCTATGCCGACGTCTTCGCCCGCTGCTACGGCTTCACCACCATCGGCCTGCGCTACTTCAACGTCTTCGGCCAGCGGCAGGACCCTTACGGCGCGTACGCCGCGGTCATCCCGCAGTGGTTCGCCAGTCTGATCAAGGGAGAGACCGTCTACGTCAACGGCGACGGCGAGACCAGCCGCGACTTCTGCTACATCGACAACGTGGTGCAGGCCAATCTGCTGGCGAGCTTCGCCGGGGACGAGGCCCGCAACAAGATCTACAATGTGGCCTTTGGCCAGCGTACGACGCTCAATGAGCTCTTTGTCCTTATCCGGGAGGAGGTCGCCCGCCACAAGCCGGAAGCCGTGAGCGCTCAGGCGGTGCACCGGGATTTCCGGGCCGGGGACGTGCGCCACTCCCTTGCCGACATCAGCCGCGCCGGCACCCTGCTGGGCTATGCTCCGCAGGTGGACGTCCGCCAGGGCCTGCGTCTGGCCGGGGACTGGTACGCCGCCAATCTGTAGACGCCGCCTTCCGCCCGCCGGACATCCCGGCGCCGTCTGGATGCCCCCCTCCCGGCCCCGCCGCCGGGAGGGCACGCTTTGCCTGCCCCCGCCGCAGCCGCTCATTGGGAGAATGCCGTGAAACGTCTTCTGTTCTGGTTTGTCCTCATCGTCCTGCTGCTGGCAGCGGCGGGAGCCTTTGTGCTGACCCGGGTCGATACCGGCTTCGTGGCCTCGACCATCTCCGATGCGGTCAAGACGGCCACGGGCGCGCCGGTGACCTTCACCGACCCGCCGCGCCTCTCGCTTTTCCCGCTGGGCGTGGACTTCGGCAGGCTGGCCTGGCAGCGGGAGCAGCCCGACAAGAGCCTTTCCGTCAGCGCCGCCGGCGGGCATGCGCGCGTAGCCTTTTCTCCGCTGCTGTCCGGCGATGTCGTTGTGGAGGAGCTCACGCTCCGGGAGCCCGCGCTGTCCATCGCGCTGCACGAGCCCCCGGCCGGGATGCCGCCGGCGACGGACGCCGCCCCCGCCGCGCCTGCGCCCGCCGCCGCGGAAGCCGCCGTCCCTTCGGATGCGCTGCCGCTTGAACTGGGACAGGTGCGGGTGGAAAAGGCCCGCATCAGCCTGACCAATGCCGCGGGCGACCGCCTCGCCATCGACGATCTGCATCTCAGCCTGCACAATGTCCGCCGTCATGCGGACATGCTGCTGGACACCGGCTTTTCCTACGCCCTCTCGCTGGGCGGACGGAACATCTCCGGCAGCTTCGCCCTCAAGACGACGGTGCGCTACTATGCGCCCAATCTCACCATCCGCGACCTGCAGCTTGGCCTGACCCCGCAAACCGGCCCTCTGCCGGCCGCGCTCGGCCCGCTGGCCCTGCAGGGCGAGGCCGCGCTGAATTTCGCCACCCGGAAACTCCGGCTCCAGAATATGGCCCTGGCCTGCGCGTCCAGCCATGCCGAGCTTTCGGGCGAGGCCGACCTTACCTCCCTGAGCTTTGCCGGCGCGTTGTCGCTGGCCACGGCCCCGCGCAGCCTGGCCGCCCTCTGGAGCATCCGGCTGCCGCAGCAGGGAGAAGACAGGCTGGAGCTCTCCACGGGCCTGGAATGCTCGCCTGACCGTCTGGCGCTGCGCCAGCTGAAGGCCGCTCAGGGCAAGACGCGTCTTGAAGGGACCCTGAACGTCCTCCTGCGCCCCGAGCCCGACATACGGGGCTCCCTGCACCTTGGCGATGTGATCGTCGAGCATTACCTGCCGGAAAAGGCCGCCTCCGCGGCGGCCCCGGCCACGCCGCCCGCCGCCGGCAAAAAGACGGAGCGCGTGACCTCGCAGCCGGCCCCCGTCTTTCCGACGTTGGATCTCAGCCTGAGCGTCGACAGCCTGCGGTATAAGGAAATGGGCGCGCAGGGCCTGCATCTGCGCCTGCGGGGAGAAAAGGGGCGCTACCGCCTGCAGGATCTCCGCTGCCGCCTTGCCGGCGGCGACATCGCCGGGCAGGGGAGCGCCGATCTGCCGCAAAAGCGGTACGGCCTGAACCTCAAGGCGGACAACGTGGACATCGGCGGCCTTACGCATATGCTGGGCAAGGGACGCCCGGCCGAGGGCAAGGCCTCGCTCACCGCGGACCTGAGCGCCGCGGGCGAGACCAGCGAAAAGCTGCTGGCCTCGCTGGACGGCAAGGGAGCGCTGGAAGTGCGCGACCTGCACCTGCAGGCGCTTTCCGCCCTGCCGCGCGACATACCGGGCGTGAGCGGCGCCATCCCCAACCGGATCGCCCGCGTGCAGGTCCCCTTCACCGCCCGACAGGGGGAAGTGACGTCAAAGCCCATCGTGGCCAGCGCAGACGGCCTCAACGCCAATGGACAGGCCACGGCCAGCCTGCCGCGCAAGCATCTGCACGCCACGGCCGACGTCCGTACCCTGGGGCTGACCATCCCGGTCATCATCGACGGCCCGTTCGACAAGCTTTCGTATACGGTCGATCCCCGCTTCCTCGCCCGCATGGCCACGGGCCTGCCCGGCGCGCTGCTGGAAGGCGGCGCGCAGGCCGGCAAGACCGCCGGCCAGACGGCCAGGGACGCCGGCAGCGCCATCGACAAGACCGTCCGTGGCGCGGGCGGGCTGGTGCGGGGCCTCCTGGGCAGATAGACAATATGCTCGAAGAAGGCTAAAGATTTTTCTTCTCCGGGCGTTATAAATAGGTATGGCATTTTTCCGGAAATCCTTCCGGGCAGGTAAACCCGGCTTGCCGCCGGCGCTGGTGGGACTGTATGTATCTTCTGATAGGCCTCATCGTCGTTTTCTCCTCCGTGATTGTGGGCTATACTATTGCGCACGGGGAATGGTCCGTCCTCTTTCAGCCCGCCGAACTCATCATCATCCTTGGCTGCGGCTTGGGCGCCTTCTTTGGCTCGCAGACAAAGTACACCTTCAAACTCATCACCAAGAGTCTGAAGAATCTCTTTTCCGACCCCGGTTCCAGCAAGGATCGCTATCTGGATACCCTGGCGCTCCTTTACACGCTCTTCACCAAGATGCATCGTGAAGGCGTGATCAGCGTGGAAAGCGACGTGGAAAAGCCGGAATCGAGCCCCATTTTCAGCAAGTATCCCGGCATTTCCAAAAATACGACCCTTGTCAACTTCATCGGGGATACGCTGCGCGTTTACCTGACCACCGGCGACCCGGCCGACATCAACAGCCTCATGGATGTGGACATGCGCACCATGCAGGGTGAAGGTCTGCTGCCGGCCCACGCCATCACGCATATGGCCGAATCCATGCCTGGTATGGGTATTGTGGCCTGCGTGCTCGGCGTCGTGCTCGCCATGGGCAACATCAACGAACCGCCGGAAGTGCTCGGCCACTACATCGCCGCGGCCCTCGTGGGTACCTTCATCGGTATTCTTTCCTGCTACGGTCTGTTCGGCCCCATGGGTTCCAAGCTGGAGAACTACGTTTCCGAAGAGCATTTCTATTTCAATGCCGTCAAGGAAGCCGTCTCCGCCGCCATCCGTGGCGCTACGCCGCTCATTGCCGTGGAATATGGCCGCCGCGCCGTTCCCTATCCCTTCCGTCCCCGCTTCGCGGAAATGGAAGAACGTCTGCGCAGCGCTTAAGCCCGCGCACGGAAGGCGAGTCTTTTAAGGAGGATGTATGGCTGGTGCATGGAAAGTTGCCTACGCGGACTTTGTGACCGCCATGATGGCCTTTTTTCTGCTCCTGTGGGTGCTGAGCACGGTTTCGCCGGAAACCAAGGCCGGCCTTGCCGCCTACTTCAAGGGGGAGTTGCAGTACGATTCCAGCGCCACGTCGCCGGTCTCCAACAACCCCTTCCTGCAGAATACGGCGCGTATCAGCACGGATTCGCTCCGCATCTCGGAGAATGAAAAATCCCATATCGCTATTGCGCAAAAACTGCAGCAGATGCTCATGGCCGACGCCATCCCGCAAAGCGCGTCGGGCATCAGCGCCGATGATGTGGGCGTACAGCTGCGCGTCAATTCGGACGCCATGTTCCAGCCCGGTTCGGCGGCGCTTTCTCCGCAGGGGATGAAGGTGCTCGGCAGCGTGATAAAGATCCTGCGCGAGTATAATCTTTATCTTGTGGTACGCGGCCATGCGGACTCCGCCGAAGCTCAGCCCAATTATCCTTCGGGCTGGGAACTTTCCGGAGCTCGTGCCGCATCCGCCCTGCATTACCTCACCGGCGAAGGCAAAATCAAGCCGACCATCCTGCGCGGGGTCTGTTACGGGGATACTCGTCCGTACAAGCCCGGCATCGACGAGGCCAGCAGGGCTGCCAACCGGCGCGTGGAGTTCGTTTTCCACCGTCCCGAGGTCATGAGCTACAGCGTCGTCTACTAGTTGCGCCGGCGCACGATCCGGCGTAAGATGATTCCGTTGGGCATGGAGGGCATCATGCCCGCGGATATCCCGCTCCGCGGGAAGAAGAGGCAAGGCCGATATCATCGGCCTTGCCTCTCTTCTTTCCGTCGTCCAGCCCCTTGCTCCTTGCCGCTTATCGACCTTTGCCGGGACACGACGTGCCGTCAGTATTCAGCTCTGACAGCCCCTGCCCTACCATCCTCTCGTTCGTCACTGTTGCCGCAACGGCCGGTTTGCGCCGGCACCGCTGATCCCTCCGGCAGGACGACGCCGGGCACAAAAAAAGCCCGCTCTCTGACGAGAACGGGCTCGAAAAAGTCGATACGTTGCGCGCTCAGGACATTTGTTTGAAACGCTCTAAACGGCAAAGGAGAACATGGAACCGGACACGCCGGCCGAAACGCCGTACCCCGCGCCACCGGCCATGCCGGAGTACGCCCGGGTGGCACGCTGCGGGCTGACGCCGGACCAAAGGCTCTCCGCGCCGCCGGCACGCTGCGACTGACTGCCGCTGCTGCTGTAGGCGGCAAAGAGGCCGTCAGACGTCATCCGCCACGAGCTGCCGTCCCCGGAAGGAGAGGCCGCACGGGACATCTCACCGGCAGAGGGGAAGCCCAGACTGGCGCTTTCGTAGGCCTGAGCGGCCTGCCGCCGGGAAGTGCGTTCCGTCTCTATGCCCTCAGGGGCAGCATTGGCCCGGTTGCCCGAGGCAGCGGCCATGCCGGACTGCGCGGCCAGCCCCACATTGGGCCCCGCCGCCAGACTGCTGGTAAGCGGATCCACATTGGTCTGCAGGCTGCCGTCAGCCGCACCGGTCTCCTCGCCGTCCTTCTTTTCCTCGCGGGCATCCACGCGGGCTTCGGCTTCCATCTGGGCGGCCTGAGCGGCCACCTGCATATCCTGAGCCGAAGGATCACCGGGGGCAAGCGCGGCCCGCCGTACCTGCTGCGCCTTTTCTTCGGACGCTTCCGGGTCGTCGGGCACGGAGGACGTGTCGATGTTGACGTGTCCACCGATGGCGTAACGACGCCCGTCCGGTCCGGTCTGATAGGTATACTGCGCGCCGCCGACGGCATGCTGCCCGGCTGCGGCCATATGCGCCCGCTCGTGCGCGCGCACTTCCGCATCCCGCTGCTTCAGTTCCTTAAGCTGCTGTTCGGCCTCAGGGGAAAGCTGGACGCTGTCGCCAAACTGCTCGGCAAAACTCCCGCCCTGCTGTGCGGCGTCCTTTTCTTTTGCCGCCCCGGACTGACCGTAGGCAGCCTGCCCTCGGACTGACGTCTGGGATGCCTGCCGGAAAAAGTCAACGCTGGCCGCCGGGTTCATCCCGCCGATCCCACCGACGCCACCAACAGGTTCAGCATTCTGTGACATACGCTCCTGCCTTTTCGTTAGCGCATTTTCCCTTTCAAGCGCGTTGCGCTCCAGGCCATACGGCCAGGCGTTTCGAGGAAAAAACGCGTTTTTCCGCTCACTTTGGGCCAGGTGGCCTGTGCCGCCGTCTCGCGTTTCGCATTTTATACTGGCAAGACGCCCTAAAGGGAATCATTCCTCATAACTATACTCGACCTGCCGCCTTTACGCAAGTCTTTCGCGGACTTCCTGCCGCGCCAGGGCGGCGCGAAGACGCGGCAGGAAGCGCGTGCCGACCAGCAGCAGCAAGAGAGCCACGCACGGCGCTCCTGTCAACGCCAGAAAGGCCATGTTGTAACCGTATGTTGCCGCCACGAGCCCCCCCCAGGTGGCGCTGAAGGCCGCGCCGATGCCCTGCATCGTCATCACCATGCCCAGACCGAGGTTGATGTGCCCGCTGCCGCGCAGCAGCAGGGCGACCAGCCCCGGCGTCACCACGCCCATGATGCCGGCCCCCACGCCATCCAGGATCTGCACGGGCACGATATTCCACGGGCTGTGCCAGAATCCGGCAATGAGGCCGCGTATGGGCAGGGCGATCAGGGCACAGAGCAGGGCCGGGCCGTAGCCCCGGCGCGGGGCGAGCCAGGCGGCCCAGAGCGCGGTCAGGATCATGATGCACTGGGCCACCAGCACGGTACATGCCGTATACACGGCGGCATTCACGCCAAAATGGGCCACGGCGGACTGTCCGAGCAGCGGCAGCATGGCGGCATTGCCCAGATGGAAGAACAACATGATCCCGCCGGTGCAGAGCAGCGCCTTGTCGCCAAACAGCAAACTCAGACGCGAGGGGGCCGGGCCCGCGCCGAGCTCCCCGCCCTTGGCGAGGATATTCCTTTCCAGCCCGCGTGCCGCGGCGTAGTCGATGTGCTGGGGGCGAATCCTCCGCACGGCCAGCAGCGAAAGCATGCCCATGCCCGCCATGACCAGCAGCACGCCGTCAATGCCGAAAAGCCAGCCTACCGCACCGCCCAGCATCCCGCTGGCGGCATTGCCCACGTGATTCCACGCCTCGTTGCGGCCCAGCCGGGCAGGCAGTCCCGCCTGTCCCACGAGCCCCAGACTCAGCGCGCTGATGAGCGGCGCCACGGCCGCCGCCAGCAGGCCCTGCGTGATCTGGCTGGCTCCGGCCACCAGCGGCAGAGGAGACAGGAAGACGGCCACGGCGGCCAGTACGATGCCCAGGACCACCACGGCCAGCAGAGGCCGCTTGTTGCGCGTGGCGTCCACAAGCGCCCCCATCGGCGAGGCTGCCGCCACGCCCATGAGGCCGCCCAGCGTCATCACATAGCCGATGGCGTCGGGCGTCCAGCCGTGACTTTGCAGGTATACGCCGAAAAAGGGGCCGAGCCCGTCCCGGACATCGGCCAGCGCAAAACAGAGGAGGGAAAGGGCGGCCAGCGACTGCGACCGCGAGGCATCGTTCATGGTGTGACTCCCTGGGGCAGGGGGCTCTCGAGGGGCATTCTTGCCAGTACCGATTGAAAGCGCTATCAAGGGGACTCTCAACGTGCGGGCCGCTGCCCGCAGGAGGTCATATGCCATCCCCCGTCAGCGCCGGCGTGCGCCGCGCCCTGCCCATTGTTCTTGGCTACGTGCCCGTAGGTTTCGCCTTTGGCGTGCTCGCCGTCAAGAGCCAGATACCGCCCTCGCTGGCGGTGCTCATGTCCGTGCTGCTCTTTGCCGGCTCGGGACAGTTCGTGGTCGCCGGTCTCTGGGGGGCGGGCGTCGGTGCGGCCTCGGTGGTGGTGGCGGTCTTTGTGGTCAACCTGCGGCATCTGCTCATGTCCGCGGCGCTGGCGGAATATCTCGCCCCGCTCAAACGCTGGCAGCGCTTCCTTTTCGGCTGCGAGCTCACGGATGAGACCTTCGGCGTGCATATCGGCGCATTCCAGAAAGGCTGGCAGCTCGCGGCGGCGACCCTGTATTCCTGCAACATCACGGCGCATGCCGCCTGGGTCGGCGGCACGGTACTGGGCGTCTTTTGCGGCGAACTGGTGACGGATGTCCGCCCGCTGGGTCTTGACTATGCCCTCACCGCCATGTTCCTCGCCCTGCTGGTGCCGCAGTGCGTGAGCCGCCTGCATGTGGCGGTCGCCCTGCTGGCCGGCGTGCTTTCCCTTGGCTTCAAGATCGCCGGCATGGGCCAGTGGAACGTGGTCATGGCCACCGTCCTGGCCGCCTGCGCCGGAACCTGCCTGCTTGCCCGGCAAAACCGGCGTCCACAGGGGGAACGCGCATGAATTTCCTTGCTCAGCATGCGGAACTCGTCTGGTGCATCATCGGCTGCATGCTGGTGACCGCCATCCCGCGCGTCCTGCCGGTCATGTATCTTCGGGCGGAGAAACTGCCGCCCCTGCTCCGGCACTGGCTTTCCTTCGTGCCCGTTTCCGTGATGGCGGCCCTGCTCGCTTCGCAGATCTTCTATTATAACGACAAGTTCGACCCCACCCCGGGGAACCTCTACCTTGTGGCCGCCCTGCCTTCGCTGCTGGTGGCCTGGAAAACCAAAAGCTTTTTCGGCACCATCATCTTCGCCATGCTGCTGGTGGCCGGAGCGCGCTTTTTCGGGCTGTACTGATGGCCGACATCCCGTCTCCGCCCTCCCTGCGGCGTCGCCGCGACCGCTCCGCCGTCCACCCCCCGGCCCGTGAGAACGCGGCGCTCTATCTGCGCCTGCCGGCCGAACAAACGGCACTGTTCCGTTTTTTGCTGGAAGCCTATGAGAACGTGGCCTATTTCACCGTCCTCGACCGCAGGGAAGCCTTGATCAAGGTCGTCTTCTCGCCGCACATGCGGGAACAGGCGGAAGCCGCCCTTGCCGATATCGCCCGCAGCGTGCAGCTTGAACATCCGCCCTTCCAGACGGGCGAAAACGCCTGAACCTGTCGGGGCGTCCATTTTTGTCCTTTTTCCTTTCCTCGCAGGTTTGCCGCTGCCTCTTCCCGCCGGACGGCCCGCAGGACTTCACAGAAAAAACGCAGGCCCACGGCCCGCGTCGCCCTTTACCTTGCGCCCGCTTCAGGCTATGTGAACGGCACGCGCAACTGATTGGGCGCATCCCGTTCTGGACAGGCCCGACGGGCCCTTTACCCCAAAAGGAGACATCATGGCGGACATTCTGATCATCGGCGCCGGGGGCGTCGGCAGCGTTGTGGCGCACAAGGTGGCGCAGGCAGCCAAGGCTGAAGGCGTTTTCGGCAAGATCACCCTTGCCAGCCGTACCAAGTCGCGGTGCGACGACATCGCCGCATCGGTGAAGAACCGTTTCGGCGTGGACATCGCCACGGCGAAGGTGGATGCCGACAACGTGCCCGAGCTGTGCAGCCTCATCCGTGAAGTCAAGCCGGAAGTGGTCTGCAACATCGCCCTGCCCTATCAGGATCTGCATGTCATGGATGCCTGCCTCGAATGCGGCGTCCACTACATGGACACGGCCAATTACGAGCCGCTGGATACGGCGAAGTTCGAATACAAATGGCAGTGGGCCTATCAGGACCGTTTCCGTGAGGCGGGGCTGACGGCTCTGCTCGGTTCCGGCTTCGACCCCGGCGTGACCAACGTCTTCGCGGCCTGGGTCATGAAGCACAAGCTGGACGAAGTGCATGTGCTGGACATCATCGACTGCAACGCGGGCGACCACGGCCAGCCCTTCGCCACCAACTTCAACCCGGAGATCAACATCCGCGAAGTGACCGCGCGCGGCCGCTACTGGGAACGCGGCGAATGGGTGGAGACCGACCCGCTGGCCTGGAGCATGACCTACGATTTCCCGGACAACATCGGGCCGAAAAAGTGCTTCCTCATGTATCATGAGGAGCTGGAATCCCTCGTGCAGAACCTCAAGGGCATCAAGCGCGCCCGCTTCTGGATGACCTTCTCCGAGAACTACCTGAACCACCTCAAGGTGCTGGGCAATGTGGGCATGACCCGCATCGACCCCGTGAACTACAACGGCATGGACATCGTGCCCATCCAGTTCCTGAGCAAGCTTTTGCCCGACCCGGCCTCCCTCGGCCCGCTGACCAAGGGCAAGACCTGCATCGGCGACGTCATGCGCGGCGTCAAGGACGGCAAGGAAAAGGCCGTCTACATCTACAACATCTGCGATCATGAGGAATGCTACCGGGAAGTGGGCTCGCAGGCCATTTCCTACACCACCGGCGTGCCCGCCATGATCGGCGCCAAGATGATCGTCACCGGTCAGTGGCGCAAGCCCGGCGTCTGGAACATGGAACAGTTCGACCCCGATCCTTTCATGGCCGACCTCAACGTCTACGGCCTGCCCTGGCAGTGCGTGGACGTGGACTAGACCTTAACGCTGTCCGTTGCTGATTTTGGGGGGAAGGGAAACCCCTCGCTCTGCTGTCGATGCCTGTAAGGCTCCTGCGTCGCCTAACAGGCACGGCCCTGCGGGCCGCCTTTCGGTCGCCGCCGGCGCGGGAGGGGGTTTCCCCTCCCCCAAGCCCCCCATCCTTTCCCCAGCGCGCTTTTGGCAGGGGAAAGGCGAAGTTCGGTGTAAGCATTCATCAAAAGGCAGGCGGGCATGTCGGCTCGTTTTCTTTACCCCTTACCATGGCTGAAATTTTGCACAGACATGCCCGAGGGCCTGCCGCCGGTATCGTCAACTGAGGGAGGGGCGTTGCGCCTCTCCCTTTTTCCGACCTTTTTTCCTTTCGAGCACAGCACATGAACCATCTGCTTCCCCTGCTTGACCCGGCCCGTGTCCCCTCCCCCTGCTTCGTGCTGGACGAGGCCCGCCTGCTGGCCAATGCCGCCATCCTGAACAGCGTGCAGGAACGCACGCATGCCCGCATCCTGCTGGCCCTCAAGGGCTATGCCGCCTGGGCCACCTTCCCGCTGCTCAGCCGTGACGCCGCCAGGGGCGGGCACGGGCCGCTGTACGGCACCTGCGCAAGCTCCGTGGACGAGGCCCGCCTCGGCCGGGAGGAATTCGGCGGCGAGGTCCACGCCTTTGCCGCCGGCTGGTCGGATGCGGACATGGACGAGCTCCTGCCGCTGGCCGATCACATCGTCTTCAACTCGCTGGCCCAGTGGGAACATTTCCGGCCGCGCATCGCGGCCTACCGCCGGCAAAGCGGCCGCGCCATCGAGTGCGGCCTGCGCGTCAATCCCGAACATTCCGAGGGGGCGGTGGCCATCTACAATCCCTGTTCGCCGGGCTCGCGCCTCGGCATCCGGCCGCGCCACATGCCCGACCGCCTGCCGGACGGCATCTCCGGCCTGCATTTCCACACCCTCTGCGAGCAGGGCGCGGACGCGCTGGAGCGCACGCTGCAGGCCGTGGAACGCCACTTCGGCCCGCTGCTTGCCCAGTGCCGCTGGATCAACTTCGGCGGCGGCCACCACATCACCCGTGCGGATTATGACGTGGACCTGCTCTGCCGCTGCATCGAGCATATGGAGCGTACCTACGACGCGCGGATCTATCTGGAACCCGGCGAAGCCGTGGCCCTGAATGCGGGCTGGATGACGGCCACGGTGCTGGATGTGGTGGAGGCGGACATGCCCATCGCCATCCTGGACACCTCCGCCGCCTGCCACATGCCCGACGTGCTGGAGATGCCCTACCGGCCCCGCGTGCTGGCGCGGGAAGCGGACGGGCTCGCGCAGGCGGGCGAAGCCGGGGAAAAGAGCTGGACCTGCCGTCTGGCGGGCAAGTCCTGTCTGGCGGGCGACGTCATCGGCGAATACAGCTTTGCCGCGCCGCTTGCCGTGGGCCAACGCCTCATCTTCTGCGACATGGCCATTTACAGCATGGTCAAGACCACCACCTTCAACGGCCTGCGCCTGCCCGGCATCGGCCTGCTCCGGCCTGACGGTGAGTTCCGTCTGCTGCACGCCTTCGGCTACGAGGACTTCCGCAACCGCCTGTCCTGATCCCTGTCAGGACGACATCCAGCGCAGGTTAGGGCATTTTGCCTTTGAAAAAGGCAAAATGTGAGGCGGCGGTACAACGCCGTCCGGCCAAAAGTACGTCGTAATATCGCGTCCATTTCGACAAGCAGGCTGCCCTTTTCCCTGAGTGGGTATACGTTTATGCGTATGCCCACTCTTTCAATACCGTCTGGATAGAGTGTTTTGCCGTTAGAGCATTTTTTAATCCGGCAAAACCTGAACATATTCTTTTGGGAAATTAAATGAAGAGAACAGCTCTAAAATTATTCGCATTTTTGATATATGCATTTACATTTTTCATGATATGCACTCGTTCAATCCTTCCGATCCCCACAGAAGGAGAAATAGTGCTTGAGGCATTCTCCTGGCTGTTCATATACATCATATTAGCTGTGGCATGCTCTGCAATTTCCGTACAAAAACTAACCAATTCAAATATTTTTTTCCGCAGGCTGATATACATTATTGCCAGTGCATCAATCGTGACTGCCTGCATGTTTTCTTATCAGTGCTATACATGGCACGGGTCTAT
Organism: uncultured Desulfovibrio sp.; assembly: GCF_944324525.1. GTDB lineage: Bacteria > Desulfobacterota > Desulfovibrionia > Desulfovibrionales > Desulfovibrionaceae > Desulfovibrio. Next base: position 57,918 of record NZ_CALUWS010000002.1, read on the forward strand.
AAAAAATTACTTACAACATCATGTGAAGTGGTTTGGTTCAGAGTGAAAAAAATTTCAGGCTATTTTATCCATGTTCACAATAACCACATGGGGAGCCTGTCCAGGTAGCGCCTTTAGCGATTTTTCCGCGAAACGCCAGGCCGTATGGTTTGGAACGCGAAGCGTTTCAAACGGATAATGCGCTAAGAAAACGTCGCCACTACCCGGCCCTGCTTGAGGGAGACCCGGCCCAGCGGCAGGTCTTGCCACCAGAGCGCGGCCTCCCGGCCTTCCAGCTCGGTCCGGCGGCTCTGGCCGCTCAAAAGGGCCGTCAGATCGTCGGGGCTGTCCAGCACGAGGGCCGTCCCGGCGTCGGGGCGGCGCGGCAGCAGGGCCCGCAGGCGTGGCGCGGGATGCAGACGCCCGCCCGCGAACTTGCCCAGCAGCGCCCCCTGCCAGATCATGTCCGGCGGCAGCAGGCGGGCGGCATCCTCCGGCAGGAAACGCACCTGATCCCCGTAGAGCATGACCCGGCCCGGCGGCAGCAGGGCGGGATCGCAGCACGGCCCGGCCAGGGCCTCGCGGGGCAGTTCCTGTCCGGGCTGTTCCCGTTTTGCGGGGTTCTTGCCGCCCCGGCGGGAGGAACGGGCGTCGGACGGCTCCGGAAGCGGCGCCGGCACGCTCTCCACGACGCCGTACGGCTTGCGGAACAGGGCCACATAGAAACCCTGCGCGGCGGAACGCTGTCCGTCCACGCGCAACGTGCCCTCGCCGCCCGGCAGCTCCTCCCAGACAAAGCCCGGAAAGGGCGTCAACGCCAGACGTTCAAGGCCAAGCTCCTCTTCGGCAAAGCGTACCTGCTCCTCGTTTTCCGCCACGTTGGTGGTGCAGGTGGAATAGACCAGCTTCCCGCCCGGAGCCAGCAGGGCGGATGCCTGCCGCAGCAGAAGACGTTGCAGACCGACGAGGGGCTGGACTTTTTCGCCCTGCCAGAGCTCCATGACGCGGGGATGCTTTTCCACCGTGCCCCAGCCGGAACAGGGCGGGTCAAGCTGGATGGCCTCCCAGCTGCCGGGACGGAGCGGCAGGGCCTGCCCCTCATAGGTGCAGGTGCTCACGGACAGCAGATTGCAGGCGTGCATGTTGGCCCGCAGCGTGGCAAGGCGGGCGCGGGAAGGCTCATTGCCCAGCACGAAACCGTTTTTGCCCACCAGCTGGGCCAGAAAGCCCGTCTTGCTGCCGGGGCTGGCGCAGACGTCCAGCACGCTGCTCCCCTCCTCGGGGGCAAGGGCCAGCGGCGGCAGCATGGACGAACGGTCCTGGATGTAGATGTAGCCGAAAAAGGCGGCCAGCGACGCGCCCAGCGGGCGCGGTTCATCCAGCAGGCGGCGGCAAAAGGGGGAAAAGGGCTCCGGCTCGAAGCGGTAGCCCTGGGCCTGCAGCAGGGCCTCCACGCGCGGCGTCTCCTCCGGGGAGCACAGCAGGCGAAAGGAGCGCCCGGCCGTCGTGGGGGCAGGGGTTTCCGAAGTCTTCATGCCGTGTGCATAGCCTCTCCACCGCCGGGGGGCAAGTCTTTTGCGCCGCCACGGCCATGTTGCGCCCCGGTCAAAGTACGGCTATAGTTTGGCGTCCGGCCGCTCTGGCCGGCAATCCGGCGCCGCGAGACGCGGCATCGTTTCTTTTCAAGGAGACAATGAATGAAATTCGCCATGCGACTGGCCTTGATGGCCTGCCTGATGCTGTTTGCCGGCCTTCAGGCGACGGCGGCCCAGGCCGCTCAGAAGTCCTTCGTGCTGTTGCCCTTCACGGTCAACGCGCCGCAGAGCTACAGCTACCTGTCCAAGGCCCTGCCGTCCTCCCTGCTGGGCAAGCTCAACCGCCCCGGCGTGGCGCAGGGGAGCGTGGGTTCGGCCAAGGCCACCTCGGCCGCTCAGGCCAAAAAAGCCCTCGGCGGTGCGGATTACGCCATCTGGGGCGAGGTGAACATCGTCGGCAATGACGGCACCATCACCCTGCACAGCGTGGACAAGGCGGGCAAGCAGTGGAGCAAGACCAGCTCCGGCCCGGTGAGCGGCCTCAACAGCACCGCGCAGCAGCTGGCCAATGCCCTTGCCTCGGAAGTCCTGGGCATGGGCGGCGCGGCCGGCGGGCGTGCGGCGTCCGGCGGCCGCAGCAGCGACATCATCGTCAACGAGACCGGCCAGAATCAGGCCTATCTCAATCCGCAGTTCCGCTATCAGGGAGCCGGCGCAAGCGACGGCTCGCGCCTGCGCTCGCAGCGCATCCCCGAAGCCATGGTGGACATGGCCGTGGCCGACTTCAACGGCGACGGTCAGAACGAGGTCGCCATCCTGACCGACCACAAGCTCATGATGTTCAAGTGGGGGCGTGACGGCAAGCTCAACCCCCTGCAGGAGATCACCATCAACCGCACCAATGCCAACTTCTCCATGCGGGCCATGGATCTCAACCGGGACGGCGCGCAGGACCTGGTCATCGCCACCTACGACGAAAACGACAATCGCCCCTACTCCTACTTCTATTCCTTCAAGGGCAACCGCCTCAAGGAATGCAGCAAGCGCATCCCCTACTTTGCCAGCGTGATGAAGCTTCCGCCCAACTTCGCCCCCACCCTGGTGGGTCAGGGCTGGGATTCGGTCAATCTCTTTGGCCGCGGCGTCTATGCTCTGCAGAAGAGCGGCGACAGCTACAGCCCCGGTCAGCGCATCAATCTGCCCGAAGGCGCCAACGTCTTCAACTGCGCCTGGATCCCGGGCGGCCGCGGCAACAAGAGCGATCAGCTCATCATGCTGACGCCGGAAGAACGCATCAAGGTCTTCCAGGGCAACGGCAATACGCTCATCCACACCACCATGGAACGCTTCTCCGGTTCCGCGGCGGGGATGGATCATTACAAGGGCATGCCCGGCCTCGGCGTGGACAAGACCTATCAGCTCCCCAGCCGCTACTATGCGCCCATGCGCCTCATCGTGGCCGATATCGGCAATACCGGCGAGAACTGCCTGATCATCAACAAGCCCATCTCCACGGCTTCGCAGTTCTTCGACCGCTACCGCTTCTTCCCCCAGGGCGAGATCCATGCCCTGTTCTGGGACGGCGTGGGCCTCGCCCTCAAGTGGAAGACCCGCCGCATCCGCGGTTCCGTGGCGCAGGCCGACCTGGCCGACGTGAACAACGACGGCATCATCGACCTTGTGGTGGGCCTCAACTCCTCGCCCTCGCTGGGCGTGGGCGGCCGCCAGTGCATCATCACGGCCTATCCGCTGGACGTCACCAAGATGGACCCCAATACCCCGGCGGACATGAGCGACTTTGAGATCAACCCCAACAACTAAGCCTTTCCGCCGCCCGGGAGCAGCTTTCCGGGCGGCTTTTTTCATTGGGGCGGCTTCCCCGGAAGCCCGCCCATGACGGCGGACAACACCTTTTTTGCACTCAAGATGCCGGAAGACATTCCGGTCAAACTGCGGGAGGCATCGTGCGTATACTGGTCATTGGTTCCGGCGGCAGGGAACATGCGCTTGTCTGGAAACTCGGGCAGAGCCCGTCGGTCACGGAGATCCTCGTCGCTCCGGGCAATGGCGGCACGGCGGCCGAGGGGGCGCGCAACGTGCCCGTGGCGGCCGACGACATGGACGGCCTGGTGGAGCTGGCCCGTCGCGAAAAAGTGGACCTTGTGGTGCCGGGGCCGGAACTGCCGCTGACGCTCGGCATCGTGGACCGCATGCGGGAGGCGGGCATCCCCTGTTTCGGCCCGGACGCCTACTGCGCCCGGCTGGAAGGCAGCAAGGCCTTCGCCAAGGACATCATGCGCCGCGCGGGCGTGCCCACCGCCGCCTGCGAGATCTTTACCGATGCGGACAAGGCCCGCGCCTATGTGGAAGCCAAGGGCGCGCCTCTGGTCATCAAGGCCGACGGGCTGGCGGCGGGCAAGGGCGTGGTGGTGGCCCGCACCACCGAGGAAGCCCTCGAAGCCGTGGAAGACATCATGCGCCGCCGAGCCTTCGGCGCTGCCGGGGATCAGGTGGTCATCGAGGAATGCCTCATAGGGGAAGAGGCCTCCTTCCTCTGCTTCTGCGACGGCAAGACGGCCATCCCCCTGCCGTCCGCGCAGGATCACAAGGCCGTCTTTGACGGCGACAAGGGCCCCAATACCGGCGGCATGGGCGCGTACAGCCCGGCCCCGGTGCTGCCCGACGCCGAAGCCCAGCGCATGGCCGATCTGGTGGCCCGGCCCATCCTGCGCGAACTGGCCGCTGACGGACATCCCTTCGTGGGCATCCTCTATGCCGGCCTCATGATGACCGCCGACGGGCCGCGCGTGCTGGAATACAACACCCGTTTCGGCGATCCCGAATGTCAGCCGCTGCTCATGCGCCTGGAAGGCGATCTGCCCTCGGTCATGCTGGCCTGCGTGGAAGGCCGGCTCGATCCCGCGAGCCTTTCCTACACCCCGCGCACGGCGCTGGGGGTGGTGGTGGCCGCCAAGGGCTATCCCGGCTCCTATCCCAAGGGCATGCCCATTGCCGGACTGGACGAAGCGGATGCCCTGCCCGGCGTCAAGGTCTTCCACAGCGGCACCAGTCTCAAGGACGGAAAGATCGTCTCCAACGGCGGCCGCGTGCTCTGCGTCACCGCGCTCGGGGACACGCTGGCCGAGGCCCGCGACGCCGCCTACGCGGCCCTGAAAAAGATCGCCATGCCGGACAGCCAGTACCGCAGCGACATCGGTCAGAAGGGCATCGACCGGCTGGCGGGCAAGGCCGGGGCATAAGGCCCGGCACGCCCTGACCGCGCCGCTGGCGCACAGGAAGGAACACAAGGAGAAAACATGGCTCAGGTCGTCATCATGATGGGCTCCGCCTCGGACGAGGAAAAGGTCAGCCCCTGCGTGGAAGTGCTCCGCTCGCTGGGCATTTCCTACCATTTCACCGTCAGTTCCGCCCACCGCACGCCGGAGCGGACGGAACAGCTCGTACGCGAGCAGGAGGCCGCCGGGGCCCGGGTCTTCATCTGCGCCGCGGGCATGGCCGCCCATCTGGCCGGGGCCGTGGCGGCCCGCACCGCCCGCCCGGTCATCGGCATCCCGGTCTCCGGCGGGGTCATGGGCGGCATGGACGCCCTGCTGGCCACGGTGCAGATGCCTCCCGGCTTCCCCGTGGCCACGGTGGCCATGGACAAGGCCGGGGCGCGCAATGCCGCCTGGCTGGCCGCCCAGATCCTGGCCGTGGAAGACAGCGCCCTGCACGCGCGCATCCTGGCCGCCCGCGCCGACATGCAGAAAGGCGTGGAAAAAGCCGCCGCGGACATCGAAGCGCGCTACGGCAACTAGGGCCTGTCGGCACAAGCTATTACTTGTTTGGGGGGCAGGGTACGACGTGACTTTGCCTCAAAGGCATAGCGTAAAACGGGCAGCCCTTGCGGGGCTGCCCTCTTTTTCTTTCTCTTCCTCGCCGGGCACGACGTCCCGCCCCCCTACTGTTTGCGCTTGAACAGGCGTTCCAGCGCGCCGGCATCCCAGCGCAGCACGGCCGGGCGGCCATGCGGGCAGTATTCGCGCTGCGGCGTCTGCAACCACTGGCGCACCAGCCCCACGGCCTCATCGTCGGTCAGGCGCTGTCCGGCCTTGATGGCGCTCTTGCAGGACAGGGAGACGAACATGGCCGTGGTGTCGTCCTTGCGTCCGGCCAGAGCCTCGCGCAGGAAATCGCGGGCCTCGGCCCGGCTCAGATGCGGCGGGATGCCCCGCGCCGTCAGCCGTCCGGGGCTTGTCTCCAGCGTGAAGCCCATGCGCTGCAGGCGCGGCCGCAGGGCAAAGAGACGTTCCTCCTCCACCGCCTGCAGGGGCAGCTCCAGCGGCAGGGCCAGACATTGCCCGGCCCCGCTGAACGCGCCCTGTTCCAGACGGGCATAGAGCACGCGCTCATGCGCCGCGTGCTGATCGAGCAGCAGCAGGGCCCCTTCGGCATCCCGCAACAAAAGATAGGTGTCGGCCACCTGGCCGAGATAGGCCAGATCGCCCACGCGCAGCGGCTCCCGCCGGTTCGCGGCCTCTTCCGCCGCCATCGCCTCGGGGAGGCCGTCCTCCGCTGCCGTTTCTCCGGCAGTTTCCTCCCACGGCGCATCCCCCGGGAACGCGGGGGCCGGCATGTCCGGGAAAAGCGCCGCCGGTTCTGACGGCACGGCGGCTGCGGCGACGTCCGGCGCGGGCGCGCCGCGCTGGGCATGCGGCATGGCCTCCCCGTACCGGGACGACGGGGACGACGGAGACGGCGGGAACACGGACGCCGTCGGGGCGGCATCCTCGCTCAGGCCGCCGCGCACCGGCGCGGGCGTCACCTGCCACTGACTGCCCGCCTCGGGCAGGACGTCCGGCTCCTCAGGACGACGACGCAGCAGCGGCGGCGTGTCCAGCGTCCCCCAGAAGCCCTGAGGGCGCGGAGCGGTTGCCTGCGCCGCGGCAACAGTGTATGTTGCCTGCCGTTGCCCGGAAAGGCGGGCCTCGGCCGCGTCGAGCACCTGCTCCAGTTCATCGGTCAATGCGCTCTGCACGGCGTGCAGCACGGCGGAAAAGACGGCGGACTCATCCCGGAAACGCACTTCGCTCTTGGCCGGATGCACATTGACGTCCACCTCGGTGGGGTCGATCTCCACGAAGAGCACGACCTGCGGATAATCGCGGCTGGTCAGACGGCCCTTGTAGGCCTCGCGCACGGCCGCCAGCAGGCGCTTGTCCGTGACGGAGCGCTGATTGACATAGAGCAGGATGCGGTCGCCGCGCGGCTGGCTGACGCCGGGAGCGGCGGCCACCCCGTGGGCGCGGATGCCGTGCCGCTCGCCGTCAAAGGGACGCAGCGCCTCCACGATGAGGGCGGGCCAGAGTTTGGCCAGACGCTGCATGAGCGTTTCCCCCGGCAGGAAGTCCAGCACGGCGCGTTCCCCGGCGCGCAGCCGAAAGCCCACGTCCGTGCGGGCCAGCGCCAGCCGGGTCAGCCAGTCCTGCGCGCGCTTGAGCTCCGTGGCGGGACTTTTGAGGAATTTCAGACGAGCGGGCACGTTGACGAAGAGGTCGCGCACCTCGACCAGCGTTCCCCGATGCAGGGCCGCGGGCCCGGTGGAGACAAGGCGTCCGTGTTCCACCTCCACACGGCAGGCGGGAGCATCCCCGGCGGCGGCATGGGCCGAGGTCATGCTGAAACGCGAGACCGAGGCGATGCTCGGCAGGGCCTCCCCCCGGAAGCCGTAGGAAAGGACATGCGCCAGATCGTCCATGCTGGCGATCTTGCTGGTGGCATGGCGGGTGACCGCAAGCTCCAGCTCATCGGCCGCGATGCCCTTGCCGTCGTCCTGGACGCGGACAAGGCTCTGGCCGCCGTTCTCAAGGCAGACGTCGATATGCGTCGCCCCGGCGTCCAGGCTGTTTTCCACGAGTTCCTTGACCACGCTGGCAGGGCGTTCCACCACTTCGCCGGCGGCGATCTGATTGCGCAATTCAGGCGGTAAAAGACGAATATGACCAGAAAGATCAGACATGGCGCGAGTGTATCCGGCAGGACGGCGCAAGGCAAGCGGCGCTGCGGCGGCAGCCGCGTGGAAGGACGGCGGGAACTGGGCAAACGCTTCGCGCCGTTGCGCCGTTTTCCCCGTCCCGCCCGGCGGCCGAAGGATACCCGCCGCTGGTTTGAAGTGCCCGCGCCCCTGCGGCGGCAGCCGATGGATCCGGAACTGCTGTTCGTGGAGTGCAGCCGCTGCGGCGCGCCGGTGCTCTGGGATCCCGGCCGGGCCACGCGCCTGCTGGCGCAGGCGGGCGTGGATCCGCTGGAACTGGACAGCTCCTGCCTGCTCATGACGGACGGCTGCCCCTTCTGCCGCCCCGCAGGACAATATACGGTGCAGATCTACCGGGTCAGCAACGTCAAGGAAGGCCAGCTCCCGCCGCTGGTGGGCCACGCCTGATCGTCGGGACTGTCACCTCTCTCCGTGCTCCTCGAGCGGATCCGCATTGAAATCGAGTCCCATTTCCATGCTGGCGCTGCCCTCACTCTACGGAAAACGCGTGGTTTTTCCGTGTGTTCGTTTGCGGATAATCGATCTCGCGACTGCCAGAGCAATCCATATTTTCAATGTGGAATTGCTCTATTGAAATTATTTTCAAAACTTGTGTTGCCATCCCCTGGCAAGCACGGCCTTCCGGGCCGTCTTTCGGTCGCGCCCTGCTGCTGATGCCTCAATGCCCCGAAAAAGCCAGCACATTGTTCAGCGGGGCCGAGGAGGGACGCACCTCGCCTTCTTCCAGCCGGTAGCGGGTAAGCCGCCAGTTCTCCAGATCCAGACAATCCAGCTTGCCCCGCATGGCGGGGGTCAGGCCCTCCCGCAGGGCCTGCACGACATCCTCTTCCGGGAAATACACCCCTTCAAAGCTGATGCGGGCCATGTCGCCCTCACGCACGAGCACCGGCTCGTCCTCTTCCTGTCCCATAGCGCCGGCAACGGCCTGTTCCAGCGCACGGTACAGGCCGGCGTCACAGGGGTAGACATGGCCATAGACCTTGCACAGCGGGCTTTGCGGCATCAGCGCCTCCTGATGAGTGAACGGTAGTTGGCGGGCGGCGTGCCCCGCGTTTGCTCCTGCCCGGGCCAGAGTATCCAGTTCCAGCGGGCGGGATAGCCCCAGCGGCCTTCCTCCAGAGCCGGCGGCGGAGGCGGTCCGACCAGCCGTGCGCCTGTCGCCTGCTCTTCGGCGGCGAGCATATCCTTTTCCCGCAGGGCATAGGCCAGCGTCTTGATGCGGACGGCCCAGGCGTCGTCCCAGATGCGGGCCCACGCCGCCGCGCCGCTCCCGGCATGCCGGGGGAGCGGGCAGTCCCTGCGGCGGGGCGTCATGCCGCACAGTTCGTCCGCCACCGCCGGCGGCGCAGGGACGGCGGCCGCCTGCCGCGCGGGCGTCTCCACGACGGGCTCCCGCAGGGCCGCAGAACGGGCGGCCCCGGCCCGTACGGCGTCGATGACGGCCCAGAGCCTGTCCAGCCGGGCGGCGGACAGGGGCGCGTCGACTTCCCATTGCGCGGGGACTTTCCAGAGACGGCGCGGACACTGCTCCGTCCGGGCCGGCAGGGGAGACAGGCCCAGCTCATGCAGCACGCGTTCTTCGGCCCTGTCCCGCAGTTCCTCTTCCGGCAGACGGGAAAGGCGCGGATCCACCCCCAGCAGGAACAACATCTCCTCGGCCCAGTCCGTCCCGCGACGGCGGGCGTCCAGCAAGTGCGGCTCTTCGTCCACAAGGGGCAGATCGTGCCCGTCCAGCAGACTGCCTTCCGGCAGCGTCCGGGCGGCAAGCAGGCCCAGAGCGCGCGACGGAGAGCGCGGGCAGACCGGCGTCTGCGTGGAATCGGGCGGCAGGAAGCCCAGCTCCGTGGCGGTGTCCTTGTCCAGCGGCGCGGGCGCTGCCGGCGCACTCTGGAAGGCCTGGGCCAGCGAGCCCAGATATTCGGCCTGGCGGCGGCTCTCCCGCGTCGTCTCCTCCATTTCGGGAGAGGTGGCGGACGGCGTATCCACGGCCACGGACGGCCGTTCTTCGAGACAAAGATCCTGCCGCCGGGCCATTTCCAGCCCGTCGCAGTCTCCACCCCGCACGCAGGCGGCGATGAAATCCTCGCACATGCCCGTGGTGTTGCCGCGCAGCTTGCGGATGGCCCCGCGGGCCCGCAGCCACGGCGTCATGGACGCGTGCGGCGCATCGTGCAGGATGATGGAAAGATCGTTTTCCGCCAGGGCCAGCTGATGCAGACGCCAGTAGCCCAGCGCCCGGATATAGCGGGCCCGGGCCAGACGCGGGTCCAGCGCGAGGGCGCGCCCGCAGGCCCCGACGCTACGCTGCGGCTGGTCGCGCTGCAAGGTGGCTTCGGCCAGCAGCAGCCAGAGGAGCGGACTTTCTTCCACCTGCACTGCCGCATGTTCCAGGGCCAGCGCCTGGTCGGCCGTGGCCAGCCAGCCGTCCCCCGCCGCGGCCAACGCCCGCCGCGCCGGCCCGAGCAATGCCCGCAGCCAGGCGGCCTGCCGGGCCTCTTCCGGGCTGTCCGGCTCCGGCGTCCGGGAAAGCACGGTCTGCAGTTCGGCCAGCAGGCTCTGCCATGCCCCGTAAAGCGGCCCGGGCCGCAGGGCGCGCTCCAGCACCTGACCGAAGGGCGCCGGCTCAAGGATGAAGTCGATATGCCCGCTCTCGTCCTCTTCGGGTCCGGTGGCCCCGTAGAGCATGGCGGCAAGGATGCGCCGCGGCTCGGCGCCGATGAAATAGCGCGCCGCCACCCTGTTGTGGGCAAGACTATCCGCGCCGGCCTGCAGGCCCATGAGCCAGAGGCGGGCGCGGCGGCGCAGAATGTCGGCCTCGCGGGCTTCAGCGGAAAGGGAGGGATCGGGCGGCACGTCCAGCTGCGCCCGGATGCGTGGAGAGGGCCCGATGGTGGGCAGACTGCTTATCCGGGGCGTGAAAACGACGGCCCCGGCCACAGGGCCGGGGTCCGTCAGCAGCAGCCGGCAGAACACGAACAGTGCCGCCGGCAGGAGAAAGCATCTGGGCAGCTTGCGCCGCACGTTATCCTACTTCTGGCCGATGATCGTCTGGATCTTGCTGGCCATGGGCTGGACAAGATCGCGCAGGCAGGAGGTCATGAGATCCTTGGCCATATCGCCGGACGGCAGATCGTTGCGGGTCTGCCCGGCATTGAGCGTTTCCCGGTTGGAGAGCTTGCCGCTGCGGCTGGCGACCCGGTAGGAGGCGCTCATATTGCAAACGAGTTCGGTGGCCGACACTTCACGCAGCCAGGCCTTGTCCAGCGTGCCGGTCACGATGAAGTCGGGGTTGCCGCTGCGGGCCTGATCGGGCGTGAGGGCGTAGGAGACCTGCATACCGCAACGGCGCAGTTCGTCGGCCAGGGCCTGACTGACCCACTGGCTGGCGTCCTGACTGCCCACGAAGGCCGTCCCGTCACGGCGCACGCCGAGATCCTGGCTGTCGCGCTTGTCCTCGAAGACCACCACGCTCACACGCGGGGCATTGGGCGCGGGCAGCACGTTGTTGGGCACGGTGGGAGCCACCAGCGGCACGGTATTGCTGGGACCGCAGGCGGTCAGCAGCAGGGTGGCGAACAGCAGGGTCAGCAACAAGGGAAGTCTGGCGAATTTCATGGATTCCTCGTCATGGGTACGCCGGCCCGTCCGTGCCGGGAGCACAGGGCGGACGGCGGCAAAAATGGCCTGGAAGCGCATGCCTGCCGCGTCCGCGTGGACGGACAGGCGATCACGTTAGCGTAAGCCGTCCCGGCGATGTACGGGGCTGCGAAGCCCTTGCCTGCCGGAAGGACGTCCCGGGGCGGGGATCCCCGCCCCGGGTATGACGGCGGTTCGAGAATATAGGGAAAGGGCGCGTCTTGCAAGGCATTATGGGCCGTGGTAGCTTTTGCTCACAAAATTTCCAAGCAGGAGTTCCCATGATTGATCTTAAACTGGTACAGAAAAATCCCGAAGTGCTTGCCAAGGCTTTGGCCGACCGCCAGTCCAGCCTGCGCGTGGAGGACTTTCTGGCTTTGGATGGCCGCCGCCGTGCCCTGCTGGCCGAAGTGGAGGCTCTGAAAAATCAGCGTAACACGGCGTCCGGGCAGGTGGCCGCGCTCAAGCGCGAAGGCAAGGACGCCTCCCACATGATGGAAGAGCTCAGCGCGCTCTCCGACCGCATCAAGGCGCTGGACGCGCAGACCGCCGAAGCCAAGGCCGCCGTGGAAGAGTGGCTCATGGGCGTGCCCAACATCCCCGACGCCACCACCCCCGTGGGCAAGGACGAGACCGAGAACCCCGAAGTGCTGCGCTGGGGGACCCCGCCTGATTTCGATCTCCCCGTCAAGGAACACTGGGAGCTGGGCACCGCGCTGGGCGGCCTGGACTTTGAACGGGCCACCCGGCTGGCGGGCAGCCGCTTCGCGCTCTCGCTGGGCTGGGCCGCCCGCCTCGACCGCGCGCTGATCAACTTTTTCCTGGATGAGCATGTGCGGAACGAGGGCTATATCGAAGTCTGCCCGCCGTACATGGTCAACCGGGCGACCATGACCGGCACGGGCCAGCTGCCCAAGTTCGAGGAAGACCTCTTCAAGATGCCGGACTGGGGCTATTACCTCATCCCCACGGCCGAAGTGCCGCTGACCAACATCCATGCCGGCGAAGTGCTGGACGAAGCCGACCTGCCGCGCGGCTACTGCGCCGCCACCCCCTGCTTCCGCTCCGAAGCCGGTTCCGCGGGCAAGGACACGCGCGGGCTCATCCGTCTGCACCAGTTCACCAAGGTGGAGATGGTGCGTTTCGCCCATCCCGACGACAGCTTCCACCAGCTGGACGTGATGGTGGGCCATGCCCGTAACCTGCTGGAAAAAATGGAACTCCCCTACCGCGTCATCTCGTTGTGCACCGGCGACCTCGGCTTTGGTTCCGCCAAGACCTTCGACCTTGAGGTCTGGTTGCCCGGGCAGAAGACGTATCGGGAGATCTCCTCCTGTTCCAACTGCGTGGACTTCCAGGCGCGCCGGGCGGACATCCGCTTCAAGCCCAAGGGCGGCAAGAGCGCCTATCTGCATACGCTCAACGGCTCCGGCCTGCCCACGGGCCGCGCTATGGCCGCCATCCTGGAGAACGGCCAGCAGAAGGACGGCAGCATCGTGCTGCCCAAGGTGCTCGTGCCCTACATGGACGGCGTGGAGGTCATCGAACCGCGTTAGAGCGTTTTATCTTTGAAAAAGGGGAAACGTGAGGCGGCACAGCGCCGCCCGGCCCAACGTGAGCGGGAAAAACACGGTCTTCCCGCTCACGTTGGGCCGTATCTTTTTCTCCGCCAGTCCGTCAGCGGCCGCGCCCCCTCAAGAACGCTCCTTCCCGCCGGCGGCCAGTTCCTTCACCGAGGTGGAGCGCATGTCCTCGCCGTCGAAGATCTCGCAAGCGGCATCCGGCCCCTGTTCGGCCAGACGGCGCAGCAGCGGGGCGTCCATCATGTCCGGCGGCAGTTGCCGCAAGGCCCATGCGGCCATGCCCCGGCAGATGACGTCCGGGTCTTCCAGCCCCCGGCGCAGCCACGGGCGGGCCCATTCCGCCAGCGCCGGGCGGGCCTGCGCCAGCCTGCCGATCCCCCAGAAACAGGAACGGCGCAAAACGTCATGGTCGCAAAAGTTGTCGTCCTTTTCCAACTCGATGACGTAGGAGATGAGGACGCGATGGAAATCCTTCGCCGCCAGGTCCGACGCGCAGCAGGCTTCGGCGAAGGCTTCGGGGATGCCCCAGCCGATATTGCCGGACTCTTCGTTCATGTGCCACATGAGGCGGCGCATGATGTTGCGCACGGCCTCGGGCTGCTCGCGCTCCAGCCCGGCGACGACGGCCCCCAGCGCCACGGCGGCCCGGTGACGCAGACAGGGCGACAGCAGCAGGAAGGAAAGCAGCGGCCCCACGGCGGAAAGGCCTTCTCCAGCGACTTCGGGCAGGTGGGCGCGCCAGTCCGGCGCTTCGAGCAGCTGCCGGAAACGAGTCTTGGCGTTACGCATGCGGGACATGGTTTTTCCTCCTTGGAGCATTCTCCGTTTGGAACGCGTTGTGTTTCAAATGGGAAATGCCCTAAAGCTTGCAGAAGAACGTCACCCAGAACGGCACGCTGAAATCAAGGATCATGGCGTGAACGATGGAGACGAAGACCCATTGCTGCCCGGCATAGCGGGTGATGATGGGCAATGTGGTGTCCATGGTGGAGGCCCCGCCGCAGGATATGGGCGCCAGCGGGCTGATCCAGCGGACGAGCAAGGGCGCGAACAGCAGCGTGATGAGTTCGCGCATGATGTTGGCCATGAGCGCCACCGTCCCCAGCTCCGCCCCCTTGTACTGGGTGATGAAGACCGAGGAAAGCGAATAGTAGGCAAAGCCCGCGCCCACGGCAAGGCATTCGCTCATGCTGTAGACCATGAACAGGCTCACCAGGGCCGACCCCGCGAAGGTCCCCACGGCGGTCGCCAGCGGCAGCAGCAGCACACGCGGCCGCAGGGTGCGCAGGATCTCGCCCAGACGCCGGTCATAGCCGATGGAAAAGCCCACCAGCAGCATGAGCACATAGAGGACATATACCGTGGCCTCATGCCCCAGCAGATAGTCCGGGACCCAGCCCAGCCAGGCGCAGAGCGCGCCCAGGATGAAACAGCAGATGATGCCGAGACTACCGCCCATGCGGACGTACCTCCTCTCCGGAACGGGCGGACGCCTCCGGCGGGACGGGAGCGTCCTCAAAAGCGGTGGCCATGCCCGAGGCATCCGCGGGGCTGCCGGCGGGCTCGCCGGGCATGGCGGCGTGCGCATGGCGGCCCGCCTGCGCACCGGGGAAGAAGCGCCGGACAAGGAGGACGGCGACCATGCTCCCCCCCACGCCCGCCAGCGTGAGCGCCAGGGCCCGGCCGCCCAGCAGGGGCAGATTGCCCATGAGGGTGGAATCCCCCCCTACCGCCACGCCAAGCACGAAGAGCAGGAGCAGGATGGTGGGCGTGATGGCGCGCGGCACCTGCGCCAGCCAGGCGACGTTGCGCAGGCACAGGCCGAGCGCCATGCCCGCCAGCATGAGACTAATGGGAATGAACATGACTACCTCGGAAGAAAGGATTGCAGGGCGTTTTGCAGGAAAGCCAGCATCTGGTCATAACGGAAAGCGTCGTCGAGCATCAGGTCCACATCCCGCAGGATCCAGACGCGACGCCCGCGAAAGACCCGGTGGCTCAGCGGTTCGAGCTTTCCGGGCAGGGCGGCGGCCCGGGCCGCGGCGGACCCCATGATGATGACGCCCCGCGCCTTGAGCGCCAGGAGCCCCGACCAGAAGATCTGGGCGTCGGCCTGCAGGGCCTGCCCGGCATCAGGCAGGCAGACGGGCCAGAAGGTATGCGTGCCCTGCGGATGGCCGAGGTCCTGCAAGAGACGCCGGAAAAACAGGCCGCGCTCGGCCTTGCCGGGCTGCCCGCCGTCGCAAAGGTCGCTGCCCAGGTTCCAGTAGGTCCAGGCCACCAGCCCGGGCCGCGTGCGAGCAAGGCGCTCCTGCCAGGGGGCGGGCCAGAGGGCGGGCGCCAGCGGGCGCCACTCCGCTTCCGCGCGGGCGGCTTCCCGCGGCTGTTCGTCGGCATGCTGCGGCCCGGACGGCCGGGCGGAAGGACGGGCCGTGGGACGAGCGGACGGGCCGTTCGCGGGGCCGACGGCGGGACGGTGCGGCTCGCGGGACGGCACGCCGGCATCAGCCCGCCCCGAGACGGGGGGCCGCTGTCCGGCGGGACTGGCGGGTTGGCCGAAACGGGCAGGCCGGGCGGAGGCCGCCCCCGCGCTCTGTTCCGCCGTGAGGGACAACTCCGGCGGCAGGTCGGCGGGAGAGAGCAGATAGCGCAGGCCGAGCCGCTGCCACGGGGCCGCCAGCGGACTTACAGACGCAAAAGCCATGACAGCAGCTCCCAGGCCACGTCGGCCTTGGCCTGTTGCGGCCAGATCTCCTCACGGCCGTTCCTGTCCGTGACGGCCATGCTGTTGGTCGGGCTGCCGAAACCGCTGCCCTGACCGTTGATGCGGTTGCCCGCCAGCAGGTCGGCATCCTTGCGGGCGCGCTTGGCGCGGGCCAGCGCCATGAGCGCGTCCATGTCCGGCGCGGTCTCGGCCGCGAAACCGAGCGTCTTCTGCCCGGGCCGCCGCCGGGCGGCGAGGGTGGCGAAAATGTCGGGATTGGCCTGGAATCGGATGCTGAAACCGTCCTGCGCGCCTTCTTTCTTGAATTTTTCCGGCCCGAACGGTTCGGGCGAGAAATCGGCCACCGCCGCCGTGAAGCAGCCCATATCCATGTCCGGCCAGACGTCCGCCGCCGCCGTGAACATGTCGCGCGCCGTCAGCACGTCCACACGCCGTATCTCCGGCGGCAACCCGGGGCAGCCAGGCCCGCAGACGGCGGTCACCTCCGCGCCGCGCAGCCAGGCCGCAAGGGCCAGCGCCCCGCCCATATGGCCGCTGGAGGGATTGCTCCAGTAGCGTACGCCGTCCCACGGCTCGCGGGTGGGACCGAGCGTCACCAGCACCCGCCGCCCGGCCATGTCCTGCGGCGACAGGGCCCGCAGCGCATGCCAGAAAAGCTGTTCCACCGGCGCAAGGCGGCCCTGTCCCTCGTCGCCGCAGGCCGCACGGCCGCAGTCCGGCAGGATCAGCCGCGCGCCGCGCTCCCGCAGCGTGGCCACGTTGGCCTGAGTGGCCGGATGACGCCACATGCGCGGATTCATGGCCGGCGCCAGCAGCAGCGGCCCCTCGAAGGCCAGCGCCTGCGCCGACAGCATGTCCGAGGCCGCGCCCTGCGCCAGACGGGACAGGGCGTCCGCGCTGGCCGGGGCCACCAGCATGGCCTGGGCGTGCTGGCCCGGCTCCAGATGGGCAAAAGGTTCTTCGCCGGGAGCGAACATCTCCCCGTAGACCGGCATGGCCCCCAGCGCCTCGAAGAGCAGCGGGGTCACGAACTGCCGCGCGCCGGACGTCAGCGTCACGGAAACGTGCACATCCAGCTGCCGCAGCGCCCGCAGCACATCGGTCAGGCGATAGCAGGCCACCGAGCCGCAGATGCCCAGATGCAGGCGCTTGCCGGCAAACTGGCGGCTCCGGCTGAAAAGGCAGTCCAGGCTCACAGTTCGCGCTCCTGCAGGCCGCCGGAAGACGGCGCGCCCCAGCTCTCGGACGTGCCCACCGGCGGCGCATCCGCCGCGGGCGCGGCGAAACCGCCGTCGCTGACGCCGCCGTCGCCGCCGGAGGCACTCCCGCCGCCCGACAGACTGAGCATGCTGCCGTCCGGCAGACGATTGCCCGCGCAGACGGTCATCACCGTCTGCACCGCCTGCGATTCCACCACCACGACGGCCATGCGTTCGCCGTTTTCGTAAACGTAGATGCCCTTGTTGGCGCGGCTCTGCTGCAGGCGCAACTGCCAGCCCGCCCCCTGCAGGCTGTTGAAGAGGTTTTGCGCCACGGCCGAGGACGTCACCTGCCCGAAAGCCACTTCCACGCCCTCGCTGCCGTTGACCCGCGAGTGCTCGCCGGAGAGCGTCATGCCCGCCGGGAAGGCGACCCCCAGCAGCTGGCTTTGCCGGGTATTCTCACCGGGGCCGAAAGGATTGTCGATGCCCAGCGAGGCGCAGCCCGCACTCAGGGCAAAAAGGGCGCAAAGGCTCAAGGTGACAAAAAGACGCGGCATGGCTATACTCCTGCGGATGGTGCTCGTTCCCTCCGGGGAACGGCTGAAAACGATAGCCTCTCCCGTCCGCGCTGACAAGACCGCAGCGCCGGCGGCCCGCTCGACTTCCTCGGAGATCGCCCATGTCCCAGCCCGTTTTCCCGCCCGTGACCGACAACGACTTCCAGCTCGAATCCTACCGCTTCGACCTCCCCCCGGAGCAGATCGCCCAGTTCCCGCCGGAGACGCGCGGCGCTTCGCGCCTGCTCGTCATGCCGCGTCGGGGAGAACTGACGCTTGAGGATCATGCCTTTACGGATCTGCCCGACCTGCTGCCCGAGGGGGCCCTGCTGGTGGCCAACAATTCCCGCGTGCTGCAGGCCCGCCTGCTGGGCACGCGCGGCACGGGCGGCAAGGTGGAGTTCCTGCTGCTTACCCCCCTGCCGCTGGTGATGGAAAATGCCCATCGCCGCAAGGATGTCGATGACGGCTGGAGCGCCGAGGTCAGCGGTCTCGTGCGCTGCGGCGGCAGCATCCGGGACGGGGAAAGCGTCACTTTCGGCGCGGGGATCACGGTGACCGTGCTGGAATCCGGCCCCTTCGGGCAACGCCGGGTGCGGCTGGACTGGGAAGGCGACCTTGCGGCGGCCTTCGCGGCCACGGGGCACATCCCCCTGCCGCCCTACATCAAGCGCAGCGACGACAGGGAGGACCTGAGCCGCTACCAGACGGTCTACGCGCGGGAGGACAAGCTCGGTTCCGTGGCGGCCCCCACGGCGGGCCTGCACTTTACGGAAGAGCTGCGGCAGCGCCTGGCCGAACGGGGCTTCGGCTGGGCCGAGGTGACGCTCTATGTGGGCTACGGCACCTTCAGCCCCATACGCTGCGAGGACGTACGCCACCACCGCATGCACCGGGAATACGTCGAAGTGCCGGAGCGCACCGTGGAGGCCATCCGCAAGGCGCAGGCCGAGAAACGGCCCGTCATCGCCGTAGGCACCACGAGCGTCCGGGCGCTGGAAGGCGCGGCGGAAGTCTGCGGCGGGCTCCAGCCCTTTACCGGCTGGACGGACATCTTCCTGTACCCCGGCCGCCGCTTCCGGGTGGTGGACGGCATGGTGACCAATTTCCACCTGCCGGAATCCTCGTTGCTGCTGCTCGTCTCCGCCTTTGCCGGGCGCGAACGCATGCTTGCCGCCTATGCGGAGGCCGTCCGCCGGGGCTACCGCTTCTTCTCCTACGGGGACGCCATGTTCATCCGGCCCGGCGCGTAAAGGTCGGCCAGATGCGCATGCCGCCGGCGAGGAGCGGCGTTTTTCGCCGGGCAAGGGGAAAGGGGGACAAGGCCGTACCGGCATGGCGCGACGCCGCCTGACGGCAGCGACACCTTCCCGGCAGTGATGGCGGGAGGCGGGCGAACGTCTCCTGAAGCCGGTCAGAAATCCAGCGAAAAACGCATGCCCATGCCCACGGCGGAATCCGGTTCCTCGCTATGGGCAAAATGGTTGCCGTTTTCCTTGTCCTTGAGGGTGATCTCCGGGCCGACGGAAATACTGAGATCATCGCTGTGCACGCCGCCGAAGGCGCGCAGGGTATGCCGTGAGTTGCCGATGGAAAGGGTCTCGTCCGGCTTGCTGGGAGCGGTCGGCGTCTGCGGCCGCCAGACGGAATCATCCGTGTCCAGACTCATGCCGAGCCCGCCCCTGCGGCGGCGGTCCTCGTCCTTTTTCTGACGGTCGGCCTCCCGCCGGAGCGAGGCCTCGATGCTGGCGGTATTGCCGATGGCCGGGGCGTTTTGTTTGCTGCTGGTGGCGCGATGGTGCAGCGTCTTCCCTTCCACGCCCTTCTTCCAGAGCGCGTCCTCCCGGGAGGCGGACCGCCCGAACGCCCAGGACTCGCCGTGCAGCGGGGCCTTCTCCTTTGCCTTGCGGCGCTTCTGCGGGCGCTGCCGGCGCGTCTGCGCCGCATGCGCCTCCCCGGCGGACAGGAAGAGCGTCCGCGTTCCCGTGGAGCCCGCGCCGCCCATGAGCCCTACGCTGCCGAACGGCGGCGCAAGGAGCAGCAGATTCAGGGCAAGAGCAAGTATACGGACGCGCATGCTGCAGGGTACACGCAAGCCTGCCGCCCTGTAAAGAGGCCGCGCCGCCCTGCCCGCGCAGCGGCGTCAGGCGGAACAGGCGCGCGTGGAAGGCGGACGCTTCCCGCAGGACGTGAAAAAACGGACGCCGCCGTACCAGCCTGCCGCAAGGCCGGGGAGTCCCTGACGCCGTAGCGGAAAGGACGGCTCTCTGGCAGGCGGGATGGCGCTTCCTGTTCCCGAATCGCGGCAAAGAGCTTTCGAGGGCTTGACAAGCCGTGAGGAGAGGCGTACCAAGGTCGAAACGATGGAGTTTCTCATGTTCCGCAACACCTTCGCCACCGCTTCCAACTACGCCGCCGGCTTTTATGGCTGGTACTTTTTTGCGTACTTTACCGAAGCCTGTGGCCGGGGTCGTTGCTGACATCCATCCGTCAACCGAACCATCAGGGCCGCAGGCAAACCGCCGGCGGCCCTTTTTTTATGCCGCCACGGCCCGGAACCGCATCCGCAAAGGAGAACCACCATGTACCTTGGCAAGAAAGTTCGTCTGGAACGCATCATCAATCGTGACAATGGCCGCACCATCATCGTCCCCATGGATCATGGCGTGACCATCGGCGCCGTGGACGGCCTTGTGGACATGCGCGAGACCGTCAACGACATGGCCATCGGCGGCGCGGACGCCGTGCTCATGCACAAGGGGCTCGTGCGTTGCTCCCACCGCAGCGCGGGCAAGGACATCGGCCTCATCGTCCATCTTTCCGCCTCCACCGCCCTGTCCCCCATGGGCAACACCAAGACCCTCGTGGGCACGGTGGAAGAAGGCATCAAGCACGGCGCGGACTGCGTCTCCGTGCATGTGAACCTCGGCGATCCCAATGAGCGCCTCATGCTGGCCGACCTCGGCAAGGTGGCCGAAGCCTGCGACAACTGGCATATGCCGCTGCTGGCCATGGTCTACGCCCGCGGCCCGCAGGTCCCCAACAGCTACGACCCGAAGGTGGTGGCCCATTGCGCCCGCGTGGGCGTGGAACTGGGCGCGGACATCGTCAAGGTGCCCTACACCGGCGACATCGAAAGCTTTGCCGATGTGGTCGGCTCCTGCTGCGTGCCCGTGGTCATCGCCGGCGGCGAGCTCATGGACTCCACCCGCCAGCTCCTGCAGATGGTGCATGACTCCGTGAAGGCCGGCGGCGCGGGCGTCTCCATCGGTCGCAACGTCTTCCAGCATCCCCGCCGCATCGAGCTCGTCCGCGCCATGCGCGCCATCGTGCACGACAATGCCGACGTGGATCACGCGCTGGCCATCGTGGGAGAATAGCATGGCCCGGGTCTACTTTCGTTGCGATCCTTTCGACAAGGGCGCGGTGACGCTGGCGCTGGAGTCGGGGGTGGACGGGGTCATCGTGCCCCGCGAACATGTGGAGGCTGTCGCGGGGCTCTCCCGCTGCCCGGTCTGGGCGGCGGAAGAGACGCCCGCCGTGGCCCTGACGGTCAAGGCCGACGAGGAAGCCGTGCTGGAACGCCTGCGCGCCGGGGAACGGGTGACGCTGGCCCGCGGCTGGGAGGTCATCCCCGTGGAAAACCTGCTGGCCCAAAGCGACAGCGTGCTGGCCGAGGCGGGCAGTCTGGAGGAGGCCCGTCTGGCGGCGGGCATCCTCGAACGCGGGGTGGAAGGCATCGTGGTGCTGCCGGAGGCCGTGGGCGAACTCAAGGCCATCGTGACGCAGTGCAAGCTCTCGCAGGGACGCGAAGACCTGCAGGAGGCCGTCATCACCCGTGTGGAGCCCGTGGGGCTGGGGCACCGCGTCTGCGCGGACACCCTCTCCCTGCTCAAGCGCGGTCAGGGCATGCTGGTGGGCAATTCCAGCGCCTTCACCTTCCTCGTCCATGCGGAGACGGAACATAATGAATATGTGGCGGCGCGGCCCTTCCGGGTCAATGCCGGAGCGGTGCACGCCTATGCCCGCCTGCCCCATGACAAGACCTGCTATCTGGGCGAGCTGACGGCCGGACAGGAAGTGCTCATCGTGGGCGCTGACGGACAGACCACCGTGGCCACCCTGGGCCGGGTCAAGATCGAGGTGCGGCCCATGCTGCTCATCGAAGCCGAAGTGCGCGGCCCGCAGGGCACGCAGCGCGGCGCGGTCTTCCTGCAGAATGCCGAGACCATCCGCCTCACGGCCCCGGACGGCACGCCGCTCAGCGTGGTGAGCCTGAAGCCGGGGGATGTCGTCCTCTGCCGTACCGACGAGGCCGGACGCCATTTCGGCATGCGCATCCAGGAAGAGATCAGGGAGGTCTAGCATGTCCGATTCCTCTACGCCGACCGCCGGCGCGTCCGCAGGCCGCCTGGCCGAGATCCGCGCCCGCATCGAGGAGGTGGACAGCCGCCTGCTGCCCCTGCTCAACGAGCGGGCCGCCCTCAGCCTCGAAGTGGGACGGATCAAGGCGCACGATCCCGGCATCATCTTCAAACCCCTGCGCGAGCGCGAAGTGCTGGACAATCTGGCCCGCCAGAACACGGGCCCCCTGCCGGATACGCATCTGCGCGCCATCTGGAGCGAGATCCTCTCCTCCTCGCGGGCGCTGCAGCGTCCGCAGCATGTGGCCTACCTCGGCCCGGAAGGGACGTTTTCCTATTTCGCGGGCGTGGAATATCTGGGGCATTCGGCCATCTTCCATCCCTGCAACGATCTGGCGCAGGTCTTTGAGGAAGTGGCCGAGGGCCAGTGCGAGCTGGGGGTCGTGCCGCTGGAGAACTCCCTCCAGGGTACCGTGGGCGTGAGTTTCGACCTTTTCCTGAGCCATGACGTGCATATACAAGCCGAGCTCTTCTCGCGCATCTCCCACTGCCTGCTGAGCAATGCCGGTTCGCTGGCCGAGGTCCGCACCGTCTACTCCCATCCGCAGCCGCTGGCCCAGTGCGGCGGCTGGCTGCGGGCGCATCTGCCCAATGCCGCCCTGGTGCCCGTGGAATCCACGGCGGCCGCCGCCCGGCGGGCGCAGGGCGAGGCCGGCGCGGCGGCCATCGGCAACGGCAGGCTGGCCGATCTGGCCGGGCTGGCCATCCTGGCGCGCCGCATCGAGGATCAGGCGGGCAACTGGACGCGCTTCGTCATCATCGGGCCGCAGGCCGCCCGCGCCCAGCTGGGCGGGGCCATGCGCTCCCCGGTGCCGGGCCATACCGGCGCGGACAAGACCTCCCTGCTCTTCACCCTGCCGGACAAATCCGGCACGCTCTCCGCCGTGCTGGATCTGCTGGCCCGCCATCAGATCAACATGCGCAAGCTGGAGTCCCGGCCCCTGCGCGGCCAGTGCTGGAAATATGTCTTCTTTGCGGATGTGGAAAGCGATCTGGAAGCGCCGCAGTACGCGGAACTGCTCCAAAAACTGCACGAGACCTGCACGAGCTTCCGCATCCTCGGCTGCTACCCCACCGGCCCCCAGCTGGACCGGCCGGAAAACAACAAGGATGACGACCATGCGTAACGTCACGGCGCCGGCCTCCAAGTCCCTCTCCCACCGTTACTGCATCGCGGCCGCCCTGGCCTGCGGCGAATCCTCGCTGGAACATGTGCTGGAAAGCCGCGACCTGCAGCAGACGCGCGCCATCCTCATGAGCGCGGGCGCACGCTTTGAAGTGGTGGGCCACAGCGGCCATGCCTCGGCGCAATGGCTGGTCACGGGCATGCGGCGTCCGCAGGGCGGCGGCAACGCCGCCCACGCCCTGTCCTGCGACGTGCACGAATCCGGCACCACCTGCCGCCTGCTTACGGCCGTGCTTGCCGCCGGACAGGGCTGGTTCCGCATCCACGGGGCCGAACGCATGCACGAGCGGCCCATCGGCGAGCTGACGGAAGCCCTCTCCCGGCTCGGCGCGGAGATCCGCCATGAGGGCCGGCCGGACTGCCCCCCGCTGCTGCTGCACGCCGCCGGCCTGCATCCCGACCGGGTACAGGGGGACATCACCCTGGGCATGGACGCCTCCAGCCAGTACTTTTCCGGCCTGCTGCTGGCGGCTCCGCTCTGCCCCTCGCCGCTGACCATCACGCTGGGCGGGAGCAAGGCGGTCTCCTGGCCCTATGTGGGCCTGACACTGCAATGTCTGGAAGACTTCGGCCAGCGTTTCACGGTGGAGACGCGCCCCGCCCCCGACGGGACATGGCAGGCCCTGCCCGGGCAGGCCTGGCGGGAACTGCGTCAGGCCACGCCGGGCTGCCTGCGCATCACGGTACAGCCCGGGGCTTACCGGCCCGGCCGCCATGTCATCGAGGGCGACTGGTCCGGGGCGTCCTACCTGCTGGCCGCCGGGGCCGTGGGACGTCACCCCGTCCGCGTGGAAGGCCTGCGCCGCGACTCCCTGCAAGGGGATCGCGCCATGCTGGACATCCTGCGCCGCATGGGCGCTCGTGTGGAAGCGGACGAGAACGGCGTGACGGTCTATCCCTCCGCCCTGCACGGCGTACAGCTCGACATGGGCGACTGCCCCGACCTCGTGCCCACGGTGGCCGTGCTGGCGGGTTTCGCCCAGGGCTCGACCCGCATCGGCAACGTGGCCCATCTGCGCCTCAAGGAGTCCGACCGCCTGCGGGCCCCGGCCGAAGAGCTGCGCAAGACCGGCGTCATGGTGGACGAACTCTCCGACGGGCTGCTCATCCACGGGCTGGCCGGGCGCAGCTTCGGGCTCAAGGCCCCGGTGCTGCCGGACGAGGTGGCGCTCTGCACCCACAACGACCACCGCATGGCCATGTCCCTTGCCCTGCTGTCCCTGCGGGACACCACCATCAACATGCGGGAACGGCTGGACAATCCCGCCGTGGTGGACAAGTCCTTCCCCGATTTCTGGCAATGCTGGGAGCAGATCCGATGACGGACAAGATCGTTCTGGTGGGCAGCCGCGGCCGCATGGGCGGCATGCTGCTGCGGCGCGCCCAAGCGGCCGGTTTGGACGTGGCCCCGCTGGACATCAGCGACGAGCGGCCCGCCGCGGAGGCCTTCGGCGTGGCGGTCTCCGGCAGGGGGGCGGCGCTCTTTGCCCCCGAGGCCGTGGCCGCCGCCTGCCGGGGGGCCGGGCTTGTCCTGCTCTGCGTGCCGGCGGCCGCCCTGAAAGAGACGGCGGCGCTGCTCCGCCCCCACCTGCCGCCCTCGGCCGTGCTGTCGGACATCGTCAGCGTCAAGGAGCAGCCCATGCGCCAGATGTGCGACGTCTGGCCCCATGCCGTGGTGGGCACGCATCCGCTCTTCGGCCCCCGCCCCGCCGAGGGCGAGGAACTGCCCGTGGCCGTCACCCCGGCCGCCGATGTCCCGGACGAGGCCGTCCGCAAGGTGGAGGACTTCTTCACCGCGCTGGGCTGCCGCTGCTTCCGCACCACGGCGCAGGCGCACGACCGGGCCATGGCCCGCGTGCAGAACATGAACTTCATCACTACCCTGGCCTACTTCGCCCTGCTGGCCGGGGACGAAGAGCTGCTGCCATACATCACGCCGTCCTTCCGGCGACGGCAGGCGGCGGCCCGCAAGATGCTCACCGAGGACGGGGCCATGTTCTGCGCCCTCTTTGAAGCCAATCCCTACAGCCATGAGGCCGTCCGCCAGTACCGGCAGATGCTCAACGTGGCCGCGGGAGGCGACATCGACCTGCTCTGCCGCCGGGCCCGCTGGTGGTGGCGCGAGGAGGAAGGGACGGCGGACGGCGAGGATGCGCGCGGCAAGGCTGATCCCGTTTGCCTGATGAAGAACGTTTCCCCTTCTCCATGAGAGCCGGTTAGCGCTATTCGCTGCCTGTTTGGGGGGAAGGGGAACCCCTCGCTCTGCTGTCGATGCCCGTAAGGCTCCTGTGTCGCCTAACGGGCACGGCCCTTCGGGCCGCCTTTCGGTCGCCGCCGGGGCGGGAGGGGCTTGGGGGGAGGAAACCCCGCTCCCGCGCCGGCGGAGGGGGCCCTTCCCACAAAACAGGCAGCGAATGGCGTCCACAGGCCCTGGCCGGAACGGCGGCGACAGAGCAGCCCATGTGAAAGCGAAACGAACAGTCCGCGGCGGTCACGGGACGGCCACTTCAGCTTCCGGCTCCGCCATTGATACGATCATCAGTGTACGAGACCCGCTCTCCTCGGAAGCGTTCAATATAATCAAGCAGGAAAGCCCGATCTTCACGGCGGGAATGTTCCTTGTTGCGCTGCATCTCCCGTTCAGCGGCCGAAATGAATTCCCGCAATTCCGCTTTTATGATCATCGATGACGTTCCGGCGGCGAACAGCACGGGAACTTCCTGGTCACCGCGCAGCAATTGCGCCTTTTTCAGATTTTTCGCGCACTCGGCGGCAAGCGCGGCCGTGCAGTTCGGCAGGATGATAAGGAACTCGTCCCCACCCATCCTGATGGAGAATTTGGGCATCTGGATGACCTTGTCAACAAGCTCGGCCGCTGTGAGGATCATCCTGTCACCCTGCGCATGGCCGAGGGTGTCGTTGACCATTTTCAGGCCGCAGATATCAATGTACAAAAAGCTTATGGGGAACACGTTGCTCTGCAGGATTTCGAGCCACTCCTTTTTGAAAAAATCCCTGTTGTACATGCGCGTCATCGGATCACGCTTGGCATCCCGCAGAGAGGTCTCATACTTTTGCCGGATTATCTCCACGCTCTGGTTCGTTCCGCGAAGGGCGAGGGCGTGCCCGAGGTAGTTGCGCTGCGTGACGAAGCCCGATCCGATGGTCCAGACATAATGCCCATTCTTGTGCCTGAGCCTGATCGAACATTCAAAGCTGTCGCCGAATTCGGGATGAATGGCCAGCTCTCGCTGAAAATCCACAGCATCAAGGTCGTCGGGATGGACGATGGT
The DNA here is from genome assembly GCF_944324525.1 of uncultured Desulfovibrio sp. Taxonomy (GTDB): domain Bacteria; phylum Desulfobacterota; class Desulfovibrionia; order Desulfovibrionales; family Desulfovibrionaceae; genus Desulfovibrio. Next base: position 84,093 of record NZ_CALUWS010000002.1, read on the forward strand.
CGCCCATTCCTCGAAAGTCGCGGGAAAATGCTCCCTCGCATCGTAACCCAGCATAGCGCGGTAGCTTTCGCAAAACCGGCACTCTCCGGTTATGCCGTCCCACTCCCATATGCCCATCTCATTGGCCTGGAAAAGCCGCGGGAAAGAAAATTTCGTTCGCAGTTCAACGCAATAGCCGGAGCAGCATGCCACCCTTCCCGAGGAATCCCTGTTCAGAACGCCTCCCTGGATGAGTATCCACTTTTCGGGGGAATGCTTCATGGTGAACTTGAGCACCAGGGTGTCCGCATGCAAGGAAGAAAAAAACTTCCGCAAAAAACCAGCCGAGCGCTCGTCAATGATTTTCAGGAAATCTTCCAGCGCCACTTCAGGGGAGTCAAGTTGAAGAAGCGTTCGCGCCTGCTCGTCCATCTTAACCGAATGGCCGTCAAAGAACCAGAACCCTGGCGAAAAGGGGGTCAATTGCTGCTTGATGCTTTCGACTATCTGCACAGACATTACGACCTCTGAATTACTCCGCGCACGCGGGAATCCATCGCAATTCGCCTGATGCGGCAAGTCCGCGACCTAATTCGCGTATGCGTGACGCACGCGCGCGAGTTAGAGAGAGAGAGAGAGAGAGAGAGAGAGAGAGAGAGTTGCGCGAAATCATGGGAATTCCCTTGCGCTGGAATTTCACTCCATTTGCGAGGCCACACATGCACATGGACATTTTCACGCCTCTCCAGCACAACAGACATACGGCCCCGTGCCGGCATGCCGCGATCCACCATCGCATGATGGCGATAGCACCACTCTAACATGCGCGGCGGGGAAAAGACAAGAGACCATACTCCGCCGGCCGCCCGCGGGTAGAGCCCCCATCCCCAAACGGCCCCGGCCGGGGAGGCGTAATGCGGCTTGAGATTGCCGCGGAACAGGCGTATCATATTGCACTTTCCGGTTGCAGGAGGCTCGCATGACCTACGCTTTTCCGCTCATCGCCCTTGCCGGGACGGCAGGCGGCCTGTTGTTCCACTGGCTGCATGTGCCGGGCGGGCCCATGTTCGGGGCCGTGCTGGCCGTGCTGGCCGTCAAGCTGCTCGGGCAGGTCATGACCGCGACGCCCCTGTCCTTCCAGCTGGCGGCGCAGATCGCCATCGGCATCTTTGTGGGGAACATGCTCACCCGGGACGGCCTGCTGGAGATCCGCAAGATGGCGGGCCTCATGGTGGGTTCCACCCTGCTGCTCGTGCTGGCCGGCTGCCTGGGCGCGTGGATCGTCTCCCGGCAGACGGGCATGGACGCGGCCAGCTCCGTGCTGGCCACCAGCCCCGGCGGCCTGCAGGCCGTGGTGGGCATGGCCGTGGATATGGGCGACAACGCCCCGGCGGTCATGGCCTTCCATATCGTACGTCTGTACACGGTCATCATCCTCGCCCCGCTGCTCAGCTGGCTGCTGCACCATTTCCTCTCACGCTGAGGTCGCGGCAAGGCGGCCTCCCCCCGACGACAACAGCTCTTATCGCAGGAACGATCCCATGTTCGGCAAGCAATCCGACCCCAGCAGAACGGAAGAAGCCACCCCCAAGCGCAAGCGCAAGCAGCGGCAGGAGGGCAACGTCCCCAAGTCGCAGGAACTTGGCAAGGTGGTAAGCATCGTGGGGGGCCTCATCATCCTCAATCTCTGGATCGGCCCCATGTCGGACAAGATCAAGCTCATCTTCCGGCAGTTCCTGCAGAACGCTCCCACCTTCAACGTCACCGAGGAGAGCGTCTACGCGCTCTTTTTCGCGCTCAGCATCGACATCGCCTATCTGCTCATGCCCATCCTGCTCTTCCTGGCGGTGCTGAGCTTTCTGGCCCAGCGGCTGCAGGTGGGCAAGCTCTGGACGTTCAAGGTCTTCAAGTTCAAACTGGAGCGGTTCAACATCCTGCGCGGGCTCAAGCAATGCTTCTTTTCGCCGCAGACCATATTGCGGGCCCTGAAAAGCCTGGTCTTCGCCCTCATCCTGGGCTGCATCCCCGGCTTCATCCTCTGGACGGAGTATCTCAACTTCCTGCCCATGTACTACGCCACGCCCGAGGGCGTGGCCGCCTACATGCTGGAAACGGCTCTCAAGGTCGTCAAATACTCCATGCTCCCGCTCATCGCCATCGCCATCTTTGACGTCTGGCAGTCCCGCTACGCCTACAACGAAAGCCTCAAGATGACCAAGGACGAGGTGAAGGACGAACGCAAGCAGTCCGAAGGCGACCCCGTCATCAAGAACAAGCAGAAGCAGAAGATGATGGAAGTCATGGCCCGGCGCATGCTGGCCGACGTGCCCAAGGCCGACGTGGTGGTGACCAACCCGACCCACATCGCCGTGGCCCTGAGCTACAATCCTTCGCAGGCTCCCGCGCCGGTGGTGCTGGCCAAGGGCGTGAATCGCCTGGCCGAGAAGATCAAGGAAGTCGCCCGGGAAAATCGCGTCCCCATCCGGGAAAACGTCCCTTTGGCACGGGCTTTGTATAAGTCCGTGGAGGTGGGGGAGATGATCCCCGAAGATTTGTACAAGGCAGTGGCCGCCGTGCTGGCAAGCATCTGGCGGCTGAAGCCCAGAAACCGCTGATGACGGGCATTTTTGGCTGTCATCCCCCGTGCGGCAGCCGGGGCAACGGGGCGGAATTGAGGTGTCAGAAAAATGGCGTCAGTCAATCTTCCCAAACTTGATTATAGTCGCTTTGCCAAACAGGGCGACATCATGCTCGGCCTGGGCGTGGTGGTCATCCTCTTTGTCATGCTGGTGCCGCTGCCGACGTTCTTTCTGGACATCATGCTCTGCGTGAGCATCTCCGTCTCTCTGCTCATCCTCATAACCACCATGTTCATGACCTCCCCGCTGGAGTTCACCATCTTCCCTTCGCTGTTGCTGGTGACCACTCTGCTGCGGCTGGCGCTCAACGTGGCGTCCACCCGTCTCATCCTGCTCAACGGGGACATGGGCGTGGAAGCCGCCGGGGAAGTGATCCGTTCCTTCGGCGAATTCGTGGTCGGCGGCAGCTATGTGGTCGGCGGCGTCATCTTCATGATCCTGTTCATCCTGAACAAGGTCGTCATCACCTCCGGTACCACGCGCATCGCGGAAGTGGCGGCCCGCTTCACCCTTGACGCCATGCCCGGCAAGCAGATGGCCATCGAAGCCGACCTCAACGCCGGCCTCATCGGCGAAGAGGAAGCCACGGAGCGCCGCAACGCCCTGCGCAAGGAAGCCGACTTCTACGGCGCCATGGACGGTGCTTGTAAATTCGTGTCCGGGGACGTGAACGCCGGCATGCTCATCACGCTGGTGAACCTCATCGGCGGCATCATCATCGGCGTCGTGCAGAAGGATATGGACTGGAATACGGCCCTCACCACCTACTCGCTGCTGACCATCGGTGACGGTCTGGTCTCCACCATCCCTTCCATCGTCGTCTCCACCGGCACGGGTCTGCTGGTTTCCCGCGCGGCCTCCGAAGCCAAGATGGGCGAAGAGTTCCTTGCCCAGCTCACCTTCAACAGCCGCGCCCTCAAGCTGGTCTCCTGCGTGCTGGTGGTCTTCGCGCTGGTGCCCGGCCTGCCCACCCTGCCCTTCCTCATCCTTGCGGGCCTCGTGTACGTCGCCGCCCGCGTCACGGCCCGGAACGAAGAAGAGGCCAAGGAAGCCGAAGGCGGGGCCAAGGGCAAGGGCAAGAGCAAGGGCAAGAGCCCCACGGCCGATACGCCGGAAGAAGTGCAGGCCCTGCTGCCGCTGGATACCCTGGAACTGGAAGTGGGCTACGGCCTCATCCCGCTGGTGGACGAGGAACAGAGCGGCAACCTGCTCTCCCGCATCCGCTCCATCCGCCGCCAGTTCGCGCTGGACATGGGCGTGGTCATCCCCTCCCTGCATCTGCGTGACAACCTGCAGCTCAAGCCCGGCCAGTACGCTCTGCTCATCAAGGGCAATCAGGTGGCTTCGGCGGAGATCCTGGTGGATCACTTCCTGGCCATGGATCCGGGCAACGTGAATACGCAGATCCGCGGCATCGAAACGCGCGAACCGGCTTTCAACCTGCCGGCCCTCTGGATCCCCGACAGCCAGCGCGAAGAAGCCATGATGGCGGGCTATACGGTGGTCGATCCGGCCACGGTCATCGCCACCCACCTTACGGAAGTCTTCAAGCGGCATCTGGCCGAGTTCCTGGACCGTCAGGCCGTACAGGGCCTGCTGGATACCGTGGGCAAGACGGCGCCCAAGGCCGTGGAAGATCTGGTGCCGGGCACCCTGCCGCTGGGTACGGTGCAGAAGGTGCTGCAGAGCCTCGTGCGCGAAAACGTCAGCATCCGCGACATGCTCACCATCGTGGAAACCCTGGGCGACTACGGCGGCGGCGTGAAGAATCCCGACGTGCTGGCCGAATATGTGCGCGAACGGCTTTCCCGCTCCATCGTGCGCTCCTATCTGGACAGCCAGGGGACGCTGCCCGTCCTCACGCTTACCGGCCAGACCGAGCGCATGCTGCAGGAGGCCATCCGGCAGGCGGACAATGGCGCGACCTTCCTTTCGCTCAATCCGGCCACGGCGCAGCGGCTCATCCAGCATATCAACGCGGCGGTGGAGAACGCCGTCAATACCGACGGGCAGCCCGTCGTGCTCACCAGCCCGCCCGTGCGGCCGCACCTCGCTCAGCTGGTCACGCGCTTCCTGCCCGCGGTGCCGGTCATCTCCCAGGCGGAGATCCCGCCGGATATCCGCCTGCAGAGCGTGGGCACCGTCGGGGCGGAGTAAACCGGTCTTTCACGCCGGGCTGTCGTCGGAATTCGCGCCATGCGCGGGAAGGCCCCGGCAGCCGGTTCCGCAAGAAAGCGGAAGCCTCCCGCGTCAGGAGTCTGACGGCGGGGGGACGACATAAGGGTCTAGACATTTCAGGCACAAGACTCTATGTCTTTCTGGTTGTGCCTTCGACCACTTCCGGGCATGTCCGGCATCACGCCGGCTGACGGAAGAGCCGTGCCGTCGCCTGCCGGCCCCGGCGTTCCCGCCGCCGGCAGGGCATCGTCCGAGTAACGGAAGGGAGACGGCGGGGCAGGCATCGCCACTGGGGGAAGATGGCGGTTTTCGCGCCTGTCGGCGGTCGAAGCACCTCATGGAGGCGTTAGGGGTAGGGGTTTTATGCGAAGCCCGTTGCGGGCAAGATGCTTCTAAGGATGCGTGCATGCAAGTAAGAACATTCACGGGTGCCAGCTCACAGGAAATTCTGGCCCGCATCAAGGCGGAAATGGGGCCTGAAGCTGTCATCATCGGCAATCGCACCTTCAAGAAAAACGGGGAGATATGCCACGAGATCACGGCGGGGATCGATCGTAATCCGGTAAGCGCGCAGCAGCCCGTGGGAACGATGCCGGGCGACGGCATGCCCAGCGGCTGGAGCGACTGGCACAAGGACTGGCTGCAGATCAAGGAGCAGATCTTTGCCCTGATGAAGCCCGCCATCCAGATGGACCGCTTGACGCCGCGGCAGCGGGTGGCGCTGGAATACCTGCAGCGGGAAGGCATCTCCGATGCGGTGGCGGTGGATCTTTACAAGCATCTGCTGGCCCAGCCCGGCATCTCGGTTCTGGAATGCCTGTGCGGCATGGTCCCGGTACAGGGCTGGGGCACGGGCAACTGGCCGCAGCGCTGGCACATCATGGCCGGCCCCTACGGCAACGGCAAGACCACCACGGCCCTGCGCTATGCCCTGCAATGGCGGCAGCGGGAACCGGAAGCGCGCATCGCCTTCATCAATGCCGACTGCCTGCGCGGCAACGGCCGTCTGGTGCTCCGGCACTGGGCCGAACTCTCGGATTTCCTCTACCTGGAAGCGTCGGACCCCGCCAGCATGGAGAAGGCCCTGCGCGCCAGCCGTGAAGCGGCCCTGGTCTTCATCGATTCGCCGGGCCTGGGACGCCACGGCACCCTGAGCGAATGGCGGGCCGGCATGGGTCTCACCAAGCTGAAGTGCGCCACGCATCTGGTGCTGACGCCCCTGCTCTCCGGGCTGCAGATGGACCACTTTCTGGAGCGCTACCGCACCGAAGGCGCAGCCAGCATCATCTGGACCCACCTTGACGAAGCCGCCAGCTACGGGAGCCTCGTCAATGTGGCCCGCGCCACAGGCCTGCCCGTTTCCGGCCTTTCCTACGGTTCCGAGCTCAAGGAAAGCCTTGCGCCCGCGACCGAGCCGCTGATCTGGCGGCTGATCTTCAAACGGCAACTCCCCGGCGAACCCGCCGGGAACGCAACTTCTACCCCCCAGCCTGGAGCATAAGCATGAGCGGCGATTTCCCTCTCGTATTTTCCGTAACATCCGGCAAGGGCGGAGTCGGAAAAACCAACCTCTCCGTCAACCTGGCCCTGAGCCTTGCGCGGAAGAACAAAAAAGTCGTCCTCATCGATGCTGACCTCGGTCTGGCCAACGTGGACGTGCTGCTGGGCCTGACGCCGGCCAAGAACCTCTTCCATCTTTTCCATGAAGGGGCGAGCCTCAAGGAGATCCTCTTCCCCACACCGTACGGCTTTTCCATCCTGCCGGCCTCCTCGGGCGTGAGCGACATGCTCACCCTCTCCAGCGGCCAGAAGCTCGAACTGCTCGAAGCGGTGGACGAGCTCGAGGATCAGGTGGACTACCTCATCGTCGATACCGGCGCCGGCATCAACGACAACGTGCTCTATTTCAATCTGGCCGTCCAGGAACGTCTGGTGCTGTTGACGCCCGAACCCACTTCCCTGACGGATGCTTACGCCCTGATCAAGGTGCTCAAGCTGACGCACGGGGTGGAGCACTTCAAGGTCTGCGTCAACATGGTCCCGGACATGAAGATGGCCAAGGAGATCTTCGCCCGCCTGCATCAGGCCTGCGACACCTTCCTGAGCGGCGTCTCTCTGGACTTTGCCGGCTTCATCCCGCGGGATCCGGCCATGCGCAAGTCCGTGCTGGCGCAGAAACCCCTGTGCGAGACTCAGCCGGAAAGCCCCGCCGCCAAGGCCATCGATCAGCTCGCCACGACCATCAGTCAGTGGGACGTGGCCCGGCAGCTTGACGGCAACATCAAGTTTTTCTGGAAAAAACTGCTGTTCTGCTGAGAGGGAAGACAGAACAGGCTTGAGTTGAAGCGTCGGACGCAGAGGATGGGCATGCATACCGTAACGGCACGAACTGACGAGTCCGCCCCCTGGGAGGCTCTTGAGACCGGCGCCACCGCCTGGGAGGACTTCTCCCCGGCGGAGCAGGAAGCCGTCGTGCGGCATTATGCGCCCAAGATCCGCTTTCTGGCGTTGCGCCTCAAGGTCAAATTGCCGCGGAGCGTGGAACTGAACGAGATGATCAGTTCCGGCACGCTGGGGCTCATGGAAGCCCTGGGGAAATTCCGCCCGCAGCTCGGCATACGCTTTGAGACCTATGCCGAGACCCGCATACGGGGGGCCATGCTGGACGAACTGCGCCGGCTCGACTGGTTCCCCCGCTCGCTCCGGCAACGCATCCGCGTGCTGGACGAGGCCATGCGGAAGGTGGAGTTCGAAGAAGGACGGCAGGCGACGGAAGAAGAGCTGCACGAGATGACGGGCCTTGAGATGCGCGATGTGCGGCAGGGCCTCGAAGCGCTGCAGAATCAGCTCTGGCTCTCCCTGGACGCCATCCAGGATACGGTCTCCGGCGAGGGGGGGGAAAATGGCGGACAGCCCTTTTCCTCCACGGCGCATCAGGAAATGATCGAGCGCATAGCCCCCCTCATTGACCGTTTGACACCTAGGGAAAAGCTGGTATTGTCGCTTTATTACACGGATGAACTCAACATGCGGGAAACGGCCGAAGTCATGGGCATCACCGAAGGACGGGTCTCGCAGTTGCATTCTCAGGCCCTGAACCGGCTGCGCAAGGAATTTCTCAATCAGTATGGGGACAGCCCTTTGCCGTAGCGCGGCGCCGGGGCGTGTGATTGCTCGGTCATTGTTTAGTTTGCCGCCACCGGCGGAATCAAGGGAGGAGTGCTCATGTCGTATGATACCAATATGCGCGTTCTCATCGTGGACGACTTTTCCACCATGCGCCGCATCGTTCGCAATATCCTGCGCCAGATCGGCTTCAACAACGTCGTGGAAGCCGATGACGGCACCACGGCGTGGGATGTGCTCAACCGCGAAAAAATCGACTTCATCGTTTCCGACTGGAACATGCCCCAGATGACCGGCATCGACCTGCTGCGCAAGGTGCGTTCCAGCGAGCAGTTCGCCGACATCCCGTTCCTGATGGTCACTGCCGAAGCCCAGCAGGAAAACATCATCGAAGCGGTGCAGGCCAAGGTGTCCAACTACATCGTCAAGCCGTTCACCGCCGATACCATGAAGCAGAAGATCGACAAGATCTTTCAGTAGGCGCATCGCTCTGGCCTGCATGTTTTGGTGGCAGCGGCGGGCCCTGTCCTGTCGTTGCCCTTTTTTTGCCGCACGTCTCCCTCTGCATGAGGGAGGCAGCTGCATGGTCCGTACTGGTGTCCGGAGGAAGTCGTGGCGGACGACAAGGTAAAGGAAAAAAGCGATATCCAGGTCGAAGTTGCGTCGCCGGCGTCAGCGTCAGCCGGCGGCAAGGTCGAGCTGGACCTCGATGATGCGCCTTTCCTGCGTGAGCCGGAGGAAAAGCCTCTCCCCCCCGTGGAACGGCGGTCATCAGCCCCCGCTCCGGTGGTGAAGGAAGCCCCCAAGAGCAAGAAAAAGCTCATCATCAGCGGCATCGGCCTGTTCGTCATACTGGCGGCAACGGCAGTCTGGTGGTTTTTCTTCCGCGTGCCGCCGCCAGTGGTGGAGCCGCCCAAGCCCGAGGTCATCGTGGTCAAGCCGCCGGAGGCCGCCCCTGTGGAGCAGGACTTCATTTTCGAGCTGGAGCCCTTCTGGGTGCCCGTCAAGGACGACAAGGGCAACACCAATTTCCTCGTCTGCCGCTTTTCCACCATTTCCAAGTCGGAGATGCTCAACAAGGAAATTGAAAAGCAGCTCATGACGGTGCGCGACGCCATGTACTATTATCTGCGCAACAAGTCGCTGGATTTTCTGCTGGCCGCCGCCAACAGAGAAACCATCAAGAAGGACCTCACGTCCGTTGTGAACAGCTATCTGACGCTCGGCCAGATCGAGGACGTTCTGATGGAAAGTTACCTGGGGCATTAGGCCGGGACATTGCCGGCAGCCACGCGTATGAAACCTTGACACGAGGGATGAATGGAGAGAGCGCCTGAAGACCGCCTGCGCGCATGAACCGTACTATCGACAAGCGGCCGTCACTCCGCCTGGCCCCGACGGCAGGGGTTCGCCATCGGCGAACGCAGCCAATCCCTGCCGCACGAACGGGAACAGGCGTGAAACGGACGCTTGCACGGACAGCCGGGCGGTCGGACGCATCATTGTTTATTCCAAAAGAAAGGGACGGAAGCCTGTCCGGGAGGGGAACCGGTGAGCATCCAATCCACCATGGCCGTGCTGTACGCCCAGACCGGGCTTGCCGCGCCGTTGGTATCGGCAACGACCAACGCGCCGCAGGCCGCTCTGGCCATGTCGCAGGCGCTTGCCACCGAAATGGCCAAGCAGCAGATGCAGCACGTCGAAAAGAGTGAACCCAAGACCGAGGGCAGCGCCATCAATACAGATGCCCGCGATCAGGGACAGCAGGGCGCACAGTTCGGCAGCCGAAGACGGCGCAGGCCGCCACTTGTGCCGCAAGAGGAAGAAGAACCCCGCCCCTCCGGCTCGCCGCTGGTGGGAAACCTCCTGAACGTACGCGTATGAACGACTATCTTCAACTTGGACTGATCATTCTCTTTTCCATCATGGAGCTGCTCATCCTGAGCGGCGTCCTCTTTTTCTATCTGCGGCTCCGGAATTCGGAACGGCTGCTCAACACGCTGCAAGGCAATCAGGAAGCCCTGCTGGCCCGCATCGAGATGAACGCCCGTCTGGAAAAGGAGATCGTGGCGACCTTCGCCCAGCGCCAGGCCGAGCTGCGCAGCCTTGACGAAAAACTCGAGCAGCGGGCCCAGGATCTGCGCCGTCTGCTCGATCAGGCCGAAGGCATCACGCGTTCGCCGCAGTTCCTGCGCGAGCTGATCCTCAACGGACAGCGCAAGGGGCTCTCCGCCAAGCAGATCGCCCGTAATGCCGGCCTCAGCGTGGACGAGGTCGAGTTGATCATGAGCCAGAATTCCTGATCACATAAACCCTTCTCGGAGTCGTCATGGAGCCGTTTGAAGCCGCGGGCTGGTTGTCGCTGCTGCCGCCCATCATCGCCATTACCCTGGCCCTGCTGACCAAGGAAGTCATCTCCTCCCTCTTCCTCGGCATCCTCAGCGGGACCGTCATCCACACCATCGGCACCGGCACCGGCACCCTTTTGGTCAAGCCCGTGGAAACGGCCTTCGCCGTCATGGTCAGCAAGCTGGATTTCAACATCATCCTTTTCTGCACCCTGCTCGGCGCGCTGGTCTACGTCATCGCCATGGCCGGCGGCACCCGGGCCTACGGCAAGTGGGCCACACGCCGCATCAAGAGCCGCCGCTCGGCCATGCTTTCCACCTCCGGCCTGGGCGTCTTCATCTTCATCGACGACTATTTCAACTGCCTCACCGTGGGCACGGTCATGCGCCCCGTGACGGACAGCTTCCGCATCTCTCGCGCCAAGCTGGCCTACATCATCGACGCCACCGCCGCGCCCATCTGCATCATCGCCCCCATTTCCAGCTGGGCGGCGGCCGTCGGCAGCAATCTCAAGGCCACCGGCGCTTTTGAAAGCGACTTCGCGGCCTTCGTCTCCACCATCCCCTATAACTTCTACGCTCTGCTGTCTCTTGTCATGGTCGTCATGGTCTGCATGGGCCGCTTTGACATCGGCCCCATGCGCAAGGCCGAGGAAAAGGCCATCAAGGGCGATGTGGGCGCCAGCGGGGAAGAGAACGAAGAAGCCCGCCGCCAGCCCGAAGTGACCGGCAAGGGTCATCTGGCCGACATGCTCGTCCCCATCGGCAGCCTCATCGTCTTTGCGGTGCTGGCCCTGCTCTATAACGGGGGCTACTGGGGAGACGATCCGCAGTACCACACCCTGGCCGCCGCCTTCGGCAACTGCACGGCGGCCAAGGCGCTCGTGCTGGCCTCCTTCGGCGCCATGGTGGTGGCCTTCATCCAGTTCGTGGCGCTGGGACGCATGTCGCTCAAGACCTTCATGGACGGCGCCACGCAGGGCATGAAGGCCATGATGCCCGCCAACATCATCCTGGTGCTGGCCTGGACCATCTCCGGCGTCTGTCAGAACCTGCTGCAGACGCCCGCCTATGTGCGTACCCTGGTGGAGGCCGACGGCGGCATGACCGGCGGCCTGCTGCCGGCCATCATCTTCGTGCTGGCCTGTTTCCTCAGCTTCTCCACGGGGACGGCCTGGGGGACCTTCGGCATCCTCATCCCCATCGTCGTGCCCGTAGCGCAGCAGGTGGACCCCAGCCTCGTCCTCGTCTGCCTTTCCGCGACTCTGGCGGGCAGCGTGTTCGGGGACCACTGCTCCCCCATTTCCGACACCACCATCCTTTCCAGCGCCGGCGCGGCCTGCACCCACATCGAGCACGTCTCCACGCAGATGCCCTATGCCTGCGTGGTGGCGGCCAGCAGCCTTGTGGGCTATGTGGTGGCGGGCTTTACCGGGGGGTCGCTGCCCGCCAGCCTCGGCACGGCCCTCGTCGTCATGATCGCCGCCATGCTTGTGCTGCGGAGCCGCTCCGACAGAGCGGCCGCCCGATGACGCCTCCTGACAAGGCATGACAGCATCCCGTCCGCGCCACCGTGCGGACGGGATGTTTTTTCAGCTATCCGCCCTGCCGCCCGCCGGCAGCCCCTCCCCACGAGGCCGCACGCCGGAGGCATGCCCCGGAGGGCCCCGGCAGCAACTTGCCAAGCGGGATTGATGCGGATAAAAAAGAGTTTTCCGGCTTCACGTATGGTTGTCCAGGCTTCATCCGCCCGCGTGGCCCGGCAGGCCGCCGGCAACCGCATCCCCGCAAGGTAGGTACAGGTCATGGCCCACAAGGGACCGCATATCTCCATATCGCCCGATTACGTCGTCAACCGTATTTTGCGCATCAATATCAGCGACTTTGAAGAGTGGCCGGAATCCGTGCGCCATCTGGCCATCGCCATTGCCGAAGAGCTCTTCCTCGTGGCCTACAACCCCTTCATCGATGCCGATACGGTGCGGGCCAGCGTCCGTGAGCGCTTCGAGCGCGAGGCGCTGGCGCTGGCGCATTACTATGCCACGGCCATCAGCGAAGGCATCACCATGTTCTGGTCCGCCTACGAGGCCGAGGCGGATTTCCGGCAGCGCCTGGCGGAGACCCTGCGCGGCATGCTGCCCGCCGAATGCGTGCTGACCCAGCCGGCCGCGCTGGTGGAGACCGCCACCGACGCCACCGACCTGCGCATGGAGCTGCCCCTGCTGGTGGTGGAGCCGGACACCACCGAACAGGTGGCCGCTCTGGTCAAGCTGGCCAACGACATGAAATTCGCCCTCATCCCCCGCGGCGGCGGTTCGGGCATGACGGGCGGGGCCGTGCCGGCCCGGCGGCGCACGGTCATCGTCAGCCTGGCCCGACTGACGCATATCGGCCCCGTGGATCTTGAAGCCATGACCGTCACCTGTCAGGCCGGGGCCAATACGCAGGCCGTCATCACGGCCATGGACGAAAAGGGCGCGCTCTTTTCGGTGGACCCGGCCTCCAAGCAGGCGTCCTCCATCGGCGGCAACATTTCGGAGAATGCCGGCGGGCCCATGGCCTTCGAATACGGCACCACCCTGGACAACCTGCTCTGGTGGCGCATGGTCACGCCCACGGGAGAGATCATCACCGTGGAGCGGGAGAACCACCCCCGGCACAAGATCCTGCCTGAGGAGACGGCCGTCTTCGTGGTCAAGGACGTCAGCGGCGGCGTGCGCAACGTGGTGCATCTGCGCGGGGACGAGATCCGCCTGCCCGGCCTCGGGAAGGACGTGACCAACAAGGCCCTCGGCGGTCTGCCCGGCATGCAGAAGGAAGGGGTGGACGGCATCATCACCGAGGCCTGTTTCATCCTCCATCCCAAGCCGCGCTACAAGCGCGTCATGGTGCTTGAATTCTTCGGACGTTCCATGCATCCGGCGGCCGTGGTGGTGCGCGAGCTGGTGAGCCTGCGCAACCGCATCCGCGAGGAGGGCGACTACGCCCATCTGTCCGCGCTGGAAGAGTTCAACGCCAAATACGTGCAGGCCATCGAATACAAGCGCAAGTCCCGCAAATTCAACGATCTCCCCATTTCCGTCATCATCCTCCAGGTGGACGGCGACGACCCCTACCTGCTGGACAAGTGCGTGGGCGACATCGTGTCCGTGGTGGAAGAACAGGAAAACGTGGACATCATCGTGGCGCAGGACGACAAGGAAGCCGAACGCTTCTGGGAGGACCGCCACCGCCTGTCCGCCATCGCCAAGCGCACCTCCGGCTTCAAGCTCAATGAGGACGTGGTCATCCCCATGGACCGCATCCCGGACTTCGCCCTCTTCCTGGAGCAGCTCAACCTGGAATGCACCGCGCAGGCCTATCGCTACGCGCTGCAGGAGGTGGGCCGCCTGCCCGGCTTCCCCATGGAAGAAAAGGAGTTCAACCGCGAATTCTCCTTTGCCTCCAAGGTGGCGACCGGCGACGTCAACGCCGCGGAGCTCTCGGATACCGAGCTTTGGCAGCGGGCCCAGGCCTATATGGACAGCCTGCTGGAAAAGTACCCCCACCTTGGTCGCAAGCTCAACAAGATCCGGGACTACATGGATGCCGGGCGCATCGTGGTGGCCAGCCACATGCACGCCGGGGACGGCAACTGCCACGTCAACATCCCGGTCAACTCCAATGACCCGCACATGCTGGAAGAAGCCGAAGAGACGGCCGCCCGCGTCATGGCCGAATGTCAGGAAATGGGCGGCGAGGTCTCCGGCGAACACGGCATAGGCATCACCAAGATCGCCTTTTTCGGCAAGGAGAAGATGGAGGCCCTGCGCGCCTTCAAGGAACGGGTCGATCCGCGCGACATCATGAACCCGGCCAAGCTCGTGCACCGCGAGCTGCCCGTGCGGCCCTTCACCTTCTCCTTCAACCACCTCATCCGCGACATCAACGACAGCGGCCTGCCGGACAAGGAAAAGCTGACCGACCTGCTGGCCGCCGTGCAGGTGTGCACGCGCTGCGGCAAGTGCAAGCACGTCTGCCCCATGAACTATCCCGAACGGAGCATGCAGTACCATCCGCGCAACAAAAACATGGTGCTGGGCATGCTCATCGAGGCGGTCTACTACTCGCAGGTCAACAAGGGCAGCATCGACGACGAACTGCTGCGCTGGCTGCGGGATCTCGTGGAGCACTGCACCGCCTGCGGCCGCTGCCGCGCCAACTGCCCGGTCAAGATCCCGTCCGGGGACGTGGCCCTGTCGCTGCGGGCCCTGCTGGAGCATGAGAACGCCGGCGGCCATCCTCTCAAGAAAAAGGCGCTGGAATGGCTCGTGCAGGACGTGGAGAACCGGGTGCCCAAGGCCGCCAAGATGGCCTCCCTGGGCCAGAAGATGCAGAACCGCCTGCTGGGCTTCGTCCCCGGCGTCTGGAAGCGGCGCATGCAGAGCCCGCTCTTTTCCGGCCGCGGGCCCAAGGTCGGCTACACCAACCTGTACGAGGCGCTGCGGCTGCACCGAGGCTCCGTCTTCTCGCCCACGGACGTGGCGCAGGGTACGCCGTGCGTCATCTACTTCCCGGGCTGCGGAGCCGGTCTCTTCTATGACCGCATCGGCCTTTCGAGCATCATGCTGCTGCTGCGGGCCGGTTTCGCCGTGGCGGTGCCGCCGCGTCACCTCTGCTGCGGCTACCCGCTGCTGGCCGCGGGCATGGACACGGCCTTCGAGGACAACCTCTCCCACAACCGTCAGTATCTGTCCGCCATGATCCGCAATCTGGGCAAGCAGGGCTTCGAGGTCGCCCATCTGGTCACCTCCTGCGGCACCTGTCTGGACGGTCTGGAGCGTATCGGCCTCACCGAGCAGTTCACGGGGCTGGGGCAGCGGGACGTGCTGCAGCTCGTCCTGCCCCTGCTCAAGAAAGAACAGCTGGAGCATCCCCTGCCGCCCGGCACGAGCCTCGTCTACCATGCCTCCTGCCACAGCGAATGGGCGGGCATCCCGGCCGCCAAGGGGCAGAAACAGATCGTGGCCGCCCTGTCCAACTTCTCCGGGGCCAAGGTGCTGCTCAATGGCGGCTGCTGCGGCGAATCCGGCATGGGGGCCCTGACCTCGCCGCAGATCTACAATCTGCTGCGCTCGCGCAAGCAGATCAGCCTGCAGCGTACCTTTGACGAGATCGACAGCCCCGAAGCGCGTGCCGGCAAAAACGGCGTCCTGCCGCCCGTGCTGGTGGGTTGCCCGTCCTGCAAGATCGGCATCGGCCGCTGCCTCATCAACCTGCATGACAAGCGCCCCGTGCTGCATGTGGCCGAATGGGTGGCCGGCATGATCGACGGCGAGGACAGGCGGCAGAGCTTCCGGCGTCGCGTCAACGAGACCCGGGGCGATGTGCGCGTCGTGAAAGGTTAGGCAGCGTCCATGCGAGGCCCGGCGGTGCTCTTGCGCCCGGAGGAACTGTACAGGCCCTCGCGCCTGTGCTGCCTCCTGGCGCTGGTGGTCATGCTGCCCTTTTTCTGGGGCTTTGCCTTCGTCTTCCCGCAGGGAGAGGACTTCGAGCACATGAGCCGCGCCATGTGCTTCCTGGACCTGCCCGGCGGGCTCTACGAGATGGGCAGGCAGTGGCTGTACGCCGGCGGGCGCTACGGGCTGCACTTCCTGCAGACCTTTCTGGGACGGGCCCCGGAGTCCCTGCTGCTCAACGGGGCCATCTGTCTGCTCTCGCTGGGCAGCTACGGGCTGGCCGTCTACGGACTGGCCCGGCTGGCCGCGCCGGCCATCCCGCACAGGCTGGGGTTGTTCTGCGGCCTGCTGGCCATGCTGGGATTGTGCGCCTGCCACCCGCAGGCGCATCAGTTCTTCAGCCTGACCCAGAACCTTTCCCTTGTCCTGCCGGGCGGTCTCTGGCTCTGCTTCCTGCTGACCATCTGCCGCCTCTGGCTGGCGGACGCCTTCGCACGCAAGCGGCGCTGCCGGCAGGCCATGCTGCTGGCCGCGCTCACCGTCGGCCTCGGGGAGATGTCCGCGCATGCGGTCCTCGCCCTGTCGCTGGGGGCCTGGCTGCTGGCCGCGCTGCACCGCCATCCCGTACGGCGTGAGCTGGGCCGCGTGCTGCTGGCCGCGCTGGCGTGCACCATCATCGTTTTCGCCTCTCCAGGCCGCTGGGCCACGCAGGCCGCCCATCCCCTGCCGGAAGTCTGGCCGGACTTCCAGCGGGACTGGTGGCGCAGCCTTGCGGGCCTTCGCTTCCCCTTCTGGGCCGTGCCGGTGTTGACGCTGGCGCTGCTCCTGCCCCACGCGCAGGGCGAGGGCCGCATCGGCGGGCAGCCGCTGCCGCCGGACATCCCGCCCCTGCGGCCCGGCTGGCTGACCGTCCTTTCCCTGACGGGCTTTCTGCTCGTCTCCCTGAGCATGACGGCCCTGCACGCGGCGGGCGACGCCTTCAGTCTGACGAATGAAAGCCTGTCCGCCGTCCTGGCCATCTACGGGGCCGCCACCCTGACGCTTGCCCTCTATCCGTGGCTGGGACGCTGGAATGTGCGCCTGCTGCAGCACGGCGGCCGTCTGGGCCTGCTGCTGACGGCCGTGCTCCTTTCCCTGTGTCTGACCCCCAACTGGCGCGCCGCCGCCGAACACGCCGCCGCCGGGGACTGGGTCATCAGCGGCGACAATATCCAGGATCGCTATAACTGGCTCTGGGATCTGGGGAGGGCGTATACGCCGCTGGACGCGCCCATGCGTCTGGGCCTCGCCGGACTGTACAACTATCCCGGCAGCCCGCGCCTGACGACGGATCCCCATCTGCCGCAGGTCGCCGTGCGCGCCCTGTCGGAAACGGCCGCGCCCGTCCTGGCCGGCGAAAGCCTGCGCCATTCCCCGCAGCACTGGCCCAACCCCTGGGTGGCCTGGTTCTTTGGTCTGGGCAGCGTCCGCATGGCCTATGCGCACTGGCAGGAGGAATGGACGGAACCGCTGCGGCGCTTCTCCCGCGGGGAGATCGCGGCGGTGCGGGCGGGGTCGCCGCTCGTCCTGCGCGTGCCCGACGCCCTGCGCCGCAGGGGGCTGGACAACGCCTGGCTGGCCGCCAGTCCGGCGGATCCCAATGCCACCTTCTCGCAGGTCTGGCTGGTGCTGGACAGCGCCACCCCCCTGCCGTCGGAAGTCGCCTTCTCGCTGGAGATCTGGCGACTCAACCCGGTGGACGCCCGGCGCATGCTGCCCATTCCGACACAGATCGTACTGGCGCGGGAACTGCTCGCACAAGAGCCGCAACAACGCACGAAACAAGGGCTATGGCTGCGCCTGGCCGCCAGCCGCATGCCGCTGGTGCGCGCCCTGCTGGACGGGGATACAGGCCGCGTCGTCTATGCGGTCCCCCTCGGTATGGCCCCACAGCACATGGACAGACTGCCGGGCGTCATCATCTCGCTTGACGGACAGACGTATGCCCTGCCCGGCGATCCGGCGGCCCTGATCTATCCCTGAGCATTTTCCATGTGAAACGCGAAGCGTTTCAAACTGGAAATGCTCTAAAAAGACATATCCGTCTCCCGCCTGCACAGATACGAAAAAAGCGGGCCCTGCCAGAGCAGGACCCGCTTCCAAGGTGCATTTTTCTGTCAGCGCCTAAGAAGCCGGACGCGCCGCCGCAGGCACGGCTTCCGGCGTCTTCTGCCCGGCGGTACGCTGGGCTTCCACCAACTTGTCGCTGTCCACCAGCACGGGCCCGGGCGTCACGCCGGGGTCCTGCCAGCCGCCGCCCAGGGCCATGCACATGCTCACCACCGCATAGAGGCGGTCACGCAGGGCATTGGCCAGCGAAAGTTCGGCATTGAACAGCTGACGCTCGGCATCCAGCACGGTCAGATAGTCGGAATAGCCGTTGTCGTACTGCAGGCGGGCGATGTCCACCGCGCGGCGCAAGCTCTTCACCTGCGTCTGATAGCTCTCCACGATGGCGTTGGCCTCACGCTGGGCCACATAGGCGGAGCGAATGTCGGAGAAGGCCTCGCCCACCGTCTTGCGGTAGGTCGCGATGGCCGCCTTCTTCTGGGCCTCGGCATCCTTGAGGTTATACCAGTTCGCCCCGAAGTCCAGCAACGGCACGCTGGCCGTGGCCCCGTAATTCCAGGTGCCTGCGGGGTTGGTGAACAGGTGGCCGAAGGAGGCGCTCAACGTGCCGAGAGCGCCGGTGATGGAGATGGACGGGAAGAACTGGGCACGCGCCACGCCGATATTGGCGTTATAGGCCATGACCAGGAACTCTGCGGCCCGTACGTCGGGACGCCGCATGAGCAGCTCGGAAGGCAGCCCCTCGGGCAGCACCGGCGGCGAGGGCATATGCTCGATGGTACGGCCGCGCTGGATGCTGCCGTCCATGATCTCGCGGGGGGAGCGGCCCAGCAGCACGGCAAGACTGGCTTCCGCCGAGTCCACGGCCACCATGGCGCTGTGCAGCTGCGAGCGGGCCGTTTCCACTTCCGCCCGGGCACGCTGCCAGTCCAGTTCGGTGATGTCGCCCTGCTGGTAACGGCTCGTGTAGATGCCGAAGGATTCCTCGCGGCTCTTGAGCGTACGGTTGGCCGTAGCCAGCTGCATGTCCAGCGCCAGCAGCGCAAAGTAGCTCTGGGCCGTCTGTCCGGCGATGGACAGACGCAGGGCCTCGTGGCTGAGCAAGGTATTCATGAGCACGTCCGTCAGCATGGTGCGCTGATTGCGGTACTTCCCCCAGAAATCCAGCTCCCAGGCGGCGCTGAGCGAACCCTGATAGGTGGTGTAGGACCGGTCGGCCAGTTTGCTGTAGTTGGGGCTGCGCTCGGAGTTGCTCTGCGCGCCCGCGCCGGCATCGCCCGTCACCAGCGGGAAGAGGGCGGAAGTCGCCACCCCGGCCTGCGCCGCGGCGGACTCGATGCGCGCCATGCCCTCGGCCAGGTCAAGGTTGTTCTTCAGGGCTTCTTCCACCAGAGCCGTCAGCACCGGATCGTTGAAACGCTTCCACCAGTCCGTGTACAGCGGCTGGGTCGTCAGATTCACCTTGCGCCACTGGCTCGGCATGTCGAAGGTCTCACGCTCGTATTTGGGGGCCAGCGAGCAGCCCCCCAGCACGAGCAGCGCCGCCAGGCAGGCGGTCAGCGCCCGAAGACGGGGAAACACGGTCATATGTCGTCCTCCTCGAAGCGTCCCTTCCCTTCATTGGGGTCGCGCTTGCCCTGCAGGCGCAGGGAAACGGACATGATGAACCGGAAGAAGAACGGAATAAACAGGGTGGCAAGGCAGGTGGCCGCCAGCATGCCGCCCACCACGGCGGTGCCGATGGCATGACGGCTGTTGGCGCCCGCGCCGGAACTGATGGCCAGCGGCACGCAGCCAAGGATGAAGGCCAGCGAGGTCATGACGATGGGGCGGAAGCGCAGACGGGCGGCGTGCATGGCCGCAACGTCCAGACTGCGCCCGTCGCGCCAGGCCTCGACGGCGAATTCCACGATGAGGATGGCGTTCTTGGCCGCCAGACCCACAAGGGTGACCAGCGCCACCTGGAAGTACACGTCATTGGACAGATCGCGCAGCCAGGTCGCCACCAGCGCGCCGAACACGCCGAAGGGAACGGCGGTGAGCACGGCCAGCGGCAGCGACCAGCTTTCGTACTGGGCGGCAAGGATCAGGAAGACCATGACCAGCGCCAGCACGAAGATGATGGTGGTGTCCGCGCTGGCCAGCATTTCCTGCAGGGCGGAACCCACCCAGCCCAGGGCGTAGTTGCTGTCCAGCACTTCGGCCGCCACCTGATCCATGGCCGCCAGGGCCTGACCGGAGGAATAGCCCGGGGCGGGATCCCCCATGAGGTGGGCCGCCGGGAACACGTTGTAACGCTCCATGGTCTGGGGCGCGGTACGACGTTCCAATGTCATGACGGCCGAGAGCGGCACCATCTCGCCCTTGCTCGTCCGCACGAAGACGTCATGCAGGGATTCGGGCAAGAGGCGGTAATCGGCCTCGGCCTGCATGCGCACCTGGAAGGTACGGCCGAGGTAGTTGAAGTCGTTGATGTACATGGCGCCGAAGGAGGCGTTCATGGCCGTGAAGACATCGCTGATGCTGATGCCCATGTCCTTGCAGCGGTCGCGATCCAGATTGGCGTAGAGCTGCGGCGCGCCGGTGGAGAAGAGGCTGCGCAGCGAACCGATGGCCGGATAGCGGCGGTTGCCGTTCTCGTCCGTGGCCATGGCCGCGGTGACGAACTTGTTGGCCATGGCTTCCAGATCCTGGCTCGTGCCGTCGCCGCGCATCTGGATATAGCATTCAAAACCGCCCGTAGTGGACATGCCGCTGATGGGCGGCGGCGTGAAGCCGATGGTCACGGCCTCGGGCTGCATCATGGTCACGGCCATGACGCTGGCGCTGATGGCCTCGGCGCTGCTTTCCGGCGTCTGGCGCTGGCTCCAGGGTTTGAGCGTGGCAAAGAACGTGCCGTAGTTGCTCTTGGGGGACATGGAGGTGATGTCCAGGCCGTTGATGGACATGACGGTCTCCACCGCCGGATTCTTGAGCAGATTGTCGGCAATGAGGCGCGTCACATCCGACGTACGCGACTGCACCGCGCCGTCGTCGAGGATGGCCATGCCGAGGATGTAGCCCTGGTCCTCATTGGGCACGAGGCCGCCCGGCACGACCTTGAACAACCAGACCGTGGCCGCGATCATGATCGCAAAGAGCACGAAGGCCCGCAGCGTGGAATCCTTGATGAAGCGCACGATGCGTACATACTTGTGCGTGGTCTTGGTGAACAGATAGTTGAAGACCACAAAGGGCTTGGCGGGCTGATGGTCATGGGCATGAGGCTTGAGCAGCAGCGAGCAGAGCGCCGGGGTCAGCGTCAGCGCCACGATGCCGGAGAGCACCACGGACACCGAGATGGTGATGGCGAACTGCTTGTACATCTGACCGGCCAGACCGCCCATGAAGGACACGGGGATGAACACCGCGCAGAGCACCAGCACGATGGCGATGACCGGGGCCGTCACTTCGCTCATGGCCTTGGCCGTGGCTTCCTTGGGCGGCAGATGTTCCGTGGACATGATGCGTTCCACGTTTTCCAGCACGACGATGGCGTCGTCCACCACGATACCGATGGCCAGCACCATGCCGAACAGAGTCAGGGTGTTGATGGTGTAGCCCAGGGCGTACATGCCCGCAAAGGTACCGATGATGGAGACCGGCACGGCGATGCAGGGGATGAGCGTCGCCCGCCAGCTCTGGAGGAAGACGAACACCACGATGAACACGAGGATCATGGCTTCCACCAGAGTATGGATGACCTCATTGATGGATTCCATCACGAAGTCGTTATTGTCCACGATGACCTTGTACGCGATGCCGTCGGGGAAGTCCTTTTCCAGTTCCTTGAGGCGGGCCGTCACGGCGTCGCCGGTGGCGATGGCGTTGGCGCCCGGCAGTAGGTACACGCCCATGCCGCGGGCCTTCATGCCGTTCATTTCCATGCTGACGCTGTAGTCCTTGCCGCCCATCTCGATGCGGGCCACGTCCTTGAGGCGCAGCAGGGCGCTGTCCTCGCCGGTGCGGACGATGATCTCACCGAATTCTTCGGGCGAGCTGAAACGGCCCTTGGTGTCGATCTGCCAGGAAAGTTCGGCATTCTGCGGCAGCGGCGGGTCCCCGAGACGACCGGGGGAGAACTGCGAGTTCTGCTCCTGGATGGCGGCGGCCACGTCGCTGACGGTAAGCTTGTACTTGGCCAGCTTGTCCGGCTGGATCCAGATGCGCATGGAATAGTCCATCTGGCCGAACACGGACACGTCGCCCACGCCGGGCACGCGCTTGAGTTCGTCAGCCACGTTCACCTGCATATAGTTATGCAGGTAGACTTCGTCATAGCGTCCGTCGGGCGAATACATGGCGATGACCTGCAACATGGCCGGCGAACTCTTGGTCACGGTCACGCCTTGCAGACGCACGCTTTCCGGAAGGGTCGTCTGGGCAAGGTTCACCTTGTTGTTGACGTTGACCAGCGCCATGTCCGAATTGGTGCCCAACGAAAAGTAGACGTCGACCGAACCGGAGCCGGAGCCGGAAGCCGCCGTGGACGTCATGTAGAGCATGTTTTCCACGCCGTTGATGTTCACTTCCAGCGGAGCCAGCACGGTGGCGGCGATGGTTTCCGCCGACGCGCCGGGATAGTACACGGACACGTTGACCGTAGGGGGCACAAGGTCGGGATACTGGGCGATGGGCAGCGCCTTCATGGCCAGCGCGCCCACAAGCGTGATGACGATGGAGATGACCGACGAAAGGATCGGCCGGCGCAAAAAGAGATTGGGTTTAGCGGAGGCAGCCATAGCGCATCACCTTACTGGGCGGCCTTTTCCGCGTTGTCGCCCTTGCCGGCCTCCTTGCCGTCGCCGGCGGCGGTTTTCTGCTCGCCGGCCTTCTGCCCCTGCGCGCCCTGTTCCTGCGGGGTGACGGGCTGGCCGGGACGGGCCTTGATGAGGCCCTCGCTGATGATGACCTCGCCGCCCTTGAGACCGGAGTCCACAAGGTACATGTCCCCGATGGTCTCGCTGACCGTCACGGGCACGGACTTCACGATATTGTTTTCTCCCACGGCAAGCACGAAGGACCCCTTCTGCGTGATAAGCAGGGACTTCTGCGGGATGAGCACGGCATCGACCAGGATATCGCCTTCCATGAAGATGCGCACATACTGCCCGGGCATGATGGAGCCCGTGGAATTGTCGAAGGTGGCGCGCGCCTTGATGACGCCGGTAGTGGGCTGCACCCGGCTGTCGATGAAGTTGATGACCCCTTCCACCGGACTCATGCTGCCGTCCAGCAGACGCAGACGGGCCTTATAGATGTTTTTTTCCGGGAAGCGCAAACGGCCTTCCGCCGCCAGCTGCTGCCGGCGCATGCGCTCCGGCGCGGCGATGGAAAAGTCGATGTACATGGGATCGGTCTGCTCGACATAGGTGAGCAGGGAGTTGTTGCTCACGAGGTTGCCGGGGGTGTAATTCTCCTTGGAGCTGTAGCCGGAGACCGGCGACACCACCTGACAGTAATCCAGATTGATCTTGGCTTCACGCAGGGCGGCACGGGCGCTGTCATAGGCGGCGCGGGCGTTGTCGCGGTCCTTCTGGGAGACGGCGTTCTTCTCGTACAGCGGACGGATGCGCTGCCATTCGCGGGCCGCGCTGTCGTACTGGGCCTGGGCCTGCTGCACCTGCGCCTCATACTGGTCACGCTCGATCTGGAAAAGCAGCTGCCCTTCCTTCACGAAAGCCCCTTCATCATAGAGACGCTTTTCGATGATGCCCTGCACGCGGGCGCGCACTTCCACGGAGCGCGAACCGGAAGCCTGCGCCTGATACTGGGCGGGCCAGGGGCGATCCTTGGCCTCCACATGAAAAACGCTTACAAGCGGCCCCTTGCCGCCCTGGCGCGCCTGCTCCTCTTCGCCCTGGCAGGCGGCAAGCTGAACAAGCACGAGAAGGGCAAGCGCCACCGAAAACATATTACGCGTACGCATTCAAAACTCCATAAGCGGATTCCCGCTCTTCGCAATGGTTGCCGCCATACGGCGGACACGAAAATCAGAAAACGCGGCTGCCGGAACGCCGGAAAGGCCCGTACATGGCCAGTCATCTTCCGCCGCGCGCAGCCCGGTTTTCCCCGGCGGCAGACGCCGCAAACGCAGAGGGCATGCCTGCATGAGGGAGAACAAACTGTCGAAAAACATACTTTCGGCGTTTGTGTCAAGAAAGGCGACGTTTCCGTCGCATCTTTTTTACCCCTAAAAAGGTGAATTATTTCAATATGTTGAAAAGGCGTATGCTTTTCTCGTAACCACTTGTTTTTATTGGATAATATTTTTCGGCCTATCCGTCATGCTCATCGCCGGCATACAGACCCGAGGCGGCAAGCCGGGTATGCTGCGCGGCAAGGCGGATAAAGATGCACCACCAGAGCGCATTCTTGAGGATCTGGGTACGGTTGCGACGCCGGGGCGTCATGCTGGGGCGCAGGGCGCTCAGCTCCAGCGAATGCTCGCCGCCGCTCTCGCTCAGATAGGCGACGCGCAGTTCGATGCGCTGCATCTCATTGACCTTGTCCGGCGGATACTGGCTCAGCAGCCGGGAGGAAAGGTCCGTGGCCTTGGCGGTGCTGGTGGGCATGTCGGAGCCGCCTTCGTGGATGTCCTGGATCTGGCCGTCGATGATCATGTCCACGGAAGTCACGTTACACAGGTTGATCTTGCCGCGCCCGGCTTCGGCATGCTGGCGCACGACGCGGTAGTAGAAGCCGCCCATCTCCTCGGAAACGCCGATGACCACCGTGCTCTGATCCGCGCCGGAGTAGACGCCGACCTGGGCCGTCATGCGGGTGTCGTCGGCGATCTCCGCCTTGATGGCGGCGATGAGCCGCCGCTGCAGCAGCAGACGACGCCGGGCTTCCATATAGATAAGGGCAACGGCACTCAAGAGGAGCAGAACAATGAAGAGTTGGACCACGGGAAACTCCTTCGCAAAAAAACGGGAGGGCCGCCCGGTAGGGGCCTGCGGCCGGGCATCTGTCAGTCATCAATGCGCAGGCGCTGCAGCGTCCCGGCGCGCGCGGCAAGCAGCTCGGCCACCACGGATACGGCGATCTGCTGCGGCGAATCCGCCCCGACGGGCAGGCCGATGGGACAGCGCACGCAGGCCAGTTCCGCATCGGGCACGCCTTCCTTGCGCAGGGCGGCGTACACGCCGTCCTTCTTGGAGCGGCTGCCGATCATGCCGATATAGAAGGCATGGCTTTCCAGCGCCTGCACCAGCACTTCGCGGTCGAAGCTGTGTCCGCGCGTCATGATGGCGACATAATGCCGCCTGCCGATGCCGCAGGCACGCACAAGATTGGCAAAGGCCTGCAGGACGAAGCAGTGCCGCGCCATGGGGAAACGCTCCGGCGAAGCGAACTCCGCCCGGTCGTCCACCACGTCCACCACGAAACCGCAGGCATGCGCCAGCGTGGCCACCTCGAGCGACACGTGCCCGCCGCCGCACAGCAGGAGGACGGGCGGCGTATCCAGCGGCTCCATGTAGATCCGGGCCACCGTGGCGTCCACCATCCCGGCCTTGCCCTTGCGCTTGTCCAGCAGGGCCCGGGCCGGATCCAGACCGATGATGATGTTGGGCGTCTCCGCGGGGATGACCTGCACGCTCTCCGACCTGCCGTCGGGCAGGGCCTCGGGCTGCCGCTCCAGATAGAGGACGCGCCGCGGCAGGTTTTCGCGCGTGACGTCCACCGACCAGATGCCGTCGATGCCCTGATCCAGCGCCCGCTGAGCCTGCCGGAACAGCGGCGCCTGTGAGGCGGAGAGACTTTCGCAGAGCACTTCCATGCTGCCGCCGCAGATCATGTCCGTGTCGGCGCTGCCGTCCATGCTGCACTGGTGGCAGGCGGAAAGGCCGCTGGCAAGACACTGGCGGGCCATCTCCAGCGCGGCGGCCTCCAGAGCGCCGCCGCCCACTGTGCCCAGCAGCCCCTGCGAGGTCAGCAGCGCCCGCGTCCCCGCGCCGCGCGGCGCGGAGCCTTCCCGGTTGATTACGGTCATGAGGACGGCCTGCTGCCCGGCCTCCAGCAGATCGGCAATGCGCTGCTCCAGCCCCAGCGGGCTGCTCAACGGCGTGATGCGAGGCGGCGGGGGCGGCGTCACAACACCAGCGGCCGCGGGGGCGCGCTTGCCGTCACGGCGCTTGCTGTCTTCGGGCTTTTGCTTTTTAGGCATGGTCATCCTCCTTCACATAGCCGCATCCCTTGACGGGGCAGATGATCTTCACGCCGTCGCGCGACTTCTTTTCCACAAGGTAGGGAGAACCGCAGCGGGGGCAGGCCTCGGGTATGGGCCTGTCCCAAAGGGCGAAATCGCACTTGGGATACTGATCGCAGGAATAAAAGATCTTGCCGCGCTTGCTGCTCTTTTCCACGAGCCGCCCCTCGCCGCAGCGGGGGCAGAGCACGCCCGTGGAGAAGGGCGCGGCGTAGTCGCAGTCGGGATAGCCCGTGCAGGCGATGAAGCGACTGCCCGTGCGCGAGCGCTTGATCACCAGATCCTTGCCGCAGCGCGGGCATTCGCCCACCTTTTCCAGCTGGGGTTTCTGCGGGGCGACGATCTCCAGCCCGCCGTCCGCGTTGCGCTGGAAATTGCTGGTGTACCGGCACTCGGGATAGCCGGAGCAGGCCAGGAACTGGCCGGCCTTGCCGAACTTGATCACCAGCGGCTTGCCGCAGTCCGGACAGGTCAGATCCGTGGGGATGCCGCCCTTGACGGACTGCATGTTCTTGGCCGCCGCCGCCAGCGTGGGATTGAAGTCGTCGGCGAAATGGTGCAGCAGGTCCACCCACTGTTCCTTGCCTTCCGCCACCTTGTCGAGGCCTTCTTCCATGCTGGCCGTGAACCCCACGTCCATGAGCCGTCCGAAGTGCTCCACGAGCTGCTTGCAGACGATGCGTCCCAGATCCGTGGGGATGAAGTGCCTCTCCTGCAGGCTGACGTACTCACGATCCTGCAGCGTGGAAATGATGCTGGCGTAAGTGGAGGGCCGCCCGATGCCGCGCTCTTCCAGTTCGCGCACAAGGCTGGCTTCGCTGTAGCGGGCCGGGGGCTGGGTGAACTTCTGTTCCTTTTCCAGCTTGTCCAGCGCCAGTTCCTGCCCCGGCGTCAGCGCGGGCAGCTCGCCGTCCGCCTCGTCCTTGCCCTGAGGCATGACCGCCAGAAAACCCGGGAAGAGCAGCCGCTCGCCCTTGGCGCGCCACTGGCTCGGCCCGCAGGCGATGAGGGCCGTGGTGTCGTGGAAGCGCGCCCCGGCCATCTGCGAGGCCACGAAACGCGACCAGATGAGCCGGTAAAGATTGTACTGGTCCGGCGGCAAATGCCCCTTGAGGCTGTCCGGCGTGATGTTCACGTCCACGGGGCGGATGGCTTCGTGCGCATCCTGCGCGCCGCTCTTGGCTTTGTAGACGCGGCTCTTGGCCGGCAGATAGTCCTTGCCCCAGGTGGCGGCGATGAAGTCGTGCGCCGCCGTACGGGCCTCATCCGCGATGCGCGTGGAGTCCGTACGCATATAGGTGATGAGGGCCGTGATGCTGCCGTCTTCCATCTCCACGCCTTCGTACAGGCGCTGCGCGATGTTCATGGTGCGCTTGGCCGTGTAGGAGAGCCGCTGGTTGGCCGCCTGCTGCAGGGTGGACGTGATGAAGGGCGGCTGGGGGGCGCGCTCGCGCTCCTTCTGCTCCACGCTCTCCACCCGCCAGGGCTGCCCGCGCAGGGCCTCTTCCAGGGCCTGAGCGGCCTCGGCATGGGGGATGACGGCCTTCTTGCCGTTGAGCTTGTGCAGGTCCACCCGGAACGGCGGCGGGGTCTCGCCGCGCAGATGGGCGCGGAACTGCCAGTATTCTTCCGGCACGAAGGCGTCGCGCTCGTCCTCCCGCTCCACGATGAGCCGGAGCGCCACGGACTGCACCCGGCCGGCGGAGATACCGCGCTTGATGGTCTTCCAGAGCAGGGGCGAGATCTTGTAGCCCACCAGACGGTCAAGCACCCGCCGCGCCTGCTGGGCCTCGAAAAGATCCCGGTTGAGGGCGCGCGGATGCGCCAGCGCGTCCTTGACCGCCCGCGCCGTGATCTCGTTGAACTGGATGCGTTTGATGTCCTTGGCCTTGTCTCCGATGAGCTCGGCCACATGCCAGGCGATGGCCTCGCCTTCCCGGTCGGGGTCGGGCGCAAGATACACGGTGTCGGCCTTGCCCGCGGCGGTGCGCAACTCGCTGACCACGTTTTTCTTGTTGTCGATGACCTGATACTGGGGGGCGAAATCATTGGCCTCGTCCACACCCAGCGAGCTGGAAGGCAGGTCGCGCACATGGCCCACGCTGGCCAGCACCATATACTGCGGCCCCAGAAATTTCTTGATGGTCTTCACCTTGGCAGGCGATTCCACGATGATCAGCTCTTTGCCCATCCCTATGCTCCCTCTCCAGTTTCGCAGGCGAGAATACGGCAAAATGCGTCCGCGTCAAGAGTCCGGCGCTTATGCCGCCGGCGCTGGAGAACGCTTCCGCCGCGTTTTCGGAGACTGACGCCGGTACGACCGGCTCCCCCATCCTGCTCCTGTCTGCCCCACTTCTATTTGTGGTTACTTCTTTCTGCCGCATGGCGCAACAGGCAGGCCGCGCCGCCGGGGCGGATGGACAAAACGTTTACGCCAATGCATAAAAACCAGTTTTTTATTTAATTAGTCACAAAAGCGCCCAAAGGACTCCCCATGCCTGTCCGAGTACGAAAATATGCCGGTCTGCGCCATCTTATCGTCCTGCTGACGGCATGCAGCCTGTTCCTGTCGGGCTGCGGAGCCAAACTTCCGGACAGCGGCACGATCCCCTCAGTGACGGTCGCAAAGGATACGCCCTTCACTCTGGAAATCTCGACGGAGGAAGTCCAGAAAAAGGGGATGCGCGTCGACGGCCTGACCGCCGCCATCAAGGAGCAGTTCCGAACCGCCGGCGGGGTGGAGGCCGCAAACGGCCCCGGCCCCGGCACGCTGGCGGTACGCGTGGATGTGCGTGACATCTATCTCGCGGGAATGACACGCAAAAATTATTTGACGACCGTGGGGCCACGGCTGTTGCCCTGACGGTGGGCGCCGTACTGGGGACTGTGGTGGGGGCCGCCCACGGCCTGATGAACTCCGCTTGTTTCTGCATCGCCCCGAGCGCCATTGCGGGGGGAGTCCTGGGCGCCGCCACAGGCGCGACCCTGGGCTATGTCATGAGCGAGGACAGCAGGGAAGCAAAAGAGATATGGGCCATGCGGGCCGGGGTGGGCATGGCCTGGCACGGCAGACCGGATACGCTGGAAGAAGTCGTCGTGAGCACCGGCGCTGACGGCGTCTCCTCCCGTACGGACGCCGTTCCCGCCCTGGAAAAGGCCCTGGCGCAGCGTATCCGTGAGGCCCTTATGAGCACGCCCGCTTCCCCTTAGAGGCAGGCAACACTATCCGTTGACTGTTTGGGGGAGAGGCATGGGGCGAACGTGCGGCAAAAGCCAGCGAAGAACAGGCGAGTTACAGTATTTATCCATTTGAAACATTTTGTAAAATACCTATCGACAGGCCCCAGGGGGGCAGAGGGACGGACGCACGTCGGTGCACTGTCCGGAAAACAGGGAGTGGGTATGCTTGTCCTTCTGCGGGAATATGCCGGTCAGCGTCCGTTCGCCACGCTGTTTGTCCTGTGCCTCTGCCTGTTCCTGCCGGGCTGCGGAGCCAAATTGCCGGACAGCGGCAGGCTCCCGTCGGTGGCGGCGGGCAGGGGCACGCCTTGCTATCTGGAAGTGACGGGGCAGGGCATCCCGACCGAGGGCCTTGCCGCCGCCATCAGAAAGGAGATCAGCCGGTCAGGGGATCTGCGGGAGGCCGACAGCCCCGGCCCCGGCACGCTGACCGTACGCGTGAATGTGGAGGAGATCTTCCTTTTCGGTCCGGCGGGCGTCGGCCTGCTTGACGGGCTGAAGACGACCGCCGCCACCTTGCTTATCGGCATCCTGGCGGCCGGCGTGTTCATCGTGGCGGGCAGCACCGATCTGGGGATCGTCTTCCCCGTGGCGGCCGGCACGCTCCTGGGCCTGGGGGCGGGGATCGGCATCAGCGCGAACAGCTGGTCAAAGGACGTCTGGGCCATACGGGCCGGGGTGGGCATGGCCTGGCACGGGACGCCGGACAGTCTGGAGGAGATCGTCGTCAGCACCGGCAACGGCGGCGCCAGCTCCCGCGAAGAAGCCACAGGCATGCTTGAACACGAATTGGCGCGGCGCATCAGCAAGGCCATCACCACCCTGCCGCAACCATCGTAGAAGTTCTCCGCAAGCGAGGTCAGCATGAGACATCCTTCCCGCCGCAACGATACCGGCACCCTGTTGTTTTTGATGCTGTTCACGCTGGGCTGCGGCCTGCTCCTGGCCGGCTGCGGGGCCAGGCTGCCGGACGATCTGGAGGAGTTCGTCGTCAGCACCGGCCAGAGCGGCCCCTTTGCAAAGAGGCCATGAGGACCTTTGGAGACGATCTGGCGGCTCGCATCGACGCGGCGACCGTCGACACGGCACATCATCAGCTTCGGAGGATCGACAATGCCCAGCCTCGTCCTCATGAAAACCCTTGGAAAACGGGCAGCCTGCCTGCTGCTGGCGGGGAGCCTGTGCTGCACGGGCTGCGCCGGACGGTCGGACAAGGGAGAAGTGACGCCGCTGACCGTGAAAGAGGAAGAGCGCTTTTGCCTGGAGTTCAGGGGAGTGCATCTTGAAGAGGACAAATTCCGCGCCATCCTTGATCAGGAATTGCGCGACAACGACTTGCCGGGGCTGGTCAGCTGCCGTCCGGATACCGTGGTGATCCGCGTGAAGGAAAAGGAACTTTTCAACGTGGACAGTATTCCCCTTTCCGGCAATACGCTGCTGCGCCATTATGAGGTGGCGAAGTGGTTCATGGAACTGGATCTTCCGGATCTCAGGGGCGGTTTCGGCAGCGGCAGCCTGTCCGGCGGCGGAAGCCGCAGCAGCGGCGGCGGTGGCCTCGAAGGCAGCGTCCTCGAAACCCCTCTCAAGGCGGCATTCGCCGTTGCGCTGGCCATTCCCTTTGGGACCATTTTCATGGTAGCGGACTTTTTCCCCCAGTCCACCTTGAGCCTGCGGGCCGGCGTGAGCATCGGACGCGGCGAAGCGCCGGAGGAACAGAAGATCATCATCCATTCCGGCAGACCGTTCTGGGAAAATCCGGTGGACATCTTCTACGAAAAGCTTGCGGAACGCATCTGCGAGGCGCTGGAGACCGAGCCGGCTCCGGCCTCGTAGGAGCCGGCACGCTGCCCGCCTTCCGCAACGGGCCCCGCCCGCTTCAGGTATCGCAGCGGAACCGCCCGACAGGACAGATCGATGCGCTTTTCTTTTTCCTTTGGCTTGCGGCGGCGCGGTCCGCTTGTCTCCCTGGCCGGAATGCCGTATGGCTGGATAAACGGGACGTCCCTCCGGCGTCCGTAACACACAAGACATCCCTTCTGGATGTGCCGGGCGTCAGTCTGGGCAATATGGCTCCAGCTTTGCCGCCCTTGACGAGGACGACATGAGATGCTCCTTTCGCCGCAACGGCCTTGCCGCTCACCGGCTTCCGGCGCTGCTTGCGCTCTGCCTCATCCTGTGTCTGGCAGGCTGCGGGGCACGCCCTGACAGCGGCTCCCTTTCCCCGGTGAGCGTGGATGAAAACACAAGCTTTTATCTGGATATTTCGGGACGCGGCATCAATGCCGAGGATCTCAAATACACCATCATGGGCTACCTCCAGAGCGATACCGGCATGAACATGGCCGACACCCCCGGCCCGGGGACGCTGGTGGTGCGCGTGGACGTGCGGGAGATCTTCCCGGCGGGCAGCTCGAGCATGGACGCCCGGGAGACCCTGGGGACCACGACCACCGGGGTTCTGCTGGGAACGCTGGTGGGGGGACTGGCGGGCGGCCGCAGCGGCGCGCTCATCGGCGCGGGCGTGGGCGCGGCCACGGGTATCGGCGTCTCGGCGCTGGACAGCCGCACAAAGACCCTCTGGGCCATGCGCGCGGATGTCGGTCTGGCCCGCGACAAGGCCCCGGACAAGCTGGAAGAGATCGTCGTCAGCGCCGACGGCGTCAGCTCCCGCGACGAGGCCCTGCCCACCCTGCAGGACAAGCTGGCCCAGCGCATCAGCGCGGCGGTCACGACCTCCGCGACTTCCAGGAAACAGTGAGGCGGCCTGCGCCATCCTGGCCGGTCCCTTCAGGAGAAAAACGCCATGTCGATCAGCCGCCGGCGGAACGCATTGGCAAGGCGCTGGCGAACGTGCCGCCCGCTCTTGCGGCAGGCCCGGCTCACGGGGCGGCGCGCCCTCGCTCCGCTGGCGGTGGACAGCTCCCGCCCGCTTCGGGTATAGCAGAACATCTGACGGAACGGCTTGACGAACTTTTTTTCCTCTTCCTTGCCGCGGCGTGGACGGAACTCCCCCGATCCGCCTGGGCCATGCATGTCTCCATCGGCATCGAACGCGGCGGGGTGGCGGAAAGAGCGCGGCACGTCTCCGCCAGCCGCAACGATCCCCGGCTTCCCCGGGACACCGCCATGAATTTCTGCGAAAACGGCTCGCTCAACGCGTCAGCGAAGCGCTGACGATCCCGCCCCTCCCCTGACGGCGGGATGTCCTTACAACACGGATATTGCAGATGAAACAGTTGAACAGATCCCTCGTATGGCTGCTGCTCGCCTGCCTGCTGCTCTCCAGCGCCTGCGTGAAGCAGTCCCGGCAGGCCGGCCCGCTGGACGTCTACCGCAACGGCAAGCTGGATGAAGCCGGAACGGATATCGCCGACGTGGCCTTTGTCAGCGTACGGGACAGCACCACCCTGGTGGGGAACCTGCACGGCGAGATAGAGCGACGGCTGCAGGCGCACGGCATACAGCTGACCGGCAATCCGAGCCAGGCCGGCTATATCCTCCAGATCTCCGTCCTGTCCTGCGCCTCCTCATCCACAGACAGCCTGAAACAAAGCGTGGACGCCGGGTACGGCGCTCCCGTCGTCCTGTCCGGCAAGGGACATACGGCGCTCGTCACGGATGCTCTGCTGGTGCTGCGCCGCGTGCCGCGTGCCGGCAAGAAGCAGGCCCTGCAAAGCATCTCCAACCGGCAGGCCGTGGCCAGCAGCCAGATGCGGCTTGGCCTGCAGGCCCGCAAGGAGCTGGACACCAGCAAAGACCTGCCGCCTGACGTGGGCAACAAGCTGGCGGCCGAGATCTGCACCCCCATCCTGCATCACGCCGCCGGGACGGAAGACCCGCACGCCGCGCAGGAGCCCGCCGCCAAGGACAAGAAGAGTTCCGACGGCAAAAAGTAACCCTCACGGGAACAGACATCCCCGGCAGTCCACGCCTGACGGGGATGTTTTTTCAAATGACCTCA
The DNA here is from genome assembly GCF_944324525.1 of uncultured Desulfovibrio sp. Classification (GTDB taxonomy): domain Bacteria; phylum Desulfobacterota; class Desulfovibrionia; order Desulfovibrionales; family Desulfovibrionaceae; genus Desulfovibrio. Next base: position 117,362 of record NZ_CALUWS010000002.1, read on the forward strand.
GAGCTTAGCGGGCAGCGGCCTGCAAAAAGTGCGTGCCGAAGCGCCGCCCCCGCTTGACGATGCCGTCCGCCAGCCCTGCCCGTTCGAGCAGCATGAAGGCGAAAGTGCAGTTGCAACTATGTCCGGCGGGGTCGCGTGCCGCCGAATCAAAAGAGTTGTCGAGCGCCCTAAGGTCGCCCGTATCCACGAACCTGCCGCAAAATTGCCGGTAGGCCTGATAAAAAATGTCCCAGCGCAGAAGCATGATGCTCTTTCCTCGCCGGTAACGGACGCCCTTGTCCTCGATCCTGACGATGGTCGATGTGCCGCCGCCGGGATTGGGCAGCACGTCCCCCACAGCGATATTCTCCTCTATCCGCTCCCTGAATGCGCAGAACTCCATACCCCCTCCTTGAGCATTTTCCGTTTGAAACGCGTTGCGCTCCCAACCATACGGCCTGTCGTTTCGCGGAAAAAACGCGTTTTTTCCGTTTGGTTTGGGCCGGGCGGCGCTGTGCCGCCGTTTCGGCAAGGCATGTCGGCTTCTTGACGAACGCAGGTCCCCTTCCCTCCTGACATGCCGCCGAAAAACAGTCAATCATGCATAATAATCAATTATAATATTTAACAAAAAAATATAAACGCACATTTTTTGCAGACTCCCTCGCGTCGTGTCCACTTTCTTCGGGAAGCGGCACGGCCATTTTTCGGGAGGGAGAACATGACCAATTCTTTGCCGCATATCCGGCCCCCTATGGAGAAGCAGAGCAGCCTCTCCCTGACGCAGGGGCGCAAGTCCGCCGATGCCGATACCTTTGCCGCCATGCTCCACAAGGAGACGGAAGGCGCTTCCGAAGCGGCGCAGGCCGCCGCCAAAGCCGGCTCCGGAACGGAAAAGACCCCGCCGCAAAAGGACGCCGCTGCAAAGGATACGGCGTCCCCCGCCCGCGAGGCTGTCGCGACGCGCCCCGAGCTGCCGGGCATCCCCCTGCACGGACGCGGAGCCAACCTCTTCCATCGCTCGGCCCTGGCCGGACGCAGCCCCAGTGAAGTCATGCAGGGGCAGCTTTTTTCCGACGCCTCGATGGACATCAAGCAGACGCAGGCGCTGGAAGGCCTCATGCAGACGATGGGCAACAGCGGGGACTCGCCGCTGGCCAGCGCCCAGAATTTCAGTCTCGCCCGCCAGCTTCCCGGGCTCAGCCTGTCCATGCGGGATCAGAACGTCATCCGGCAGCTGAGCAGCGACGACTATGTGCGCACGCACAATCCCTCCGATGCCGCATCGGCGCGAGGCCGCCGCAGATCCATGCGCAAGCGGCACAGCCGCCAGAACGGCTACGGCAACGAGGAGATTGGCTCCCTGTCCGCCCGCTTCGAGTCCGGCAAGGCCGGCATTTCCGCCATCGGTTATGACAGCAAGGGCGGCACGTCCTACGGCAAATACCAGATTGCCTCCCGCGTGGGCAGCATGGACGCCTTCCTTTCCTTCCTCGATTCGGAAGCGCCGGACATCGCCCGCCGCCTTCGCGGCTCCGGCCCGGCCAATACCGGCAGCCGTCAGGGCGCCATGCCTGACGAATGGCGCGCCATCGCCTCGGAACAGCCGGAGCGTTTCGGCAGCCTGCAGGAATCTTTCATCCGCGAAAGCCATTATGACCCTGCCGTCGCCGGCATCACCGAACGTACCCGCCTCAACATGGATGAGCTGTCTCCCATCATGCGGGAGGTCATCTGGAGCACCGCCGTGCAGCACGGCCCGCGTGGCGCGGTACGCATCTTTGAACAGGCGGATGCCGCCACCACCGGCAGCGGCAAGAAGTACGAGCGCAGCCTCATCTCCAACGTCTACGATATCCGTTCCGGCCAGTTCGGCGGCCATTCCGCAGGGATCCGGGCTTCCGTGCAAAGCCGCTTCAGGGAAGAAGAGGCCATCGCCCTGAACATGCTGGACGGCAACGGCTCCAAGACCGCCTGACGGCGTCCCGGACGGACGCGCTCCTGACGCGTTCGTGCGGCCCATTTGGTCACGGGGGAGCGGAGCGCGAAAGCCTCCCTCCCTCGTGACGGCCTGGCTGACGGCTGACGGGACGGCCGCAGCCGCCGGGCTGTCCGCCCCCCATGCGCGGCCCGGCTGCCGCACGAGCGCCATCATCCCTCAACCCGCGTCCCTGTCCGCCCTGTGCCTGCATGAGCGTCGATATCCTTTTCCTGAACCTTACCCGCTTCGGCGACCTGCTGCAAAGTCAGGCGCTGCTTGAGGACTGCCGCCGGGCCGGTCTGCGGACCGGTCTGGTCTGTCTGGACAATTTCGCAGCCGCCCTGCCGCTGCTGCGCTCCCTTGCCGAGGCCTGGCCCCTGCCGGGGGCGGAATTCCTCCGGCGGCTGGACGGCAAGGGGCCGGGCCGGAGCTGGCATGACGCCCCCGCCCTGCTGCTGGACTTCGTAGGCCGCCTGCGGCAGGAAGCCGCGCCGCGGCACGTCGTCAACCTGACGGCCACCCTGCCCGCCCGCCTGCTGGCCTCCCTGCTGGCTCCCAGCCCGGAGGCCGTCACCGGTTTCGCGCTGGACCGCGAAGGCTTCGGCCTCTGCCGGGGCAACTGGGCCGCCTATCTCTGCGGCACGACCCTCAAGCGCTGCAATGCGCCCTTCAACATGCAGGACATGTTCCGCATGGCCGCACGGCCGGCCGTGCGGGCCCTCGGCACGGCCGGGACGGATACGATACCGTCCCCCGGCGGACGCCTGCTGCCGCCCTCGGAGACGGCAAACGCCCAGGCCGCGACCCTGCTTGCCGCAGCCCCGGAAGGTTGCCGGGGCTTTGTGGGCCTGCAGCTCGGCGCAAGCCATCCCGCCCGGCAATGGCCGCAAAGCGCCTTCGCTCAGGTGGGGGACGGCCTGTGGCAGGCGGCGCGCCTTTGCCCCGTCCTGCTGGGAGCGCCTGCCGAAAAAGCGCTGGCGCGGGCCTATGCCCGGCAGGCCCGGGGCCCGTTCCTCGACGCCGTGGGCGCCACGACCCTCCCCGTGCTGGCCGCACTGGTCGCACGCCTGCGCCTGCTGGTCACCAACGATACCGGCACCATGCACCTTGCCGCCGGGCTGGGCATCCCCTCGCTAGCCATTTTTCTGGCCACGGCGCAGGCCTGGGATACCGGGCCCTATCTGGAAGGCTGCTGCTGCCTTGAGCCCGCCCTGCCCTGTCACCCCTGCGGCTTCAAACAGGCCTGTTCCCGTGACGGCGGCTGCGCCGGACACATCTCTCCGCGCACCGTCCTGCGGCTGGCGCTGGGCTGGCTGGAGTCCGGCCGCTGGGATGCCGGCCTGGATCAGGAGATCCGGCAGGAGGCCCGCGTCTGGCTGACGACGCGGGAGGCCGCCGGCGGTTTTGCCGATCTCCGCTGTCTGAGCGGACATGAACATGAAGACCGCAGCCTCTGGCTGCGCCTGCAACGCCGCTTCTGGCAAAAACTCCTGGACGAGATGGACGGCGTGTCCGCCGCGTCCGACGTCCCTGCGCTATCCTCGGACATCCTGTCCGCCGTGAAGGCCTCCGGCCTGGCCCGGGCACAGCTGCCCGTCCTGCGGGAAGCGGCGCACTTTCTGGCCGCCCTGCCGGATCAATGCCGTCTGGCCGCCGCGGGCCATCCCCGCATGGGGCAGCTCCTCCTGCGCGCCTGCGACCATATCCAGCGCCTTCTGGAAAGCCGGGACGAGCTGGCCTCCCTGGGCTACTTCTGGCATGAGGCGCGGCAGGCCCAGGGCGGCGACCTGCAGGCCCTGGGCGGGCTTGCCGGTACGCTTGCCCGCCATCTGGCGGAGTTGGACCGCCTTCTGGCATCTTGATAAGGTACGTTTTTTGCTTTAAGCTTCTCAAGCCCTATCCGGGAAAATTTTGCCGATGTGTCCCCGCCTTCCGACGGGAACTCTCACTGTTCGCTGATGCGAGGAGGTTTTATGATCATTGTGGACGGCCGTAACAGCGGCAAGGAAATTTCCAACTTTGCCAATCTCGAGGAGATCCTCGTGGACGTCATGGAAGGTGAAGGCATGGAAAATCGTGTGGTCACCGATGTGCTGGTGAACAACGAGCAATTTTCCGAAATCTACCCGCATCAGGCCGAAGATATCTCCACCGCCTCCATCACGTCCGTGGAAGTGCGCTCCATCGAAGCCTCTGAAATGGCGCTGGCCATTGCCGGGGAAATGGAAAAAGTCACCCGCATGATGGAAAGGGCCGCGCATGAGATCGCCCGTCTTTTCCGCGAAGCTTCCAACACCGACGCGCTCGAACTGCTGCAGGACCTGCTGGACGTCAACCGCGACTTCCTGAACATGCTCGCTCTGCTGCGGACCGATTATCTCAAGAGCCCCAAGAATGCCGACCTCAGCATCCAGGAGGAAAAATTTACCGACCTGCTTTCGGAAATGACCGAAGTTTTTGAAAGCGAGGACTGGATCCTGCTGGCCGACCTCCTCGAATACGAGTTCGCCCCCATGTGTATCGAATGGCGCACCATCAGCCAGAACGTCCACAAGGCCATGCAGGCGCAAAAGGCTTAACCGGAGGGGAACCATGTCGCAGTCTCTGAGCTTGCTGGATCAGGCCTTTCAGCTGGGTCGGCTGGAACGCGAGGCATTGAACGGCAAGAACTACGATCTGGCCGTGGAACTTTCCGAACAGCGTCAGCTGCTCACGCAGCAGGCCTGGGAAAAACTGCGCGAGGGAGACCGCCCCGCCTATCTTGAGCGTCTGCTGCGCATCGCCGATCTGCAAAAGGAGCTGACCGAGCTGGCCCGCGCGGCGCACAGCAGCATCCTGGCCGCCCTTCAGGGCTCGCGCCGCCAGAAAAAACGGCTGACCGGCTATCAGCGGACCATCGCGCTCAGCATCCAATAATTTTCGCCATTGCGGAAACAGGAAAGGGGAAACGCCATACGGCGTTTCCCCTTTCGCTTTTCAACGCGGTTTTTCCGCCTGCTTTGGGCCGGGCGGCGCTGTCAGCCGCCTCCAAAACCGGCTGCCCGCAGACATGCCGCACGCCTTACGGAGGCCCGTCACCTTGATGGAGTACGCATTCCCGGCTATGCTCCACGAGCCGGAACCTGCACGGGAAAGCCCGGCAGCATGCGCAGCAATGAGCAGCGACTCCATAAAGCGCATCGCCGCTTGCACGGGCAGCCTCCTTAAGCATTGCAACACGCTATTTCCCGGATGCGCCTACAGCCTCTTGCGGCCTGTCTTTCCGGATAATCGTTTTTTCAACAATCAATTGTCCATCAAGGAGAGGAGCATGTCCATATATTATGCCGCTAAAGGACTGCGCGGAAAGCCCTATCACAGTGACATCATAAACAAGGACCTGTTCGCATTTTTTCAGAAAAGAGCATCGAACTACTACTTCCCCTCTGATGAAGCGTTGCGTGCCGCCGACGCCTTTTCCAAATGCGATATGGATCTGATTCGATACACGGATGCGGATTACGAATATGCATGTGAGCAAGGGACATTCTATATCCCCAAATACATCTATGTGGGCGAGATCATCGAACCCGGCAAGATCTTCGATTATTATTATGTGGTGCTCTGCGGCGATGAGGTGGAGCTGCGCCACCTCTACCGGGATCGGCCGTGGCGGCATGATTTGCTGGTGGGGCAAGATACCGACGTCACTGACCCTGCCGTCATCGCCAAGATAGAGCGCACGCTGAAGGTATTCCTGGAGGCGAACACCCCCAAGATACCGGAGCCCGTACTCATATCGCGCAAGGCCCTGCTTGCGTTCTTTACCTTGCTCGGCGTCACCGATGCCGAAGAGCTGGCGGAAAAGATCCATGCCGCCGCCACAAGGCCGGCACAGTGCAGCGAACTCCTTGAAGAGTTCGATATGGATGAAGCCTACACCGGCTGGCATCTCGATTTGATGCAACTGGCCCTGAGGGATCGGGGACGCCTGGACTGGGTGGACTGGAAGGAAGCGCCGGAAGAAGTTTTCGCCTCCTTGTGCGCCCTCTTGCCGCAAGGGGCGGACGAACGCCTGCCCAACTGCGACAATGAAGACGCGTATCCCGAGGAAGTGCTGCATCATTGCAAGGCCGCAGTGCATGATCTCTATGGCCTGACGATCCTGCTGTGGGATATGGGCAGCGATGAATACGTCTTTATGGTCGTACCGAGCGACAAGGTGGAGGAAGCCTTTGCGGTGGCCTCCGACCTGGGCATCACCCTGCAACGCATCGAGGACGTATATCGCCCGGAATAAGTCGCGCCACAATGAAGGGGCTGGCCTGACCGGGGGAAAACAGTCGGGACAGCCCCAAGTGGAGCATTTTCCGCTTGAAACCCTTCATGCCGCAAACCATACGGCCTGACGCTTCACGGAAAAACGCGACTTTCCGCCTGGCTTGGGCCGGGCGGCGCTGTGCCGCCGCCTCGCGTCATCTCTTTTCCACTGGAAAACGCTCGAAAAAACGGCAAGCAAGATGCTCTGCTTCTGGGGTGCATCCAGAAATCGCGGAAGCGTTGGCGAAGCCACGGTGATTCCGCACAGTGCGCAAGATGCCCTGAGTCCCGGCTGTGCACATGGGATGACGGAAAACTCGCGCATACGAAAAAAGGCTTACGATGGATATCGTAAGCCTTTGATCTTTCTGGTTGCGGGGGCAGGATTTGAACCTACGACCTTCGGGTTATGAGCCCGACGAGCTACCGAGCTGCTCCACCCCGCGACAACACTGGGAAACGCCTTCCGGCGTTTCGATGGACTCTTTTTACGGAAAGCCCTCCTTCCTGTCAAGACTTTTTTTGCAACAGCATGGGCATCCGCAAAATGCCGCCCGACGATATCGCGGCAGGACAGCGGCAGGCGAACGGCAAAACGGCATCATCCTGCCGCAAAGCGATCCCTGATGGCGCGTGTACAGGGGAACGCCACGTTGCAGCAGGGGCGGGAAGCGTGCCATCCCGTTTCCGCCTGCTCGTGAGCAAGACCGCATGCGGACGCCGGCCAGCGCAAAGCGCAGCCTCCATGACCGTGCTGTGTAACGAGCTGTTGCGGGCGCGCCAAAATCCGCAAATGACGTTGACTTGTTGCCCTGCACCTGTCATCTTGGGGGAAAAGATACCTGACCGTATTTTCTGTTGCCGCCCGGCATTCGCGCACAGTCCGCGGTGAGGGGAGTATCCGCCTGTCCTGCCATGATATTTTTCCTGTGCTGAGCGCAGGCTTTGCAGGAAGCGGACATTCCCTCCGGGCATCGTTATCACCCTGTAACGGGAGCGGACTTCCGAAACGGAAGTCCCGGGGAGACATGGGATGAACAAAGGAAGGGCCATCGGCAGGATCATCAAGCGCTACCGGACGATCCTGCGCAATTGTCATATGCGTAACACCCTCGGCCCGCTTGCCGTTGCGGGCATGCTGCTCATGGGGTCGGCCGGCGGCGCATACGCCGTCACCACTCCCGCATACTGGGAGCAGCCCAGCGTGACCATCGGCAACGGCGAAACGCAAACCGTCGATGAACTCTACGACTTCGAATACGCTGACCCAGACGACACCACATCGGCCAACCGCAATATCCGCACCACGAGCCTGACCCTTGCCGGGGGCACCCTCATCATACGCAACGAGGCGCAGCTCAAGCACAACATTTTTGCCGATTCGCCCGGCATGAGCCTCGACATCCAGTCGGGAACGCTCCAGCTGGATGCTTCGGGGGGAAGCATCTACGCCAAATCCATCACGATCAGCGGCGGCTCCGTCACGCTCGGCGCGCAACAGGGAACCAGCACAACGCTTTCAAGCAGCTCCGGCATCACCATAACCGGCGGGACCGTTGAGCTTGGCAAAAGCGCCAACCTGATGGCCGGCTTGACGTCGCCATTTGAAGTCTCAGGAAACAGCGTTCTTCGCCTGCGCGGAGACGGGACCGCAAACTTGAACATCTATGGCGGCAACTTCCTCCTCAATGATTCCGCCGGGATCACGGTCGAGAACGGGGCGGACGCGGATTTCAACGTCATGGGAGCAACCATTACCGGTTCGTCAACTATCGATATTGAAGGCACCTTCCACGCCCGTCCGTGGCGAAGGCTGCCCAACAAAACCATCGACATAAATCAAACAGGCGGCACCGTCACGCTGTCGGCAGGCAATGGCGGCCCTTATCTGACCGATATGGGATGCCTGTACATCGACACGGGCGTAGCCTGGCTGCTGAACGGGGGAAAGATCGTCAACAACGGCTACATTGAGGTCATGGGGGTCCTTGATCTCACCAATGCCGGAAACAGCCTCACCAATAACGCCTTCCTGACCGTCAGAGGCAATAATCTGTTGGGAAAGATCTCTACGGGAAGGATCATCATGGACGATGCCCAGCTTGCCGGCATGCTCCAGACCGAAGGGACGCAAGTTACGGTGGACAAGTACGGCATACTCGATCTGGGCGAATCCGCCCGGATCGACGCCGACCTGTTCCGCAGCGCGCTGGATACGACGTCCACCACTCCCCGGCTCGCGATCTATAACGGCGGCAAGCTGGAGGTCACAACCCTGACGCTGAGCGGCAGAACCATGGAGATGGCCGCCGAGGGACAGATCAGCCTGAACTCGCTGACGCTGGATACGCCGGAACTTGCGTTGACCTCAGGAAAGATCCTCCTCAAGGGCGAAAGCGGTTCCGCGCTCAACGCCGCCGGCGGGCTGCGGCTCGCCGCCGCTGCCGCGGCGGATGCGGAGCTGCGGCTTGGCCACTACGACAGCGAGACCGGCACGCTCGCCACGGGCGGCACGCTGGCTGCCGACATCACCGCCGCCACGGGCACGGTCTCCGTTGCGGCCGGCACATGGACGCTGAACGCGGGCAAGACCCTCGATATCCAGTCCGGCAGCCTGCTCGCCATCGGCGGCTTCACGGACGCCAATTACCAGAGCGGCTCCAGCATGCCCGCCAAACTCGTCATCAACGGCACTCTCCTCAGCGCCGATGCCGGCAACGGTTCGCAGGGCGTCAACGTGGGGGAGGCGGGCACCCTTGAGGCGGGCAAAAACATCCTGCTGACAGGCACTGACCGCATAAACGGCCTGAACACCATCGACGTGGCCGCCGGCGGCTACCTGCGCGTGACCGGTCTGGGCACCATCACCAAGGACGATCTGGCCGCCATGCAGGGCAACCTCATGACCGGCGCGGGCACCTTCGACATCGCCGACGCCGTCATCGTGGACTCCGAAGTCCGACCGGACGGCACCATCGACTACGGCGACCTGCCCCCCGGCGGCGTCACCAGCGACACGTACAGGGATGCCGTCGTCGTCAACGTCAACGGCCCGCTCTCAGGCAATTTCGCCGGCGTGGAGCTGGCGAGCGGCGGCAGCATCAGCGTCAACGCCGGAACCACCCTGGTGCTCAACGGCAGCCAGGGGGGCGACCTCATCACGGACAGCAACGGAGCGCTGGCGGGCCTCAGCACCTCGGGGGCCTTCTATCTGGGCGAAGCCGGACAGGGCGGCAGCGGCGCCGTCGGCGACGTCAGCCTCACCTCGGCCGGCGCCAGCCTTACGGCGCAGGGCGGCGGCAGCTACAGCGCCGGGAGCATATCCGCCGTCAATCCCAACGAAGGCGCGGTCAGGAGCACGGGCGCGGCGCTCACGGCCGATGCCATCGGCAGCGCCGGCAATCCCGTGGGGCTGGTCGAATCGACGGACGGCGGCAGCATCGTGTCGTTGAGCGACATCAATGCGCGCGTCCTCAAGCTGACCAGCGGCGACGTCCAGTCCAAGGCCGCCATCACGGCGCAGCGCGTGGACATCCAGAACGGCACGCTGCGGGCGACGGGCGACATCACCCTGAAGGGCGACGGCACGAGCGCCGGTCAGATGGTCAACGGCGACATTATTTCCGACGGCAGCATCATCCTGCAGGACGCCTTCACCGGCACCGGACACATCCAGGCGGCCGGCAACATCCAGGCCACGAGCATCAATATGAACAAGAGCCCCTATGGGCTCTGGATCGCCGCGGGCGGAAGCTTCAAGGCCGACTATGTGAGTGCCGCTTCCATCACGGCCAAACGCCTGCAAGTGACGAATGACGTGCAACTGAGTTCCGGCAACCTGACGCTTTCCGGCAGAGGGCCCAGTGAAGCCAGCAGCATCGGCGGCAACCTCACCGCGTACTCGGCGGATGTGCGGGCGGGCGATTTGGCGATCGGCGGGACGCTGAAACTGTACGGCGACTCGCGGGCCGACATTGAGAACCTGTCGCTGAAGGGCGCCGTCAACTGGATCGGCACGGGCGCGGATACGCAGGGCAGCCGCCTCACGGTATCCGGCACCCTGTCGCTCAACGGCAACGTGCTGGCCGTCGACCCGGCCTGGGGCGGCGAAGCCTCCAACGTGGCGGTCAACAGCATCAACGATACGGCCTCCGCCGCCGGCATCGTGATCAACGGCGGCGTGGCCGTGGGCCAGAACGCGTATGCCGCCATCGGCACCGCGGACAATGCCTGGCTGCCCGCCCAGACGCCCGGCGGCCTGTCGCAGGACGGCATCACCGCCGCGCTGGGCATCTTCCGGCCCGTCTCGCTCGCCGCCGGCGGCAAGCTCTACGTCAACGGCGCGCTGGCCGACGCCGCCCTCGTGGACGGCAAAAGCGGCGCGTATGATGCCGCAAGCGCCGACTCCGCCATCTTCGCCCCCGGCAGCCTGCTGGTCATCAACGGGAAGGATGCGGACATCCTCAACGGCACTGCCGCCGCCATCACCTTTGAAAACGGCAAGGGCAGCGTCACCGCCGAAAACGGCGCCAAGCTCTGCGTGACGGATGCCGTGGCCAACACGCAGTACAGCCTGCTGTCTGGAGTCTCGTCCGTGACCCTCAACGGCGGCTGGCAGGGCGACAACGTATTGACCTCCTCCCGCATGCTCGGGCTCATCGCCGATGTGGATGATGCGGCGGGCACCGTCACCCTGAGGACTGTCCTCAACGACGCCCGTACGGCCTTCCCCGGCCTGAGCGACGGCATGGCCGCCGCCGTGAACAGGCTGTACGCCCCTGTGGGCGATCCGTCCCTTGGCTGGACCGATCTTGCGGACGTGGACTCCCCGAATATGGGCGTGCGCTTCCTCAGCCGGGCCACGGACAGCCGCTTTGTGGGCAACGGCAGCGAACCCGCCGTACGGACCATCGAGAGCGCGGCCCGCATGGCCGTGGCCGGAGCCGTGCCGCAGATGACGAAGATGGCGGCCGATGCGGCGGCCAGCGCCGTGGCCGGCCGCATGAGTCTGGCCGGCCCGGCCGGCGGCCTGCAAAGCATGGACGCCGAGGGCAAGCTCACGGGCCGCGACACCTCCGGCTTTGCTCTCTGGATCTCCCCCACCTGGCAGAACAGGAGCGGTTACAACATGGACGCCGGACATCTGGACGGCGGCTTCAACGGCAACATCGGCGGCATCAGCCTCGGTGCGGATTATACCTTTGAGAATGCACTCCGGGCCGGTGTCGCCCTCAGCCTCGGCGGCGGCTATGCCGTCTCCGCCGGAGACTTTGCCGACACCACCAACAGCATGAGCTACTGGGGCGTCGAAGCCTATGCGGGCTGGCGCTACAAGGACTTTGCGCTCATGGCGGACGCCGGCTATACCGGCTCCTATCACAAGCTGGAGCAGGAACTCGGCGCGGGCATGCAGATGCGCGACCTGACGGCGGACGTGCAGGCCGGGGCCTGGCAGGCGGGCCTGCGGGCCGAATACCGCTTTGACGGCTCGGTGCTGGACGTCATCCCCCATGTGGGCGCGCGCTACATGAACCTGACCACCTGGGGATATGACGTCAAGAGCAACGGCACCCTGCTGGAAGCCGACAGCATGACCCAGCACATCTGGACATTCCCCGTCGGCGTGACCTTCAGTCAGGACTTCACTCTTGAAAGCGGCTGGTTCGTGCGGCCGTCGCTGGATGTGACGCTCATCCCCGCTGCCGGGGACGTCAGGGCCAACGGGGACGTCCGCTTTACCGGCCTGCCCGGCATGTACGAGATGGAAAATCAGGTCATGGACTACCTGACCTGGCAGGGAAGCGCCGGACTGGAATTCGGCTGCGACAACATGTCCCTTGGCGTCAGCTACACCGTGCAGACCGGCCAGACGGGCACGGGGCACGGCGTCTTCGCCGCCTTCCGGTATGAGTTCTAAGCGAGCTGAAAGGGAAACGTCATGTCATATGTTCGTCATCTGCTCCTGCTGCTTGCGGCCGTTCTGCTTTGGGGCGGGACGCCGTGGGCCGCTCCGCTGCTGAAAAGCGTGGACGTCAACGTCATCCTGCAAAAATCCCGGCCCGCGCGGGATGCCGCCGCCCATCTGGAAAAGGTGCGCGCCACCCTCCAGCAGGGTTACGATACGCTTGCCGCCAGCCAGAAGGACAAAAAAGACATAGCGGAAGAGGCCCGGAAGATGGATCTGGCCCGCGCTCAGGCCCTGCTGCAAAACCAGATGAATCTGGAAACGGCGGCCGCCCGAAAGATCGTGCTCGAGGCGCTGGCCAAGACCTGCGAAGCCTGGGGCAAGGAGCATCCCACGCTCTGGCTCGTCCCGCGCGGCAGCGTGCTTGCGGCTCCGGCGGCGGACGATGTGACGCCGGACATCCTGAAACGCATGGAATCGCAGCAGGTGACCTTCCCGGCCCTGCCCACCGTGACCATCAAGGACGGCTCCATCGAGGACGGTTCCCTCCGGAAAGAGACGCCGCCCGCCGCCATCACGCCGGACGGTGAATTCCGCGCTCCGATCAAGGATACGCCTTATCCCGGCGCGGCCGCCACGCCCCAAAAACCTTAGAGCCATTCCATATTGAAAATAGCGTTGACGCTATCATGAATTGCTTTGGAGGGAAGGGATCCCCTCGCCTCGCGCGGGCGGGGTCCCCCTTCCTCCCCAAGCCCCCCCTTCCTTCCCCAGCGCGCATTTTGAGCGTTTTGCCTTGGGAAAAGGCATGACGCAAGGCGGCGGCACCGCGCCGCCCGGCCCGAACCAAGCGGAACAGCGCGCTTTTTTCTGCAACACGACAGACCTACGTCTTGGAGCGCCAAGCGTTCCAAACGGAAAATGCGCATGATGCCTTGCGGATGTGCGGCCGTCGCCTCAGTCCCGCGCACCGCGTCCGCAAGCCGCCGTCTGCCGCCAGCAGATCAGCAAAAGGAGCAGCATTGCGGACGCCGCCACATAGGCCGCGTCCATGCCCAGCCAGTCCTGCAGGGCATAGGCGAGCACCGGCCCGACGGCCGAACCGCAATCCGCAATGAAGGTATAGGAAGAAAGAGTCAGCGTGGGGTGACCGTGCCGCATGGCCGTATCCGAGGCCGCGGCGTCCGCCAGCGTGGAAAGCCCTGTGGCGCAGGCTTGCGAAAGGAGCAGCAGCGCCAGCCAGCACGGCACGGGCAAAGGCAGGGCCACGAGCCCCAGCGCGACCGCGGCAAGGACCAGACAGGCCCGCAGCACCGGCGCACGCCCGCGCGGCCCGTCCGACAGACGGCCGAACCACGGCGCAAGCCAGGGCTCCCACCCCCAGCGCAAGGCCTGCAGCAGGCCCGCCAGCGTGGCGCAGCCCAGCACAAGGCTCCCGCTCAGGGGCAGATCCCCCACATGCAGGGCCACCATGCGGCTCAGGCTGGAGGCATAGATGCCCTGAAAGACCAGCGTCACCAGAAAGCCCGTGGCAAAAATGCGCCGCATGGCCGGCAGGCGCAGATGCCTGCGCACCAGCAGCGTGCCGGCCTCGCGCCCCTGCGCGGCCGTAGGGCGGCCGTCGGCGGGCAGGCAAAACAGGCCCGGCAGCAGGCCCAGCAGGGTCAGCAGGCCGAACAGCACGGCCACGGCGGAGAAACCGAAGAGGTCCGCCAGCAGACCGCCGCCCAGCATGCCCGCCAGACTGCCCAGCCGGACGAGACCGTTATAGCTGCCCATGAGGTAGCCGCGATTCTCCTTGCTCGACGCCTCGGTCAGAGCAAAGAGCGCCCCCAGCCGCAACAGCGTCCAGGCCAGCCCCCAGAGACAGCGCAGCAGCAGCCAGACGGCGAAGGACTGCGCCACGCCGTACAGCAGCGTCGTGCCCGCCGCCAGCAGGACGGCCAGCAGCATGCCCGTCCGGCGGCTGAAGCGGGTATAGAGCCGCCGCACCAGCGGATTGAGGGGCAGACGGACAAGACGGTTGACGGCCAGCAGCACCCCCACCTGCCAGAGCGCATCCAGGCCGCATTGCTGCCAGCACAACGGCAGAGCGATGTACAGCATGGTGTCCCCGATGAGGCAGAAAGCGGTGATGGCCGCCATGATGCGCGCCAGCCGCAGGGCTTGCGGCGGGCAATCCGCAGCCGCACGGGGCACTGACGAAACGGACGGCATGACGCGGGCCAGGGCCTCAGGCGTCACGCCGGGCCAGCGAGGCCAGGGCCAGCCGGGCCAGCAGTTCGACGCCGCGCGGCAAGACCCGCTCGTCAAAGGTGAAACGCGGCGTATGGTGGCCGGAGGGCCTGTCCGCGCCGAGCTGGAGATAGACGGCCTGTCCGCCGTCCTCCTCCACCTTGTTCATGAACCAGCAGAAATCTTCGGAGGCCCGAAACTCCGCCTGCGGCAGGATGCGGGAAAAGCCGCCCATCTCCCCGGCCACACGCCCCACCAGGGCCGCCAGTTCGGGATGGGAGGACGCGCCGGGACAATAGCTCTGACAGAGCAGGCGGGCGGTACAGCCGTGCATGCGGGCCGCGCCCTGCACCATGCGGCGCACTTCCGCCATCATGAAGCCGTTGATGTCGCTGTTCTCCCCTCGCGTCTCCCCCCGGAACCAGGCATGGGCGGGGATGGCGTTGGGGGCTTCGCCGCCGCGCATCTCCCCGACATTGATGCGGGAGGAACCTTCCCCGTGCCGGGCGATGCCCAGCAGGGCCGTGCAGGCCGTGCAGGCGGCAAGCAGGGCGTTGCGGCCCTCCTGCGGCGCAAGGCCGGCATGGGCGGCGCGTCCGTCGAAGAAGACCTCGAAGTTGGTGGTGGCCAGGAAATGCGTGGTGCCGCAGACCAGCGTCCCGCTGTCCCCGGCCTGCATGCTGAGATGGATGCCGAACAGACGGGAGACCCCGTCCGCCGCGCCCGCTGCCACCATGCCGGGCGCGCCCTCGCCCTCCTCTTCGGCCGGCTGGAAGATAAGACGTATCCGCCCCCGGAAGCGCGCTTCCAGTTCAGGACGCAGAGCCGCCAGCAGCCGCGCCAGCCCCAGCCCGAGGGCCACATGTCCGTCATGGCCGCAGGCGTGCATGGCGTCATCCCGGCAGGAGGCGAAGCCCGCCGCCGCAGGCGCATGGTCCGCCTCCCGGCATTCGCTTATGCCGGCGTTGGCGTCCATATCGAAGCGAAAGGCGATCAGGGGCCCGGTCTCGTCTTCTCCCGCGTCCGCCGGAGCGCCCGCAAGGTCGAGATCCCCCCAAAGGCCGGTCAGCCCGTCGGGCATGCGCTCCAGCCAGTGCGCGGCCACTCCCTGGGCCGCCGCCCGGGCCTGCTCGTCGCGCACCATGTCCGGAGGGAGCCGCCGCGGCCGGGCCTGCGGCAACAGGGCCTCCTGCCCCATGCGTACGGCAAAGCCGCATTCTTCCAGCGTCTGCGCCGCCAGCGCCGCCGTCCGGTACTCCGCCCAGGCAGGTTCGGGATGGCGATGCAGATCGCGGCGTACGCGCACAAGCCATGCCTCTTCCTTCCGCGCCAGTCCCTGCAGGCGTTGTTCCAGCTCGTCCATATTTCCCCCCTGATGTCCGGCATTTGCCAAGCCGACGTGTGCAGGATACTATCGAAGCGCCGTCCGGCGCAAGTCGCCCGGACGGGCCGTCCGCAGCTCAACATGCTCCAACAGACAGGGATGTCCCATGGTCACCTTCATCGCTTCCGTGGTCTTTGCCGTACTTGTCTCCTTTCTCTGCTCGCTGACCGAGGCGGCCCTCTACGCCGTGCCCTGGTCGGCCATCGAAAAAGCCCGTCGGGCGGGACGGCCGGTGGGCGAACTGCTGTTCGCCATGCGCAGCGAGGTGGACAAACCCATTGCCGTCATCCTGACCTGCAACACCATCGCCAATACCGCCGGGGCGGCCGTGGCCGGTTCGGCCTTCACGGCCGTGTTCGGGGACACCTGGCTGGCGCTCTTTGCCGCCTTCTTCACCGTGCTCATCCTTGCCTTCGGCGAGATCGTGCCCAAAACGCTGGGCGTGGCCTACGCCTCGCCCATCATGGAAGTGCTGGCCCGCCCCCTGGCCCTGGCCATCAAGCTGCTGACGCCCCTGCTCTGGCTGACCACCCTGCTGACCCGCCTGCTGACGCCCGCCGCCAAGGGCCCCGAGATCTCCGAGGACGATATCCGGGCCGTGACGAGCCTCTCGCGGGAAGCCGGACAGATCCAGCCTTACGAGGAAAAATTCATCCGCAACGTGCTGGCGCTGGACCAGAAGCGTGTCCATGAGATCATGACGCCGCGCACCGTGGTCTTCTCCCTGCCGGACGACTGCACCGTGGAAGAGGCCTACAACAACCCCCAGACCTGGCACATCAGCCGTATCCCTGTCTGGGGCGAGGACAACGAGGATCTGGTCGGCCTGGTGGAACGCCGCCTGCTGGGGCTGGCCATGCGCGGCGGCAAGGGCGCACAGCCGCTGTCCTCCATCATGCAGCCTCTGCACTTCATCCTTGAGAACCAGACGCTGGACGTCCTGCTGCGGGAGCTGCTCGCCGCCCATGTCCATCTTTTCGCCGTGCTGGACGAATACGGCGGTCTGGCCGGGGTCGTGACGCTGGAAGACGTGATGGAAGAGATCCTCGGCAGCGAGATCATCGACGAGAGCGACAACGTGGACGATCTGCGCGAGATGGCCCGCAAGCGCCGCGCCAGCCTGGCAGGCCGCGCCGCGGAGGCGGATGCCCCCGCTGACGGAGCGGCGGCGTCCGTGGACAGGCAGGCCGAACAGGCGGAGGACTGTGCTTGCAATCACAAGGATTCATAAGGACTGGCTGTCCTATCGAGAGCAATTCCTACTTGCCAAATGGTGAGCGGCATGCTATGTAAAGCACGCTTTTTCCTACTCCGGTGAGGTATACATGGCCCGCAAGAATTCCACCGTCACGTACGCACTGGCCGGGCTGCTCTTCCTGGGCGGCATCGGCTGGCTTCTGTATTCGGGTTTTTCCGAGAACAGCATCTATTTCCTCAATGTCTCCGAGGCCAAGGCGGCCACGGCCGAGAACCTGCGCGCGGCGCGGCTTTTCGGCACGGTCGCGCCTGAGGGCATCAGTTCTCCGCAGGACGGGCCGGGCGTTGCCTTCCTCCTGCAGGACAAGGACGACCCCCGGCAGACCATGCCCGTGAGCTTCCGGGGCATCGTGCCCGACAACTTCAAGGCCGGGGCCGAGGTCATCGTGGAAGGCCGGATGAATCCCGACAAGAGCTTTTCCGCCAAGATCCTCATGACCCAGTGCCCGTCCAAGTACCAGAAGGAAAATCGCAAGACCTAGACGGCTGCGCGGCCCGGCCCTTTGCGGACGCTCCGCCTTGCCGTCCGGCCATGCGTCTGCCGCCGTGTCGAAGGAGGACGAACCCTGCCCGCGCGGCAGGTGGCGGTCCTGTTCGGCCCCGGACCGGCCCCCGCATGCGCGGCGTATGGCGCGCGCATGACGGCCCGCGCCCGCCGGGCCCTCGTCCATGCCGGGACACGGTACGGCGGCTGCCCGTTCCACTGACTTCCAAAGGATCCACATGTACTTTTTCGCCTTCGCCCTCCTGCTCCTGACCCTGCTGCTGGCTTCCGGCGGCGGGATACTTGCCCTGCTCCAGCTCTGGCGGCCGCAGGAAAGACCCACGCTGCCCCTGGTGGAAAAAGTCCACTGGGGCGTGTCCCTCTGCCTGCTCGTGGCCTCGGCCTGTCTGCTGCACGCCCTGTACTGGCAGGATTATTCCCTGAAGTACGTGGCCGACTACACGGACAATGTGCTCCATCTCTTCTACCGCCTGACGGCTTTCTGGGCCGGACAGCCCGGCTCCATGCTCTTCTGGGCGCTGGCGGTGGGGATCATGGGTTCCATTTTCGCCTGTACCGGCGGCTATCGCCGCCTGAAAGACACGACCCGTCTCTGGTTCTGGACGTTCTTCCTGGTCATCATGGCCTTTTTCGCCCTGCTGCTCTGCGTCTGGAACAATCCCTTCATCATGCTGGACCCCGCCCCGGCGGACGGTAACGGGCTGAATCCCCTGCTGCAGAACCCGGGCATGATCTTCCATCCGCCGCTGCTCTTCCTGGGCTATGGCGGCTTTGCCATCCCCACCTGTCTGGCGCTGGCGCAGGCCCTTTCCCGCCAGCCGGACGAAACGCGCTGGTTCGACCTGGCCCGTCCCATCACCCTGCTGGCCTGGGCCTTCCTGACGGCGGGCATCGTGCTGGGCATGTGGTGGGCCTACATGGAACTGGGCTGGGGCGGCTACTGGGCCTGGGACCCGGTGGAGAACGCCTCGCTGGTCCCCTGGCTGGTCGGCACGGCCGCCCTGCACACGGCCATCGTCGAGAAGCGGCGCGGCCGCCTGACCCGCTTCAACGTGCTCCTCATGGGCTTGACCACCCTCTCGACCTTTTTCGCCACCTTCCTCGTGCGCAGCGGCGTCATCGAGTCCGTGCATGCCTTCGGCAGCGGCAGCGTCGGCTTCCCGCTGGGCATCTTCGTGACGGCGGGACTTGTGCTGAGCATCGGCATCGCTCTGCTTTCCCCGGCGGGACGGCGCGCATCCTCCGACGGCGAGCGCAAGACGCGCCTCATCCCCGCCGAGGATACCCTGCTGGCCGTGGCCGTGCTGCTGCTGGTCATGGCGGTCATCATCCTCAACGCCACCATGTGGCCGGTGACGACCTCCCTGTTCAGCACCGCCAGCATGGGCCTTGAGGCTTCCTTCTACAACCGTGTCATCCTGCCGCTAGGCGCCGCCATGCTGCTGTTGCTGGCCTACTGCCCCTGGCTGGTGCAGGGCCGCCGCCTCGCCCGCGGCATCGTCCTGCTCGGGGCCGCGGGCAGCGCCGCGCTCCTCTGGCTGCTGGGCTACCGCAATGTGGTCGCTCTGCTGACCACGGCCGGCGTCGTGGGCTTCCTGCTGGGCCTGCTGCTGCGCGCTGCCTCCACGCCTCTGCGGCAGCTCCCCCGCCGGGTGGGCGCGCTGGGCCTGCACCTCGGTCTGGCCCTCATGGCGCTGGGCATCGCCTTTTCCGGCCCCTACAAGCAGGAGGCCGACCATTCCTTTGCCCCGGGCGACAGCATGACCATCGGCGACGTCACCGTGACCCTCAAGAACCTCTTTGAAGGCACGCAGCCCGGCTACCACTTCCTGGAAGCCCAGCTTGAAGTGCGCCGGGTGGATGCCGTCATCGGCGAGCTGACGCCCCAGCGGCGCATCTACGACAAGTTCGGCAACATGCAGTTCACGGAAGTGGACGTCATCCCCGGTCTGGGCAATGAGGTGTACGCCTCGCTGCTGGGGCTGGATCAGGAAGGCAGGGCTTATGTCAAGATCAGCCTGGAACCGCTGGTCAACTGGCTCTGGATCGGCGGCACGCTGCTCTGCCTCTTCCCGCTGCTCATGCTGCGCCGCCGTCCCGATCAGCGCCGTCCCGGCGGCAAGCGCTGAGGCGAGGCGCACCACAGGCTGCCGACATGCTGCATCTGGAGCATCTTGCCAAGGTCTACGGGGACAGGGTCGTCCTCAAGGACGTCAACGCCGGCTTTGCCGCCGGCAGCATCAGCCTGCTGGCCGGCAACAACGGCGCGGGCAAAAGCACCCTGCTCCGCATCGTGGCCGGTCTTGCGCGGGCCACGTCCGGGACGGTGCGCTTTGCGGAACCGGCCCCGGTGACCGCCTATCTGGGGCATGCCACCTTCCTGTATCCGGGCCTGAGCGCGCTGGAGAACCTCGCGTTCTGGAACGGCGTGCATGAACTGCGGCGCTCCCGTCAGGAGCTGCTCGCCCTGCTGGAACATGTGGGGCTGGCGGCCCATGCCCATGAACGGGCCGGGATCTTCTCGCGCGGCATGGCCCAGCGGCTCAATCTGGCGCGGGTGCTCATGCTGCAAGCGGATCTGCTGCTGCTGGACGAACCCGGCACCGGCCTCGATGCCGCCTCGCTGGCCCTGCTGCGGCAGGAGATACGCAACGCGCGCCGGCGGGGCGCGGCGGTCATCATCGTCAGCCATGACCTGCAGGGGGACGCGCCCCTGGCTGACCGGGTGCTGCGTCTGCACAAGGGCCGCCTTGCGGAAGAAAGCGCCGCCTCTGCCGTCTGTCCTCCCGCCGTCACGGAGGCCGCATGCTGAAACTGGCGCTGCGCGTGGCGCGCAAGGATCTGCTGCTGACCCTGGGACGGGGCAGCGGCCTCGTGCAGGGCCTGTTGCTGGGCCTGCTGCTGCTCTTCGTCTTCAGCCTCTCGCAGGGCGTGGGCGAACGCATGGCTCCGCAGGGCGCGGCGGCGGTCTTCTGGCTGAGCGCGCTTTTCTGTCAGGTGCTCATCTTCAACGGGCTGTACGCGCTGGAAGAAGTCAACGCCGCCCGGCTGGGCCTGCTGCTGAGTCCCGCGCCCGTGCAGGGCGTCTGGCTGGGCAAGGGGCTTGCCGGCCTGCTCCTGCTCCTGCTGGCGCAAGCGGTCTTCCTGCCCGCGGCCGTGGTCTTTCTGGGACAGGAACTGACAGGCCCCCTGCTGCCGGGCCTGCTGATCCTGCTGCTGGTGGATGTGGGCATCTGCGCCCTGGGGTCCCTGCTGGGCGCGCTGGCGCAGGGGGGAGGCTCGCGGGAGTCCCTGCTGAGCATCCTGCTCTTTCCCCTGCTGATCCCGCTGCTGCTGGCGGGCGTCCGGGTGGGGGCGCTCTGCTTCGGACTGGACAGCCCCGATGGCCCCGCCGCCTGGCTGCAGCTGGCAGCGGCCTTTGACGCCGTTTTTCTGGCCGCTGGGCTGCTGCTCTTCGGCTTCATGTACGCAGGAGACGAATAATGACCTCATCCCGCGCCTCTTTTTCCGCCCTGCCGCAGGGCCTTGCCCTGACCGGCGCGCTGGCCTTTGCCGCCTGCCAGTGGCTCATCTACGCCTACGCTCCGGTCGAGGCTCAGCTCGGCCTCATGCAGAAAGTCTTTTACGTCCACCTGCCGCTGGCCTGGTGGGCGCTGCTCAGTTTTTTCGTGGTCTTCCTGGCCTCGGTGGTCGTCCTGCTGCGCGCCAGCGATGCCGCTGACCGTCTGTGCCGGGCCGCCGCGGAAGTGGGCGTGCTGCTGACCACGCTCACCCTGGCCACGGGCATGATCTGGGCGCGGCGTTCCTGGGGCGTCTGGTGGACTTGGGATCCCCGCCTCACCACGGCGCTCATCATGTGGTTCGTCTATGCAGGCTACCTGCTGCTGCGCGGCCTCGATCTGCCGCCCCGCCGCAAAAGCGTCATTTGCGCCGTGGTGGGCATCGTGGCCTTTCTGGACGTGCCGCTGGTCTTTCTGTCCGCGCGGCTCTGGCGCTCCATCCATCCGGCGGTCTTTGCCGCCAAGGGCGGCGGCATGGAGCCGGAAATGAAGCTGACGGCCATCGCCTGCGTGGTCAGCTTCGCCCTGTTCTGGGCCGGTCTGGTCTGGCTGCGCAAACGGCAGCTGGACATGGAGGCGCGCGTCCGCGCGCTGCTGCTGGCGCGGCATGCCGCCGAAGCGGACGAGGCCTGAGCCTGGCGGCGAGTCCCGCCGCTTTCCCCGAACACGCATAACATGCGGGAACCTTCCCGCCGGAGTGGTACATGGATCATACTTACTGGCTGTTGGCGGCCAATGCCGCCGTATGGTGCGGCCTCGGGGCCTATCTTCTTTTCCTCGGACAACGGCAGCGCGGCCTTGCCGCCCGCCTTGCCCAGCTGGAGAGCCTGCGCCATGAAGATTAACGATACCGCCAGCCCCATGCGGGCCGATGCCTCTGCCGCCCTGCCGCAGCGCCTGCTCATGCTGGCTCTGATGGCCGGCTTTCTGGTCATGCTGGGGACGGCCGTCTGGCAGCGCCTCAGTGAACCGGAGCTGGTGCAGAAGGTGGCGCATGTCTCGGCGCAGCATTCGCAGGAGGAGATGTCCGCCGTGGGACGCCTCATGGAGCAGGTCTCCCGTGATCCCACGAACATGGACAGCCTTCTGGCTCTCACCAATGCGCTGATCAAGATGGAGAACTGGGACACCGCCGAGACCTTCGCCCGGCGCGCCATCGAACTGGACGGCAAGGACCCGCGCCCCCTGCATCTGCTGGGGGTCATCCAGCACAATGCCGGCCGGCATGCCGATGCCGCCCGGACGCTGGAAGCCGTCATCGCCCTCAAGGACGACGCCTCGGTACGCTACAGCCTCGGCGTGCTCTACATCTACTATCTCAACGACAAGGAACGGGGCCTGGCCCAGCTGCGGGCCGGTCTTGCCCTCCCCGGCATCAGCGACAGCCTGAAAAAACATCTCGAATCGGAGCTGAAAAAGGGCGAGCAGACGCCTGCCGGAGACGCGGCGAGCGGACAGTAGAGCATTTTCACTTTGAAACGCGTTGCGTTTCAAACCATACGGCCTGGCGTTTCGCGGAAAAAAACCATTTTTTCCGCGCACTTTGGGCCGGGCGGCGCTGTGCTGCCGCTTCACGTTTCACCACCTTTTTCAAAGGTGAAACGCTCCAACAACAAGCCCCCCGGGCGGACGATCGCCGGCGGCCGTGCCATCCGTTTTCACGGACAGCACGGTCGCCTTTTTTCATGCCGCGACCGCCCCGCCGCGCACGCTCCCGCGCGCCCTGAGCGACACACTATTCGTTGTCTGTTTTGGGGGAAGGGGAAGCCCTCCGCCTGCGCGGGAGGTGTCGCTCTGCTGTCGATGCCCGTAAGGCTCCTGCATCGCCTGACGGGCACGGCCCTGCGGGCCTCCATTCGGTCGCTCCCTTCCGCCTATGCCTCCCATCCCTTCCCCAGCGCGCTTTTACCGTGGGAAGAGCCGGAACACAGGGCATGCCCGGCCAAAAGACAGGCGGAGCATGCACAGATTCAAATTACCTATTGAAATTATTTATAAAATTTATATTAACAGGCCCTAGGCCACACGTGCCGCAAAAAATCTTTTCCACAGCTCTTGACCTTCCTCAAAGGGGGATTATCTCTTTTTCAACAAGATTTCCACAGGAGGTCAACATATGAATCTCGTTCGTTTCCAGCCCCGTCAGGGATATACCGCCCCCGCCCGTGAAGACGCCAGCCATCCTTATCAGCCGCTGAGCCGTCTGCATAACGACATCGACCGCCTCTTTCAGGGCTTTTTCGGGGATTTCCCCACACCCTTCGGCGGACTGCGCGACATGTTCAGCTCCCTGCCGGACTTTCTGCCCAGTCTCGATCTGAAGAGCGATGCCTCGACCTACACGCTGAGCCTCGAACTGCCCGGCGTTGCGCCGGAAGAGGTGAAGGTGGAGCTCAATAACGGCATGCTCAGCATTTCCGGCGAAAAGAAGCAGGAAGAAAGCGGCAAGGATGCCAGCCAGCATGTGCAGGAGCGGTGCTACGGTTCCTTCAGCCGCAGCATGAGCCTGCCGGAAGATGCCGATGTGGAACACATCAGCGCCAGCCACAAGGACGGCGTGCTGACCATCCGCATCCCGCGCAAGGCTCCGGAAAAGCCCCAGAGCCGCGCCATCACGGTGACTCGCGGCTAGCCTGGCTCTCTTTCCCCTGAACAGACACGAAGGCGGGCAGGGTTCTCCCTGCCCGCCTTCGTGTCTTAGGCTCAGGACTCATTACTCTTTTGTGAGGGGGAAGAAACCCCTTTTGCTCGCGGCAAAAAGGGGTTTCTTCCCCCTCACACTCCCCCATCTTCCCCAAAACCCGCTACTTGGGTAAAAGTAATTGGAAACAAAAAACCTCAGATTATAAAAATAAGTATTTATTTTACAACAAGTTATAAAAATATCTCAGTCAGAACATATTGCCTGATAATGAGTCCTAACCTTAGAGCATTTCCAGTTTGAAACGCTTTGCGTTTCAAACCTTACGGCCTGGCGTTTCGCGGAAAAAACGCGGTTTTTCCGCTCACTTTTGGGCGGGCGGATCATTCCGCCGCCCTGCGACATGCCGTTTTCAAAGGCAAAACGCTCCATCTCACGCTTCCGCAGCCGACGGCAGCCTGCCGCTCCGCCAGGCGCAGAGTCCCCAGGCAGCCTGCCCCAATGAAAGGCCGCCGTCCCCGGGCGGCAGTTCACGCGGCAGCAGCGGATGCAGTTCCCACGCCCGCAAGGCCCGCACCAGCAGCCGCGCCAGCAGCAGGTTCTGCAGACAGCCCCCGGCCAGCGCCACCGTCCGAAAGCCCGTCATGGCGGCGAGCCGGGCAGCCAGCCGCGCCAGCCCCAAAGCCAGCCGTTCGTGGAAGCGCAGGGCCGCCGTGGCCGCCCCGTACCGGGCGGCGTCGCGCTGCGCCAGCGCAAAAAGGGAGGCCGCATCCAGCTGCCAGGTCGCGCCGTCGTCCAGCGGCGGCCGCAACAAGGCCTCCACCGTATCCTCTCCCGCGTCCAGCGGTCGGGCATCCTGACGGCGGGCAAGGGTCTCCAGCCGGATGGCGGCCTGCCCTTCGTAACTGGTCATCAGACAGATCCCCAGCTCGGCGGATACGGCATCAAAGAGCCGTCCGCAACTGCTGGTCAGGGGACAGTTGACGCCCCGGCGCAGCAGCTCCCGCAGCAACGGAGCCTGCTGCCGGGCGGACCTGCGGGCCGAGGCCGGCAGAGCATCGGCTCCCCACGCGGCGACGGACGGACGCCCGGCCTCATCCCAGCTTGCGGGCAGGCCCTCCTGCCCCAGCAGCTCCCGCAGCGCCAGCGCCAGCCGCCACGGCTCCCGGATGGCGGCCTCCCCGCCGGGCAAGGCAAAGGGCGAAAGTTGGCCCCGCCGCTCCCAGCGCACAGCGCCCAGCTCCATCACCAGCAGCTCCCCGCCCCAGATGCTGCCGTCCGTCCCCAGTCCCGTGCCGTCCAGACAGAGGGCCAGCGCGCCGTCCAGACGGCCGTGCTCGGCCAGCACCGCCGCGGCATGGGCGGCATGATGCTGCAGAGGCAGCAGGGGCAGGCCCTCGGCGCGGGCCCTGTCCCGCGCCCAGCGCGAAGAGTGGAGATCCGGGTGCAGATCGCAGACGAACAGCGCCGGGCGCACTTCCAGCAGACGTTCCAGATGCGCGGAGGCCTCTTCATAAAAATGGGCCGTGGGCAGGTTTTCCAGATCGCCGATGTGCTGGCTCACAAAGGCATCCTTGCCGCGCGTCAGGCAGAAGGTGGCCTTGAGCTGCGCGCCTGCGCCGCAGACCGTGGGGGACTGGGCGTCCGCAAGATCCAGCAGCACGGGACGCGGCACATATCCCCGCGCCCGCCGGTGGAAAAAGGGGGCGGCCCCCTCTGCCCGATCGCCGGGAAAGAGCGCGGTGACGCTGTCGTCCACGCGTACCAGGATATCCCGGTCATGCAGCAGGAAGGCGTCCGCCTCGTGCCGCAGGCGGGCAAGGGCCTCGCGGTTGCCGAGGCAAAGCGGCTCGCCGCGCGGATTGGCGGAAGTCATGACCAGCGCGGGCGGCAAGGGAGCTTCCCGCGCCAGCGCATCGAACAGCGCCACATGCAGCGGGGTATACGGCAGCATGATGCCCAGACTGTCCGTATCCGGGGCCAGCAGCGGAGACAGTCCGCCGCCCCCGGCAACGTCCTCCCGCAACGGACAAAGCACGATGGGCTTTTCCGGCGAGCACAGCAGGGCCTCGTGTTCCGGGGCCAGAGCGCAGCAGGCCCGCGCCGCCTCCAGATCCGGCAGCATGACGGCAAGGGCCTTGTGCGGCCGGTTCTTGCGCTGCCGCAGGCTGGCCACGGCCTCGTCCCGCCGGGCGTCGCAAGCCAGCTGGAAGCCGCCCAGCCCCTTCAGCGCCAGGATGCCGCCCTGCCGCAAGACCGCAACCGCTTCCGCAAGAGCCTGCCCGGGCTGCGCCGCTTCCCGCGCGGGCGGGGCTCCCCTGTCCGCATCCGAGGCCCGCACGAACCAGAGCCGGGGACCGCAGACCGGACAGGCCACCGGCTGAGCATGGAAACGCCTGTTCAACGGGTCGCCGTATTCGGCGGCGCAACGCGGACACAAGGGGAAACAAGCCATGCTGGTGGTGGCGCGGTCATACGGGATGGCGCGCGTGATGGTGTAGCGCGGACCGCAATTGGTGCAGTTGGTGAAGGCATAACCGTAACGGGAATCGCCGGGATCGCGCATCTCCCGCAGACAATCCGGGCAGATGCCCACGTCCGGGCTGATCAGCACGCTGTGGCCGCTCCGCCCCGTGCTCTGCACGATGCGGAAGGCCGTGCCGCGCAAGGCCTCGTCCACAGGCAGCTCCGTGCGTTCCAGCCGGGTCAGCCGGGCCAGCGGCGGCAGTTCGTCATGCAGTCGCCGCAAAAAACGCTCCACAGCGGCGGACGGCCCCTGCAGTTCGATACATACGCCTTCCGACGTATTGCCCACCTGACCGGCCAACGCTTCCTCCACGGCCAGACGGTAGACGAAGGGCCGGAAGCCCACGCCCTGCACCTGGCCGCCCACGAGGCAGCGGCAATGGATCTCGTTGAATTCGACCATGGATCAAGCCTAGCACAAGGAGAGGGGAATGCCCAGCTTCGCCCGTCGGGATGCCGCCTGACGCGACGCAAGGGTTTGAGGGGAAGCGGTTACTCCCCCTCAAGCAGGCAGTGGAATGCGTGAGACTCGGAACGCATTACGCTTTTTGAGGAGGCCCCTTTGCGCTGCCGTCAATGTCCGTAAGGTCCCTGCGCCGCCTAACAGGCACGGCTCTCTGGGCTGCCGTCAATAAGGAGAATCTCTTCCTTTTGGGACGGGGCTCCTCGTATCCCCGCTTCCCCCAAATAAGAACGAACAGCGTCGGCAGGCCCTAACCGCCGATGACATAGCGCGAACGCTTGCCCAGCCCCTTCTTGAGGAGGAAGACAAGCCCCATACACAGCCCTATCTCCACGATGGCCACCAGCAGGGACACCGGCACGAGGCTGCCCCAGAGGTTCAGCAGCGCCGGGAACAGGAAGGGATCGCAAATGTTCTGCACGATGACATGCAGGAAGAAGAGCGGGAAGCTGTAACGGGCCAGCAGATCCAGCAGAGAGCTCGGCGTGTTCAGACGTTCCAGCAGGAGGATGGCGCACATGCCGATGGTGGTTTTCTGGATGAAATAGGCTGTCTCCGTATTGGGGATGAAATCAAGATAGAAGTTGACGAAGACGAGCAGCGTGCTGAAGACGGCGATATGCACGATGCTGCGGATATGCCGCGTGATGAAGTCCATGCACATCTCTCTGTTGCGGGCAAAAAAGATGCCCAGCAGGAAGACAGGCAGGAAATAGCAGTAGTTGCGGAAGAAAAAAAGCAGGCCGCGCGGCACCATGAGCGGCAGGACGGAAAGCGGCACCAGCAGGCGGGCCAGCAGCGCATCATCCATGTAGAAAAACAGCGGGCTGATGACGAACACGGTCAGGATGAACGGGATATACCAGTACGGCGTCAGACTGGCCGAGCCATAAAGCAGGCACGTCAGCACATCTTCCGCCGACGTGAGGGGCATGCCCTCGTTGATGAAGGCCGGGAACGTGCCGCCGAACCAGAAGATGCAGCTTCCGGCAAGCAGCAACAGGCAGGAGATGATGAGGTAAGGCGTCAGCACGTTGCGTATCTTGGCCTTGTACAAGGCGATGACGGAAAAAGGCTTTTTCCGGTTCACATACTCGAAGAGGTAGCCGGAAATGAAGATGAAGTAGATGGTGCTGGAATGGAAGAAGGTATCGCTCAGGGCGGTGATGAGCCGCTTTTCCGCCTCGAACCCCTCAAGGAAAGGGGGCTCGTGCCACAAGTGGGTCAGCATCACGGAAAGGATGGCAAGGGCCCGGAAATAGTGGAAGGTCATATCGTATTTCTTGTCGGTCATGCGGAGGCTTCCTCCTGACGGGGGAACAGGGCTGTCGTGCGGACGCACTCGGGGGGAACAACGTACGAGGGGGGATTTTGGGGCAGGTAGCAGAAAGCGCCGCCCCCGTAAAGCAAAAAACCGCGAGCGCTCCCGGCGGGGACGCGGGCCGCTCCGGCTTGCCTCAGGGAAGCCCCTTCTGCTATGCAGAAAAAAGACTCTCCCGCTGACGGGAGCCGCCATTTGCCTTTTTTCGGGAGGATAAGGAATGTCCGAGAACCGGCAGAAACAACAGCAGGCCGCCCATACCGTGGGCGAGCGGGTGCGCTCCTTTCGGGAGGCGCGCGGCATCGACCGGGAAACGCTGGCGGCCGATGCCAGCCTGAGCGTGGAGTTCGTGGAACGGCTGGAAAACGGCGAAGTCTACCCCGCCATCGGCCCCATGCAGAAGGTGGCCCGCGCTCTGGGCCTGCGCCTGGGGACCTTTCTGGACGATCAGTTCACCCGGGATCCCATCATAAGCAACATCCATGACACCGGTTCGGATCCCTGTCTGCACACGGGCAGCATGCCCCGCCCGAGCTACATCTACCACGCGCTGGGCAAGGGCAAGAACGACCGCAACATGGAACCGTTCTGCATCGAGATCTACCCGGATGCCGAAAACGCCGTCCGCAAGACCAGTTCCCATCAGGGCGAGGAATTCGTCCTCGTGCTGGAAGGTGAGCTGCTCGTGGTCTACGGACGGGAGACCCATATCCTCAAGGCCGGGCAGACCATTTATTACAACTCCATCGTGCCGCACTATGTGGGCCCGGCCAACGACAAGCCGGTGCGCATCCTTGCCGTGACCTACAACCCTTAGCAGCGGAACGAAACCGGCCCATTCCGGGCAGCCTGACGGCAGGACGCTCCCGTCATCATGACGGCGGAACGGCCTGCCGCGCATGCGCAGGCATTGCGGAGGATCAGTTATGGATGAAAAGGTACGCGAACGTCAGGCGCAATTCGTCCTGCGGGAAAAGACGCTGGGCCAGATCCTGGACGAGACCGTGGCGCGCTTCCCGGACAGGGACGCCGTGATCTATGCCGACCGCAACTACCGCAAGACCTGGCGGGAATTTGCCGAAGTGGTGGACAACTTCGCCAAGGGCCTGATGGCGCTGGGCGTGCGCAAAGGGGAAAAGGTCGCCGTCTGGGCCACCAACGTGCCGTACTGGGTGGCGCTGCAGTTCGCCACCGCCAAGATCGGCGCCATCCTGCTGACCGTGAACACCAACTATCGGGAGCACGAGCTGCGCTATCTGCTGCAGCAGTCCGAATGCGAGAACATCTTTCTCATCGACAGCCTGCGCGATCACGATTATGTGGACACCCTCTACAAGATCGCGCCCGAACTGCGGATACAGTCACGGGGCGAACTGCGCTGCCGGGATCTGCCGCATCTGAAGCGGGTCTGCTTCCTCGGAGCGGAAAAATACCGCGGCATGTATTCCGTGCCCGAGATCATGGCCCTGTCCGTCATGGTGGACGACGAGGAATACAAGGCGCGGCAGGCCTCCCTCGATCCCTGGGACGCCATCAACATGCAGTATACATCCGGCACCACGGGCTTTCCCAAGGGGGTCATGCTCACCCATGTGGGCGTGGGCCTCAACGGCTACTGGATCGGCCGCCACCAGCGCTTCACCGAACAGGACCGCGTCTGCCTGCCGGTGCCGCTCTTCCACTGCTTCGGCTGCGTGCTGGGCGTCTCGGCCTGCGTCAATCACGGGGCCTGCATGGTCATCCTGGAGTCCTACAATCCCCTGCAGGTCCTTGCCGCCGTGGACAGCGAGCGCTGCACCGCCCTCTACGGCGTGCCGACCATGTTCCTGGCGGAGCTGGAACACAAACTGTTCAAGCGCTTCGACGTCTCCAGCCTGCGTACGGGCATCATGGCCGGTTCCGTCTGCCCGGAATCGCTCATGCGACGCGTGGTGGACGAGATGAACATGAAGGAGATCACCATCTGTTACGGGCTGACCGAGGGCTCGCCCGTCATGACCCAGTCGGACATCCACGACCCGCTGTCCGTGCGCTGCGAGACCGTGGGCTGCGCCATGCCCGGCATCGAGGTGCGCGTGGCCGACCCGGATACCTGCGAGGAACTGCCGCGCGGCCAGGTGGGCGAGATCATCTGCCGCGGCTACAACGTCATGAAGGGCTACTACAAGATGCCCGAGGAAACGGCAAAGGCCATTTCCCCCGACGGCTGGCTGCACTCCGGCGATCTGGGCGTCATGGACGAAAACGGCTATGTGCGGGTCACCGGCCGCATCAAGGACATGATCATCCGCGGCGGCGAAAACGTCTATCCGCGCGAGGTGGAGGAATTTCTGCTGGAGATGCCGGGCGTGCTGGATGTGCAGGTGGTGGCCGTGCCCAGCCGCAAGTATGGCGAAGAGGTCGGCGCTTTCCTCATCCCCCGGCCGGGCGTGGAACTGGCCCCGGAGGATGTGCGCGCCTTCTGCCGGGGCAAGATCGCCTGGTACAAGGTGCCGCGCTATGTGGCCATCGTGTCCGGCTTCCCGCTCACGGCCAGCGGCAAGATCCAGAAGTACAAGCTGCGGGAGATGGCCGCTGAACGCTGGCCGGAAGCCATGCAGAAGTAGGCCGCGCCCCCTCCCGGCACGCGGCGCGTCCAGGACCGGAATCCCGCAAGAACCACAAAGGAACCCAGATGAAAAAGGCCATGCCCCTGCCCGAACCCTGGTCGGAAACCGAAAGCGCCCCGCACAGCACCGCCCTGCCCGGCGCACGGGATGTGCATCTCTCGCGGGAGACGGCCTCCCCGGCGGCCGCGGCGGATGCCCCCCACACTCCGGCGGATAGCCACGCCAGCCCGACGGATGTCCACGACGCGCCGACGGCTGCGCCGGGATCCGCCGGCCATGAGACGCAGGCCGCAGCCGCGAAACTGGCGGACATCCCCCTGCCCGGCGAAGACTTTACCCTGGAAGAAGAACCGCGCCGCGCCGCAGACCTTGCGGCCCCGGCGGCCGCCTGTCCCGGTCAGGCGCAATGTCCGCTGGCCCGCATCCCCGAGAGCGCCTGGAAGGAACTTTTCCGCCGCCCCTTCCGCCGGCGGCATCCCGTGATTTTCTGGGGCATCGTCCTGCTGGTGCTGGTGGGGGTTGTCTCCGCCCTGCTGCTGGATGAGGACGACCTCGGCGGCGAGCGTATCGCCCTGCTGGAAGTTCGCGGCCCCATCAGCGACGTGCGGCCTCATCTGGAATGGCTGGACAAGGTGGCCGCCAACCCCGACGTCAAGGGCCTGCTGGTGCGGGTGGACTCCCCCGGCGGCAGCGCCGCGGCCTCGCAGGAACTTTACGAGGCCATCGCCGCCCTGGGCAAACGCATGCCCGTGGCCGTCTCCATGGGCGGCACGGCGGCCTCCGGCGGCCTGATGGTCAGCATGGCGGGCAAGCGCATCTTCGCCAATGCCGCCACGGTGACGGGCTCCATCGGCGTGCGCATGGACATCCCCCAGATCCGCCAGCTGCTGGACAAGATCGGCGTGGGACAGGAGACCCTGACCACCGGCCCCTACAAGGATGCCGGTTCCATGCTGCGCCCGCTGACGCGCGAAGAACGGGAATACTTTGAAGGTCTGCTCAAGGACATGCACGACATCTTTGTCGGCATCGTGGCGCAGGCGCGCGACATGCCGCGGGCAAAGGCCGCGGAACTCGCCTCCGGCAAGGTATTCACCGGCCGCGAGGCCCTCCGGCTGGGCCTGGTGGACGAATTGGGCACCGCCAGCGACGCGCGGCGCTGGCTGGCAGAGCAATGTCATGTGCCGGCCACACGCAAACTGCTGCAGCGCCCCCGCGAGGATAAATGGTGGCAGCAGCCCCTGCAGAGCCTCCTGCAATCGCTGCTGCGGCTGGATGCGGCCGCCGCGGGCACGAGCCCGGCCGTCCTGTACCAGATGTAGAAAATCCCGCCCTTCTCCGCTGCATGGCCGGAGCCGCCTTCCTTCTGAAGGCGCTCCGGCTTTTTCGTCACACGCGGGGAGAGCCCAGGTGCGGCGGTCTGCCTCCCGGCCTGTCCCGGTCGTCCGTTAGAGCGTTTCACCTTTGAAAAAGGTGAAACACGAGGCGGCGGCACAGCGCCGCCCGGCCCAAACCAAGCGGAAAAACCGCGTTTTTTTCGCGAAACGACAGGCCGTGTTTGCAACGCAACGCGTTTCAAACGGGAAATGCCCTAGGGCCTGTTAACACAAATTTTACAGATAATTTCAATAGATAAAACAAGTAAACTGTACACGCTCCGCTTGATTTTGGGGACGGGGTCGCCACATTTCCCTGCCTCTTCCCCGGTAAAAGCGCGCTGGGGAAGGGATAGGGGGCTTGGGGGGAAGGATGGCGAGAACGCCTTTTCTCGCTCCGCTGCGAAAAGGCTGGGCCTCCCGCGCCGGCGGCGACCGAAAGGCGGCCCGGAGGGCCGTGTCCGTTAGGCGACGCAGGAGCCTTACGGACATCGACAGCAGAGCGCGACCGAAAGGCGGCCCGGAGGGCCGTGCCTGTTAGGCGACGCAGGAGCCTTACAGGCATCGACAGCAGAGCGCGGGGTTCCCCTTCCCCCCAGCAGGCGGCAAATAGTGTTAACAGGCCCTAGTTCGTCCGGGGCCGGGCAAAGGCCAGCAGGGCCACGCCGAGGACCAGCAGACCGATGCCGCAGCAGTCGGCTGTGGAAACATCCTCGCCAAGCAGGAAGATGCCCCAGCAGGCGGCGGCAAGAGGTTCGGCAAGGGCCAGCGTAGCCGCTGTCGCCGCCGGGGTGCGCGCCAGCCCGGCCGTGGTCAGGCTGAAGGCCAGCGCCGCGGTGACCACCCCCAGATAGAGGGCCGTGCCCGCACCGGCTGCACTGGCCAGCCAGCCTATGGGAAAAAGCAGCAGCATGGGCAGCAGCAGCGTGCCGCTCAGGCCGCACAGCATGAGCATGACGCTGTCCGGCGTGAAGCGGACGCCCAGCGGCTTGCTGAAGACGAAATAGCAGGCATAGCCCGCACCGGCCGCCAGCGGCAGGACCAGCCGCTGCCAGTCCGCCGATGTCCCCTCGCCCAGATTAAGACAGACGAGCCCCGCCAGCGCCAGCGCCGTGGAGGGATACCAGAGCAGCGCCGGACGTTCGCCCAGCACGGCCCAGGCCAGCAGCGCGGCCACCAACGGCGAGAAGCCGATGGCCACCACCGTGCCCACGGCCACGCCCGCGAGCTGCACCCCTTTGAAAAAACAGATTTGGAAGGCCACCAGTCCCAGCGCGGCAGGGAGCACCCAGCGCAAGGGCCATTCCCCCAGCCGCGGCAGCCTGCCCCGGCAGGCGCACCAGGCAAACAGGGCCAGCGCCGCGACCTGCATGCGCAAGGCCCCGATGACGTACGGCGTCGCCCCTTCGGGAGCAAAGGCCTGCGCCGTGCCTGAGGTACTGAAACAAAGCGCCCCCAGCAGCACCAGCACCGCGCCGCTGGAGCCCGCTTTTTGCTGCTCAGGGGGAGAACCATTGCCGGGGGAAGGAGACGGTGATCTGTTCACAGGTTTTCTCCGTCAAAAGAAAATACGCGGGGAACAAGGCTCACTCGGGAACAGGACGAGGCCTCCGCCGACGGCAAACACGCCCGCCCCGGCGGCCGCCCCGTCATCCCTGCCTGAGCATGCCTGTTTTCCCGCATGCAGGCAATGAGAATTTTTGCACAAGCAAAACCTTCCGCCCGTCAGCCCGCCCGCAGGGCGTGCGCAATGCGCTGCACTCCTTCACGCCCCCTTTTTGTAAAAAAATGCGGAAAAAAATTTTTTCCCTCTAGATAGTGCCGTCAAATTAAAAACATGTTATAATCTCTTCACTTACAATGAGGAGAGACCGTATGGCGGCACA
>NZ_CALUWS010000003.1 GCF_944324525.1 uncultured Desulfovibrio sp.
ATGCGCCTCTTTTCTTGCCGCCGTTCAAATTAGATGCATATCTTTGTGGGCAAACATAATTTGACGACACTATCTAAACCCCGCTCCATTTACGCCGATAAAAAGGGCAGTCGCCTGCAGGGAAGCAGGCTGTTATTCACCTCGTACAGACATTCATGGAGGAATGTTATGTATATCAATCACAACGGAATGGCGACCAACGTTGCCAACACTCTGACCGGCCACTACGGCAACCTGCAGACCTCCACCCAGCGCCTGTCCTCCGGCATGCGCATCAACAGCGCCGCTGACGACGCCGCCGGTCTCGCCATCAGCGAACTCATGCGCGCCGACGTTGCCGCCCTTAATCAGGGCGTCCGCAACGCCAACGACGGTATTTCCCTTATCCAGACCGCTGACGGCGCTCTGGGCGTTATCGACGAAAAGCTGATCCGCATGAAGGAACTTGCGGAACAGGCCGCCACCGGTACCTACGACTCCACGCAGCGTCTGATGATCGAATCCGAATACCAGCAGATGGCTTCGGAAATCACCCGTATCGCCAACGCCACGGACTTCAACGGCATCAAGCTGCTTGACGGTACCCTGTCCGCCATGAACAATGCCGACGGCACCATCCATGACGGTTCCGGTCTGACCAGCCTGGGCGCCCTGAAGGTTCACTTCGGTACGGCCAACGACTCCGCTGAAGACTACTACTACATCGAGATCGGCAACTGCACCGCCTCCGCTCTGGGCGTGGGCAACGCTGCCCGTGCGGGTTCCGCCGGCAGCACCATCTCCACGCAGCAGGCCGCTCAGGAAGCTCTGGTGGCCATCAACAACGCCATCGTGTCCAAGGACAAGATCCGTGCTCACCTCGGCGCCATGCAGAACCGTCTGGAAAACACGGTTACCAACCTGACCGTGCAGTCCGAAAACCTGCAGGCCGCCGAATCCCGCATCCGCGACGTGGACGTGGCCACCGAAATGACCAACTTCGTCCGCAACCAGGTGCTCACGCAGTCTGCCGTGGCCATGCTCTCGCAGGCCAACAGCATGCCGCAGATGGCTCTGCAGCTCATCGGCTAAGCGCCAGATCAGCAACCGGCCTTTCATGGGCAGCCCGCAAGGGCTGCCCTTTTTTATGCTTGTCGCCCGTTGAGTGCCCAGGGCATGAGACAAAAAACCACCCACATGGTATGGTGGGTGGTTTGAACCTTGCCGCTTTGAACCTTGCCGCCAGGATGCCGCACTTGGGAGAAAACGCGCGGGATCTATGCTGCCGGAAGGCATCAAAAAAGCAGGCGAGACCGCCGCAAGCCCGCCGCCCCGACCTTGCCAGGCTGACCCGCCTATGTTTCAGAAAAAGAGGCTGGCCGCGCTACGGCGTCCGCCGGAATATGTTCCCTTCTTCCGGCAGATCTCGGAAAAACTCTCTTGTTCCACTCGCCGCCTGCCGTTTTGGGGGAGACGATGTTCAGAGGAGCCTCCCCCTGCGGCATGCTTCACCGCAGATTCAGCAAGATATCCATTGTTGGAACATGAGCACCGCCCATATGGGATGTGTTTTCTGCCGCCCCTCCTGCACATCCTTCCACATCTTTTGCACCGTGGCGGCATCCAGCCAGCCTGCCTGCCGCATCTTCACCGGATCCAGCAGATCTTCCACCCATTCCCGCAATTCATGCTGCAGCCAATAGGTCAGCGGCGGCGCGAAGCCCTGCTTGGGGCGTTCGGTAAGCTCCGGCGAAACATATCCGTCGAGCAGGTGACGCAGAGGCCATTTCCCCTTGCCGCATGCGCGCCGCAACGTGGGCGGCATTCGCCAGGCAAAGGCGTATAGCCGATGATCCAGCAACGGAGGCCGGGCCTCGAGCGAGACCGCCATGGACGCCCGGTCGACCTTGGTCAAGATGTCCCCCGGCAGGTAATGCATGGTGTCGATATACTGGGTCAGTTCCTGATCCGCGGGGAACATGTCGTCGGTAATGCCCTGCACGAAATACTCACGCGGGACGGAACCGCCGATGACCGGATTTCTGCCGGCCCAGCGGCCGAAATGTTTACGCTGATGCAACAGGGAGCGGCTCAACGGCAGATGCCGGGCAAAGGGAATGGGATGATTGTTCTGCCAGTACCCCGCAAAGAGCTCATCGCCCCCGTCGCCGGTCAGCACAACGGTCACGCTCTCACGCGCCAACTTGCAGAGCAGATAGGTCGGGATTTGCGAAGAATCGGCAAAGAGATCGTCATAGATGACCGGCAGGCGGGGGATGACCGCCAGCGCCTCGTCGGCCGTCACATAATGCTCGGTATGCTCCGTGCCCAGGGCCTCGGCAACGGCTTTTGCGTACGGCGCTTCATTGAACTCGGATTGCGCAAAGCCGATGCAGAACGTCCTGACAGGCGCAAGGGAGGCTTCCTGCATCAGCGCCACCACCAGCGAGGAGTCCACCCCGCCGGACAAAAAGGCCCCCAGCGGCACGTCGGCGATCATACGCCGTCTGACCGCATCCCGCAGCAACCGGTGCAACTCTTCCAGAGCATCCCGATGGGAGGTCACCCTGTCGGCCATCCCGGCCAGCGCCACATCAAGAGCGCTCCACCACTGCGTTTCGCTGACGCTTCCGTCCGCGGCGACGGTCATCATCCAGCCGGGACGCAATTTCTTGATCTCGCTGAAGATGGTCAACGGATCCGGCAGATAGTTGCAACGAAAGAAGGCCGCAAGATTGTTCCGATCCAGCGAAAATGCGCAGCCGGGGAGTTCCCTGAGCGCCTTGAGCTCAGAGGCGAAGGCAAACAGGCCGTTCTGCCGCGTCCAGTACAGGGGTTTCACCCCAAAACGGTCACGCGCCACCGTCAGTTTGCGCTCCCGGCTGTCCCACAGGGCAAAGGCGAACATGCCGATGGTCAGGGACAGGGTCCTTTCGACGCCAAGGGCCGCGCAAGCCTCAAGCAGTATCTCGGTATCGCAATGTCCCTGCAGACGGGGCGACTTGCCGGTCGCGCGGGCGATCTCTTCCCGCAGCTCGTCGCCATTGTAGAGCTCGCCATTGTAACAAATGACGTAGCGCCCGCAGGAAGAGCGCATGGGCTGCGCTCCGGCGGAAGACGTATCCCGGATGGAAAGCCGCTGATGCGCCAGACCGAGCCCGGCCGCCTCATCCTGCCAGATCCCGTTGCCGTCAGGGCCGCGATGGATCAGCCGCGCCGACATCCGTTGCAGGACGGCCCGTGGCTCCTCAAAAACGTCCGATGTCTTGCCAGGCTGATAAAAACCGCAAATTCCGCACATGCTCGATCCACCCGCCGGTTAAGGGATCGGGGACAGACGCCCGGCGCTTCCCCGTTCCGCCATGATTTCCGCAACGCCGCGGCGCTGCGCTCTTTTCCCGCAACTATCCTTCAAAGCCTCTGCGTAAATGTGGCCTGCACCCCATCCGCAAGAGCCGCGCAGCCCGCCTCGCACCCTCAGTCGCAAGGCCAACTCGCGCTCAGGCCGAGACCGCTGCCGCCGGAGCCGGCAGAGGGCTGGCCGTGACATCGGAATAACAGTCCACCATAAGCCGGAAACCTTCCCGCCGGCCCAGCTCCGGATCAAGCGTGACGTCAGCGGCTGTCGCGCCGCCCTCCACAAGGATCTCGAAGGCAAGCAGCCTCTCCACAAAGGCGTCCAGCCTGTCCGCCATATTGGCGGGGGCATCGGGTATGGCCGTGAGACGGTCGCAAACGTCTTCCGTTGCGGCTCCTCGCAGAAGACACTCAAGGACCGCTGTCCCCCATGCGTTCAGGCCATAATATGTGGAGATTTGCGTATCGATGACGAGCGCAATGCCGTCAATGACGTCGCAGAGCATCTTTTCTCCATTGAGCACATAACCGGGCATTGGGGATCTCCTTTTCCTCTGCCGCCACGAAGCCCGGCACACGAGCCCCCTGCGGACGGAACGCTCCGCAAGCGCAGGTCTGTTTCGGGCCGAAGCTCCTCCACGAGGACGCCGCACCAGCAGGCAGCCGGCAAAAACGGTCGTCTCCCGCCCGCAGGCGGCGCTTTTCGCCGGCACGCAAAACTTTTAAAAAATACAGGCCGGTTCCCCCTGCCGTCAAGCGTATCCGCTGGCCAGCTTTGGCCCTGTGCCCGATGGCCGGACATCGGCATGCGACGGACGGGGCGCCCCCGCAAGCGGCTGGCAAGACCGACGGCCAGAAAAAAGTGGACATACCCTCCGTACGTCCACTTCGACTCGGTCTGTTCTCCTCTCCTGGGGCATTGCCCCGCAGCGTGCGGCGTTTACGGGGCCGCCTTCATGTCCTGGACGATGGTATTGAGCGTGCTGGTCTCGTGGGCAAGATCATTGACCGCCTGTGCCGCCTGTTCCATGGCCGAGGCGTTCTCATTGGCGACCTTGTTGATGTCGGAAATGGAACGGTTGATCTCTTCACTGGCGGCGGACTGTTCCTCGCTGGCGGCCGCAATGGCGCGCACCTGATCCGCGGCGCTTTCGGCAAGCTGCACGATCTCTTCAAGCGCCGTACCGGACGTATTGGCCAGATCCGTCGCTTCATTGATGCCGTTGACGGCCACTTCCACCTGACGGATGGACTCGTCCGCGCTCTGCTGGATGCTGCGGATGGCCTGTCCCACTTCGGATGTGGAGGCCATGGTCTTCTCGGCCAGCTTGCGGACTTCGTCGGCCACCACGGCAAAGCCGCGGCCGGCTTCCCCGGCGCGGGCCGCTTCGATGGCGGCATTGAGGGCCAGCAGGTTCGTCTGATCGGCGATGTCGGAAATGACGCCCATGATCTGGCCGATGGAGGCGGCGCTGTCGCCCAACTTGCCCATGTCGTCCTTGAGCACAAGCGAAAGCTGGTGCACGCCCTCGATGCTGCTGACCACCTTGCGGACGATCTTGGCTCCGTCTTCGGCCTTGAGCCGCATGGTATTGGAGACCTCCGCGGCGCTGCCCGCGCTGCGGGCCACTTCCATGACGGTGGCATTCATCTCGTTCATGGCCGTCGCCGTTTCCGCGGCACGGTCCGCCTGCTGCTGCGCACCTTCGGCGGAGAGCTGCACCTGAGCGGAGAGCTCGGTGGCCGCCGAGGAGATGACGTTGGTCGCGCCTTCCAGCTGCGCGGCGGCATGCAGGACACCTTCCCGCTTGGCCACTTCCGCCCGCTGGAAGGCCTTTGTGGCCGCTTCCGTAGCGTCCTTGGCGCGGGCGGTCTGCTCCTCGGCTTCGCGCGCCTTGTTCTTGGCGTCTTCGATGCTGTTGCTCAGATTCTGCACCATGCCGCCAAGGCTCATATGCAGCTTGAGCAGCTCGCCATAGAAGATCTTGCTGTCGGGGATGGCGCTGAAGTCGCCGGCGGACACGGCCTCGGCCGCCGTCAGCATGATGCCGAGCGGACGGGTGATGCTGCGCACGATGAACAGGGCAATGGCCAGCGCGATGATGGTGATGAGCCCCGTAAGCATGAGCAACCGCATGACGGCTTCATTGCAATGGGCATAGATCTCTTCCACCTCCTGCACGGCGGCAAGCTTCCAGCCGTTGGACGTGGTCAGGACATTGGCCCGCACGGCCTTGCCGCCGATGGTCGTCTCGATGACGGAAGCATTCGTCCGCAAAATGGCCGCATAGCCGGGGTCGGGCAGCTCCTTGCCGAGGAGTTTGCCCACATTGCCGGGCGTGATCGGATCGCAGAGGACGCGGCCCGTTCCTTCCAGAACCAGGAAATGCCCGGTCTGGCCGAACTTGAGACCGGTCAGCATGGCGGAAAAGCTCTTGAGGGAAACGTCGATGCCCACAATGCCGGCCAGCTTATTGTCCGCCCCTTTCATCTTTTGGGTCACGGCAAAAACGATGTCCCCGGTAAGCGAGACATAGGCTTCGGACAGCAGACCGTCCTGCGCGGAAGCGGCCGTAGCGGCATACCACGGCCGCTTGCTGGTATCGAAGCCGGCAGGGACCTTCATTTCGGCAAGCCCGGTGGCGTAGGCCCCATTGGGATAACCGACATACACTTCAAGGTAGTCGACATTCTTGCTGTTGATATTTTGCAGCGGCACAAGAGCGGCACGGACTTCCGGGCTGGTGACGGCGGATGTATATTCGCTGTCCTTGGTGGCGGCGCTGAAATTGGGCATGCTGTCGGCCAGTTCGGTCAGGTCGGCCATACTGGCCACCAGGGAGGCATTGATCTGCGCCGTGCGCAGAAAGTTCTCCAGATAGTCGTCAAGGAGGTTCAGCTGCCTTCCCGACGACTGCGCGAACTCGCTGTCCGCATCATCACGCATCTGCATGCCGGCAATAAAGATGCCGCCGCTTGCCGTGAGTAAAATGGTCAGGAAAAAGCCCAGGATAATACGCAGTTTTATGCTCATTCGCCCTCCTGCCGCCGGTCGGCCTGCGACCACGTGTTAACAAATTTCCTCATATCTTAACGGCATAAATCGCGCAGGCTATAGGCCGGGCAGGCGAAGGGCCCTTCCGGGGACGTTCACCCCCCCTGTCGGGCATCTCCCTCCACATGGAGACGCCTGTAGTCGATCTTGCCGGAGCCCAGCAGGGGCAAGGCGGCAAGGCGGCGGACATGGCGCAGCATCTGCAGGCCGGAAAAGCCCTCCGCCCGCAAAACGGCATTGGCTTGCGCGCAGCTCACGGGCAGGGTGGTGTACAGCGTCAGTTGCGGCTGCTCTTCCGCATAGACGGCGTCCACGGCCAGACAGGGGCCGCCCTCCGTCTGTCCGGCGGCAAAGTGCCGGCGCAGCACCTCCTCCAGCTGCGGCAGCGAGATCATTTCTCCGCCCAGCTTGATGAAGCGCTCCCGCCGCCCGGCAAAGGTCATCCGACCGGCCTCGTCAGCCTGCACAAGATCGCCGGTATCGTACCAGCGTTGCCCCTCCAGCGTGACGAAGGGCACGGCGGGATCGCCGCTCTCCGACGGCAGGTAACCATCAAAGACGTTGGGGCCGCGCACCAGCAGCAGACCGGTCTGTCCCGGCTCGAGGCGGCGGTAGGGCGGATGG
Organism: uncultured Desulfovibrio sp.; assembly: GCF_944324525.1. Taxonomy (GTDB): domain Bacteria; phylum Desulfobacterota; class Desulfovibrionia; order Desulfovibrionales; family Desulfovibrionaceae; genus Desulfovibrio. Next base: position 7,016 of record NZ_CALUWS010000003.1, read on the forward strand.
GGGGACACGACGGCCACCTCCACGGACGGCAGGGGACGCCCGATGGTGCAGGGACGCGCCTCCTCCGGCAGGTTGACGCTGACCACAGGGGAGCATTCGGTCACGCCATAGCCCTCGCAGAGCTGCCCTCCGCCGGTCTGGCGGGCAAATTCCTCATAGATGCGCTGGGGGCAGGCCTCCGCCCCCACAAAGCCCAGGCGCAGGGACTCCAGATCCCCGGGGCGGGCCTGCCGCAACAGGCCGTCAAGGAAGGTCGGCGGCGTGACCAGCAGGGTGGGACGCCAGCGCCGGCAAAGCGCGGCCAGCCGTCCGCCCTCGGCAGGGTTGGCGTGGTAGACCACAGGCATGCCGAAGCAGAGCGGCAGCACGATATTGCCCGTCAGGCCCAGGGAATGGAAAGGCGGCAGCATGGCCAGCATGACGTCATGCGTGTCCAGGGCCAGGACGGCGGCCACATCCCGGCAATTGGCCAGGATGTTGTCGTGCGTCAGCGGCACCCCCTTGGGCGAAGAGGAGGAACCGGAGGTAAAAAGCACGGCGGCCCGCGGCGATATGGCCCGGCTGACGGCGCAGCCTTCCCAGCCGAGCAGCGACAGGCGGGCCCGCAAGGCCCCCGCCAGCCGCAGGGAGAAGGGCAGGGCGGCCGTCTCTTCTTCCAGCAGCAGCCAGCAGACCCCGCTTTCGGAAACAGCCTTCTCGAGCGCATGCTCGTCAAGACGGCGCAGCAGCGCACGAGCGCTGATCAGATGGTGTACATGGGTCAGGGAAAGCGCGTGCCGCAGATTGCGCACGCCGGTCGTCCAGTTGAGCATGACCGGAGTATTGCCGGACAGCAGCACCGCCAGCCAGCAGATCGCCGCCGCCGGGGAGGCGGGCAGCATGATGCCGAGCGACTGCCCGCTGCCGACGCGACGGCGCAGGAAAAGGGAAAGCACCACGGCGCGCGTCCAGAAGGCGGCCCCGGTCAGCATCTGCCCGCTGTCGGCCAGTATCGGACGGGACGGCATGCGGCGGATCTGGCGCAGGATGGTCAGCGCCAGATTGGGGGCCTGCGGCAGGATCAGCGGCTGTCTGGGCAGACTCCGCAGGCTGGCCTGCCAGCGTCCGGCCAGCTCCCGGAGGGCCTCTTCCCCTGTCGGGGACTGCGGGCCAAGCTGTCCGCACACGGCCAGAAGACAGTCATTGACCGTCTGCAGATCGCCCGGCTCGACGGCCTCCTGTCCGGAAAGGGTGGCCAGCTGCAGGCTCAGATCGACGATGGCGAGACTGTCCAGCCCCAGATCGCTGTCCAGCCGCTGCCCCGGCCGCAGATCTTCCGGACGCGGCTCAAGAGGCGAAAGATCGGCCAGCAGACGGATCACGCTCTGGTACTCCTTCTCGCCCAGACCGGCGGGAGGCGGGCACTCGTTCCGGTTCTCACGGACGGCCAGCGGCTGATCCGGCACTTCCGGCTCCCGGCGTGAGAACGGCACTCGGCGCAACACGTCCGGCTCGTCGGCGTAGCAGGCCTCCAGCAGGGCATTGAGCGCCGTCACGCCGTCTTCCATGCGTGACAGAGGCTGAGGACGAACAAAGGTGATGCGCACCTCGCGACGGCGGAGAAAAAAGATGCCGTTGCGCAACAGCGCCAACAGCGCCCGCCCCAGGGAGCGGCCCAGCGACGGCGCGCCGTCGGCCCAGCTGAAGGAAGAGCCCCAGAGCCCGTGGGTGCGGATGACGACGGGCACGCAGTCCGGTACGGCCCGCAGCAGGCGGTACGCCCCGCTGTTGCCGCCAAGATGCGTCTGCCCGTCATGGCTCAGGCTGCCGGCGGGATAGACGAGCAGGGTCTCTCCCTGTTCCAGCGCGGCGGTGCAGCGGGCAAGGCTCGCCTGCACCTGCTTGCGCGCGGCGATGCCCTCCCTGCGCAGGTCGGGCAGGGGGATGCAGCGCATGGCGGCGGCCAGCGGACGCAGCCAGAAACGCCCTATCTGGTGTCTGTCCGCCAGCGGACGCGGCGACCACGGCGCAAGCCAGGCGCAGAGGATGACCGGGTCCATGTAGGCGGGATGATTGGGCAGCAGCAGCAGGCCGCTGCCGCGCTTTTCGGCTTCCGCCGTGGCCTGGCGCAGGCAGTCCTGCCCCTCGAGCCGGACCCGGTAGCGCAGGGAAAGCAACGCCCGGAGGACGACGCCCAGCGCACGCTGCAGGATCTTGAGGACAGGGCCGCAGGTTTCCGGACGCTGGGGCAGGCGGGCGATCCGGATGGCAAACAGGACGGCCGTCAGCAGGCTAAGCGCGCCGAGCAGCGCCTGTCCCGCCGCGGGCGTGAGCAGCGACAGCGGATAGTACGCGGCCCCGGCAAGCAGCATGGCCAAAAAGGAAAAGAAGTTGCAAAGACCGAGGATGCGCCCCTTTTCCCCGGCCGCCGGCCGTACTTGCAGATAGCTGGATACCGGGACGATGTAGAGGCTGCCGCAGGCGCCGATGGCCGCATAGCAGGCGCAAAGCAGCGGGAAGTGCCATGCCGTCGGCGCCTGCGGGACGCAGGACACGAGCAGCAGCAGGACGCCGATGGCGGCCGATGCCGCGGGGACGGTGCGCTGCCAGCTCTGCTGCTGCCGCCGGGCCGAGAGCAGCGCGCCGCCGCAGATGCCGATCATGAGCGCACCGGGCAGCAGGCTGGTCAGTGTCGCGCTGAGCCCCAGTTGTCCGAGGCCGAAGGCATTGATCTCCAGCAGGACGAGGACGGACAGGCTGTAAAAGAAGGCATCCGCGCACAGGCAGAGGAAGATGTCCTGCCTGGCCCGCAGCCGCAGGAGTTCGACGGCCGAATTCCAGGCGCCGAAGAGCGGGAAGGGGGGGAGGTCCTCCGGCCGGGCCGCGGCGGGACGAAAGGGGACGAAGGCCACGGAGCACAGGCCCAAGAGAGCGACGCCCAGAACGGTCAGGGCGACCAGCCAGCGCCCGAAGGGGATGCGGGTGGCGAACCACGCGCTCTCAAGGGCGGCTCCCGCCAGAACGATGCCCAGCAGGATGGCAAGCGTGGTGGAGAGCTTGAGCAGAGCATTGGCGCGCGGCACCTGCTCCTGCGGGAAGATCTCGGGCAGCGAGCCGTTGAGCGCCGGACTGAACAGCGCCGCACTTGCGCCCATGAAAAAGAGCATGGCCAGCATGCCGCCCCAGTTCAGGGTAAGCAGCCCCCAGGCGCCGGCCAGCATGGCGGCAACTTCCAGCAACTTGGCCGCCAGCACCACATGTCGCTTGGGAAAGCGATCCGCCAGCCAGCCGGCCCAGGCCGAAAAGAGCACGAACGGCAGCGAAAAGAGCACCGTGCCCCAGGCCTGCACGCTGGCGAGCTGCAGACTCACGGCCAGCAGCAGCACAGCCTGCTTGAAAAAATTGTCGTTGAAGGTGCCCAGCGTGTAGCTGAGCCCCAGACTCATGGCCTGGCGGGTAAGGTTCTTCTGCATACGCGCGCTCCTTGCGGCAACATGCGTATGGCGTCAGATCCGCGCCGTCCGACGGCCGCGCGCCGGAACAGCGTCTGCCATGCTGCTCATCGGGGGCCGTCTTCTTCCACGGCCAGCTCCGCAAGGGCGTAATCCCGGACCCGGTCGAGCATCTCAAGCGTGAAGGGGAGGTCCCGCCTGTAGAACACTTCCTTGCCTGTCCGCTGCGGGACCAGCAGTCCGGCGCGTACCAGCACGTTGACATGATGGCTGACGGCTGTGCGGCTCATGCCCACGATGCTCACCAGCGTGCTCAGGCTGATGCGTTCCCCCGGCTCAAAAAGCAGAAGTATCTTCTGGCGCGTGGCATCCCCCATGGCGGAAAAGACCTGCGCCACACGCTTCCAGTCGTCCGGCAGGGCAGTAATATAATGAGTGTTCATAGCCCCTGTGTAGACGGCGGGAATGTGGCTGTCAAGAACACCCTAGAAAAGCGGCTACATCTTGTCAACTAAAAAAGTAGTTATTTAGTTTTTTTCTCCATCAAAGAGAGGCCGGATCTGCCGGCATGCGCCGCTCGGCCGAAGACCACGACAAAACGACGGGGAAGGCCGCCTCAACGGCAGCCTTCCCCGAACGACAGCGGGCTGGCGGCAGGGATGCCGCCGCTCAACGTCTGAGGCAGTGCCGGGCCCAAAGTTCCAGCATGAGCAGCGCCCAGAGCTCAATGGTGTTATTGGCCGTCCCGTCCATATGCTGGGCCACGAGCCGCCGGATCTCGGACTGATTGACCCAGTCCCGGATGGTGCATTGCGTGCTCATGAGCGCATCCAGCACCAGCGTGCGCAGCGGGCCGCGCAGCCAGCTCTCCAGCGGCACCGTATTGTTGTGCCGCCGCCGGAAGACCAGATCATGCGGGAGGTGGCGCAGGCCGACCATCTTGACCAGCCACTTGGTCTCATAGCCCTTGCCGGTACTGCCGGGCCGTCTGTCCGGCATGCGTCTGACGCGCATCCCCACCGGCAGGGTCAGGGCAAAATCCACGACCTCGTTATCCAGCATGGGCATGCGGACATCCAGCGTATGCGCGCCGGCCACCATGTCGATCCGCGGCAGCAGGCGTCCGGCAAGGAAGTGGTCCAGCTCGAAGAACTGGATCTTGTCCAGCCAGGTGGCGCGCGGGCAGCGGGCAAAGGCCCGCAACATGAGCATGATGGTCAGCTGCGGGTCGGCGGCCCCGCGCAAGTCCATGCAGCAGAGGCTTTCCTTGCGGTTGCCGAAGAACAGGGCAAACTGGCTGTAATAATAGCTGGCGCAGGGGTCCATCTCGCCGAGCAGACTCTTGCCCCCGTAGGCATGAGGCACGGTCTTGGTCAACTCGGTATGCACCTTGCGCACCTCGGGCGGCAGATCCGGCGTATCGTAGAGGAAGGGCGCAAGATAGCGGGCATAGCCGCCGAAGATGTTGTCCGTGCCGCTGGTGGTCACCGCGGCCCCCACATGCTGACTGGCCATGCGGGCAAGCCGCCAGGAGGTGAGCAGCGTCGGGTCGGCGAAGGGCTCGCCCATGTGGGCGACGATATCCGGCAATTCTTCCGTGACGCTGACGTCCAGCTCGCCGCTGACATGGCGCGTGCCGCAGATCTCCGCAGCCTGGGCAGCCTGACTGTTGACCCCGTGGTCGGCATCCACATAAGCCAGCGAGAGGCTCAGCATGTCGCCCGTCTGACGGGCCGCCTTGCCGGCGAAAAGCGAGGAGTCCAGCCCCCCGGAAAGGAAGAGCCCCGTCCCGGGCGTAACATGCCGCCGCGCCATCCGGTCCATGAGAGCGTCGAGCTCGTCGATGGCGTCCTCGTCGCTCCCCTCGAATTTGCGGCTGCCGTCCACATTCCAGTAGCGCAGGAAGAAGGCCGCGCGGCCGGGCTGCCATTCCAGCCAGCTAGCCGGTTCCAGCTTGTGGATCCCTTCAAAGGCCGTCAGCGGCGCGGGCGGCATCATGAAGGTGAGGTAGTGGAAGAGCGCATTGTAGTTGGGGCGGCGCTCAAGGGCCGGATGCTTCAGCAGGGACATGACCTCGGAGGAAAAGAGGATGCCCTTGCCGGAGGAGGCGTAGTAGAGGGGCTTCTGCCCGAAACGGTCACGGACGAGGTAAAGCTTCTGGTCCCGCAGGTCCCACATGGCAAAGGCGAACATGCCGTTGAGCCGGGGCAGGCATTGCGGCCCCTGCGAAAGGAAAAGATAGGAGAGGATCTCCTCGTCCTGCTTGCTGCGGAAGACATGGCCGCTTTTCTCTATCTCTTCGCGCAGTTGCGGCCCATTGTAGAGCCGGCCGTCCAGCACGACGAGGTAACGCCCGCAGGGACTGACGAAGGGACGTTTGCCGCCGTCGTCCTCCGCCTCGCTGCCGCAGTAGCCCATGATGGCCTTATCGCCGAGATGGCCCTGCCGGGGAGGATTCTTCCCTCGGTGGGACAATGCGTCCAGCATGGCCGCAAGGGCCGCACGTTCTTCATCCCTCACAACTTCCGAGGTCAGGACACCACAGATTCCGCTCATATGCACATCCTTGGGGCACAGCCCGACTCGCCACCTTACCTTGTAGAAAGGATACGGTGGAGCTTTATTTAGGAATTGAAGACATAGATACTCTCATTAAATTTTGAGCATCTTTTTCTGACATTCCATACAATAATCCTAACGCTCCAATCATTTTTGGATCAGCAAGCAGCATCGCCTTTGCTTCCCGAACATCAAACAAGGATGGCGGAGAAACAACAAAAGGTATATTAATATATTTTCCTTCATATTTAAAACGAATAACATAGTGCGAAGCATCGATAAAAGCATTAACTTTTTCCAACTCGACATCAGAAACTTTTTCATTATCTTTCAACGCATCATAAATAGAATCTCTAATATCTATGTCTATATCATCTTCAATCTTCTCCGCAAGATTGTCGATAGCATCTTTTATATTTTCTATATCTTCTTTTGAATCCAGCTTCGTTTCAAGAGAAAACGCAATAGCATCAGCAAGAGATATGGATTTTATGGCAGACTCTTCGCTATCAAAGAAAAGTATGTATATGGGCAAATACACCAGCCAAGAAAAAATTACTATCCCCAAAAACCCCTTAACGATAGACATATTGGCTCCAATATAAATTTTATTGTTGAAAAAATCAGATCGCTCATCTAAGAGCACAAACTGACTGACCTCGGAGATTACTCACAGCCTTCAAAAATTACCTTCTAGAAAGGTTGACCTAAAAATTCTAGCCCATCTTTTCGATATATTCAATGCCGCAACTCCGTATTTTGCCCACGAATTTCAGTATCGGGATTAGCCTCATGCATTCTTGATGTTGCAGCAACATGCCAAGCAAAACAGGAGCATCCGAACTTCCACGATCAGCCCTTTCGACAAAGACACCACATTGCACACACGTGATGCGCTCTTTCCCGTCTTGTTTTTTCGCGTGAGATGCGCCACAACGACACGCTCAGAGACAAGTCCCCCAAAAGGCATCTCTCAGAATCGGCTTTTCCATGTACATTTTATCTTCTATCGCCATAATATGTGTGCATCACGTCTTTCATATCATGCAGCACTTGCCCGAAATAGACAATAGCCGCCGTCCCGACAGCTTGCCTCGTCACGCGACGGGACGCGGGATCAGTTGAAATTGACGGCGATCTTGAGATTGGGAGCCTCATACTGACTGAAGAGCGCCATGCGTCCGCCGGCGGCGGGCTGGGCGTTGTCGGTCAGCGTGAACGGCTGGTCGCAGACCCAGCGGTCGATGGTGTCGCCAAGGGTATAGACCATGCCGTCCTTGACGCGCACGGCATGGACGTAAAAGACCGTATTCTTGCTGTCCACCTTGAGATGAAAGGTCTTGCCGGGCTGGATGCTGTACCAGCCGTCGGTCGACCAGTGTCCTGTGGGACGCAGATAATGCACGGCCATGGCGACCACGGAGCGGGAATTGTTGTTGGCTTCGATATCCAGCGCATGGGCAAGGCGGGCACTGCACAGCAGGCCGCAGACGAGCAGCAGGGGCAGAAGGAGAAAACGCATGGCAGGTCTCCCGTAAGTTGACGGTGCATGGCGCGCCGATGGCGGCGCTTCGTCCAGCATGCCAAAGGTGCTCCGCAATGTCGAGGGGCCGCTCCAGGCGGCCGGGGCTGGACGTCCGCCGCGGATGGCGAGCCCATGACGCGGAAGGCCGCCCCTGCGGACGGCCTCCTGCCTGTCCCGGCGGACAGCGGGCATGACGGCCGTCAGGCCGCAAAGGTGTAGCCCGCTTCCAGCGCCTTGATGTTGGCGGGGATGAGCTTGGCGTAATGCGCGTTGACCACGCTGTGCATGGCCTGCTTGACCGCTTCCGGGTCCAGCGCCCCGGTCGCCCGCAGCCACGCGCCCAGGGCGACCACATTGGCCATCTTCACGTTGCCCAGCTCATGGGCCATGTCGTTGACCGGGATGTAGACCGTCCTTTTGCGTCCATCCAGCAGCTCGCGGGAAACCAGCGAGGCATTGACGATCTGCACGCCGTCCTCCCGCAGCCGCGGCTGAAACTTGTGCAAAGAAGGCTCGTTGAGGATGATGGCGGACATGGGCCGGTTGACCAGCGGCGAGCCCACGGGGTGCGTATCCAGCACAACGGTGCAGTTGGCGGTGCCGCCGCGCATCTCCGCGCCGTACACGGGGATGAAGCTCACTTCCAGCCCCTGTTCCAGTCCGGCCTGGGCCAGCAGGTTGCCGATGAGCATGACCCCCTGCCCGCCGAAACCGGCCATGATGACGTCCTGATAGCCGCTCATGCCTGCACCTCGCTCTGTTTGCGCTCTTCCCGCACGTCCCGGAAGACCCCCAGCGGGAAGACGGGGATCATCTCTTCGCTGATGCGGCGATTGGCTTTCAGGGGATCCAGATGCCAGTTGGTCGGACAGCCGGCCAGCAGTTCCACGAAGCTGAAGCCCAGCCCCTGCATCTGACAGCTGAAGGCCGTACGCAAGGCCTTTTTGGCCTGCCGGATGTGCTTCACGCTGTCGAGGGCGCAACGCTCGGCATAGGCCACACCGGCCAGCCCGCCCATGATCTCGCTCATGTGGATGGGGCCGCCCTCGCCCAGCAGGTGACGGCCCAGCGGGGTGGTGGTGGTCTTCTGGCCCAGCAGGGTGGTGGGGGCCATCTGGCCGCCGGTCATGCCGTACACCGTATTGTTGATGAAGACCGCCGTGATGTTCTCGCCGCGATTGGCGGCATGCACGGACTCCGCCAGCCCGATGGCCGCCATGTCCCCGTCCCCCTGATAGGTGAAGACGATGCTTTCCGGCCGGGCACGGCGGATGCCGGTGGCCACGGCGCAGGCGCGTCCGTGCGGGGACTCCACGGCGTCCACGTTGAAATAATCGTAGCTGAAGGCCGAGCAGCCTACCGAGGCCACAAGGATGGCCCGCTCCGCCAGGCCCAGTTCATCCAGCACTTCGCTCACCAGACGGTGAGCGATGCCGTGATGACAGCCGGGGCAGTAGTGCGTCGGCTTGTGCGCCAGGGTCGGCGTGGCGTCGAAGACCAGTTCCTCGCCCGCGCCGGGGCGCAGGCGTTCGTCCGAAGTCGCGTCCTGCATGTCAGTCCTCCCTGAGTGCGGTGAGAATGGGATCCACAAGGTCGTCCGCGCCGATGAACATGCCGGGCATGATGCCGTGCCAGCTGACCGTGGAACGGCGGGCCAGCACGTCCAGCGCCAGGCGCACGTCCTCCACCATCTGGCCGGTGTTCTGCTCCATGACCAGCAGGCGACGGTCGCGCGCCACGCGGCGCAACGCCGCCTCCGGGAAGGGAAAGAGCGTGACGGGACGGAACAGGCCCACGCGGCAGCCCTGTTCACGCAGCTGCCGGACGGCGCTGCGGGCGATGCGGGCCACGGAACCGAAGGCCACCACGATGAGCTCGGCGTCCTCGCACTGCCATTCCTCCCAGGCCACATGGGCACGCATAGCCTCGTACTTGCGCATGAGCAGCACATTGCGCTCGGCCAGCGCGCCCTCGGCCAGATAGACCGACTTGAGCAGGCGCGGCCCTGCGCCCGGCCCGCGTTTGCCGTAGCCTTCCAGCCGCCAGGGGGCGGACAGGGCGGCGTAGCCGTCGGCCGTCAGGGCATCGGCGGGCGGCTGCCGCCGCACGCCTTCCTTGATCTGGGCCACGATGGCGTCCCCGAGCACCATGACGGGATTGGCAAAGGTGAAGGCCAGCCGGAAGGCGCGGAACATGAAGTCATAGCATTCCTGCGCCGTGGACGGAGCGAGCACGAAATTGCGGTGGTCGCCGTTGCCGCCGCCCTTGACCGCCTGGAAGTAGTCCCCCTGGGAGGGGCCGATGTCCCCGAGGCCCGGCCCGCCGCGCATCATGTTGACGATGACGCCGGGGATCTGGCTGCCCGCCATGTAGGAAAGCGATTCCTGCATGAGCGCGATGCCGCAGCTTGAGGAGGACGTCATGGCCGGGATGCCGCAGGAGCCCGCGCCCAGCAGCATGGCGCTGGCGGCAAGCTCGCTCTCGGCCTGCACGAACTGCCCGCCGTTTTCCGGCAGCAGACGGCTCATGGCTTCGGGGATCTCGTTCTGCGGGGTAATGGGATAGCCGAAATAGCAGCGGCAGCCGGCATCCAGCGCGCCATAGGCCACAGCCTCGTTGCCCTTGATGAGGATGCGTCCGTCATTCATGCCGTCTTGCCTCCGCTTTTGTCGCGGAACACGCGAATGGCCGTATCAGGGCACATGAGGGCGCAGGAGGCGCACCCCGTGCAGCGGCCTTCCGTTTCCATCACTTCGTAGCCCTGCCGGTTGAACCTCCCGGCGGGGCGGATGATCTGCGCCGGACAGGCTTCCATGCACAAACGGCAGCCCTTGCAGCGCTCTTCCAGAAATACGATTCGAGACATAGATGATTACCCTTTGCGGTCGCGGTATGCGCTGCGACCGCAGTCCGTATTTGATTCCTGTTCGGTCAAACAGTCAAGCGAGAATGCCTCTTGACTTTTGTCCGCATTTGCTGTCCATGCCGCCTTTTCCCACCGGACTTGACCTTGCGCCGTCTATTTCCTACCCCTGAAACGGACTGCCGCCGCAGGCATGGCGCAGTCAGCTGCCGGGGCCGGGCGCAGTCCGCATCCTTTAGAACATTTTCCGTTTGAAACACGAAGCGTTTCAAACCTTACGGCCTGGCGTTTCGCGAAAAAAACGCGGTTTTTCCGCTTGGTTTGGGCCGGGCGGCGCTGTGCCGCCGCCTCGCGTTCCGCCCTTTTCAAGGACAAAACGCTCTACAGGGACTATCCGACGGAGGCTTCCGCATGAGGTTGGGGAACAATGGCGCGGGTTTGCTGCTGGCGCTTTTGACGGCGCTGTTCTGGGGAGCACTGCCGCTGGCGGTGAAACATGTGCTGCCGGTCATGGATGCGGTGACGCTGGTGTGGCTGCGCTTCTGCGTGGCGGCGGTCTGGATATGGTGCGCCCCGGCCATGCGTGCCTCACGCGGGCAGCAACCGGCGGCCGCTCCGGCATCTTCTCCCGCCCCGGCGGCGCTCTCCCGGCGGCGCACCTGGCTGCTGCTGGCAGTGGCCTCGGCCGGGCTGGGGGCCAATTTCGTGTTCTTCAATTCCTCCGTGGCCTACCTCAGCGCCTCGGCCTGTCAGATCCTGGCGCAGGCGGGCCCGGTGCTGCTCCTGCTGGGCGGGGTCTTCATCCTGCGGGAAGCCTTCCTGCCCGTGCAGGCGGTGGGCGTCGGCCTGCTGCTGTCCGGCCTGCTGCTGTTCTTCAACACCCGGCTGGGGCTGCTCTGGGGCGGCGACAGCGATTTTGCCTTCGGCATGCTGCTGGGGGGATCCGCCGCGCTGGTCTGGGCCACCTACGGTCTCGCCCAGAAGGTGCTGCTGCGCCACCTTACGCCTACCCGCATCCTGCGGGTCATCTATCCCTGCTGCGCCGTAGCCCTTGCGCCGCTGGCCACGCCCACGGACATCCTGCGCGTGGACGCCGTGCAGCTCGTCTGTCTGATCTTTGCCTGCATCAATACGCTGGTGGCCTACGGTTCCTTCACCAAAGCCATGAGCATCTGGCATGCGGCCAAGGTCAGCGCCGTGGTGGCGACCACGCCGCTCTTCTCGCTGGCGCTGGAGTCCCTGCTGCACAGCCTGTGGCCTACGGCCTACCCGCTGGACAGCATCGGGCTGATCAGTCTGCTGGGGGCGTGCGTCGTGGTCCTGGGGGCGTTGGGCATCGCCGTGGGCCCCATGCTGCACCTGCCCCATCTGCCGCACTTGCCGCGCCGCCGCCGGTGAACCGCCCCGCAATGCAAAAAGCCGGGCCGTCCCGACAGGGCGGCCCGGCTTTTCGTTAAAGCGGATTCGCAGGGAAATCGTGTCCCATTTCCCTGCTGACGCTGCCCTCACACGACGGAAAAAGCGTGGTTTTTCCGTGTGTTCGGTTGCGGGTAGCCGCTCTCGCGACTACCAGAGCAATCCACATTTTCAATGTGGAATTGTTCCAGAGCATTTTCCGTTTGGAACGCTGTGCATCCCAAACCATACGGCCTGTCGTTTCGCGGAAAAAACGCGGGACTTCCGCTCACTCGGGCCGGGCGGCGCTGTGCCGCCGCCTCGTGTTCCGTCCCAACCACGCGGGCTCAGGCGCGTTCCTCCGCCAGACGAAGGACGGCCTCCACGCACTCTTCCAGCGAAAGGCGTGCCGTGGGCAGCACCAGATGCGGGGCCCGCGGCAGATCGACCGGCGTTCCCGCTCCGGCCATCTGGCGCACGACGCCGGTCTGCTCCGCGGCATACAGCCCCTTGGGATCCCGCTGACGGCGGACCTCCTCCGGCACATCCAGAAAGATCTCCAGATAGCCGGGCAGATTTTCCCGGTTCCAGGCGTGGATCTCGTGGAACAGGGAAATGGTGGCGATGATGACCGTCTGCCCCTGTCCGGCCAGCAGCTTGCAGAGCCGGGCATAGGTGGCGGCCAACTCCAGACGGCTTTCCCGGTCGAAACCGGAGCGCGTCGCGCCCAGCACGGCGCGCAGCTCGTCGCCGTCAAGCAGGACGGACTGCGGCAGGCGGGCCTGCAGGGCACGGGCCAGCGTGCTCTTGCCCGCGCCGGAAAGCCCGGTGATCCAGAAAACGCGCCCTTGTGCGCTCATGGCGTCTTAGTCCGCGCGGCGGGCAAGCCAGGCCCGCGTCGTATAGGGGATGGCGATGCTGTCCCGGCCGAGCCCGGCAAGATACTGTTCGATCTCCGCGATGATGGACGCGAACTTGTCGCCCGCCTGCCGGTGCAGGGTGGAGTGCGAGCGCCAGGCCTCCACGATCTCCGCCGGGCTCTGGGCGTGCTCCACTTTTCCCTGAACGGAGGTGATGTCCGTGAACAGGCCGGACGCGCGGATGACGTCGGTCTGATCCTCGCGGCGCGTCCCGTAGCCGTATTCGGGGATGGCCTTCCTGATGATGTCCTCGATGCTCTGCTGCACGGGATCCTGCAGATCCCTGTGGTTCCAGAGGCAGACGAACCATTTGCCGGGCTTGAGCAGACGGTGGGTCTCGGCAAGGGCGGCGGCGCGATCGCAGACATTGAAGGAGGACCCGAAGGAAACGAAGTCGTACGCCCCGGCCGGCCGGCCGGTGTGCTCGCCCGTGCCTTCATACCAGTGCACCGTGGGGAAGTCCGCCGTGCGCTGCGTGCCCAGCGCCCGCATGGCGTCATTGGGCTCCACGGCGTCCACCCGGCAGCCGAAACGGACGAGCGGCAGGGTGAAGTGGGCGACGCCCGCGCCGATGTCGCACACCAGATCGTCCGCCTTCAGTCCGGCGATGCGGAAAATGTCCTCCAGAGCGGACGGGGCATAATCCGGACGCTTGAGGTAGCTTTGGGCCAGCGTGGTGTAATCCCAGGCTGTCTTCATGAGATCCTCCGATGAGCGGGGGACACCCCGGCATCCGCCAAAGCGCCCTCCCTGGTAATGGTGTTTTGGTTACTTCGCCCGGCGGGCGATCCAGGCCCGCGTCAGGTATTCGGCTTCGATGTCATGGAGCTCCGCCGTCTTTTCCCGGACATAGGCAAGGAAAGCGGCGAACTTCTCTTCGCCAAGCTGCACGCGCACGTCGTTGACGGACTCCCACAGTCCCAGATACCGCTGGGGAGTCTGATGTTCGATATGGCGACCTTCAAGATAAATGACCTCATCGAACTCGCGGCAGGCGGCAAGGCGTTCCGTCAGCTGGTTGCAGAAGGCCGAACGGCCGGAAGAGACGCGCTGCATGTCGGGGGCCAGACTGCGCAGATGCTCTTCGATCTCCACCAGCAGCGGATTGGATTCATAGTAACGGGTATTCCAGAGGGCCATGAAATACCCTCCCGGCTTGAGCAGACGGTGGAACTCCCGCACGGCGGCGTCAAAATCCGGCCAGTGGAAGGAGGAGGCCATGCAGGCCAGATCGAAGACGCCGCCCTCCAGCCCGGAATCTTCGGCCGAGCCCGCATGCCAGCTGATGGCGTACACGCCGCTCTGCCGCTGCCCGGCCTCGCGCATGGCGTCATTGGGCTCCACGGCGTCCACCCGCGCGCCGGCCGCCGCCAGCTGCCGCGACCAGATGCCCGTGCCCGCGCCGGCGTCCACGCAGCGGGGCTGCGCCTGTCCGCTCAGGCGGACGAAGACCTCGGCGATCAGGGGCGCATAGCCGGGGCGATAGTCGGCATACTTTTCCGCCAGCGCCGTAAAGTCACCATGTTTCATGCGGGATGCCTCCGGATCCTCCAGCTTCGAGAAAGCCCTGTGCGCGCATGCTCAAAGGCCGCGCCTCCTCAGCGCCAGTCATGTTCCCAGCCGCCCTGCGCAAGACGGCTCTCGTAGGCGCGCAGATCGTCCTGATCGTCCACCTCGCACCAGCGCCCCTCCACGGGAACGGCCGCCACAGGGATCTGGCGCTCCAGGAGCAGGCGAAGGAAACTCGTCATGTCGGTGCGATCCACCGCGTCGCCAAGCTCCCGGCAGACGGCGGCAACGGTCCGCCAGCCCTGCGCCGTCAGCCGCAGGAGGCCCATGTACTGGCCGTGGATATCGTCCATGCCGCAGGGCTTGCGGCCGATGTCGCACAGCAGGCCGTCCCGACAGGCGAAGCTCTCGGCATCGGACAGAGGATCGGCAAAGCGGATGCGCCAGAGGGCTTCCCACCGCGTATCGTAGGTGAGGGATACGGGATGGCTGCCGCCCCCGGCACACAGGGCCCGCACATGCTCCGCCGGATAGACGATATCCGCATAGCTGACGACCACTTCCGTCTCGCCGCCGCCGAAAGCCGCGTCCAGCCACGGGGCCGCACAAAGCAGGGAGGCCAGCATATTGCAGTGCGCCCAACGCGGATTGTCCACCGTGGCAAAGGCCCCGGACGGCAGACCGGCGGCCTCGGGCACGAGGCGCTCCGCCAGATAGCCGCGCACCACCAGCACCTCCTTCGCGCCCGCGGCGCACAAGGCGTCATATTGCCAGCGCAGCAGCGGCTTGCCCGCAAGGGATACCAGACATTTGGGCCTGTCGTCGGTCAGTTCGCGCAGCCGGGACCCGCGTCCGGCGGCAAGGATCAGCGCTTTCATTCATACCTCGGCATGCAGGGGCGTTATACGTTTTCCCGCGCAGTCCAGCAACAGCAGCCCCGCCTTGCCGGCGCGCTCGTAAAGGATGCCGCCGCAACCGATGGCGGCGGGCAGGCCGTACTCCGCACAGCGGATGGCCATGTGGGAATTGGCCCCGCCGTAGCAGGTGACGAGGCCCGCGATGTGGCGGGTAAACAGCCAGTCGTAGCCGGGGTCCGCGCTCTCGATGCAGACGATGCGGCCTTCCAGTTCCCCGGCGCCGGCCTCGCCGCCGTCCAGCACCGTCACCGGCGCTTCCACGCGGCAACGGGTGATGAAATTGGGCTCGCTGCGCTGCTGAGCCGCCACATAGACGTCCCGCTCCGAACGGATGAGGGGCGCGAGCCGCAACGAACGGGCCAGCTCATGCTGGCGGCGCTGTTCCGCGATGACGGAAAGATAGTAGGGACGGGCCTCGTCCGGCAGGGGGGCGTGCAGGCTGCCGGTGATGACGTCCAGCGGCAGCATGGCGCAGGCCTCGCGGTCGAGATCCAGCCGTTCGCCCCAGGCGGCGATGGTCTCCAGCACGGCGCAGACATGGCGCGAGAAGATGAACTTGACGCGCTCGCGCCCCGCGATGGCCTGCCGGGCATAGTCCAGCAGACGGTCGGGCGTGCAGTCGAGCCCGGCCTCATCCAGCAGCAGGCTGAGCGCCTCATGCTCGGCGGGCGTCAGGGCAAAGGCCGCGGGCTGCGGCGGTTCAGGCGACTGCGCCGCTCCGCTGAAGAGGTCGCGCCGGGCGTAACAGGGCGTCAGGATGTCGTAGGTGCCGGGCCGCAGATGGCCGTAGCGCTCCATGAAGGCGGGACGCCGCTCGGGATGACGCACCGCCTCGGCAAAATCGTGCGAAAGCTCGCCGGAGACCGTACGGATGGTCCGCTTGAAGGCGGCCAACCGTTCCTCGCTCAGGGCTCCGCGACGAACGGCGGAACGCAACAGGCTTTCCGCCATGAAGGCATGCCGGGCAGCCACGGAAAAAGGCAGGGTGCCCCATTCCTTGCACTCTTCCAGCAGGGAGATGAGCGACGCCGCCAGCGAAAACGGCGTCCCCGACGGCAGGGCAGAGAGCGTAAGCCCCTGCTGACGCGCCTCCAGTTCGCGGGCGTCCTGCAGGGCCCTTTCCAGACTGCCGGGAGCGGGCGTCTGCCCGGCGGGCCGCAGGGCCCGGTTGGTCAGGCGGCGCAGGGCGGCCTTGTAGGCCAGACGTTCCGTGACGGAGAGCGTTTCCGGGTAGCGCTCCCGGAAGGTCTCGTCAAAGTCGAAGTCCAGCACGGTGGGCACGATGGCGAATTCGATCTTGTCGTGCAGCTCCGGATGCGCATCGAGGCGGTCCGTCCAGGCGTCCACCAGCCGTTCGGCCACCGGATCGGGCACGCCGTCCGGCAAGAAGGAATTGAAGCTGGCGCGCACGTCGATATAGGGCCGTCCGGCGAGCGAGAGCATGAGTTCCACCGGCGGCAGGGCCCGGTAGCCCATCTGACGGCGGGCCAGACGCCAGACCTGCCGGGTGATGATGTCACGGTAGAGGCTCATGGCCAGCGGACGCGGCGTGACGCCGATGATCTCCGCCGGGTTCCAGTCCGGCATGACGCCGAGCATGCTCCGCCTGCCCGCCAGCCCTGGGCGCGGGGCCATGATGTCGCGGGCATAGGTCTCCACATGGCGGATATGCCGGGAGACCGCCTCCGCCACCTGGGCGCGCCAGTGCCGCGCGGCCGCGATGGGCCGGGCCTGGAGCAGATGCACCGCAGCCTGCGTATCCACCACGAACTCCACGTCCAGCGGCAGACCGTCGAAGAAGCTTTCCAGCCGCCGCACCAGATCCAGCACGGCGCGCAGACGGGGCGAATCGAAATATTCCGCCCTTACCCCCCGGTAGATGTAGACCGTCTTGCTGATGCCGCTGCCGCTGGTGATGGTGTCCGTACGTCCTGAGATATCGTCATAGTTGATGACATAGTAGGGGGAGCCGTCATCCAGCGTGCGGGTCATGACCACGCCGCTCATGGCCACATGGGGGATCATGGGCTGGACGAGCACCTGATCCTCGTCATGACTGTAACGGGAGACCACCTTCATGATGGCGTCCCGCAGGGCCGCGGCATCCTGCGAGGGCACATGCAGCACGCTGTCGAAAGCGCCCGCCAGGGACGCCGTGCCGCTGTCCTCCCCGCGGGCGGACGACCGCACGGCCAGCGAGACGGCGGGAAAACGCGTCGCGATCTCGGCAAGGACGGCCTCCGGCTCGGCCGTCCAGCGGGCGCGGGTAAAGTAGAGCAGTGGCGGCACCGGGAAGGCGTGGGCATGCAGCAGGGCCAGCGTTTCCGCCTTGGTGCCGGGTGCGGGAGTGGTGGATGCGGAGGACGGGGTCATGGCGTGCGGATGTCTCGGTCTGTGGTAAAAAGGGCATGCAACAGGGCCAGATCACAGGGAGCGGGGACCGCCTCGCGTTCGGGATGCCAGAGGATGCCCCGCCACGGCAGAGCAGCATGAGCGAATGCCTCCACGCTGCCGTCATCCGGGCAGACGGCCTGCGGGATCAGACAGGCGGGCAGACCGGCGACCTCCAGCCCCCAGGCGTGATAGGAATTGACCTCGCCCCTCTCCCCGGCGGGCGGAAGTCCGACGGCGCTTCCCGCCGCCGTCAGCCGAACGACGGCATGCCGGGCGGCCACATGCCGCGCCGGCGCAAGGGGAACAAGCCGCGCGCCGGCCTGACAGGCCAGCAGCTGCGCCCCCCGGCAGACGCCCATTACCGGCAGGCCTTCCTGTTCGGCCCAGCGGAGCAGGGCAGTTTCCGTCGCGTCCCGGTCGGGCGTCGCGCCGATGTCGTCGCCGCCGGTCAGGAGCAGCCCCCGGACGCCCTGCCGCCGGGCAAAAGCCACGCAGTCTTCCCCCGTATTGGGCAGCATGAGCCAGTCCGGCGCATAGCCGCCCCAACGCCCCAGCCTTTCAAACAGGACAGGCCAGTCACGGGCCAGCGCATCACGCGTTTCGCCATAGTCGGAACGAACGACGCGCATGGTCACGCCTATGCGGCGGGCTTGTGGCATAGCATCCCCATCGGTACTGCCGGACAGCGGCATAGCGGATCTTTTCCTTAACAAACAAAGGATGTTCTTACCATTGGCTTCCCGCCCCTGTCCAGACGTATTTCCCGGCTCCCAATGACGAACGGACGGTCTCGCCGGGGCAGGCGGAGACCGTCCGTTCTTGATGCATGACGCCGGATGCGCGGTTACGGCTTGACCGGTTCCCGCGTGAGGTCATCCTTCGTTTCGCGGGCATGCCGGATGAGCACGGCCCGGACGCCGGCGATCTCGCCCATGCCCAGCAGGTTGGTCTTCACCTGATAGCCCCGCTTGCGCAGTTGGGAAGCCCAGCTGTCCGCGTCCTCGCCGGCAAGGTCGTTGCGGGCATGGTCGCCGGCCACGATCATGAAGGGCTGCAGCCAGAGCGTTTCCAGCTTGCGGACGGCAAGCTCCCGCACCAGGTCATCGAAGGTGCGCGAACCTTCCACCGAGGCCATGAAGGTCAGGCCGTCCGCCTCGACAAAGGCCCGGCGCATGCCTTCAAAGACCAGATCCGCCCGGCCGTGCGCCTGTCCGTGCCCCATGAGCACCAGCCCCTCGCCGGGAGCCCGTCCGCCGCAGCTCTCCAGCACGGCGGCGGCCACCTCGCGGGCGTCGCGCCGGGACTCCAGCAGGGGCCGGCCCAGATAGACGGCATCGAAGCGGCCGGGATGCGCCTTGACGTCCAGCAGGACGGCACGCTCCAGCGCGCTGAATTCTTCCCCGGCCATGACGTGCAGGGACTGGACGCGGACGACCTTCACGCCCTTGCGGGCAAGGGCCGCCAGCCCTTCGCTGATGCCGCCCACGGGCGTTCCCCGTTCGGCCAGCTTCTTGCGGATGATCTGGGAAGTGTAGGCCCACTCCACGGCAGCCTTGGGGAAGGCCGCCCGGAAATCGGCATCAAGAGCTTTCAGAGCGGGCACGGCTTCGGGCACGCTGGTGCCGAAGGCCACGATGAGCAGGCCCTCACGCGGCCCTGTCTCCGCCTGAGCGGCAAGGGGAAGGCCGACGAGCCAGAGGGCAAGCAGCAGGACAAAAAAACGGGGGAAATGCTGGATGTGCGACATGGATCCTCCTCAATGACGCGTTAAGGTGTGGATAATGAGCGGGTTTCGGACTTGAGGGAGTAGGGCGGCCTCCGCCGCCGGCCTTTGCTTCGCCTTCACCGCTTGCGCGACTGGCTGTCCGGACAGACTGCTGTCCGTGAAGCTCCGTACCCTCTTACCGCAGCGCGACTGTTTCCGATTCGCACGGAATTCCCCGCGATATGCTGTTCTCTGCCTATGTGAGGAAAGCCTCTCTGTCAAGCGGGACGGACGGCTTAGGCCGCATCCGCCCGCTCGAGCGGCCTACTGCCGCAGATCCACCACGCGCTTGGACTTGCTGAAGGTGCGCGGCAGGCTGCCCGGATCGCAGATGTGCACGTCCACACGGGCCAGGATGGCCTTGTGCAGGCGGCGGGAAAGACTCTCGGCCAGGGCGGCGTCGCCGTCGGCGGAGGCCTGCGGGCCTCGCTCCACGGTGAGCGTCATGTGATCGAGCGCCCGCTCGTCCCGGCGCAGCTCCACCTGATACTCGCCGCCCAGCTCGGGATAACCGCCGATGACGTCCATGATCTGCCCCGGATAGATGTTGACCCCGCGGAAGATGATCATATCGTCCGAGCGGCCGAGGATGCGGTCATGACGGGGCATGCTCAGGCCGCAGGAACATTCTCCGGGCAAAAGGCGGGAAAGGTCGTGGGTGCGGTAACGCAGCAGGGGCACGGCTTCCTTGCGCAGGCTGGTCACCACCATCTCGCCCACCTCGCCCACGGGCAGGGGCTGGAGCGTCTCGGGATCGACCACCTCGATGATGAAGAGGTCCGCCCAGTAGTGCAGGCCCTCGTGGGCGTCGCAGTCCATGGCCGTGCCCGGCCCGTACATCTCGGTCATGCCCGCGATGTCGTAGCTGGCCTCAAGCCCCAGTTTGCTTTCGATGGCAAGGCGCATCTTTTCGCTGCGGGTCTCCGAGCCGCAGATGACTTTTTTCAGCTTCAGCTCGTCGCGGATGCCCGCCCGCTCCACTTCTTCGGCCATGAGCAGGGCCATGGACGCCGTGGCCCCGAAGCAGGTGGCCCCCAGATCGCGCAGCAGCTGCAGATGCATGTCCAGATTGCCCGGCCCCACGGGGATGGTCAGCATGCCCAGCTTCTCGCTGCCGAGCTGGAAGCCCGCGCCCGCC
Organism: uncultured Desulfovibrio sp.; assembly: GCF_944324525.1. Classification (GTDB taxonomy): domain Bacteria; phylum Desulfobacterota; class Desulfovibrionia; order Desulfovibrionales; family Desulfovibrionaceae; genus Desulfovibrio. The sequence goes on from NZ_CALUWS010000003.1 coordinate 27,432, forward strand.
GTCCAGAGGCCGTAACCCACGGCCACCTGCATGCGGTCGGCCGGGGTCAGCCCCGCCAGCTCGTAGCAGCGGGCCATCTGGAGGCTGAAGGTCTCGATGTCCTTCTGCGTATAGGCAAGGATCTTGCGCTTGCCCGTGGTGCCGCTGGAGGCGTGGATGCGGACGATCTCCTCTTCCGGCACGCAGCGGAGGGGCAGGGGATAGCCCGCCCGCAGATCGTCCACGTCCACCGTGGGCAGGCGGCGCAGATCATCCAGACTGCGGATGTCGCCGGGCTCGACGCCGCAGGCGGCGAGCTTTTCCCGATACTGGGGGGAACGCAGGGCCTGCGCCACGGTGAAGCGCAAGCCGTCAAGCTGGATGCGGGCCAGTTCATCCGCCGAATACCGGGGAAGGAAACGGTATGCCATGCCGAACACCTCTTTTAGAGCAATTTCTGTTTGATACGCTCTGCGTTTCAAACCCTACGGCCTGTCGTTTCGCGAGAAAAACGCGGTTTTTCCGCCTGACTCGGGCCGGGCGGAGCCGCCGTCCGCCGCAGGGATTGTGCGCGTTTCCCGCCTCCACCGCAAGAGGGCCGGCCGCGATCTGCGCTCTTTCCTCCCCTTTTGCGGTCATGCGGCCAACGGACGAGACCGGACGCGGGAAAGCGGGCCTATCTGCCGCCGCGCTCCTGACCGGCCCGGCGTTCCTGCCGTTGCCGCCAGAAGCGCCGGGCCAGCTTCAGGAGGACGTAGGCCCCCGCCAGCAGCAGGACGAAAGCGATGCCGAGCACGCCCCAGGCGTGCATGCCCGCCCCCTCCCAGAGGCCGAGCACCCAGAAGAGCAGGAAACAGCCCACCAGAAAGGCGGCCCAGCCCAGTGCCGGCCGGCGTTCGATCTGGGCGAAGAAGCTGATGCCGGCGGCAAGACCCGCCACGGCCACGGCGCTCATGACGAGCAGAGCCAAAAATTCCACCATGATAGTCTCCCTGTCTGTCGCCTCGCGAGAGGAGGCGTTTTTTTACGGAACGGCGGCACGCCCGGCTCGATGGCGGTCACGCCGCTCCCTGGGGCCGCAGGGGGAGCTGCTCGCCCAGATCGACGCCCTGTGCGGAGATGTCTGCCCGATAAGGATAGATCTCCACCCCGGCCGCCACGGCCGCGTACAGCAGATCCGCGTATTCGGGGTCGATGAAGTCCGCCGGCGCGAAACATCGGCCGTCCGCCCGCTGCACCAGATAAAACATGGCTGCCCGTTCGCCGCAACGCACGATATCCATGAGTTCCCGCAAATGCTTGCGGCCGCGCTCCGTGGCCGCATCGGGGAAACAGGCCGCATCGTCCTCGGTCATGGTGACGTTCTTGCATTCCACCCAGAGCGGCGGCCTGTCCGGCGCGGTGAAGCAGGCATCCAGCCGGCTCTGCCCGCGCACGGCCTCCCGGCGGCATTGCGCGTAGCCCGCGGCAAAGGGGAGCCTGCCGGCATGGAAGGCGGCCTCCAGCAGGCGATTGGGCACGGCGGTATTGACGCCGACCCAGAAGCCCCTGCCGCCGGGCAGGACGCCGCCGCGACCGTCCGGGAGGACTTCGCCCAGCCAGATGGCTTCCTGCGTATAGGGCAGCTTGCGGGCGGGATTGGCGGCGGGGCTGGCCAGCATGGGGCTGCCGGGACGGGTCAGACCCAGCATGCTGCCGGAGTTGTTGCTGTGCACCCAGACATCCTTTCCGTCAAGGCGCATCTCCACGCTGAAGCGCTTGTGGCGGCGCAGGAACATGCCGCAGAGGCAGGGCCGGGCATGGGGCAAAAGCGGAGCGGGAGGGGAAGTCTCAGGCATGGGCTATCCTTGTCCGCCGGGGCGGCGTCAATTTACAGCGTTGGGGGAAATTGCTACCGTTGACCGTTGTCCCTGCTGACGGATGGGCCGCCCTGCGGGACACTCAAGCTTGCAAGGAGTCCCACATGCAGATTTCCGAACGGTTGCGCACCATCAAACCTTCCCTGACCCTCAGTGTCAACACCCGCGCCATGGAATTGCGCGAACAGGGGGTGCAGGTCATCAGCCTTGCCGTGGGCGAGCCGGATTTCCCCACGCCCAAACATATCTGTGAAGCGGCCAAGGCCGCCATCGACGACAACTTCTGCCGCTACACCCCCGTGCCCGGCATCGCCGAACTGCGGCAGGCCGTGGCTGGCTACTTCAAAAAGGTTTATGACGCCGACATCAAGGCCGAGAATACCATCATCTCCGCCGGGGGCAAGCACGCGCTCTACAATTTCGTGCAGGCCACCATCAACCCCGGCGACGAGGTGCTCATCCCCGCGCCGTATTGGCTGAGCTATCCTGACATCGTCTGCCTTGCCGGCGGGACGCCCGTCATCGTGCAGGCCTCCGCGGCCCAGGGCTTCAAGATCACTCCGGCCATGCTGGACAAGCACGTCACCAGCCGCACCCGGCTGCTCATCCTCAATTCGCCCAGCAACCCCACCGGCGCGGTCTACACCGCCGCCGAACTGGACGCCCTGCTGGAATGGGCGCATGCGCACGGCGTCTTCGTGCTCTGTGACGAGATCTACGATCAGCTCGTCTTTGCGCCGGCCAAGATGGCCAGCGCCATCCACCACTTCGTGCGCCGCCCGGAAGAAATCGCCATCCTGGGCGGCCTTTCCAAGAGCTTCGCCATGACCGGCTGGCGTGTGGGTTACCTGGTGGCCCATCCCGATCTCATCAAGAAGATCTCCAGCATGCAGGGACACAGCACCTCCAACATCTGCTCCATCGCGCAAAAGGCGGCCGTGGCGGCGCTCAACGGCCCGCTGGACTGCCTCACGCCCATGCTGGAAGCCTTCCAGCGGCGGCGGGACATGGCCATGCAGGTCATCCGCAGCTGGCCCTGGGCCGTCTGCCCGCAGCCTGACGGGGCCTTCTATCTGTTCGTGGACGTGAGCGGCTGCTACGGCGGCAGCGTGAAGAACTCCACGGAACTGTGCACGCGCCTGCTGGATGAGGCCCATGTGGCGCTGGTGCCGGGCGCGGCCTTCGGGGACGACAACTGCATCCGCTTCTCCTATGCCGTGGCCGACGATGTGCTGGCCAAGGCGCTGGAAGCCAGCGGAAAGGTCATGGCGAAGCTGGCGGCGGAAAAGTAACCCGCTGGTTCCAAAGGATATGACGCCCGGAAAAATTTTTTCGAGAGATTGAATTTTTTTCGTTGACAACGAGGGGCGTTTTCGGCAATATCCACCTTGTCCGAAGGGGTTGTAGCTCAGTTGGGAGAGCGCTTGAATGGCATTCAAGAGGTCGGGAGTTCAATTCTCCCCAGCTCCACCAGAAAGTACGGGGACTTCGCAAGAAGTCCCCTTTTCTGTATCCAAAGCCGCTTGGACCGTTATTTCAAGCGGCTTTTTTGCGTCGGCAGCCGAAGGGCGGATAAGCCGAGGGATGAAAAACGGAAAGCGTGTAGCGTGAGGTGCATGCCTGACCACGGCAAGATAGACGAAAAGTCCCGCAACACCGCATGCGGCTGTTGACAACGTGGGATGTTTGAGGCAATATACGGACTTGTCCAAGGGGTTGTAGCTCAGTTGGGAGAGCGCTTGAATGGCATTCAAGAGGTCGGGAGTTCAATTCTCCCCAGCTCCACCAGAAAATACAGGGACTTCGCAAGAAGTCCTTTTTTTCTTCTTCAAAGCCGGAGGGGATGCTGTTCCGCCGGCTTTTTCGTATCCGGTCGGCCGCATTGGACTGACAGGCGATCAGCGCCGCACCGCTTTGCAGCGGGGGCTTCTCCGCGGCGCGCATGGCAGCCCGCGCCCCCCCAGTTCGCCAAATACGCAAAAACCACCCGCAGACGGATGGCTCGCTTTTTTGCGCCCCCCTGGCGCATGAGCGTTTTGTCTTTGAAAAGGCGGAACGCGAGGCGGCACACCATGCCGACCGGTCTGAACCAGGGGAGACACCGCGTTTTTCCGCAAAACGACAGGCCGCATGTCTTGAACCGCAACAAAGCGTTTCCAATGGAAGATGCTTATGGCTCTGTGCATAGGCCATAAAAAAGGGGATGCCCGAAGGCATCCCCTGCATAACCCGTTGGTGGGGCGAGGCTCCCCAGCACTCGCCCCCAGGCTTGCGCTTTTCTCCCTCCACCACAACAGTCTGGTTAGCCGATGAGCTGCAGAGCCATCTGCGGCATGCTGTTGGCCTGCGAGAGCATGGCCACGGCAGACTGCGTGAGCACCTGGTTGCGGACGAAGTTGGTCATTTCGGTGGCCACGTCCACGTCGCGGATGCGGGATTCGGCGGCCTGCAGGTTTTCGGACTGCACGGTCAGGTTGGTAACCGTGTTTTCCAGACGGTTCTGCATGGCGCCGAGGTGAGCACGGATCTTGTCCTTGGACACGATGGCGTTGTTGATGGCCACCAGAGCTTCCTGAGCGGCCTGCTGCGTGGAGATGGTGCTGCCGGCGGAACCCGCACGGGCAGCGTTGCCCACGCCCAGAGCGGAGGCGGTGCAGTTGCCGATCTCGATGTAGTAGTAGTCTTCAGCGGAGTCGTTGGCCGTACCGAAGTGAACCTTCAGGGCGCCCAGGCTGGTCAGACCGGAACCGTCATGGATGGTGCCGTCGGCATTGTTCATGGCGGACAGGGTACCGTCAAGCAGCTTGATGCCGTTGAAGTCCGTGGCGTTGGCGATACGGGTGATTTCCGAAGCCATCTGCTGGTATTCGGATTCGATCATCAGACGCTGCGTGGAGTCGTAGGTACCGGTGGCGGCCTGTTCCGCAAGTTCCTTCATGCGGATCAGCTTTTCGTCGATAACGCCCAGAGCGCCGTCAGCGGTCTGGATAAGGGAAATACCGTCGTTGGCGTTGCGGACGCCCTGATTAAGGGCGGCAACGTCGGCGCGCATGAGTTCGCTGATGGCGAGACCGGCGGCGTCGTCAGCGGCGCTGTTGATGCGCATGCCGGAGGACAGGCGCTGGGTAGAGGTCTGCAGGTTGCCGTAGTGGCCGGTCAGAGTGTTGGCAACGTTGGTAGCCATTCCGTTGTGATTGATATACATAACATTCCTCCATGAATGTCTGTATGGGAGTTGATACGCATCCCGCATCCATGCGGGCATAGCCTGTTACCTAGCTTATCGACCCCCGCGGCTGAGCCATTAGGGACGAAATACATTTTTTTGCGGAAAAAAAATGCGTGCGGCCGGCAGAACCGACCGCACGCATCATTTCAGCCGTTCACGCTGTCGGAGACGACAGCTTAGCAGGAAGCGCCGACCAGACGCAGCAGGCGCACCAGCTGGTTGGTGAAGCCGGCTTCGTTGTCGTACCAGACGATGAGCTTGAGCAGGGTGCCGTCCATGACCTGGGTGGTCAGGGCGTCCACCACGCCGCCGTGCGTGTCGGCCTTGAAGTCGATGGAGACCAGCGGCTCTTCGCAGAAGCCGAGGTTGTCCTTGAGCGGCCCTTCACAGGCGGCCTTGAGGGCGGCGTTCACTTCCTCGACCGTGGTGCTCTTTTCCAGCTCGCAGGTGAGGTCCACCAGCGAGATGTCGGGCGTGGGCACGCGTACGGCCATGCCGTCCAGCTTGCCCTTGAGGGCCGGGATCACGAGCGCGGTGGCCTTGGCCGCGCCGGTAGAGGTGGGGATCATGGACACCGCGGCCGCGCGGGCGCGGCGCAGATCCTTGTGCGAACCGTCAAGGATGCGCTGGCTCATAGTATAGGAGTGGATGGTGGTCATGAGACCATGCTTGATGCCGAACACGTCATTGATGACCTTGGCCGCGGGCGCAAGACAGTTGGTCGTGCAGGAGGCGGCGGAGATGACGCTGTGGGCGGCGGCATCATACACGCCGTCGTTGACGCCCATGACGATGGTGGCGTCAGCTTCCTTGCAGGGAGCCGAGACCACGACCTTCTTGGCGCCGCAGGCCAGATGCAGCGCGGCGTCATCGCGCTTCTTGGCGGTGCCGGTGGTCTCCACCACGAAGTCGATCCCCAGCTCCTTCCACTGCCATTCGCCGGTCTTGCAGCGGGTCACGGTGATGTGACGCCCGTTGACGATGATGCCGTTCTCGTCATGTCCGACGGTACCGGCAAACGTGCCGTAAACGGAGTCATATTTGAACAGATGCGCCAGGGCCGCGTTGTCCGCGCGGGCATTGATGGCGGTGATGACCACGTCCTGCGAGTCCGCCATGAGACGCAGCAGGTAACGACCAATGCGACCAAAACCATTGACACCAAGTTTGACGGCCATTGTGAACTCCTCTTGTAGTCTGTCTGAAGAACGGGTTAGGCCTTGCCGGAAGAGCCCATGACATTGCGGATCTTGTGCGCGACCATCTTCTTGACGGCCTCACGCGCGGGCTTCAGGTAGGCGCGCGGGTCGAAGTCTTCGGGATGTTCCACCAGATGGCGGCGGATGGAAGCAGTCAGCGCCAGGCGGATATCCGTATCCACGTTGATCTTGCAGACGCCGAGCGAGGCGGCGCGGCGCAGCATCTCTTCCGGCACGCCCTTGGCGCCGCCGACCTTGCCGCCGAACTGATTGCACAGTTCGACGAATTCCTGCGGCACGCTGGAAGCGCCGTGCAACACCAGCGGATATTCCGGCAGACGGCGGCTGATCTCCTCAAGGCGGCCGAAGTCCAGTTTGGCTTCGCCCTTGAACTTGTACGCGCCGTGGCTCGTGCCGATGGCGATGGCCAGCGAGTCGCAGCCGGTGCGCTCCACAAAGTCCACGGCCTGCGCCGGATCGGTATAGACATGCTCGGCGGAGCTCACATGCTCCTCCACCCCGGCGAGCTTGCCGAGCTCGGCTTCCACCCAGACGCCGCGGGGATGGGCATATTCCACCACTTTACGGGTCAGCGCCACATTGTCCTCATAGGGCAGGTGGGAGCCGTCGATCATCACGGACGTGAAGCCGCCGTCGATGCAGGCGGCGCACATCTCAAAGTCCGGGCCGTGGTCAAGATGCACCACCACCGGCACGGAGGGGTCTTCGGCCAGCGCGGCTTCCACCAGCTTCATGATATAGGTCTGTCCGGCATATTTGCGGGCTCCGGCGGAAACCTGGAGGATCACCGGGGATTTCTCCTCGGCGGCGGCCTGCATGATGCCCTGGACAATTTCCATGTTGTTGACGTTGAAAGCGCCCACGGCGTACTGGCCCTTGTAGGCGGCCGCGAACATTTCTTTCGGCCCGATAAGCGGCATGATTTCCTCCTGAAAGGGTATATGGATCGACATGACCATGACGCCATGTCCGACACTCTTGCGTATCGCCAGCATAGCCCATTTGTGAAAAAAAGAAAATCCCCGCCGCAGGAGGGGCAGGGAGCCGAAACAGGATGATCGTGCCGGCGCGGCGCAGAGGTGGACGGCATGTTGCGGCATGCCTGCCGCGCAGAGCACGCCCCGGCGGCTGCGCTCCCCGCCGCAGAAAAACGCCCGCTGAGACCGCCCGACCTGCCGGAACGCGCAGCGGACAGATCATGCGGGATGCGCCTCCACGGGCGGCTGTTCCTTGGCGTAGTGGCAAACCCGGTTCCGTCCGGAATTCTTGGCCGCATACAGGGCGATGTCGGCATGTGCCAGCAACTCTTCCACATGCGTCGTCTCTCCCTGTTCACGCGAGGCCACGCCCACGCTGATGGTCAATACGCCCGTCTCCAGCCCGGGATGGGGGATATGCAGCTTCTCCACGGAATCCCGCAGGCTTTCGGCAACGGACATGGCCCCTTCGCGCCCCGTGGCGATGAGCAGGCCCACGAATTCCTCGCCGCCATAGCGGAACGTCTTGTCCGAGGCGCGGGCGCAATTCTGCTTGACCATGCGGGCCACGGTCTGCAAGGCCACGTCCCCGGCCAGATGGCCAAGCGTGTCGTTGTACAGTTTGAAGTTGTCCACATCCACCATCAGGACGGCAAGGGCGCTGGTCTGGCGGTCTCGCTGGATGGCCTGGTCCAGCGCGCGCCGGTTGCCGAGGCCGGTCAGGTCATCCGTAAGGCTCAGACCGGCAAAGCGCTCCCGCTCCTGTTCCAGCTGACCGGAACGCTGATGCAGGTCATTGAGATAGGCATTGAGGCTCGGCAGGGTATCAATGATGTCGGAAAACTCCTCGATGCAGGTCTTCGGCAGCCGCGCCATCCCCTGCCCGCCGCGCATGTCGCGCAGGATCTCCGTGGTGCGGCGCAGCGGCAAAAAGATCTGCTGCTGGAGGGCGACGAAGAGCAGCAGCAGGAAGAGGGCGTTGCCGATGCCAAGGACCGTAAAGATGTTGCGGATCTGCCGGGTCTCGTCATCGATGGCTTCCATACCCTCATAGATGCCGCGGGCCTCCACGGAAGAAGCCTCCACGCTCAGCCCCACCAGCACCTGATCGATATCTTTGACCAGCAGGTCGAAATGCTCCTGATAACGGCCGATCTCCCGCTGCTTGTCGCCAATGTTTTTCCAGACACGTTCGAGGTCGACGCACGCCGTACGCGTTTCCGGATCATTTTCTCCATGCTTACGGCAAGCGGTAAAAAGCTGGTTTACGGAGTCGGACATAAAGGCGTAGGATCCCGTTATGAGCGACAAATAGTGCGGCTGTTCCGGCAAGGGCTCCGCAAGAAGCGGGAATTGCTCTTCATTCCAGCTGACATGCTCGGCCAGCCGACCAAGCGTCAACAGAAAACGCCACTCCTGCCGCCGCACATCCTCCACCAGTTTAAAAAGCGCAAGCCGCAGCTCCATCAGCTCATCCAGCAGCGGATAGACCTTATCCAGCACGGGCTTGAAACCGATATTGCCGAAACCGGCATCCGCCAGCAGCATGCGCAGGGAGGCGGACGCCTGCTGCAGCTGCCGGGTATTGGCCGCATAACGCATTTGCGAGGCATTGAGGCGCATGTGCTCGATGTTGAGCAAAAACTGCTGCCGTTGCAGGATATTGGGCAGATACTGATGGGCTGCGGCATTGGCCATGCTTTCGATGCGCTGCAAGGTGCTGAGCATGTAGACCTGAAAAACGAACAGCACGAACATGACGCTCATGATGCTCAGGCCAAAAGTTCTGATGCCGATGCGCATGGCCAGCCAGCCTGTTCAATAAATGCTGAAGGAAAAGTACTTGCGCATGATGCGCCCATACTCCCCGGTGACGCGAAGCGTGAGGATGGCCTGATTGATGCGGCCCACCAGTTCGGGATGCTCCTTGCTGACGGCGATGCAGGAGCCGCTGGGATTCTCCCGCGGGAGGATGGGATTGCCGAGCATGACGAAACCCGCCCCCTCGGGCGACTTGAGAAACTCCATCCCCGGGAAGCCGTCGATGAGCACCACATCCACCCTGCCCCTGACCAGCGCGTCCAGAAGGCCCTGATGGGATTCGAAACTCACCACCACGGCCTTGCCCTGCCAGATCCTGTGCAGCGCGATAAGCTGCACGGAATTGTGCTGGGCGGCCAGGATCTTGCCTTCAAGTCCTTCTTCATCGAGGCGGATGCCGGGCCTGCCGATATAAAAGGAATGCGAGCGGTAATAGCTGTTGGAAAAGAGCATGATGCGCCCGCGCTCTTCCGTCACGCCAAGGCCGGCCACAGCAATGTCCAGCGACTGCGAGGCCAGCCCCGCCACGATGGCGCGCAACGGCAGAGCGACCGTGCGGCACTGCGCATGCAGCTGGCCGCAAAGCGCTTCGGCAAACTCGACGTCGAAACCAACCAGGTTTCCGTGTTCATCCGTATACGAAAAAGGAGGATAGTTCTGCAGGACAGCCACACTCAGATCCTTTCCGGCGTGAGCTTCAGGAACGCTGTCGCCGAAAAAGGCCAGCAGGAACAACAGACAGAACGTCATGAAAAACCGGCTCAGGGGAAAGCGTTGTTTCATAACAGAACCGCACCGATTCCCTTTCTTCCGTCTAATGACGGCGGAAGGGTCGAAGATATCTCCTGCGTAGGGGACGAGACCGCCCCTTCGGCAAAAACCGGGGTCACCCGCAGGTTATATTTTTTCATACACGGCAGATGCCGACTCTGCAAGCACGACCGCGTGTTCGCCACTCAAAGAAGTACTCCCTTCCCATCAAATAGACCTATCCTTTCTGGAGGTTAGCGTCATTTTTTTCGTGAGCACGCTTTTTTTGCGACGCATTTTACCCATGCTCCACGCGTCCAGCCGCGCCCTGCCGCGTCCGCCTGCCGCATCGACCGCCTACGGCCTTTCGCTCGCCTCCAACATGCCCGCGAGGGCGGTCATCCCTTCCTGATCGGTAAAGTCGAAACGCAAGGGCGTCACGGTGATATAGCCCCGGTTCAGCAGGTCCTTGTCCGAACCGGCGTTGATGGTCTGCGGGGGGATCTCGCCCACCAGCCACCAGTAGGGCTCGCCGCGCGGGTCCTTGCGTTCCAGATAGGCGTTTTTCCAGACAGCCCCCGTCTGCGGGCAGACCCGCACCCCCCGGGCCTCATGCAGCGGACAGCGGGGATAGTTCACGTTGACGACCCGGCGGGGGGCAAGCCGGCTCCAGTCGATGCGCGCCGCCAGCGCCACGGCATGGCGGGCCTGCGGCAGGAGGTCGTCATGCGGCGAGGCCACGTCGCAGGAAACGGCCAGCGTGGGCAATGCCTCATGCGCGGCCTCGGTGGCCGCGCCCACCGTGCCGGAATAGAGGATGTCCGGGCCCACGTTGGCTCCGGCGTTGATGCCGGACATGACCAGATCCGGCCGCCGGGGCAGCAGGCAGGCAAGGGCGAGCTTAACGCAGTCCGTGGGCGTGCCGTACAGGCCTGTGCCCGCAAAATCTCCTTCCTCTATGTGCTCGGCCCGCAGAGGATCGAACACGGTCAGCGAATGGCCGACGCCGGACTGCTGGCGCATGGGGGCCACCACATGCACCGTATGGCCGGCCTCGCGGAGCGCCGCATACAGGGCGCGCAGGCCCGGCGCGCGGATGCCGTCGTCATTGGTCAAGAGAACATCCATTTGACAATCCCCCGGAAACAAGGAAATGTGAGGCAACATGCCCGCTGCGGCGGGCCGCCAAGGGTACTATATGGAAAAAGGTCACCACGTCAAAGAGATAACGCCCCCCTGCGAGGCGCAGGGCGTGTTCGCCGTTTCGCAGGCCTCGCTTGCGCAATCCCGCAACGGGCCCTACTGGCGGCTTGCGCTCAGTGACGCCACGGGGACGCTGGAGGCCAAAATATGGTCCCCGCTCAGCGCGGAATTCGCCGAGATCCCCGTGGGCAGCCTCGTGGAAGTGCAGGGCAGGGCGGCGCTGTTCCGCGAGCAGACGCAGCTGACCGTCGAGCGGCTGCGCGTGCTCTCCGACGAGGAGGCCGCCGCGCTGCCGCCGGCCGACTTCATGCCCGCCAGTCCCTATGATCTGGACGAGATGATGGCGGAGCTGCACGACCTCATCGGCAAGGAATTCGTCCACAAGCCGTGGCGCAAGTTCGTCCAGGGCGTTTTCCGGGATGCGGAGCTGGCCGCGGCCTTCCGGGTCTGCCCGGCGGCCAAGAGCGTGCACCACGCCTATGTGGGCGGCCTGCTGGAGCACAGCCTCGGCGTTTTCAAGCTCTGCCGCCGTCTGGCCGACCAGTATGCGGAACTGGACCGCCAGACGCTGCTGGCCGGGGCCATCTTCCATGACATCGGCAAGATACGGGAATTTTCCGGCGGTCTCGTCAATGATTATACCGACGAAGGCCGCCTCATCGGGCATCTTGAGCTCGGCATCGAGATGCTTGCTCCCTTCTGGCAGAAGGCCGGACTGGAGGAGGGGCTTGTACGCCATCTCAAGCACCTCATCCTGAGCCATCATGGCGAACCGGCCTTTGGCGCGGTGCGTCTGCCGCAGACGGCCGAGGCCCTCGTCCTGCACTATGCGGACAATATCGACGCCAAGATGGCGCAGTGCCGCGGCCTGTTCGCCGCGCTTGAGGCGGAAGAGGGCTGGACGCCCTATCAGGCGACCCTGAGCCGGGCTCTGTTCCGGGGGCCGCGCACGCCGCAGGCCTCCCCCACGGAAAAGGAGCCGCGCAAGAGCCGTCAGCGTCCGGCGGACGACAATCTTCTTTCCCTGCTGTGAGGCCGGCCATGTTCATTACCTTTGAAGGCATAGAAGGTTCCGGCAAGTCCACCTCCCTGACCCTGCTGGCGCAGGAGCTCGAACGCCGCGGCTTCGACGTGCTGCGTACCCGCGAGCCCGGCGGCTGCGGTCTGGGGCGCGCCATCCGCCCCATCCTGCTGGATGCGCGCACGCGCTGCCTCAACATGCGGGCCGAGCTCTACCTCTTCCTGGCGGATCGGGCCCAGCATGTGGCCGAGGTCATCCGCCCGGCGCTGGAAGCCGGTCAGATCGTCCTCTGCGACCGCTACACGGATTCCACCCTGGCCTATCAGGGCTACGGGCGAGGGCTCGACCCGGAAAAGCTGCGCCGCATCAATGAGATGGCCACGGGCGGCCTTGTCCCGGACCTGACGCTGCTTATGGATCTGCCCGTGGGGCTGGGGCTGGAGCGCGCCGGGCTGCGCAATCAGCGGCAGGGCACCGTACTCTCGGAAGGCCGCTTTGACGCCGAAAGCATGGACTTCCATGAACGGGTACGGCAGGGTTACCTTGCCCTGGCCGAGGAAGAACCGCAGCGCATCGCCTGCATCAACGCCGAACAGCGGCCGGAGGACGTGCTCATGCAGAGCCTTTCCGCCGTGGAAGACTATCTTGGCCGCAGCGGCCTCAGCCTGAGACCCTGAATGCTGGGCCGGGAACGCCCGGCCGTCCCCCCTTCCCGAACACGCGCACGTCCCGCACGGAGCCTGTCATATGATGGAACTGTATACGCTTACCATGCTCGATAACGGCAACATGACCTATCAGCCCCGCCACGACCCCGAACTGGAGCAGACGCTCGCTGCGGGAGAGCTGCCGGCAGGACATGTGCTCGTCAACCGTCTGGGGGATCCCGAACTGCTGCATTGCGCCGTCTGCCGCCGGGAAGAAGGCTCGGGCGGCTGCTTTTTGCTGGGGGACGGCGGCGGGCTGCTCATGGCCGTGGTAGCGGAAAGCAATCTGGCCTACGCGCTGGGCCTGGGACTGTTCGGCCCCATGGTCTCCGAAGCCCGCTATGCGGCGGACATCTTTGAAAACGGAGCCGACGACGATGACGATGACGAACTTTAAAGCCTCGCGGCGTCTGGGCGTCATCTTTTTCCCGGCCTTCGACTGGGCCATCTCGCCCACGCATCCCGAACGGGAGGAGCGCCTGCTCTACACCCGGGATCAACTGCTGGAAGAAGGGCTTTTCGATATCCCCGGCATCACGGAACACCGGCTGGACATGGCCGCGTACCGCCAGCTGGAGCGCGCGCACTTCTGTCTGCCCTCGGTACGGGCCGTGTGCACGGACTCGCACCTGGCCTCGGCGGGCGGGGCCATCACCGCCGCCCGGCTGGTCATGGAAAAGAAGGAAGACAAGGCCTTCGCGCTCGTGCGCCCGCCGGGACATCACGCCATGCGTGTGGTGCACGGCAACCGCGGCTTCTGCAACATCAACAATGAAGCCGTGATGGTGGAGTATATCCGCGACCACTATCCGCATCCCGACGGCCGCCCCCTGCGCATCGCCATCGTGGATACGGACGTGCATCACGGCGACGGCACACAGGACATTTTCTGGAACGACCCGTACACGCTCTTCATTTCCCTGCATCAGGACGGCCGCACCCTCTATCCGGGCACGGGCTTCCTCACCGAATGCGGCGGCCCGGCGGCGCTGGGACGCACCGTCAATATCCCCCTGCCGCCCGAAACGGCGGATTCCGGCTATCTCTATGCCATCCGGCATGCGGTGCTGCCCATTCTGGAGGAATTCAAGCCGGATCTCATCATCAATTCCGCCGGGCAGGACAATCACTTCACCGATCCGCTGGCCAACATGAAGCTGTCCGCTCAGGGCTACGCGGCCCTCAATACGGCGCTCAATCCCGACATCGCGGTGCTGGAAGGCGGCTACGCCATCCGCGGCGCGCTGCCCTACGTCAATATGGGCATCTGTCTGGCGCTGGCGGGCCTGCCCGCCGACGACATCCGCGAACCGCAATGGACGCCGCAGAGCGAACGACAAAGCGCCCGCGTCACCGACTATATCGCCGGGCTCTGCGAGGCCGTGGTGAACGGCTACCGCAATCCCCCGTCCTGCCCCGACGAAGGCGCGGAGGAACGCCGTGCCGACGGCGTGTGGTGGAGCCGGAGCAAGCATATCTTCTATGATACGGACATGCTGCGTGAACAGCAGCGGGAAAGCTGGCGCATCTGCCCGCACTGCACCGGACTGGGGCGTTTTGAAACAAGCTCCGAGCGCGTGCGCCGCTCCCTGTGCCTGCTTTTGCCGCGTCAGGCCTGCGAACACTGCCGGCGCGTGGCGGAAAACGAGGCCGACGCGGCCCGCAAGAGCGGCCGTTACGCCCATGTCCTCCTGCTGGACGGCGACGCCCGCGACGACGGCTAGGGCCTGTTATCCCTCTTTGCTGTTTGTTTTTGGGGGAAGGGGAACCCCTCCGCCGGCGCGGGAGGGGTTCCCCTTCCCCCAAACCCCCATCCCTTCCCCAGCGCGCTTTTACCGAGGGGAAAATAGGGACACGCTGAGGCTCCGTCTCCAAAGGCAAGCGGAGCGTATGCAGTTTTTTTACTTTATTTAAATTATTTGTAAAATTTTCACTGACAGCCCCTAAAGCGTTTTAGAGCAATTCCACATTGAAAATGTGGATTGCTCGGTAGTCACGAGAGAGACTCCCCGCAACCGAACACACGGAAAACCGCGTTTTTTCCGCGAAACGCCAGACCGTATGGTTTGAAACGCAACGCGTTTCAAACTAAAAATGCTCTAGCTTTGAAAGCGGCCGTCTGCCGGGGCGAATCTAGCGGCCGCCGCCGTCCTTTACGGCCTTGCGGCCGGGGCGGAAGGGCCAGGGCGTACGGGCCTCGCCGTCAGGGGCGGGACGCCGCCGGACGTCTGAGCGCCTTTTGTTCCCCTCGTCCGGGGAAGCGGCGCGCACGTTGCCGCGGCCCGCGTCGGGCCGTCCGAAATGCGGCATGAGGATGCGGTGCTGGCGCAGGCGCTCGGCGTCGCTGCGGGCCACATAGAGCGGCTCGCCGCTTTCGTCGCACCCGGCGTAGAACATGGCCGTGGCCAGACTGCCCGGCGTGGGGATGAAACATTGCGTCTGCTGCGGGCTCCAGTGACGGCGGGCCAGCCACTGGGCCAGTTCGCGCATGTCCTCGTCCGTACAGCCGGGAAAGCCGCTCATAAGGTAGGGGATGACGTATTGTTCCCGGCCCAGACGGCGGCTCTGGCGCACGAAGCTTTGCAAAAAGGCCTCAAAGACCTCGAGGGGAGGCTTGCGCATGCGTTCCAGCACCCGCGGCACGCAATGTTCCGGGGCCACCTTGAGCTGCCCGCCGGTGAATTCGCCGGTATAGGCGGCCAGCGCGTCAGGCTCGCGCAGGGCAAGATCCGCCCGCACTCCGCTGGCCACGCGCACCTGCCGTATGCCGGGCAGACGCTGTACGGCCCGCAACAGCTCCACATGGCGTATCTGCGGCGTGATGAAGGAACGGCAGACCGTGGGGAAACAGCAGCTGGCGCGGCGGCAGCGCGGACGGCTCCCGTCGGCCAGGCGTTCGCTGTCCAGGGCGCAATGGCCCTGCCACATATTGGCCGTGGGGCCGCCCACGTCGGAAATGGCAAGACCGCCACGGCGCGAGTTGCTGTTTTGCGCAAGCTCCGCCGCCTCGGCAAGGATGGAGTCCTGCGAGCGGGAGGAGATACGCCGCCCCTGGTGCAGGGCCAGCGAACAAAAAGAACAGCCGCCGCCGCAGCCCCGATGACTGGTGATGCTGGTACGGAGCATCTCCTCGGCCGGGACAGGCTCGGCATAGGCGGGATGGGCCTTGCGGGTAAAGGGCAGGCTGTAGAGGGCGTCCATCTCTTCCGTCGTCAGGGGCGCGGCCGGACGGGCCAGCACCACGGCGCGATTGCCGCCCACCGGCTCGAAGGCCCAGCGGTCGAGACCGTGCACCTGCTGTTCCAGCAGGCGCGTTTGACGCAGGAGCTGGGCGGGTTCCTCCTTGAGCTGCTCATGCGAGGGCAGGAGGATGCCCGTGCTGCCGGCCAGTTCCGGCGGCAGATCGGCGGGCAGGCCGTCCGCATCCAGACTGTCCATCCAGACCGAACCGTCGATGCCGCGAATGTCCTTGCCCTCCTGCAGGCGGCGGGCGCATTCCAGCACGGCGCGCTCGCCCATGCCGTAGAGCAGCAGATCCGCCTTGGCGTCCATGAGGATGGAGCGCCGCAGGCTGTCCGTCCAGAAGTCGTAATGGCTGACCCGCCGCAGGGAGGCCTCGATGCCGCCCAGGATGACCGGCAGGCCGGGGAAGGCCTGCCGCGCCAGATTGGCGTAAACGATGCACGCCCGGTTGGGGCGGGCTCCGGCCCGCCCGCCGGGCGTGTAGGCGTCATCGTGACGTTTTTTGCGGAAGGCCGTGTAATGGGCCAGCAGGGAATCCAGCGCACCGGCGCTGATGCCGGCGAACAGGCGCGGCCTGCCCATGACCAGCAGATCGTCCGGGCTTTCCCAGCGGGGTTGGCAGACCAGCCCGGCCCGGAAGCCGTGGGCCACCAGCCAGCGGCCCAGCAGCACGCTGCCCATGGCGTAATGGTCCACATAGGCGTCCCCGCTGACGAGAAGCACATCCAGCTCGTCCCAGCCCAGCGCGTCCATCTCCTGCCGGCTCATGGGCAGGAATGCCGGTTGCGGCGCGCCGAAGGGCGTGCGCTTCGCCACGACGGCCTTGGCCGGGGCCTCGGGCGCGGCGGCAAGATCGACGCCGGGACAGGCAGCCCGGCGGCCGGGCTGGGGAAAGGGGACGTTACGCGGCATAGGCGGGCATCCTTATCCGGCTACTTCGCAGGCGGCATGACCAGCGGCACGTCCTCGCCCGCGGGAGCGGCGGGGGCGGCCTCCTTCTGGGCGGGAGCGGGCATGCCCGCGCGGCCCTTGGCGTGATCCACAGCAAAGCCGAACCATTCCTTCTCGCTGATGCTGCCGTCCTTGTCCGTGTCGATGGCGGCAAAGGCGGCTTTCTGCATATTGGGATAGGCGGCGAAGAATTCCTTTTCGCTGACCTTGCCGTCCTTGTCCGTATCCATCTTGGCGAATTTCTCCGCCGCCGCGCCGTGGCCGGATTCCATGCCCGGCATGGCAAGCGCGGAGGAGGGGAAAGAAAGGGCAAGAGCGCACAGGGCGGCGCAGGCGGTCATGGCAAAGGGGACATATCTCATGTTGGACTCCAGTCCGGGACGCGGCCCGGTCAATGGGGGGAAAGGGGAGCGGCTCAGGCGGACAGCGAGGCGATGAAGACCTGCATGTCGTCCGGCTGGCCGGGCTTGTGATCCTCAGGATAAAGCAGGGCGGACATGTAGAAGAGCGAGTTCAGGCGCAGGGCGTTATTGGCGCTGGCCGAGAAGCAGTGCAGACGGTGCCGCAGGCGTTCGCGCTCCTGAGCGTCCATGTCCGCGGGCAGGGCGGCCAGCAGGGGGGCGACATCCTCCCGTATGGCGGCCAGCAGGCCGGCCTTTTCGCGCATGCCCTCGGCATGGCCGGGCAGATCGCCCTTCTCCAGGCAGGCCAGCGCCCGGTTTTCGGCTGCCATGACGGCGGCATGGCGCTGTTCGAGCCATTCCCGCAGGGCGGCGCAGGGGGTTGCAGACATAAGGATTCCTCCAGATGGGCGAAAGGGACGCAGGCCGAAAGGAGGTCGAGTCCCGGCCGTGCGCCCCTTCCGCAGTGCAGGTACCGCCTCCGTCAGGAGGCGGAAAGGCGTTAATCCCAGTGACGCTTGTCCTCGATGGGACGGATCTGCGGCGGCAGGCTGCCGGGCGCAAGGATCTTCAGCTCGGGACGCAGCTTGATCTTTTCGCGGAACTGGTGAAGCAGCTCTTCCTCGCGCTTGAAGCCGCTGGTCTCGATGAAGAGCGTCATCTCGTCGATGCCGCCGGGGTTGGTGACCTCGATCTGCCAACGCTTCACTTCCTCGAAGCGGCTCATGACCTGTTCCACCTGATGCGGATACACGAACATGCCCATGATGCGGGCCGTGGTGTCCACGCGGCCCACGATGCTGCCCAGGCGCGGGCTGGTGCGGCCGCAGGCGCAGGGGCTGCGGTCGATGTAGGACAGGTCGCCCGTGGCCAGGCGGATGAGCGGATAGGTCTTGTTGAAGGCCGTCACCACGATCTCGCCCACTTCGCCGTCCTTGAGCGGGATGCCCGTGTCAGGATGGCAGATCTCCACATAACAGCGGTTGGCGATATGCAGGCCGGTCTTGTGGAAGCATTCGTAGCCGATGCAGCCCACGTCCGCCGTGCCGTAGCCCTGACGCATGATGAGGTCGTACTTCTTTTCCATCTGGGAGCGCATCTTTTCGGAAAGACGCTCGCCGGTGACGAAAGCCACTTCGAGGAAAAGATCCTTGCGCAGGTTGAGGCCCTTTTCCTCGGCCTTCTGGGCAAGGTGCATGAGGAAGCTCGGCGTGCCCACATAACCGCAAACACGCAGCTTCTGCATGACGTCCAGCTGAGTGGTGGCGTCCGACGGGCCGGCCGGGATGACCGCACAGCCCAGATTGCGCAGCGGCTCCTCAAACATGAGGCCCGCGGGCGTCAGTTGATAATTGAAGGTGTTCTGCACGGCGTCGCCGGGCCGGAACCCCACGGAATAAAAGGCCTCGGTATAGCCCCAGTAGTCCTCGGCGCGATCCTCGGGGTCGAAGATGGGGCCGGGCGACAGGAAGATACGCTTCAGATCCCCGATGTCCTTGGTGAGCAGGCCGCCCAGACGCGGCCCCATGGACTGGAGGAAGATGAGCTCTTTTTTCTTGAGGATGGGGATATGCTTGATGTCGGAGAGGGTCTTGAACTTCTCCACATTGAATTGCGCACGGTCAAAACGCTTTTTGACGTCTTCCGAATAGCGGTAGGCGTAGGAAAGCAGTTCCTTGAGCTGAATCAGGCAGTACTGGCGGCGCTCGCTTTCGTCGAGCACTTCGCGGCGGCTGTAAATGCCTTCGGTGCGGTCTTTGCGGGTCATGGCTTCACCTTGTCAAGGTTTTTGGAGAGTGCATTCTGTTAGCCAATTGCTATGGATTTTGCAAGAACTTTTTTTAAAATGCAATTATTTCAACATATTATTTAGCACTTTCAACAGATGCCGCCCCTGCCTGCAAAGCGCGGCGGCGCAGGATGCGGCGCTTGAGACCATCATAGACCGGCTCGCCGCCCAGACGCGAGGCCACCAGCGAGGCCGTCAGGGCCGTCAGGAGGACGGCGGGCGCGGAGAAAGGACAGCGCGCCATCTCCACCACCAGCGCCGTGCCGGTGAGCGGCGCGCGCACCGTGGCGGCGAACATCCCCCCCATGCCCAGCACCAGCAGCAGGGGGATCTCGTCGGCATGCAGCCAGCCCTGTTCCAGCAGCGGAGAGGCCACGCAGGCCCCCAGCAGGCTCCCGGCCAGCAGCATGGGCATGAGCAGCCCCCCGGCCACGCCGGAGGCGAAGCTCAGGCCGGAAAAGGCGATCTTGCCGAGCAGCAGGCAGAGCAGGAAGCCCAGCCCGTTGCCCAGCAGCACCGGGGAGGCCAGATCCAGCGTCTCGACGCCCACGCCGCCCACGAGCCGGGGCGCCACGGCCAGCAGCAGGGCGCTCACGCCGAAGGGGAAGGCCGAGCGCAGCCACGGCGGCAGCCACGGCAACGCGTCCTGCCAGAGGGTCAGACGGATGATCACGGCATTATAGAGCAGGCCGGCCAGCCCGCTCAACAGGCCCACACCGAGCGCAAGTCCGTATTGCGGCAGTCCCGCATCCTTCCAGACGGCAAAGGGGAAGACCGGCCCGAAGTCGAAAAAGAGGAAGAGCGCCACCCAGGCGCCGATGGCCGAGAAGGCCGCAAAGAAGAACAGCGGCAGGCCCAGCGGGCTGCGCATCTCCTCGAAGGCGAAGAGCATGCCCGCCACGGGCGCGCCGAAGGCCGCCGTCAGCCCGGCCACGCTGCCGCCCACGAGGAAACGCGAATACTGCTCCTCCGGGCTGTGCCAGAGCCGCCCGACGCCCGCCCCCACACAGGCCCCCATCTGGATGCACGGGCCCTCGCGCCCCACGGAAAGCCCGGCGCTCAGGGCCGCCAGCGTGGCCACGAACTTGCGCCAGAGCACGCGCCGCCAGCGCATGGGCGGCAAAAGACCGGCCGCCATGAGTTCCACCTGCGGGATGCCGCTGCCGCTGATGAGCGGTTCCTGCCGCAGCAGGAGGTGAGCGATCATGGCCAGCAGGGCCAGCCCGCCGAGGATGTAGGCCCAGGCCCACGGGGTGTCCGCGGCATACAGCTGCAGCCAGTAGGACGCGTACAGACGGAACGTGTCGTACAGCCGGCGAAAGAGACCGATGATGCCCCCGGCGATGAGGCCCGTCAGCAGGGCCTGCCCGCAGAGCCGCCAGGCTCCGAGACGCTGGAGGTGTTGCGCTTCCCGCAGGAAGAGGGGCAGCGGATGGCGATGGTTCATGCACGATCCTCGTTGCTGGGATGGCCGGCGGCGGGCAAGCGCCCCGCCCCCGCGGCGGGGGAGTATGCCGCCGGAACGGGGAGAATTCAAGGGCCGGGGAAAAAGATGAAAAAAAGACTTGCCAAATGTGCCGCTCTGGCGTACAAGCATTCCTGTCACGACGGTTCGCCGTCAGGGCCGAGGTAGCTCAGTTGGTAGAGCAGGGGACTGAAAATCCCCGTGTCGGCAGTTCAATTCTGTCCCTCGGCACCATGAGGAAGGTAAGGCCCATGCTTCGGCATGGGCCTTTTTTTGTTGTTTCGCGCCCTTTTCGAAACAAGAGCGTTGCCATTGGGAACGGCAAAACGCCAGGCCGCAGGGTTTGAACCGCGAAGCGTTTTAAACGGAAAATGCTCCAGGCGTAGAACATCAACACTAATTTTACAAATAATTTCAATAGATAAGTATTACCCCGTACACGTTCCGCTTGCCATAGAGGCGGGGTCGCCTCGTGTCTCTGCCCCTTCCCCCGGTAAAAGCGCACTGGGGAAGGAATGGGGGCCTGGGGGGAAGGGCGACGAAAACGCCTTTTCTCGCTCCGCTGCAAAAAGGCTGGGCCCTCCCGCGCCGGCGGCGACCAAATGGCGGCCGCAGGCCGTGCCCGTTGGGCGACGCAGGAGCCTTACGGACATCGACAGCAGAGCGCGACCAAATGGCGGCCGCAGGCCGTGCCCGTTAGGCGACGCAGGAGCCTTACGGGCATCGACAGCAGAGCGAGGGGTTCCCCCCAAACAGACCGCAAATAGTGTCAACAGCTCCTAGCGACCCGCTTGCGGCCTTTCCTTGAGGAACCTGGCGGCGGCCTCTTGGGCTGCCGCCCTGGACGTGGGCCGCATCTGCCGTTCAAGCTCCGTTTTCAGCTTGACCGCTTCGGCGGCCGGCTCCTGCCCTTCGGGGAGAAGGCCCATGTACATCAGCAAGTACGTATAGGCGTCGACGGGATCTTTCGGGACGCCCCTGCCGCGAGCGAAGCGTTGCGCCAGATTCAGCGCCGCCTCGGCGTGACCGCCGTGCGCCGCCTTGCTGAACCAGTGGACTGCCCACTGTTCGTCCCAGTAGGTTCCCCTGCCCTGTTCCGACATGAGCCCCACTCGGTATTGCGCCGAGACGACTTTCTGGTTGGCCAGACGGTAATACCAGAAAAAAGCCTCCACCGCGTCTTCCTCGATGCCGTCGCCTCGATCCAGCATGGCCGCCAGCTTGAGTTGCGCCTCGACAAACCCCAGCTCAGCCGCCTCGAGGAAAAGGGCCGCCGCCTCGCGCTTGTCCTGCGGCACGCCCTCACCCTCATAATAGGCGCAGCCCAGTTTGAAAACGGCTTCGACGACACCGTGTTCCGCCGCCTTGCGATACCATTCGACGGCCTGCGCCCCGTCCTGCGGCACGCCCCGGCCTTCATGATACGCAAGCCCCAGCCTGTACTGGGCCGGGCCATACCCCTGTTCCGCCGCCTTGCGCAGCCATTCGGCCGCCTGTGCCTTGTCCTGCGGCACATGGTCGCCACGACTGAACATGAGGGCCAGATTGTATTTGAAGTCGACGCTCCCCTGTTCCGCCGCCTTGCGGTACCAGTAGGCGGCCTGTTCCTTGTCCTGCGGCACGAGGTCGCCGGCGCCGTATATCTCGCCCAGTTTGCGTTGCGCTTCGCTATTTCCCCGCTCGGCCGCCTTGCGGAACCAGGCGACCGCTTTTGCCCCCTTGGCGGGGTCGCCGCCGCTCTCGCTGTAGAACGAGTAGCCCCGCCTGAGGCTTGCATGGGTGTCCATATTGGTGACGATCTGATCGATGATGCCGCTTTTGAACGCCAGGACGGCCAACAAAATGACAACAACGAAAGTGATCGGCAGCGGCCGCTCCCACACATTCCGACTTCGATCCGTCGATATGCGGCGTTCGGCCGGCCGTCCTCTTCGTGCGGACAGATCGCTTTTCCTTGCGAACATCAGCGTTTCCCATCCTGGAGCAGGTTTCGCTTGCAACGCATTACGTTGCAAACGGAAAATGCTTGCGCGTCAACAGGCAGCAACCCACCGGGCGGCTTACCGGAAGGAGAAGCGTTCAAGGAGACGCCGAGCCTGCTTGTCGCCGTTCCTGGCCTGCTGCACGAGCTGGTAATATGATCCAAGAATTCTGCGGAATTTCGCCGCTTCTTCATATTCCCGCGGGTACTCCAGCCTGAACCTCTCCAGCGCGGCGTCGGCGCCGGCATACCCCTGACAGGCCGCCTTCTCCAGCCAGTAGCGCGCCCTCACCAGATCTTTGGCAAGGTCGACACCCTCATAAAAAGCGACGCCCAGAAGGTACTGTGCGGCGGCGTATCCCAGCTCCGCCGCCTGGCTGTACCAGTCAAAAGCCTTCCCCTTGTCGGCGGGCATGTCCTTCCCCAGAAAAAAACGAGACGCCAGCCGGTACTTGGCCTCAGCATCCCCGTACTTCGCAACGTCCCAGGCGCGGAAAAGAGCGGCTTCCACCAGTATCTCCGGGGCCTTGGGGTGTCCCAGTCTTGCCGCTACCCGCAGCAGACGGAGCCCCCCCTCCGGATCCAGAAGCGTGCCCCGCCCCTTGTATTTGCTTATGCCCGCATCATAGGCGGCCACGGCTTTTCGCTCTCTGATGGTCTCACGCAGGCTGTCCCGCGACAGCTCTTTTTTTTGCGGCAGCCCCAGGCCGGTATTGTACATGACGCTCAGCCTGTACCAGGCTTCGGCTACGCCCTGTTCCCCGGCCTTGCGCAGCCATTCCAGCGCCTGTGCCGTATCCTGTGGCAGGCCGTCGCCATCGGCATACATGATGCCCAGCCTGTACTGGGCATCGGCTTCTCCCTGTTCGGCCGCCTTGCGAAACCAGTAGGCGGCTTCGGCCTTGTCCAGCGGCACGCCGTCGCCTTCATCGCACAGCGTGGCGAGCTGCCACTGTGCATCGATATTGTGTTTCATGGCGGCCTTGCGGAACCAGCGCGCCGCTTCGGTCTTGTCCTGCGGCACGCCCTTGCCTTCGAGGCTGGCGTATGCCCGGGCAAGCAGCTCCTCCTCCGGCAGCGTATCGGTCGCCATATCCTTTTCAAGCTCTTTCAAAACGGCCTGAGCATCGGTATTGCCCTGTCCGGCGAGCGCGAGCAGCCAGTTTACCGCCTCGGCCTTGTCCTGCGGGGTCCCCCCCTCCCCTTCGGCATACAGCGTGCCCAGAGCGATCTGGGCATCGACATGGCCCTGCGAGGCGGCCTCGCGCAGCCAGAAAAGCGCCTTCTCCATATCCCTGCTGACGCCTTCGCCCCTGGAAAGCATGATCCCCACCTGATACTCGGTAGAACCTCTGCCCTTGTCGGCCGCATTGGAGAAATAGGCCTTGTCCATCCCGCGAACGCGCTCCTCCCACAGGATGAAAAGCACGTTTTCGGTAACGGTGCTGAGGCAGATGGCGGCAAGGGGGAGGCATATGGCCGCCGCCAGCAGCGTGCGCTGAGGCAGAGGTCTGTCCTCTCCCTTGCTGAAAAGCGATTTGAAGAAGGATCTGCAACTGAGGACGGCACGGGGAAGCGCGGCGGCGGCCGCAAGGCCCCTCCGTAAGGACAGCGTGCCGCCCTTTTCCGTGCGTTGCGTCGAGGTAACGTCTTTTTGCGGCATGTCGCTCCTTCCTTGCCGTCTAGATGTTCATGTTCCGCTCGCTGTCATTCGGAGTATCGGCCCGCTGCATCATGGACGTTGGCTCCGTCCGGCGCTCAGGATGTTTTGTCGGTATCCGCAGGGGGAGCGGCAGGGGAAATGTCGGCATCCACGATATCGTCCGCTCCATCGTCCGCCGCATCCGGGCCGGAAGGCCGGGCGGGGGGCACATCCGAAGCGATCGCCGCGACCGGGGCGGCGGGCTGGGCCGCGTCATCCGCGGCGGGCAGGGCATTCAGGGCCGAGGGCGGGACTTCCAGCGGCGTCTTGCCGTCAGGCAGCAGGATGATGCCGGTACGCTCCAGCACGGCCTGCCGGAAGGCGTATTCCCGCTCCATCTGATGATGCCGGTAAAGGAAGAACTGCCGGGTCACATAGCAAACGGTAAGGAAGATGACGAGCCCGCCCACGATCCAAGGCAGATAGATCAGCAGCGCGCCGCCCAGACGGCCGAGCATGTCCACCAGTCCGTCCACGAAGAGCAGCAGGCCGCCGAAAAACAGCAGGGAAAGCAGGATGACCACCGTGGGCGCATGGCGCACCATGCTGTAGAAGCGCTCCACATGCGGCGGCAGAGAGGTTGCGGCAGCCTGTCCGGCGCTTTGCCCTTCGGCCGGGGACTCGCCCCCGGCGGGGCGTTCCAGCGTCCGGGCCACCAGCAGGCCGGAAAGATGCAGGATCAGCAAGAGGCCCACGGGCAGCAGCAGGGCGGCCAGCCCCCAGCCCAGCCAGGGAAAACGCGGCAGCGGCGGGCCGCCGGGCTCGACGGGCTCGGCATGCATGATGCCGTAGATGGCGGAGGCTCCGCCCACGGCCAGCTCCAGCAGGAAGATGGCCACGAGCAGGTAGATGATGATGTCCTTGTGACGGCTTTCCGCCCAGTGGGAGGCCTTGGATGCGTCGGAAGATACGGTTTTTTTCATGTATCAGCCTGTAACAGAAATCCCTGCAAGCGACAAGGCGGCGTAGAAAGCCGCTTGCTCCTGCGCATCTTCTAGCATACTGTCTGCGGGGAGGAGCAAGACCATGCATGTGCTTGTTACCGGCGCTGCCGGCTTCATCGGCTACCACCTCGCGCAACGGCTCGTGACGGACGGTCACAGCGTCGTGGGGCTGGACAATTGCAACGATTACTATGACGTGCGGCTCAAGCGGGACCGTCTGGCCCGGCTGGAAGGCCTGCCCGGCTTCCGTTTCGTGGAAGCGGATCTGGCCGACGGCGCGGGCATGGAAAAGCTTTTTGCGGCCGAGGGCTTCAGCCATGTGGTCAACCTGGCCGCCCAGGCCGGGGTACGCTACAGCCTGCAGAACCCCGCCTCCTATATCAGCTCCAATCTGGTGGGCTTCGGCAACGTGCTGGAGGGCTGCCGCCACCACAAGGTGGAGCACCTCGTCTTTGCCTCCTCCTCGTCGGTGTACGGCCTGAACACGCATCAGCCCTATTCCGAACATGCCGCCGTCAACCATCCGGTGAGCCTCTACGCCGCCACCAAGAAAAGCAACGAGCTCATGGCCCACTCCTACGCCCATCTCTACGGGCTGCCCTGCACGGGCCTGCGCTTCTTTACGGTGTACGGGCCGTGGGGCAGGCCGGACATGGCCCTCCAGCTCTTTGCCCATGCCATCATGCGGGACGAGCCCATAAAGGTCTTCAATGAAGGCCGCATGCGCCGGGACTTCACCTACATCGACGACATCGTGGAAGGGATGGTGCGCCTGCTGCCGCTGGCGGCCCGGCCCGATCCGCAATGGGATGCCGGCGCGCCCGACCCCGCCACCAGCAGCGCGCCGTGGCGCATCTACAATATCGGCAACAACCGGACGGTGGAACTCAACGATTTCATCGCCGCGCTGGAGGAAGCCCTCGGCCGCAAGGCCCGGCGGGAACTTTTGCCCATGCAGCCCGGCGACGTGCGGGCGACCTGGGCCGACATCGATGATCTTGCCGCCGCCACGGGTTTCGCGCCGCTGACCCCGCTGAAGGAAGGCATGGCGAAATTCGTGAGCTGGTTCAAGGAATATTACAACTATGCATGACATCCCCCTGCCCACCCCGCAGCGTCCCGAGATCCTGGCCCCGGCCGGGGACACGCCCTCCTTCCTGGCCGGTCTTGCCGCCGGCGCGGACGCCATCTATCTGGGACTCAAGCATTTTTCCGCCCGCATGCAGGCGGAGAACTTCAGCCTCACCGAGCTGTCCCGCCTGACCGATCTTGCCCACAGCGAGCAGGCCCGCGTCTATGTGGCCATGAATACGCTGGTCAAGCCCGGCGAACCGGCAGCCGCTTACCGCCTCATCCACCGGCTGGCCCGGCAGGTGAAGCCGGACGGGCTCATCGTGCAGGACCTGGCCTTTGTGGACATCGCCCGGCAGGCCGGTTTCGAGGGAGGGCTTTTCCTCTCCACGCTGGCCAACCTCACCAGTCCCCAAAGCCTGCTGACCGCAAAGGCGCTGGGCGCGAGCCGCGTCATCCTGCCGCGTGAGCTTTCCATCGACGAGATCCGCCTCATGGGCGAAGCCTGTCCCGACGGGCTGGATCTGGAATGCTTCATCCACGGGGCGCTGTGCTATTGCGTTTCCGGACGCTGCTACTGGTCCAGCTACATGGGCGGCAAGAGCGGCCTGCGCGGTCGCTGCGTGCAGCCTTGCCGCCGCGTCTACCGGCAGGGAGGTTCCGCCGCCGCGGCGCTGCTCCGGCAGGCCGAACAGCAGAGCGCGCAGGAGGAGGCCCGCCGCAAGGGCCGTCCGCTGCGGGAACTGCAGCCGCAGGGACGCGAGCGCGATCAGCGCCGCTCGCCGGGCAAGGGCAGGGAAGGGCGCTTCTTCTCCTGTCTCGACCTGTCGCTGGACGTGCTGGCCAAGACGCTGCTCCATATCCCGCACCTCGTGTCGTGGAAGATCGAAGGCCGCAAGAAAGGCCCGCACTATGTCTATCATGTGGTGACGGCCTACCGCATGCTGCGGGACAACCCCGGCGATGCGCAAGCCCGCAAGGACGCCGAGGAGATCCTTGAAATGGCGCTGGGGCGGCCCGGCACCCGGGCGCGCTTCCTGCCGCAGAAGGACAACACCATCCCCACGTCCCCCTCGGGCATGACGAGTTCCGGCCTGCTGGCGGGCAAGATCCGCATCGAGCAGGACGGCCGCGTCACCCTCAAGCCGCATTTTGAGCTCCTGCCGCAGGATTATCTGCGCGTGGGCGTGGAAGACGAGCGCTGGCACGCCACCCTGCCGGTGACGCGGCGCATCCCCAAGGCCGGCACGCTGCTCCTGCGTCTGCCCCGGCACAAGACGCCCAAGGCCGGGACGCCGGTCTTCCTCATCGACCGGCGGGAGCCGGAACTCATGAACCTGCTGCGGGAGTGGCAGGGCCGCCTTGATGCGCTCCCCGTGCGGGAAAGCCGCGCCGTGGAAAAGGCGCCGGTCTTCCCTCCGGCGGTCAAGCCTTCGCCCCGGCCGGATACGGTGGTGCGGCCCAGTCTGCCGCAAGGACGGGAAACGCGCGGCAGCCGGCAGCAGATCACCGGCCTCTGGCTTTCGCCGCGTACGGCGGACATCTCCCGCACGGTGGCCCCGCGCATCAGCTGGTGGCTGCCGCCCGTCATCTGGCCTGAGGAAGAGGAGGGCGTACGGCGGCGCATCGAACGGCTCTGCCGGGAAGGCGCACGGCATTTCGTCTGCAACGCGCCCTGGCAGAAGGATCTTTTCCCGTCCGAGCTCAGGGGCGAGGAGCTCGACCTCGTGGCCGGGCCTTTCTGCAATGCCGCCAATGCGGCGGCGCTTACGGTCTTGCGGGACATGGGCTTTGCCGCGGCCTACGTCAGTCCGGAGCTCTCGCGGGAAGAATTTCTCGCCCTGCCGAAGCAGAGCCCGCTGCCGCTGGGCATGGTGATCTCCGGCTTCTGGCCCGTGGGGATCAGCCGTTTCGGCCTGCTGGGCGTCAAGCCCAATGAGCCGTTCATGAGTCCCAAGGGAGAAGTGTTCTGGGCCCGCAACTACGGCGGCAACATCTGGCTGTATCCGGGCTGGCCGCTGGACCTCAACGAGCAGCGGCAGGAACTGCAGGCTGCGGGCTACAGCTTCTTTGCCCGGCTGGAGGAACACGTGCCGCAAGGCCTGCCGGAAGCCCGCCGCCCCGGTCTCTTCAACTGGGAAGGCGCCTTGCTGTAGATCTTTTTGGGGGGAAGGGGAACCCCTCGCTCTGCTGTCGATGCCCGTAAGGCTCCTGCGTCGCCTAACGGCCTGTTAACACTGTTTACTGCTTGTTTGGGGGGAAGGGGAACCCCTCCGCCGGCGCGGGAGGGGTTCCCCTTCCCCCCAAGCCCCCTATCCCTTCCCCAGCGCGCTTTTAGCAGAGAAAGACTCCAAGGACGAGACAGCCTCGCCCCGGAGGGTAAGCAGATCTTGTACGGTTTTTTCTTTATCTATCGGAATAATTTGTAAATTTTATGTTAACAGGCCTAACGGGCACGGTCTGCGGGCCGCCTTTCGGTCGCTGCCACCTTCCCGCCCTGCCCCGCGGCTGGAATTGATGAACATCATGATTAAGGACGGCCTGCCTCATATAACAGCAACACATGACAGAAATAATCCCCGAAGTTGTGATGTTATGCAAAATATTGGCATGGACACCAATATTCTTTTAAAGCACAATAGCAGTAAAAAATATTTTAGTTACATTTTGGAATTACCAACTTACTTTGATGGGAATACTTGAAATGGATGAAGTAAAGAAAAATTATTACGGAAGCCTGTGTGCCGACATGTATGAAATATTACATGAACAGGCTCCGCAGGACGAACTTAATTTCTATCTCTCCTATGCAGAAAAGGGAAAAAAATTTTAGAACCTTTGTGCGGCAGTGGAAGGTTTTTGATTCCATTTTTGGAGCGTGGCTTTGATATTTACGGAATAGATTTATCAAAAGAAATGCTGGACAAGCTAAGACGGAAAGCACCGAACGCACAGGTGATACAGGCGGATATTGCTAAATATACTGTACAGGAAAATTTTGATTATATTTTTATTCCTTCAGGGTTCATTTCCTTGTTTACAGATATGCGTATGTGCAAAAAAATCTTAGAAAAGATAAAAAAATTATTGACTGTTGGCGGGAAATTCGTATTTGCCGTTGATACCGTTTTTGGAAGGTGCGATGAGGATAATACATACAAAGTACGCGCCTCTGTAAAAACAAAAGAAGGACATTATTTAACTTTAAAAATGAAAAATTACTATGATAAAAACAGCCAGACACAGTTTTCTCCATCTATTTATGAGCTCTATAACAACACTGAATTGTTGCGAAGCGAAAATATTGATTTTCAGACACATCTATATCACTATGGTGAAATGGAAGAATATTTAAAAAATTGTGGCTTCAAAAGTATAGTGACATATTCAAATTACCAGAAAGAACCGGCAAATAACGACGAATGCGAAATGTTTATTTACGAATGCAGCGTATAGCAAAGTTAGCCAGAGCAGCCAGGAACAGGATGCCGACATATCACCATGAAGAAAATGGATAGGCGTCCAGCTACAGCCCAAAGAATATTAAAAAACTTTTTTGCGACACAGTTAGAGCATTTTTAGTTTGAAACGCATTGCATTTCAGACCATATGGCCTGGCGTTTTGCGGAAAAAACGTGTTTTTTCGCTCACTTTTGGCCGGTCGGCGCTGTACAGCCACCTCGCCTTTTGCCTTTTGTAAAGACAAAAGGCTCTAAGGGAAGGATTTTTAAATTTCAAGCAGATATATGCATATTTTAGAACAGCAAGTTACTTTTGTCATGCAGGCTGTCCCGGTGAACAAGGACTCAACGAACAGATAAATGGTCTTCTTCGTCAACTCCCCCCCGTTATCGGAGTTTCAAGGATAACAGACCCTGGGGCTGGTTGACCTATTCACTGCTTGTTTGAGAGGAAGGGGAGCGACCACATAGCGCCCCTTTTTCTTCCCACGCCATGTCCGACATCCGCCTCCCCGTCTCCATCGAAGCGGCCCGCGCCGCCTTCCCCAGTGGTCTGGAACAGCCGCCGGGCGCGTATCGTTTTGGCATGGACGCCCTGTTGCTGGGAGCCTGGGCCGCCCGCTGTCTTGGCGAAGCCGGCGGCGCGGCGGCGGTGACGGAGCTGGGCAGCGGCTGCGGCGCGGCGCTTTTCGCGCTGCTGCTGCATCCGGCCCTGACGCGGCCGCCGTCGCAGGCGTTGGGGGTGGACGACAAGAAAGAACTTTGCGCCGCCGCCTGCCTGAATGCGGCGCGGCTGGGACTGGACTGCTGTCGTTTTCTTGAAGGGGATGTGGAGGACGCCGCCTTGCTGCGGCAAATGGGCGAACGCGCCTTTGCTGCGGTACTGACCAATCCTCCCTTTGATCTGCCGGGCAGACGGGCCACGCCGCCGCTCAGGGAGCGGGCACTGCGTTCCACCTCGCATTCGGATACGGAGACAGCCCGCAAAGAGGATGGTCAGTCCGCCCTGAACGTATTCTGTCGGGCCGCCTCACGCCTCCTGACCCATCATGGCCGTTTTTATGTCATCTTCCCGGCCGGGGACATCAGCCGTCTGCTGTCGGCCCTGTCCGCGGCCCGACTGGGCCTGCGGCGTCTGCTGCCCGTCCATCCTGACCGGCAAGGCCCGGCGATCCGCCTGCTGGCGGAAGCCCGCCGGGATGCGGCCTCGGACTGCCGCCTGCTGCCGCCGCTTTTCTTGCACGCGCAAGAACGGGACAACGGCCCGGAATGGACGCCGGAAGCCCTCGAATTCTGCCCGTGGCTTGCGGGAGCAACGCAGGGGGAAGAAGCTTCGCAAAGCTGAGGCCGGCGCACGCGGGAGCCTTCGCCAGCCTGAGCGGTCAGTCCGCACGCAAGAGCAGCGCCTTTTCCAGAGAACATGCCTCACCGGCGTCAAGCGCAGTGCGCAGGCAGCTGCGGCACTGCACGAAAGATATACGGGCAGGCTCCTGCCGCTGTCAGACTCAATACCGCTCCGGCATATAGTGCGGCGGCAGCTCGTTTGCCGGGCCATTCCCCTGTTCGCTCATCTGTTCCCGCAACAGGCGCAGGAGCTGACAGGCTTCCGCAAGCCGGCGCTCCATATCGTCAAGCTGGCGCTGCTGCTGCACCAGCGCCTCGTTCAGGGCCTCCAGGCGCTGTTCCTGAAAGTACATGCTCTCTTCCAGCCGCGTCAGACGCTCTTCATGATCTGCCATGCTCTTGTCCCCCGCAGTCGCGTATGCTACACCTTGAGCGCTTTCATCACGACGGCCGCAGCGGCGCGCTCCCGCCCTGCGCCAAAGCCCTCGGCACGACGGCCGCTCTGCAGGGCAGGACGCTTTCCGGCCGCACACCCCTTTTACGTACGCCCATGTCCGAACCCACAGCCCCTTTCCGCAACGATCTCAAGGGCCGCACCGGCCTTGTCCGCCTGCGCAACGCCCTGCGTTACTCCCTGGGCGGCTACCGTGCCGCCTGGAAGGACGAGCAGGCCTTCCGCCAGATCGTCTGCCTGTGCGGGCCGGGGCTCATCCTGGCCGGGCTGCTCTGCCGCACCTGGGCGGAGGGCATCCTGCTCATACTGCCGCTGGCGCTTGCCGTTGTGGTGGAACTCTGCAACAGCGCCATCGAAAACGTGGTGGACCGCATCTCCCCGGACTGGCACCCTCTGGCCAAGAAAGCCAAGGACATGGGCAGCGCCGCCCAGCTGACCGCGCAGCTCCTCATTGCGCTTGTCTGGGGCAGCTACCTGCTCGTCCGCATCTGCGCCTGAAGTCCGCGCCATGTCTCTTTCCTGAGAAAAGTCACTGGGGGAGGGGAACCTCTTTCTTCCCTCTGTCGCTGCCTGTAAGACGCTTGTGTCGCCTAGAGCATTTTCCGTTTGAAACGCTTTGCGTTTCAAACCATACGGCCGGGCGGCGCTATGCGGCCGCCCCGCACTTTGCCGTTTTCAAAGGCAAAATGCTCTCATGAAGCAGATACCGTTGCGGATGCCGGCGCCTCACAGACTGCCCCCTGAAAAAAGCGCGCTGGGGGAAGGGTGGGGGGCTTGGGGGGAGGGGAACCCCCGCCCGCGCCGGCGGAGGGGGTTCCCCTCCCCCCAAAAATACGCCGCCCCACTGGCAACAGCGCCTAAACGGCGGCCTCCAGCAGCATATTGTCCCGGTGGATGACTTCGGGATAGTGGGCATCGCCCAGGATGGCCGCTACTTCGATGCGTTTGAGGCCCATGATCTTCCGCAGGTCCGGGGCGCTGTAGTTGCTCAGGCCCACGCCGAGGGTGGCGCTCCCGCCGTCCGCATCCAGACGGGCGATGCGCACCAGCGCCCCTTGCTGGAAGTTGCCCTCCACCTGCCGCACGCCGCCGGGCAGCAGGCTGCCGCCCCGGTTTTGCAGGGCCTCCGCCGCGCCGGAATCCACAAAGACCGTGCCTGTGGGATCGGACTGGTAGGCAAGCCAGAACTTCCGGCGGGAGATGGCGTGCTCGGCCGGGCGTACCCAGGTGCCCACCTCCTCCCCGGCAAAGGCCCGGCACATGACGTCCGGCTGACGGCCGGGCAGGATGAGCGTGGGCACGCCGAGCTGGGCGGCGCGCCGGGCCGCGGTGAGCTTGGAATACATGCCGCCGGTGCCGACGGTGGTCTTGCCGCCGCAGAGCTTGCCGAGGTCCAGCTCACCCACGTTCTCCACGCAGGGCATGACGCCGACGTCGGGGTCTTCCTGCGGATTGCCGGCCAGCACGCCGGGGGCCGAGGTGAGGTTGATGAAGAGATCCGCGCCGGTCAGGTTGACCAGCAGGCTGGAAAGACAGTCATTGTCCCCGAACTTCAATTCCGCGACGGAAACGGTATCGTTCTCGTTGACGATGGGCAGGACATCCCATTGCAGCAGTTCGGCAAAGGTATTGCGCGCATTGAGGAAACGCTGCCGGGCCCGCAGGTCGTCGCGGGTAAGCAGCACCTGCGCCGTGGGCAGCCCGTGCGGGGCAAAGGCCTTGTCCCAGGCCCGCATGAGCTGGCCCTGCCCGACGGCGGCGGCGGCCTGTCGGGCCGCAAGGCCCACCACGTCAAAATGGCGTTCGTGCCGGGCAAGGGTGGCGCGCCCCGCCGCCACGGCCGCCGAGGAGACGAGGATGAGCCGCCGGGCCGGGCCATCGCCGCCCGGGGCATCCGGCATACCGAGCCCGCCGCGCAGGGCGGCCATCTGGGCCGCGATATTTTCCAGCACCGCCGCGCAGAGGCCGGACGGATCCGTCAGCACGGCACTGCCTATCTTGATGATCACAAGGCGGGCATGCGCCAGTGCCGCGCGCTTTTCCTCTCGCCAGTCCACAGGGCGGGTCTTCATATGTCCTCCGGCCGGAGCCAGGCCAATCATTCTCTGGTGTAGATGACCTCGATGTCCTCGAAGTCGTCCTCTTCCGCGTCGGGAGCATCCCAGGCGCGGTGCAGCGGGTCGTGCGTCTCCAGACTGTCGCGCATGCGCCAGAGTTCGGCCACCAGCGGCTCCAGCCCCTCGCCCTCACGCGCGGAGATGAAAAAGACCTGCCGCCCGTCGGCGGCGGCCCGCTCCCGCAGGGCGTCCACCCGCTCGGGCGTCACAAGGTCGATCTTGTTCACCACCTCGATCTGTCGCCGCTGGCCGAGTTCTTCGCTGAAGCGCCGCAACTCCTCGTTGATGAGCTCGAAACCGGCCCACGGGTCGTCATCGTTCACGTCTTCGATGCTCAGGATGTGCACGAGGAAGCGCGTGCGTTCCACATGCTTGAGGAAGCGGTGCCCCAGGCCCTGCCCCTCGTGCGCGCCTTCGATAAGGCCGGGGATGTCGGCGATGACCATGCGCCGGTCGGGGTCGTACTCGTCGATCATGACGCCCAGATTGGGCGTCAGCGTGGTAAAGGGATACGCGGCGATCTTGGGCCGGGCGGCCGAGACCTGGGAAATGAAGGTGGACTTGCCGGCATTGGGCAGGCCCAGCAGACCGGCATCGGCCAGGATCTTGAGTTCGAGGCGCAGGTCCACCACCTCGCCGGGCTCGCCGGGCTGGGCGAAACGCGGCGCGCGCATGGTGGAGGTCTTGAAATGCTCATTGCCCTTGCCGCCACGGCCGCCCTGCGCCACCAGCACTTCCTGTCCGGCTTCGCTCAGGTCGGCCAGCAGACGTTCGCCGTCCTCATCCACGGCATAGGCCAGCGTGCCCACCGGCAGGTCGAGCACCAGATCCTCGCCGTTCTTGCCGTCGCACTGGCTGCCCATGCCGGGCTGGCCGTTGCGGGCCTCGTACAGGCGCTTGAGGCGGAAGTCATAGAGGGAGAGCAGGCGAGGCTCGGCCCGCAGGATGACCGAACCGCCATTGCCGCCGTTGCCGCCATTGGGGCCGCCGCGCGGCACAAATTTCTCGCGGCGGAAGGACACGCAGCCATGTCCCCCCTTGCCGGCGCGTACCTGGATGCGGGCTTCATCCACAAATCTCATGCGGGCTCCGTGCCGTTACGGGTAACGGCGGTAAAAAATGTTCATGCTGCGCAAACAGCAAAAGGGAAGAAGCCCTGCGGCCTCTTCCCCGAAAAATTGCCTCCTGCCGCGACCGGACTAGTCGGCGGCGGGAACTTCCACGTGGACGCGGGTCAGCACGCGGCGCTTGCGGGTGTACTTTTCATAGCGCACCACGCCGTCGATCTTGGCGAACAGGGTGTAGTCCCTGCCCATGCCCACGTTCTCACCGGGATAGATCCGGGTCCCAAGCTGACGCACGAGGATGTTGCCCGCCAGCACCTGCTGCCCGCCAAAACGCTTGACGCCGCGTCTTTGGCCCGCACTGTCGCGGCCGTTGCGCGAAGAGCCGCCTGCTTTCTTATGAGCCATGATTTACTCCTTGCTTGCGCGCCGGGGCGCGGCTAGCCGTTGATGCTCTTGACGCGAATGGTGGTGTAGTCCTGACGGTGACCGCGCAGCTTGCGCGAGTCATTGCGACGCCAGCGCTTGAAGACCATCACCTTGGCGCCGCGGCCGTGTTCCACCACTTCGGCGGTAACAGCGGCATTGGCAACGTAGGGGGCACCCACCTTGCACTGACCGCCGCCGATCATCAGCACCTTGTCCAGCGTGATCTCGCTGCCGGCCTGCGCGGACAGCTTTTCCACAACCACTTTGGAACCTTCTTCCACGCGGTACTGCTTACCGCCGGTTTCAATAATAGCGTACATGCTCGACCTCCGAAAAGAGAAAGGCTTTTTTGCCTCATTATTCACTGAATGTCAATGCGGCTTTTCCGTTTTGTCGCCGCTGGCTCTTAGCACGATTTGCGCGGCATGGCAAGCAAAAGGCGCGTCCCTTCCTTATTTTCTCCGCTCCGCGGCTTGCGGCCCCGCCATGAAAACCGTACAAGGAGGCATGGCAGACACCCTTCTTCTTGCTATCGAGGCGCTGGCCCACGACGGACGCGGCATCGCCCGCACGCCGGACGGCGTCGTCTTCGTGTCCGACAGCCTGCCGGGCCAGACGGTCAGGGCCCGTCTGCTGCGGCGCAAGGCCAGCTTTGCCGAAGCCTGCCCGGTGGAACTCGTGCAGGCCGGGCCCGACGACCGGCCCCCGCTTTGTCCGCATCAGGCGGCATGCGGCGGCTGCGCCTGGCAGCGCCTGTCCCGCCCGGCCCAGCTCCGCTGGAAGGAGCGGCTGCTGCGGGACGCCCTGCAGCGCATCGGCAAGCTGGCGGACAGCCCGCTGCTCCCCATCCTTGCCGCCCCTCAGGAAACGCATTTCCGCAACAAGATGGAATTCGCCTTCGGCATGGCGGCCGAGACCACGCCTCAGGACGACCGCCTCCGCCTCGGCCTGCGGCAGCGCGGCGGACTTGCGGTCACGCCTGTTCCCGACTGCCGCCTCCTGCCGCCGGAAACGCTGGCCGTGGTCCGATCCGCGGAAGATCTGGTCCGGGAACTTTCCGGCATCGACCCGCGCCTGACCGCCCATACGCCGGCCCCACGCACCCCGCGCAGCGGGCGGAAGCGTTCACGGCAGGACGGGGACAGGGGCTTCTGGCGCTTCCTTACTCTTCGGCGTGGCCTGACGCCGCACGGCGGACTCACGCCGCGACAGGCCCTCGACAGGCCGCAGGACTGGCGCGCCTGGGCCATCTGCCTGACCAGTCCCGGAGATGCCCGGCAACGCCGCATGGTTCGCAGGCTGGGGGAACGCCTGCTGGCCCTCCATCCGCATCTGGCGGCCTTCATCCATGAAGAACGGACCCGGGATGATGCCCTTGCTCAGGGTGAGCGGCGCGTCATCTGTCTGGACGCCTCCGGCAGGGACGGAGAGGAGGCCGCGCTGCTCCGTCTGCCGCTGGGCGGACAGTGGTTCACGCTGGATGCGGCTTCCTTTTTCCAGGTCAATACGGATGCGGCCCAGCTGCTGGCCCGCGAGGCGCTGGAGCAGCTCCAGCCCGCCCTTGGAGGGGGACGGCCCGCCGGGGCCAGGCTGCTGGATCTCTATTGCGGTGTGGGTGCGCCCGGCCTGCTGCTGGGGCCGCATGTCGCCGAGACCTGCGGGATCGAATACGATGCGCGCGCCATCCGTCTGGCCCGTCGTAATGCGGAGGCTCTGGGCTGCCGGGGCGTCTGGCAGGCGGGGGACGCCGGGAAGCTCCTGAACGAGAGGGCGGATGCGCCCGGCAGTTTCGACGCCGCGCTGGTGGACCCGCCGCGAGCCGGGATGGATGCCGCCGTGCGGGAGCACCTGCTGCGCCTGCGGCCGCCGCATATCCTGCTCGTTTCCTGCAATCCCGCCACGCTGGCGCGGGACGCCGCCTGTCTGGCGCAGGACTACGAACCGCTGGCCATCCGGCCCGTGGATCTCTTTCCGCATACGCCGCATCTGGAATCCGTCAGCCTCTGGCGTCGCCGTCAGGGCCTGTAAGCACTCTTTGCTGCTTGTTTGAGGGGAAGGGGACCCCCTCGCCTCGCGCGGGAGGGGTTCCCCTTCCCCCCAAGCCCCCCATCCCTTCCCCAGCGCGCTTTTACCGTGGGAAGAGTCAGGGACACGGGGCAAGCTCGCCCCCATAAGGCACGCGGGGCATGCACGGCATATTCTGATTATCCGCTGAAATTATTCATACAGTTTATGTTAAAAAGCCTTAGAGGCAGCACTACTCCTTAGACCGTGCCTGCAAGGTCTTACAGTCCAACAGGCACGGCCCTGACAAGGCCCCAAGGCACGCCGCGCAATGCACATTGACGATTTTCCTTGCCGCTGGTAGGGTATCAGGCGACCATTGGCAGGTGCGGCACAGGCCGCCGGACGACAGACACAGGGTTTGCATGTCCTTCAGAGAAATTTTGCGGCAACAGCAGCGTGGCCTCGAATTCATGGGGAATGTCGGGGTCATCGGATTGCATATGGTCAGCGGGCCGCTGGTGGGCGTGGCCATCGGCTACGGACTGGACGTCTGGCTGGAGACCGGCCCCTGGTGCAAGCTGATCTTTCTGCTCGTGGGCGTCGGGGCGGGTTTTCTCAACGTCTATCGGGACAGCCGCCGCCTGCTGGACCGCATGGCCCGTGAGGACGCCCGGCGCAAGGGACTTCAGCCCGATGCGCCGCTTTCCGCCGATGCGCAGCCGCCCGCGGAGGAGGCCGCCTCGCCGGCACAGCCCGCCACGGCGGCGGAGCGGAAGCATGAAGACGCCTGAGGCCGTGTGCGGCATCCTGCCCCGGCTGGACGGCTGGTTATGGCGGCGCGGCATCTGTCATTTGCAGATCCTGCCGCTGTTGCGCAACCTCCTTCTGGCGTCCGCGCTGCTGCTGCTGACCGGCGGCGCGCTCGTCATCGCGGGGTTGGGAGAGGCCGTGTTCTGGGCCGGGACCGGTTGTGCGCTGATGACATGGATTTTTTGGGAGCTGGCGCGCTTCTTTCTCCGCCGCTCCCTGGGTGAGAACGGCATGGCGGTGCTGCCCCTGCTGCTGATGCGCTGGGGGCTGCGCCTGATCGTCGGGGCCGGTGTGGTCTATCTGGTCCTCGTCGTGGGCAGGGCCTCGCCAATGGCCTTCGTGGCCGGTCTGGTGCTTGCCGAAGTCATTGCCCTTGCAAGTTACGTTCGCGCCGCGCGGCGCTGAACCCATACCGGCGTCGCCCGGCAGGAACGACGCACAAGAGGAGGCTCCTATGGCTGGTGGTTTGCCGCATCCGGTACTGCTCTCCACCTTTCTGGACATGGATGAAGTGATCATCAATGGCCAGGCGGTGGAATTCAAGCATGTCTTCTATTCCTGGGTCTGCATGGCCGTCCTCTTCGTCCTGGCCCTCATCGTCCGCCGCCGCCTTACGCTGGTGCCGGGCCGCCTGCAGAACGTCTTCGAGGCCATCGTCGACACCATAGAGAATTTCGTCTGCGGCAGCATGGGCGAGACGGGACGCAAGTTCGTCCCCCTGCTGGCGGGCATCTTCATCTACATCTTTTCCATGAACATCATGGGCCTCATCCCGGGCCTCGACGCGCCCACGGCCAATCTGAACACCACGGTCTGCATGGCTCTCTTCGTGCTGGTCTTCTACAATGCCGTCGGCCTCTGGAAGTGGAAGGCCCACTATGTCCATCACTTCACCGGCCCTTCCAAGTTCCTCGTGCCGCTCATGTTCCCGCTGGAGATCGTGTCGCACCTCTCGCGGCCGGTCTCGCTGTCTCTCCGTCTTTTCGGCAACATCCGCGGCGAAGAGATCGTCATGATCCTTTTCTTCGTCATGGCGCCCATCCTGGGGACCATCCCGATCTACGCCCTCTTCCTGCTCGGCAAGACCATGCAGGCCTTCGTCTTCTTCATCCTGACGATGGTGTACATCAAGGGCGCTCTGGAAGCCCCGGAACATTAGACCCGTCCTTCTGTGGGGAATGGTCGCTTGCGACCCAACAATAAACCGTTCAAGGAGTTCACGATGCGCAAACTTCTTCTCACCCTGCTGAATACGGTGGCTCTGCTCGGCATGGCCAGCATGGCCTTTGCCGCCAACCAGCTCGACTCCGCCTCCCTCGGCACGGCCTGCCTGGCCGCCGCCCTGGGCATCGGCATCGCCGCTTTCGGCTGCGCCATCGGCATGGGTCTCGGTCTGAAAGGCGCCACCGAAGGCATCTCCCGCAATCCCGATGCCAGCGGCAAGGTGACCGGTACCATGATCCTGGCCTTCGCCTTCATCGAATCGCTGGCCATTTACGCGCTGGTCATCAGCTTCATCCTGCTGTACGCCAACCCCTATGCGTAAACGCTGACCGCCACGACGTGTCCCGGGGGGCTTCGGCCCCCCTTTTTTTATGCCCGACACGCCTGCAGGCCGCAGCCGTCCTCCACCAGGCCTGCCAATTCAAACTTTGCAAATACTTTCAATATATAAGACAGATACGCCATTCATGCTCCACATGTCTTTGGGGCTGGCTTGGCTCGTGTCCCCGACAGTTCCCCCAAAACAGTCACCGGATAGCGTTAACAGGCCTAGTCTGCGGCAATGAATATCTTTTTCATATTTGCCCGCAGCTCTTTGCTTGCACGGTGAAAAAAATTGCAGTACGGTTGCAAAAACTTTATTTCACAACAGAGCAGGCGGCTCTCCCACAGGACACGTTCATGGTCAACCAGCCCAAAAGCAAACATATCCCCCGTGCCACCATCCAGCGCCTTGCCACCTATGTGCAGGTGCTGGAAAACCTTTCCCGCGACGGGGTGGAGGTCATTTCGTCCAATCCCCTGGCCGAGGCCTGCGGCGTCAACGGCTCGCAGGTCCGCAAGGATCTTGCCTACTTCGGGGAGTTCGGCATACGCGGCGTGGGCTATCATGTGACCTCGCTCATCGCTTCCATCACGTCGGCGCTGGGAGTGGACAGGGAGTGGCGCATGGCGCTGGTCGGCGTGGGCAACCTGGGCAAGGCCATCCTCAACCACGGCGAGTTCCGCGCCCGCGGCTTCAACATCGTCGGCATATTCGACTGCGATCCCTTCAAGATCGGGGAGATCGTGCACGGCCTCGAAGTGCATTGCACCAAGGACCTGCGCAGCATCGTCACCGAGCAGCATATCGAGATCGGCATCATCACCACGCCGCCGGAGCGGGCCCAGCGCGCGGCCCAGCATCTCATGGACGCCGGCCTCACCAGCATCCTCAATTTCGCTCCGGCCCGCATCAAGGTTCCTGATCACGTCACCGTCGAATATGTGGACTTTTTTCACCACCTCTATTCGCTGGCCTTCAAGCACCGGCAGGAACATGCCTGATCCCTGCCGCCGCCAGGCCCACGGCCCGGCGGCACGCTATCTGGATGCTCTGTCCTTCCTCAGCCGTCTCGTCGTACGGCCGGGACAGACGGAAGGCCGTTTCCAGGCCTGTCTTTCAGGCTTCGCTCCCGCCGGTCTGACGCTGGGCCTGCTCTGGGCCGGGCTGGCCTTCGCGGCCCTGCGTTTTGCGGACGTGGCCCAGGTCCCGCCTGCGCTTTGTCCGCTCGTGGCCGGCTGGCTCTGGATGCTGGCCCTGCTCTGGACCACGCGTGCCCTGCACTGGGACGGCGTGGCCGATCTGGCTGACGCCTGCGGCAGCGGCGCCGCCGGGGAGCGCTTCTGGCAGATCATGCGGGACAGTCGGCTGGGGGCCTTTGGCGCGCTGGCCGTCTGTTCCGGGCTTGCCGGGGCTCTCCTGCTGGCCGCGGCCCATGCGGCCCAGGGCAACTGGCTGCTGCTCGTGCTGGCGCCGGGCTGGGGGCGCGCCTGCTCTCTGCTGCTGGCGGCATCGGCCCCGCCGCAAGGAGGCGGCAGCCTCGGCCGCCTCGTCTGTTCGGCCATGACGCCGCGCCTCGTGCGGCAGCAGCGTGCCTGGCTGTGCGGCATGCTGCTGCTGGCCTGGCTGGCGGGGACGCCCCTGTGGCAGTGCCTCCTCCTGCTGGCGGGACACTTCCCGCTGCAGGGCCGGCTGCGCCGGACGGCGCTTGCCCACGGCGGCCTTTCCGGGGATTTTCTGGGCGCGGACATCGAGCTGACGCAGCTCTGGTTCCTGCTGGCGCTGCTGTAGCCGCCCGCCTCGCGCGGGTTCCGCTGGCTGCCGGCATCGCCGACGGTTCACGACACCTTACCGCAAGGAGACCCGCATGGATTTCAAGGCTCTGGTCACCGCGGCACGCACTTGCCGCCGCTTTGTGGAAGACAGCCCCCTGCACATGAGCGATCTGGAATGGCTGGCGGACTGCGCCCGCCTCACCCCGTCCGCGCGTAATGCGCAGGTCCTGCGCTATGTGCTGGTCAGCGGGCGCATGGTTGGCGACATCCTGCCGCTGACCGTCTGGGCGGGCGCGCTCAAGGACTGGGGCGGCCCGCATCCCGGCGAACGGCCCACCGGCTTCATGGCCCTGCTGGTCCCCGATGAAGCGCGCGAGCTGACTTTCATCGACGCGGGCATCGCCGCCCAGACCATACAGCTCGCGGCCACCTCGCGCGGCTGGGGCTGCTGCATCATCGCCAGTTTCCAGAAAAGCCGCCTGCAGGAGCTGCTTGCCGTCCCCGCAGGCTACAGGATCGAGCTCATGCTCGGACTGGGCGTGGCCAGGGAGGAACGGCGCGTCGTCCCCCTGCCTGAAGACGGTTCCGTCAGCTACTGGCGGGATGCGGAAGGCATCCACTACGTACCCAAGCGCGATCTGGACGACTGCATCGTCGGACGCTTCCGGGACGAGGAGGGCGGCTAGGGCCTGTTAAGACTCTTTATTGCCTGTTTTTGGGGAAGGGGAACCCCTCGCTCTGCTGTCGATGCCTGTAAGGCCTTACGGCCTAACAGGCACGGCCCTACGGGCCGCCTTTCGGTCGCGCTCTGCTGTCGATGCCTG
This sequence comes from uncultured Desulfovibrio sp., assembly GCF_944324525.1. Classification (GTDB taxonomy): domain Bacteria; phylum Desulfobacterota; class Desulfovibrionia; order Desulfovibrionales; family Desulfovibrionaceae; genus Desulfovibrio. The sequence goes on from NZ_CALUWS010000003.1 coordinate 69,576, forward strand.
TAAGGCCTTGCGGCCTAACAGGCACGGCCCTGCGGGCCGCCTTTCGGTCGCCGCCGGCGCGGGAGGTGTTCCCCTTCCCCCCCTTCCCTCCCCAGCGCGCTTTTGCCGATAGAAGAGTTGGGTACACGAGCTGCCCCTCCTCCAAAGGCAAGCGAAGCGTATACGGCTTATTTTACTTATCTATTGAAATTATTTACAAAAATTACATTAGTTCGCTTTCCCCTTGAAAAGGGTAAGCCAGGCCGCATGTTTTGAAATGCTTGGCGTTTTGCCCTTTTCAAAGGCAAAATGCCGGTCTTGCTTGCACAGAAAAAAGGACTGCCGGGAATAGGTCTCGTCGCGTACGAGCTTTCCCCGGCAGTTGTTTTTTTCGGCAGGAGGCGTCAGGCCTGCGCGCTTGTCTGGGCTTGCGTCCGCTCGAAGGGCGGCGGCGGCCGCCAGCGCCAGAACAGCAAGAGCAGGGGGACAAGACCGGCAAGCTCGGCCACCTCCCGTCTGGCCACCTGGGAAATGCCGTACCAGAGCGCGAGGCATGCGCCGATGGAAAGCAGCATGAGCCCCCACTGCCGCAAGCTCATGGGGCGGGCCACCCATTGAAAATACCCCACCGTCAGAATGGCCACCCAGACCTTGGTAATGGTCAGGGTCAGCGCGGTTCCGTCTACCGCCAGAGCGGGGATGAGCGTCAGGCAGCAGATGATGTTGACGGCCAGACCGCTCAGGTAAAAGTACAGCAACAGCTTGTGCTTGCGCATGCCGATCATGGCATAGGCCGCCAGATTGTGCAGAAAGGCCGTGGCAAGACAGGGCGTCAGCAGGCGCTGCGCCGTAACGGCGTCCGCATATTCCGGCCCGTAGACAAGGGGCAGGAAGCGGTCGCTCTCCACACAGATAAGAAAAATCACCGGCAGGGACGCCGCCCAGAGCGAACGGGCGGTCTGACCGGCAAGATGACGGAAAGCCTCGCGGTTTTCCCGCCAGTAGCGGGCCAGCAGGGGGAAGATGACCTTGCCGAGCAGGGCGCTGGATACCAGCACGGAAAGACCGTCCACGGTTTCCCAGGCAACGCTGTAGGAGGCGACTTTAGCCGTGGAGTACGAATCCACAAGAAAAAAGACGTTGATCTTGTTGTAGCACATGGTGCAGGCGGCCATGAGCGTGAAAATGACGCCGCCTTTCATCTTGCGGGCCAAATCCTTGAGTGCGGCCAGGGTCAGCCGCCGCAGGGGATTGTGCCCCAGCGCACAGACGGCCAGCCCGGCACAGCAGACGGATTCAATGGGCTTGTACAGCGCAATGGCCAGCATGGGGAGCTGAAAAACGACGCACACAATCCCGTAGCCTATGCCGATAAGAGCCGACGGGATGCGGATACGCATCTCCACATCCTGCCGTCCACGCGCCTGGCAGAGCGCAAAAAAGGAATCCGTGACGCCGTCCAGCCCGAAGCCCGCCGCAATGAGCAGCATCACAATCTGCTGTTCCGGCGGCCTGGGCAGCACCAGAACCCAGGTGACCGCAAGCGCAATGAACAGCGCACAGCACTTGAGCCAGGTGGCCTGTCCCAGCAGCTCACGGGGGCGGCCTTCCCGGCGGGCAAAGGACGAGAGCAGAAAGTCATTGAGTCCCACATCAGCGGCGGTCTTGACCAGATAGCCGGCAGACAGCGCCGTGCTGAGCATGCCCATCATATCCTTGCTGTACCGGGCAAGCAGGATGGTGAAGATGGTCCACGAGAGATCCCGCGTCCACTGCGCGCCAAGGATATACCCCAGTTGCCGGGTGAGTCGGGTAAGCTTCATGCCCTACTTGTTGAACAGGACGATGGCCTTGAAGCCGGGCTTCAGCTCAAGCGTCGGATTGGGAACCGTAAGCTCCACGGTATAGTAGGAGGGATTGCCGACGTTCATGTCCGTGGACGCCCAGGAGATCTCACTCACCGTGGCCATGAATTCCTTGTCCTTGAGAGAAGGGATCTGCACGGTGGCCACATCGTCCACGGCAATGCTGTTGACGTCCGCCTCATAGACGGGAACGCGGATGATCACCGGATTGAGCTGCCCCACGCTGACGGGCATGCTGCCCTGACTGAGCAGGGAACCGGGGCTCGTTTCCGCCGTCACGGCAAGGACGTATCCGTTGATGGGGGAGGTGAGGGTCAGCGTCTCCGGCAGATCGCCACGAGGATCGAGCTTCTGGCCGAAGTAGCCTTCCAGCTCTTTGAGCCGGGCGGCAAAGGTCTTTTCCCGCTTGTCGATGGCGATCTTGAGCAGTTCGATGCGGTTCTGGATGCTTTCGTAGCTGGCCTCCAGACGCGAGGAGGCTTGCCGCGACCCCAGCCCGGAAGCCACTAGCTGCCGCGCCTTGTTGCGCTGGGCCTCGATCTCGGTCTGCTGCTGGCGCAGGCTCAGGATCTGGCCGCGCTCCTCCTCGGTCGCCGCGCCGGTGATCAGCTCGCGCTGCAGCATACGGGCCGCTTCTTCCTGCAGATGGTAGCGCAGCAGGGGCGCTCCCTGCTCCACGGCATCGCCGGGTCGCACGAGCACCTCGTCCACAATGCCGTTGAAAGGCATGGGAGCGGCGCGGGTCACCGTGGTGACCACCTTGCCGGTCAGGCGTATCTCAGCCGCCGGGACGGTCTGAACGAAGCACAATGCCATGATGACGGCCAGCAAGCCGGAACGCAGCGTATGATGCATGGCTTATTCTCCACCGGGCAGCCCGAGGAAGTTTTCCTGCAGCAGGCTTGCCACGTACATCCATTCAAGGTTGGCGAGGCGGTATTCGAGCTCCGCCTCTATGAGCGCGATCTGCGACTGGATCAGGGCCTCCTGCCGGCTCGCCACTTCCGGGAGCTCGGTCAGGCCCTGCTCAAAGGAAACTTTGGCTTCCGTATACTGCATCTTGGCGGTCTCCTGATTGAGACGGGCCAGACGCAGATTGGTCTCGGCCAGAGATACGCGCTGTTCGGCCTGCAGCCAGGTATTGGAATAGTCCGTCCGCTTGCGGGCCTGCTGGTTGTAGGCCTGCGCTTTCTGCATGCGGGCCGTCTGCACGCCGCGATAGCGCCGTCCCCAGTCGATGAGCGGGAAATCAAAGGTCAGGTGCAGGAAGGTATCGTCCGTACCGCCCGTGGGCTGAGCCTGACCGGCCGGCGGGACGTTGTTGATGTCGATGCGCATGTCCGGCACATAAGCGGCCCAGGCCACCATGATGTTGTAGTCCGCCAGCTTGATCTGGCTGCGCAGCAGGAGATCATCCTCACTTTTTGCCCAGCGGTCTTCCCACTTGAGCTTGCGGCCGTCAAAGCCCCTGAGGATGTGTTCGGCGGACTGGGTGTCCACATTGAGCTTCTGCTGCGGATCCACGCCGGCCAGGATCTTCAGCTCCGTCAGCTGGATCACTTCCTGCATCTTGGCCTTTTCCAGCCGGAGTTCCAGCTCCCGCTCATGCTGGGTGGCCAGGTTGAGGGAAACGCCCTGACGTCCGTCCACGCTTTCAAGCTGTTTCCAGAAGGCGGTGAGTTCCTTGGCCACGGGCTGGAGCTTCTGCTGCTCGGCAAGGATGAGCCGCTGGGCATGCAGACGCATGTAGGCGCTGGCGATCTTGTAGATGGCTTCGCCCACGGCCTTGCGGTGCGTGGAGATGGCCAGGTTGACCATGAGCTTCTGCACCTGATGCTCAAAGTAGGTGGCTACCGGATTGGGGAAGGCCGCGGAAAATCCCACGCGCAGCTTGGTACGCGCGTAGTCGCCGGGGATGTCGGGCTCGTTCTTGTTAAAAGAAGTAAGGTTGTTGGTGACGGCCAGAGACATGCGCGGCTCCGGCAGGTATTTCCAGACGGCATCCGTCAGCGCCAGCCGCTTGATCTCCAGATTGACCGCGCTGTTCACCAGCAGGGGAGACTGCTGGATGGTCAGGAACACGCAGTCCTCAAAGGTGAACTTCTTGGCCGGGTCGTACAGATTGGTCACCGCGGCATCAAGCTTGTCCTTTTTTTCCACAGGAACGCCGGGCGTTTCCTCCAGCCAGTGCCGCGCGGGCAGCTCCGGCGCATCCATGCCGGCCTTGCTGGACGCGCAGGCTGTCAGCCCGGTCCCCAGGCACAGCAGGGCAACAGCCAACAGGCGACTTGCTTTCTTCATTGCTCCCCTCACTCCTTGCGCCGGAAAAGGCCTAACTCTCCGGCCACGCACGCCACGGCCATCTAGGCCGGCAATATCCGTTCAAATTCCATCTGATTGAGCGTCAGCAGCGGCACGCCCACGTCATCGCATACCTGAGCGTCAAAACGCCGCAGCTGGCCGGTCCGCCAGCCGCAGCGCAGTTCCAGCACCGCCGGACCGCCGCCGGCCCCGGCAAAGCGGATGAAACCGATCCCGGTCAGCTTCCAGTTCGAGGCATCGGCATCGAACAGCATCTCCTGCGCGAGCCACGCCCCCTGTTCCACGGCATCCACCAGCCGCAGGAGGCTTGTATATCCAGAAAAGCCTTCCGGGGCAACGGCATCCTTGTGCAGGGCAAAGCGCAGCGTCGGCTGGGCCGCGTCGCCGTCCCCGCCGGCGGTGAAGCCTTCCCCGTCCGGCAGCATCCGCTCAAGCAGGCGGGAAGGCGCGCCCGTCGCGCGGCGCTCATAAAAACCGGCAAGTCCGCCATCCTGTTCCGTCCGCGTCCCGTCCGCCCCGGCAGTGTCGGCCCCGCTGCCGCTTTTCCAGAGCGCGGGCAGGGCGGCGGCCGCGCGCCCCAGCAGGGCCATGCCTTCCATGACGGGCAGCCAGCGGTCCGTATGCCGCCCGTTGGCGGTGAGGTCGCAGGCTTCCAGCCGGCAGTGGCACATGCGCGTCATGACGCCGTCCTGCCGCAGCCAGCTCCGGGCGCGGATATCGAGACGCGTCTCCCGCGTGATCCCCGGCGGCAGCGGCAGCGGTTCCCCAAGGCGCACGTCGCACAGGCCGTTGGGGCACAGCCACGGGAAGGCCATGCGCGCCCCGTCGAGCAAAGACCGCAGGGCCTGGCTCGCGGGCAGGCAGGGCAGATCCGTTCCGGGCTTGCCGCCGCAGGTGGCCAGCCACGTTCGGGCATAGCGCGAAAACTCGCCGCTCAGCAGGAAATCCCGTCCTGATGCCGTCCGGGGCGGCTGCTGCCGGGCGAACAGGCCCGGAAAGACTTCGGGCCGCTCGCGCCAGGGCTGCAGCCGCAGCGCGGCCTCCTGCGCTCCCTGCGGCAAGAGGCTGCCGAGACACTCAGCCCGTGCCCACAGGACGACGGGCTCCCCGGCAAGCAGGACCTCCCGCGCGAACATGTCGCCCCATTCCTGCGCGAGAGGGGGCAGGCCGTCCTCGAGCATGCCCAGCATGGGCGGCTCCTCCGCCGCCTTCCGTACAGCGGCGGCGGTAAAGGTCTCCAGTTCTTCGGGCCGAAGGCTGCGGACACGCCGGATCCAGAAGTCCGCTCCCCCGTGCTCCCGCAGCACGCTCAGCGCCTGCGCTTCCGCCTCCGTATCGGTCAGATCCAGCAGCAGGCAGCCGGAAAGCGGCGTCTCCGTCTCCGACAGCAGGGCCAGCCCGGCCCGCAAAAATCCTTCCGGGGAGGCGCACGCGGCCTCTCCCGCCGGGGCGGGACAGCGCACCGCGCAGCCCAGCCGTTCCAGACGGCGGCAGGCCGTCTCGCAGGCAGGCGGGATGACCAGCGTCTGCCCCAGTGCGGCCAGGCCTTCCAGCAGCCGGGCGGCAGGCTCCCCGTCATCGCTCCAGACCAGCACCGCCCCGCCGGGTCGGACGCCCGGCCCCTGCGATACGGGATCCCAGGCCGCCGGATGCCAATGCCCTTCCCCGTCCACGGCATAGCGCAGGAAGGGACGCCTATCGAGGGCATCCGTGGGGCCGGTCTCCGCCGGAGCCTGTCCCTCAGCCGTTGCTACGGGAGCGGCCAGACCGACGGCGGCCAGCAGATCGCCCACCGTCAGCACGCCCATGAGCGCCTCAAAGGAGACGCTGCGGCCCAGCACCTCTTCCAGCTGCTGCACCAGCAGGGGAAAGCGACTGGAACGCAGGGAAAGGTCGTAGCGCAGATCCCACTGCGGCGTCACGCTGCCGGCGGGCAGGCCCGCCGTTTCCTCGAGCAGGGCGATGATGCGGCGCGCCAGCGGCCCCAGCGGCGGCATGGCGGCGGCCGCCTGCGGAGTGGGGGAGGCGTGCGCGGCGACCGGAGCGGCCGAGCCTTCCCAGCGGGCCGCATGCGCTTTCAGCCCCGCGGCGGAGAGATGTCCCAGCGCGTGGAGCTGGGCGCACGTCCGGCGCAGCCCCTCGGCCTCGTTGCCCTTGCGGGATGCCGAAAGGCACAGGCTGCGCGCTTCGATATCCGTCACGAGGCCGCACAGGGTATCCTGCGGGCCCAGTTCCACGAAATGCCGTATGCCGTCCCGCTCCCACATTTGCCGGACGCATTCCACCCAGCGCACGGCGTTCTCGTCAAGATCGGCGATATGCTCGCAGATCTCCCGCTGCCGCTGCGGATAAAAGCCGGTGGTGACGCAACTCAGCAGGGGGAGCTGCGGGGCCTGCATGGCCAGCGCGTTGAGCCGCCGCAGGGACATGTCGCGCAGAACGCGCATGCCCGGATGATGGAACGCCAGACTGACGTTGAGCATGATGGCCGGCAGGCGCTGCTTGCGAAAATGCTTGCGGGCTTCCATGAGCATGTCCCGCGGGCCGCTGACGATATACTGCCTGGGCGTATTGTAGTTGGAGACGTAGAGGGCGGGCCAGAGGCGGCGCGCCTCCTCGATGAGCTGCGCCTCGGCATGCACGGCCATCATGCCCGTTTCCCGCGTGGCGCGGGCTTCCAGTTCCGCCATGTGCTGCGCGCGGGTGTCGAGGATGTACCAGGCCGTTTCCGGCTCGTAGACCCCGGCAAGGCAAAGGGCGATGAGCTCGCCGAGACTGTGCCCGCACATCAGGGACGGTCTGAGCCCCAGCGAGGCCAGATGGCTCCACTGGGCGTATTCCAGCAGAAAGAGATAGGGCTGCTGCCAGCGGGTGAGGCCGATCTTTTCCTCGTCCCGCTCGTCCAGCAGGGAAAGGACGTCCCAGTCGGCCACGGCGGCCAGACGGTCCATGGCCGCCCGGGCGGCCGGGAACTGATCGTAGAGCTCGCGTCCCATGCCCGGCCAGACGCTGCCCTGGCCGCAGCACATGACCGCCAGCGGCGCGGCCTCGCCGCTGCCCAGCCAGACGCCCCGCTGGGCCAGTTCGCGCAGGGCCGCCTGCCGTACCTGCGTATCGGCGGCAAAGGGCGCGCGTCCCACGGCGAGCAGAGATTCCCGCCAGTCGGGACGGCAGGCCCCCAGCCGGCGGATGACGTCGCCCTCCTCAAGTTCCGCGGAGATGACGCCCTCCACCGTGAACGGCGTCAGGGCGGCCAGCGCGCGGGCCCGCCGGGTGTCCGTGCCTCTGCCCAGCAGCCAGATGGCCGGCTGCCCGTCCTGTTCAAGGTGGAAAAAGACGCATCCGGCCAGGCTTTCGGACAGGGCTTCGGAGAGTTCGCCCAGCTGTTCCGTCACCTCACGGCTCCCGGCGCTGAGCTGCCGGGTCTGGGGCTGGGGCAGTCCGGCGGCCGTGCAGGCTGCCGTGAGCTCTTCCCGGAGGCGTTCGCTCTCCGCTGAAGGCACGGACACGCACCACCAGATGTCCCTGTGCGCGAGGCTTTCCCGAAAAGCGGCGGCCTCCTCGAGCAGGGCGGAAAGACAGGCCGGCACATCCCCTTGCGCGGACGAAAGGGTACGAGCCGCCACCAGAACAAGCGACACAGGCAGAGCGACGATCTGTTTCATGCTGATTTACTGGGAAAAAGAGGATTCTTCCTTCAGTATGCCAAGAACGGGGTCCTTAGTCCAGAATGCTGCCGCGGGAAATTTTCCGGCCAGACGGGCATCCCGGCAATTCACTTGCCATGTGCCGTCACATAAGTTACGCTGAATTGATACAAATTTGCAGCAAGGGGCGGAAAAGCCGCTCGTACCTCACCGTCCCCACACCTATTTTTTTGAGGATATGACAGCATGAAAGACCCGCAAACCTCCCAGGCCGCCGCATCTGAAAGCGCCGCATCCGGCTTCAACCGCATGCGCTCCAAACTTTCATTTGCCCGTCTTGTGGAAATGGGCGCCAAGATGGGGCTGGAAAACCCCCTCTTTCTCTGCCATGACCGTGCCGCCAAAGCCACGGCCCAGATAGACGGCAAGGAATATCTCAACTTTTCCACCTACGACTATCTGGATCTCAATACGCACCCGGAGATCACCGAGGCCGTCACCGAGGCCGCCCGCCTGTTCGGCTCCTCCGCCGGGGCCAGCCGCCTCGTGGGCGGCGAGCGCCCCCCGCACCGACAGCTGGAACAGGCCGTTGCCCGGCTCTACGGTGTGGAGGACTGCATCGCCTATGTGAGCGGGCATGCCACCAACGTCTCCACCCTGGGCTTCATGTTCGGCCCCCGCGACGCCATCTTTTACGACGGGCTGGCCCACAATTCGCTCATGCAGGGGGCGCGCCTTTCCGGAGCGGAGCGCTATTCCTACACCCACAATGACTGCGATGCGCTGGAGAACCTGCTCAAGGCCCACCGCGAGAAGCACAAGCGCGCCGTCATCGTGACCGAAGGCCTGTTCAGCATGGACGGGAACATCCCGGATCTGCCCCGCCTCATCCGCCTGAAGAAACAGTATGACTGCATGCTGCTCGTGGATGAGGCCCACTCCTTCGGCGTGCTCGGCGCCACCGGTCGCGGCGCTCACGAATATTTCGGCATCGACGCCAATGAAGTGGACATGTGGATGAGCACCCTCAGCAAGAGTATGTGCGGCTGCGGCGGCTTCATCGCGGGCAGCAGCGAGATAGTGGAATTTCTCCGCTACGGCTCGCCGGGCTTCGTGTTCAGCGTCGGCATGCCGCCCATCGTGGCCGCGGCCTGCAACAAGGCTCTGGAGCTCATGCTGCGCGAGCCTGAACGCGTCCACAAGCTGCAGCGCATCAGCCAGTATTTTCTTGAATATGCCCAGAGCAAGGGGCTGGATACCGGCGCGGCCCAGGGATACGCCATCGTGCCCGTCATGGTGGGGGACTCCATGGCCGCCGGGGTCCTGGCCAACCTGCTCTTCAAGCGCGGGCTCTACGTCATGCCCATCACCTTCCCGGCCGTCAAGGAAGGCGAAGCGCGGCTGCGCTTCTTCCTTTCCGCCGCGCATTCCGAAGAACAGATACGGCAGGCGCTGGACGCCGTGACGGAAGAGCTGCCCAAGGCCCGGGAGATCATCGCCACCTACAAGCGGGAACATCTCGAGGATCCCGCGGACGACTAGAGCGTTTTGCCATTGAAAAAGGCAAAGCGCGAGACGGCGGCACAGCGCCGCCCGGCCTAACGTAGGCGGAAAAACAAGAGGTTTTCCGCAAAACCACAGGCCGTATGGTTTGAAACGCGTTGCGTTCCGAACTGAAAAAGCTCTAGCTGTCGGGGCCGGGCGTCGCCGCTCCGGCCCTTCCTCTTTTTCCGGCCAATACCGCTCAGGAGTCGCCATGTCCACGGATCCCGCCACGTCTTTTCCCGTTTCACCGGACCCCGACCTCGCGAAACGGTTGCCGCGGACGGCCTATGTGCTGCTCTGGTTCCCGCTGTCGTCCGAGACTTTCATCTTCCGCGAAGTGCAGCGCCTTGCCGCCCTGGGCATGCCGCTGCGCGTCTACACCATGTACGGCACGCGGCTCAAGGGCAGCAGCGAGGAGATGCGGCAATGTCCCCTGCCCATCCTGCGCCTGGGAGTGAAGGGCACAGCCCGCATCCTCGGCGCCTTCTTCCGGGCGCTGAGGTGCGATCCCGGCGCGGTCTGGCGGCTCATGCGCGAAGGGCTTTTCCGGCGCATGCGCAATCTGGAGGCGCTGGGGGAAAACGTCTGGTGCTTCCTGGCCGGCTTCCTGTTGGCGGAGCAGGCCCGGCGCGACAAGGTGGAGCTGCTGCACTCGGCCTGGGGCAACGGCTGCGCCACGGCCGTCTGGGTGGCTTCGCGCATATCGGGCATCCCCTTCGCCTTTACCGGGCGGGCGGGCGACATCTACCCGCAGGACGGCATCCTGCGCGAAAAATGCCGTGATGCTCTCTTCATCCGCACCAACAACATGGCCAATGTGCCGTGGCTGCAGAGCTTCTGCCCGCCGGACGAGCAGGACAAGGTGCATGCCGTGTACAACGGCCTGACCCTAGGGCAGCGTACGGAATGCGAGATGCCCTTCACGCCGCCCTTCCGACTTCTGGCGGTGGGCCGCTTCTGCCGCACCAAGGGCTTCCCCGAACTGCTGACCATGATGGCCCGCCTGCGCCGGGAAGGCGTCCCCGTGCAGCTCACGCTGGTCGGTGACGGCGGCTGGCGGCGCAAGCTCCATGCCCTGCGCCGCCGTCTGGCGCTGGAGGGCGTGGTGGACATGCCGGGCTTCGTGCCCAACGACCGCATACGGGAATACATGCGCAGTCATGACATGCTGGTGGTGCCCAGCGTGGTGCACACCAACGGCGACCGGGACGGCATCCCCAACGTCATCATGGAGGCGCTCTCCTGCCGCATGCCGGTGGTGGCCACCGACGTTTGCGGCATACGGGAAGTCATCGAGGACGGCGTGACCGGCCTGCTGGTTCCCCAGCGGGATCCCGCCGCTCTTGCCGACGCCGTGCGCCGCATGCTCTCCGACCGGGAGGCTGCGCGGCGCATGGCCGAAGCCGGACGCGAACGGGTGCTGGAGATGTTCGACAGCGCAAAAAACATCCGGCAGCTGGCGGAGCTCTACGCCGAGCAGTATGCCGACTGGCGGGCCTCGCGTCCGGATGTCTGGCTCTTTACCCGCGGTCTGCCGCCGCAGGACGACTAGAACGACATGGGCCGACCGCAGCTCTTGGCTGCCAGCATTGATAAGGAAGAGAGGGGTCTCTCCATCTCAGTCCGCCCGCTACCGACAGGCGCGGAGTGAAGCGTCCTTCCCGGCGAAACAAACTGCGTCGTCCCGCCCAGTGTCCAGGAGTTTGCATGAACATGATCCCTGCTGCTGAAAATAGCCCTCTGCCTGCCGGTCTGCCGCATGTGGCGGTCGTCCTCCTCTGGTATCCGCTGTTCACTCAGCCCTTCATTTTCCGCGAGGTGGAGCAGCTGCGCCGTCATCTGCCGCTGACGGTCTACAGCCTGTATGGCCCCAGCCGGCAATACTGCTCCAGCGAGATGCTTGACTCCGTCGCACGGACCCGTACGCTCGGCATCCGCGCCCTGCCGCAGATTTTCCGGGAGCTGGCCGCCCAGCTCTGCACCCATCCGCGGCGCCTGTTCCGCCTGTTCCGGCAGGCGCTCTTCCGCCGCTGGCCGTCCTGGGAGGCACTGGGCGAAAACTGCTGGGCCTTTTTTGCCGGCCTTCTTCTGGCGCGACGCTTGCGGGAAGACGGTATGGACATGATCTACGCGCCGTGGCCGCGCGGCACGGCCACCGCCGCCCGTGTGGCGGCACAGCTTGCCGGCATCCCCTACGCCGTCGCCGTACGCGGCGGCGATCTGGCCCCGGCCGATCCCGATCTGGCGGACAAGCTGCGGGAGGCGCTCTTCGTCCGCGTCAACAACGCCGCCGACAAGGAACGCGCCGAAGCCTTTGCCGGCGGTGTGGCGCGGGACAAGACGGAACTCGTCTACAACTGCCTGACCCTGCGCGGCGAGGCGACATGCCCGGCCCCGCTGCGGATGCCCGTACGACTGCTGGCCCTGGGCCTTTTTGACGTGACCAAGGGATTTGACGTGCTGCTCCGGGCCTGCGACATCCTGGCCCAGCGCGGCCGGCAGTTCACGCTGACGCTGGCCGGCGGCGGACACCGCTTCGGCCTCGGCCGGGAGGAAAAGCGCCTGCAGACCCTGCGCTCGCAGCTCGGTCTGGAAAACCGCGTCCAGTTCCCCGGTCTCGTCAGCCACAACGAACTGCCCCGGCTGCTCATGGCCCATGACATCTTCGTGGCGCCCTGCGTCATCCATCCTTCCGGCAGGCGGGACGGCATACCCAATACGGTCATCGAGGCCCTTTCCTGCGGCATGCCGGTGGTCAGCAGCAACATCCATGCCCTGCCGGAAGTCGTCCGCAACGGCGAGACCGGCCTGACCGTCCCGCCCAATGACCCCGAAGCTCTTGCCGACGCCATCCAGTGGTGCATGGAGCATCCCGACGAGGCCCGCCGGCTGGGCAGACAGGGGCAGGAACTGGCCAGAAAGATGTTCGATCCCGAGGCCAACAGCCGCAGGCTGGCGGAGATCTTCGCCGCGCACCATGCCGGGAGAAAGGCCTGATGTGCGGCATTGCGGGCATATGCCTCTGCGGCGGTACGGGCCTTGCGGAAAACGCCGCCGCCCAGGTGGACGCCATGTGCCGCGCCATGCGGCATCGCGGGCCTGACGGTCAGGGCGTCTGGAGCGGCGACGGCGTGTGTCTGGGGCATCGCCGCTTGTCCATCATCGACCTTGCCGGCGGCGCGCAGCCCATGCACAGCGCCGACGGCCGCTACCATGTGACCTTCAACGGCGAAATCTACAACTTCCCGGAACTGCGCAAGGAATTGGAAGCGCGGGGGCAGCGGTTCCGTACCACGTCGGATACGGAGATCATCCTTGCCGGCTGGCAGGTCTGGGGCCACGACTGCCTGCGTCACTTCGACGGCATGTTCGCCTTTGCTCTCTGGGATGCGCAGGAAAAGCGCCTCTTCTGCGCCCGGGACCGCTTCGGCAAGAAGCCCTTCTTCTATACGCTCCAGCAGGGCCGCTTTTTCTTCGCCTCCGAGCTGACCGCGCTCACCACGCTCCCGGAGCTGACCTTCACGCTCTCGCCCGAAGCCCTCATGCGCTATCTGGCCTACGAGTATGTGCCGACGCCGCAGACCATGTATGCGGAAGCGGCCTCCCTGCCGCCTTCACACTGGCTGGAGATCCACGAGGGCAGGCTGCGGCTGGAACGCTACTGGGAACTCCCCTTTCCTGACGAGCAGGATGCCCGCGGCGAGGAAGAGATCTGCGCGGCCTATCACGAACTGCTGGCCCGCGCCGTCCGCCGCCGCATGATCAGCGACGTCCCGCTGGGGGTCTTCCTTTCCGGCGGCATAGATTCGTCCATCGTGGCCGGGCTCATGGCCGGTCAGTCATCCACGCCCATCAAGACCTTTTCCATCGGCTTTCAGGAAGCCAGCTACGACGAGAGCCGCTATGCCCGCATCGTGGCCCGGCGCTGGAACACCGATCACCATGAGCGCATCCTTTCCGCCGAGGAGTGCGCCGAACATCTGCCGCAGATCATCAGCCGCATGGACGTGCCCATGGCGGATGCCTCGGTGGCCCCCACCTGGCTGCTCTCCGGCGTGACCCGCGAAAAGGTCACCGTGGCCCTGGGCGGCGACGGGGCCGACGAGCTTTGGGCCGGCTACGAGCATTATATCGGCTACAAGGTCGCCACCTGGTACAACGCGCTGCCCGGCTGCCTGCGGCGGGGGATCCTCGAACCGCTTTGCCGCCTGCTGCCGTCCTCCTCCGGCTATATCAATCCGCGCCTTGCGGTGCAGACCTTCCTGCGCGGGGCACATGCGCCGGACTGGCTCCGCGTGCAGACCCTGCTGACGGCCCTCGACCCCGCGGCGCAGCGTGAGCTGCTGGCCCATCCCGATACGGCCTTCCTGACGGAGGAACGCCTCTTCGCCCCCACCCGGGAGCACTTCGAGCACTGGCCCGCCGGGCCCGCCCCGCTGGCCCGCGCCTTCCACGTCTACGCCCGGCAGTATCTGCTGGACGACATCCTGGTCAAGGTGGATCGCTGCTCCATGCTGCATTCCCTGGAAGTTCGGGCCCCCTTCCTGGACAGGGACGCCGCGGAATTCGTGGCGCGCCTGCCCATACGTCACAAGCTGCGCGGCTTCAAGCGCAAGTATCTGCTCAAACGGGCCTTTGCCGACGTGCTGCCGCCCGAGATCCTGCACCGCAACAAGCGGGGTTTCCAGATCCCCGTGGCCGCCTGGCTGCGCGGACGCATGCGGCCGCTGCTGGAGGAGATGCTCGGCGAATCCCGGCTGCGGCAGCAGGGCATCTTCGCGCCGCAGGCCGTACGCGCCCTCATGGAGGCGCACTTCAGCGGCCGGGCCGACATGCGCAAGCCGCTCTGGACGCTGCTCGTGCTGCAGCTCTGGCTGGAGGCGCAGCGCCGCCAGAACCGGGGGACATAGACGGGGCGGCCGTCCGTGCCCGCCGCATGTTGCCATGCTGTTACATAATTGGGCCGCCGTCAGGACTTGCGGGCTCTCTGGGCAGTGTTTATAGTGGAAAGGAAACGCCCTGGCGGCGTAACCGTTCCAAGGAGTCTGCATGACCAGTCAAATAAAAACGATCCTTCTGCTCGGCCTGCTTTCCGCCGTCATCATCGGCATGGGCGGCCTCGTGGGAGGACGCACCGGCCTTGTGATCGCCTGCGGCCTGGCCCTTGTCATGAATATCGGGAGCTACTGGTTCTCCGATTCCATCGTCCTGCGCATGTACGGCGCACGAGAGCTGAGTCCCTCGGAAGCCCCCTGGCTGCATCAGATCGTGGAAGATCTGGCCCGGCGGGCCGGAGTCCCCAAGCCGCGCATCTGCAGCATCCCCGAAGAAGCCCCCAACGCCTTCGCCACCGGCCGCGATCCGGAACATGGCGTGGTTGCGGTGACCGACGGCATCCTGCGCATCCTTTCGCCGGAGGAGCTGCGGGGCGTCCTTGCCCATGAGATGGCGCACATCGCCAACCGGGACATCCTCATACAAACCATTGCCGGGGTCATGGGTTCGGTCATCGTCATGCTGGCCAACATGCTGCAATTCACCGCCATTTTCGGCGGCAACCGCAACAGCGACGGCGAGAACGGCGGCACGAGCCCTCTGGCGGCCATCGTGCTGGCCATCCTGGCGCCCATCGCCGCGAGCCTCATTCAGATGGCCATCTCCCGCTCTCGGGAATACCTTGCCGATGAGACCGGCGCCCGGCTCTGCGGACAGCCGCTGGCGCTGGCCGGGGCCCTGCACAAGCTCAGCGGAGCCGCCGGGGCCCTGCCGCTGCACAGCGGCAACGCCTGCACCGAGCAGATGTTCATCGTCAAGCCGGTCTTTGGTTTCGGCGGCAGCATGAACAATCTCTTCAGCACGCATCCGCCCATCGAGGAACGTATCCAGCGTCTTGTCGACATGAACCGCACGGGCCAGTACAGCTAACGGCCGTGCGCCGCAAAGGAGCCACCATGATCCGTCCGAGCTTCCTTCCCGCCCTTCTTTGCCTCTGCTGCCTTGCGCTCGCGGCCTGCGGCGCCCGGCAGAAGCAGGAGGACACGCTCTTTCCCAAAGACTGCGAAAAGACTTATACCTTCGCGCCCGGCAACTATATCATCGAGATCGCCGGCGGCTCGGAAGTGGTGCTGGATCCGCTGGTGCACGACTTCCACCTGTTCTGCACGGCCGATCAGGCCCGGGACTACGTTCTTGAAGAGATCAGCAGTCACCGCCTGCCGTGCGGGGACTGGCGGGTCTATGTGGTCGGCGGCAGCTTCCGTGAACTGGCCCAGCCCGCAGGCAACGGCACCTTCGTGCTCAAGCGCATGGCCCCGCTGGTGGACTGGGTATCGGAGATGCCGGTGGGCAATCTGCGCTATGTGGAACCATAAGCCCCGCATTCCCGGACATCTTCCCGCCGGGCGGGCCGCACCCGCAGTCCGGTCGGCAAAAACGCCATGAGCAGCGGCGGAGAGGGGATATCCTCCTCCGCCGCTTTCCTTTCCGGCCTGCGGCGGCCTCCGCCCGAAAACAGATGACATGCGGCGCGTATCCGGGCACATTGGGGGGACGTCCCGCCGGACGGGCGTCCGGCCATCGCCTGCGCTCAGGAGCATCACCATGTCTTTTATTGCCGACCTGCACATACATTCGCGCTTTTCCCGCGCCACCAGCAGGCAGCTTACCCCCGCCCATCTGGCGGCCTGGGCCCGCTGCAAGGGCATCGACCTGCTGGGTACCGGCGACTTCACCCATCCCCAGTGGCGGCAGGAACTGCGTGATCAGCTCGTGGAGGATGCGGACAGCGGTTTGTACCGCCTGCGGCAGGGGCAAACGGAAACGCCCGATTTCCTGGAAGGGGACGGCGGCCTGCTGCACGATGCCGAGCCGCGTTTCATCCTGCAGACGGAGATAAGCTCCATCTACAAGCGCCACGGTAAGGTGCGCAAGGTACACAATCTGGTCTTCGTGCCCACGCTGGAAGATGCGGACAAGCTTTCCCGCCGTCTGGAAAGCATCGGCAACCTCGCCTCGGACGGCCGTCCCATCCTGGGACTGGACTCCCGCGACCTGTTGGAGATCTGTCTTGAGGTCTGCCCGGCATCGGTCCTCGTACCCGCCCATGTCTGGACGCCGTGGTTCGCCCTTTTCGGTTCCAAATCGGGATTCGACCGGCTGGAGGACTGCTTCGGGGACCTTTCCTCCCATATTTTTGCGCTGGAGACGGGCCTTTCGTCCGATCCGGCCATGAACCGTCTGGTCAGCGCGCTGGACGGCTACGCGCTCATTTCCAATTCCGACGCCCACTCCGGGGCCAACCTCGGCCGCGAGGCCAACCTTTTCGCGGGCGCTCCCAGCTATGAAGGCCTGTTTTCGGCCCTGCGACGCGCGGCCCGCCGCGAAGCGCAGGACGGGCAGGACTGCCGTTTCCTCGGCACCCTGGAATTCTATCCCGAAGAGGGCAAGTACCATCTGGACGGACATCGCGCCTGTCAGGTCGTCATGACGCCGCGCGAGGCCCTGGCCTGCAACAATATCTGCCCGGTCTGCGGCAAGCCGCTCACCATCGGCGTCTTGCATCGCGTCTGGGAACTGGCGGACAGGGAAGAGCCCGCCCGGCTTGCCCACGAACCGGACGTGCATCCGCTTATCCCCCTGCCGGAACTGGTGGGAGAACTGCTGGGCGCGGGCGCGGGCTCCCGCAAGGTGCAGCAGCGATATGCCCGGCTCCTGCGCACGCTGGGCTCGGATATGGACATCCTCTGCCATCTGCCGCTGTCCGACATCGCCACCTGCTGGGATGCACTGGCCGAGGCCGTGGGCCGCATGCGGCGCGGCGAGGTGCACAGAGAGGGCGGCTATGACGGCGAATACGGCGTCGTGCGCGTCTTTACGCCCGAAGAGGCCGCCGAGCTGCACGGCCAGCCCAGCCGGCGCAAAGCCGCTGCGGCACGCAGGAAAACCGCCGCTCCCGCTCTGCCCCTGCTGGAAAGCGGCGCGGGGACGCCGGAGCAGCCTGCCGCCTCTCCGGCGGAAGACATCCGCCATTTCCGGCAAGACCTGGACGCGCAGGCCACGCCGGAGACGGATGAGGAAAGCGGCCCTGTCTTTTCCGAGGAACAGCTGACGGCCCTCACGGCAAGACCGGAGCCCGTGCTTGTGCTCGCCGGGCCGGGCGCGGGCAAGACGCGCGTGCTGGTGGGCCGCCTGCGCCATTTGCTGCGGCAGGGCATCGCTCCCCGCGAACTGCTGGCCATCACCTTCACCCGGCGGGCCGCGGCGGAGATGCGTGAACGTCTGACTGCGGACCATGCCGGGCCGGAAGACGTCCTTCCCGCCTGCGATACGCTGCACGCGCTGGCCTGGGGCCACCTGCAGCAGCAGGACCCACACGCCGTCCTGCTTTCGGATGAGGCGGCACGCGATCTTTTCCACATGGCCAGTCCGGCACTGAGTCGCGAGGAGGCCCGCGCCCATTTCGAGGCCTATGCCCTCTGGCGGGAAAAGGAACTGCACGGCCGCCGCCTGCCTCCCGATGCCGGAGAGCTGCCGTTGCTGGGCGCGCCTTCGCAGCCGTGGCATGCCGCCGCCTGCGCCTATGACGCCGCCAAACAGCGGCATACGCCGCGTCTCTATGACTACGCCGATCTGCTGGACGACTTCCTGCTGGCCGTCAAACGCGGGGAAGCGCCTGCCCGGCAACAGGTGCTGGTGGACGAGATCCAGGACCTTTCCCCCAAGCAGCTCGCCATCGTACGCGCGCTCCTGCCGGAAGACGGCTGCGGCTTTTTCGGCATCGGCGACCCCGATCAAGCCATTTACGGCTTCCGTGGCGCTCAGGGGCAGGATGAAGAAAGCATTCGCGCCATCTGGCCCGCACTGCGAGTCTTCCACCTTGCCCGCAGCTATCGGGCGGGGCAGGGCGTCCTGGATGCCGCACGCCGCATCCTGCGCCAGCGCGGTCAGTGCGGCGCGCTGCATGCCGTTCGTCCGCTGGCCAGCAGTCTGCATCTTTTTGCCGCGCCCACGCCGCAGGCCGAGGCCCGCTGGATCGCCGGGCATATGGTACGGCTGCTGGGCGGGTCCTCCCTTACCCTGCACCGAGAGGGGGACGCCACGGGCAATGTGCTGGACGGCACGCTTTCTCCCGGCGATATGGCGGTGCTCGTACGCATCAGGGCGCAGATCCCGGTCATCCGGGAAGCCCTTGAGGCCGCGGGCATCCCCTGCCGCGCTCCCGCCGAGGAAAGTTGCGGCCGGGACGATTTCTGCCGTGCCGTCCTCCTTGCCGCCGCGCAGGCCGAAGGCATGGCGGGATGCGTGCCGTCCTCATGGAGCGAGGCCGCGAGCCGCCTGAGCGGGGAGGGGAGCCGTCTGACCTGCGAGGAGCTGATGCGGGCCCTGGCCGCGCCCGAAGGAAACGCCCTGCCGCCCGATGCCGCGGGCAAACGGCTCTGCAACCTCCTGAAGCTGGACAGCACCCGCGGCGGCCTTTTGCTGCGGCAACCGGCCTGGCGGCAGCTCTGCCGTCTCTGGCGGCAAAGCGGCGGCTGGGCGGAACTGTTGCGCCTTCTGGTCTGGGAGGAGGAAGCCGAATCCCTGCGTGCCCGCACGGAGCATGTGCAGATCATGACCATGCACGCTTCCAAGGGGCTTGAGTTCCGTGCGGTCTTCCTCCCCGGTCTGGAGGACGGCCTGCTGCCTCTGCGCCGGGAAGTCCTCATGGGACAGCACGTGGAGAGCGCAATACCGCAAGAGCTGCTGGAAGAGGAGCGCCGCCTGCTTTATGTGGCGCTTACCCGCGCCGCGCAGGGCGTCTACGCCAGCCGCTGCGCGCAACGCAGCTTTTACGGGCACAGCTTGCGCCTGCCTGCCTCGCCCTTCCTCAGTCTGGTGGAAGATGCCTTCCATCAGTCCACGCTCAAGGCGCGCACCCGCCAGACGCAGGAACATCTCTCCCTGTTCTGAGACAGGCACGGGGACGGACCGCAAGCGAAGGCGGGATACCTGCGCCCTGCCGTCGGAGGGGGATGACCGGCAAGAAATGAAAAATGCCCCTGCCGGATGTCGGACGACATCCGGCGGAGCATTTTACGAAAGGGCGAGCCTTTCCCCTGATATGGACGCGACCCGCGTACGGCCGCGAAACGATTACTGTTCTTCAAGCCATGAGTCGTCTTCCAGCACGGTATAGCCGCGGACCATCAGATAGGAGACCTCGTCGGCCACTTCCAGCAGGCCCGTGACTTCCACCGGCACGCTCACCTCATCATCCAGGTCCACCCCGGCCCCGCGCGGGATGATGCGGTATTCCACATCGTCCTGTACGATGGCCACACGCGCCTGACGTGCATCCGTACCGCGCGGTACGGCGGTCACATAGCCTTTGACCGTGATCTGTTCCTTGCTCATCTGCTTCTCTGAAACCTTGCTGGTAATATCCCGGCCCGGCGCCGGGACGGGCAGGCTGTTCTGTCATGCACGCAGTCTTTTCAGACTGTACACGGCGGCACGCGCGGACAGAAAGCAGCTCCAATGACAATTCCGGCGTATGATACGCGGGCCGACCGCGCCACGCAAGGAAAAATGCGCTCCGGCCCGCTGCCGTGCGGCGCATTGCCGTTGCGCGGCGCGGCGCAACGGGGGATTGCCAAGCGGCTTTTCCTTCATGTAGATAGGGGAGGCACATCCCCAACCCTCGCCATCAGGAGGATCACGTGAACATTCGTCGCTGCTTCCCTGCCCTTGCTCTGCTCCTTGCCTTGTCCAGCCCCGTGGCTGCTCAGGATTTCAGCAGGTTCAGCATGGATGTTCCCCAGGGCTGGACCGCCTCCACCGGGGAGGAAGGCACCGTTGCCGTCATAGCTCCCAAAAACGAAGCCGCCGTCACCATCGCCATCGAAAAGCTGGAAGATCTCAGCCCCGAGGAAGTCGTACGCATCTTCGCCAAGGAACTCGGAGCCGGCGAACCGCAGAAAACGGCTGACGACGAATACAGCTTCCAGTATGTCCGCAACGGCATCAGCCATCGCTCCATCTTCCGCGCCCGGAAAGATCATTTTCTGCTGATCACCGTCAACGACGAGGCGGGCAGGCACCAGGAGACCATCGAGGCCATGCTCAAAAGCCTCAAGGAAAAATAAGCCTTGTCCCGCCTTCCGGCAGCCTTTGCGGACTCCATGACCCGACCGGACGAACGAAACGCCATGAGCGCACGCCTGCTGCGGCCCCCGTACCACAGGACGGCGTTCCCCGGCGTCCCCGCCCGTCCGGCTCCACGTCCGCACGTCACGGCAAGGTCGGTTTCCCGCTACCTGACTGCCGTGCTCTGCCTGCTGCTCGTGCTGGCGGCCGTTCCGCTCCACGCGCAGGATTTCCCTCACTTCGGCGTCCTCGTCCCGCAGGGCTGGACTGTGGAGGAACAGCCGGAGGACATGCTCATCCTCCGTGCCCCTGACGGCGACGCCGCAGCCGTCATCATCTACGCCACACTGCCGGAAAAACGCCCGGCCAAAGAGGTGCTTGAGGAATATGTCCGCTATTTTTCAGGCAGCGAACCGCAACAGCGCAATGATGATGCCTATCTTTTTGAATTCATGCGTGATGGCGTGCGGACCACGGCGCTTTTCCTCCATGATGCGCGCAGCTACCTGCTGCTGACCGTCAGCGACCCGCGCAAGCGCTATCCCCAGTGTCTGGACATGGTCATGGATTCGCTTGTCCTGCGCCGTGACGACGAAAAGCCCGCCCGCTAGACTCAGGATTCATTACGCTTTTTTGAGGGGGAAGCCCCCCCTTCCCCCAACAGACAACAAAGAGTGTTGGAGCGTTTCACTTTTGAAAAAGGTGAAACGCGAGGTGGGGGCACAGCGCCGCCCGGCCGAAACCAAGCGGAAAAACCGCGTTTTTTCCGCGAAACGCCAAGTCGGAAATGCTCTAACAGGCTCTGAAACGAAAAAGACCGCCCCAACAAGGGGGCGGTCCTGCATGCGGCTGGGGAGCGCCGTCATTCCACGGTGACGCTCTTGGCCAGATTGCGCGGCTGATCCACGTCCTTGCCCAGATAATCGGCCATTTCGTAACTGAAGAGCTGGAGAGCGGGCAGGGCCAGGAAGCCGGCCAGCGGCGCGGGCAGGGCGGGGATGCGCCAGATGTCGTCGGCGTCGGGTTCGCGCCCGGCATTGCACAAGGCGATGACCTTGCCCTGACGGGCCTTCACTTCCACCATATTGGAGACGACCTTCGGATAGAGGTCATCGTCCAGCGCCAACACCAGCGAGGGGAAAGCCGGATCGATGAGGGCTATGGGGCCGTGTTTCATCTCCCCGGCGGCGTAGCCCTCGGCATGGATATAGGAAAGTTCCTTGAGCTTGAGCGCCCCCTCCAGCGCCAGCGGGAAGCAGTGCCCGCGTCCCAGATAAAAGAAGTTGCGGGCCTGCGCGTACTTGCGCGAAAGCTCGCGGGCCCGTTCATGCATGGCGGGCAGGGCTTCGCCCAGCAACTGCGGCAGGCTCTCCAGCAGGGAAAGATGCTGCGCCCGGCTCTCCGCCATGTCGGCGTGGTTGCGCTGTCCCCAGTAAAGCGCCATGAGGGCAAGCATGAGCATCTGACTGCACATGGCCTTGGTGGAGGCCACGCTGATCTCCGGCCCGGCCTGGGTCAGGATGACGGCCGAGGCCTCGCGGGCGATGGAGGAGCCCACCACATTGCACAGACCCAGCACCGGCACGCCCTTTTCGCGCGCGATGCGCAGGGCGGCCAGCGTATCCGCCGTTTCGCCGCTCTGGCTGATGACCAGCACCATGTCTCCCTTGCCCAGCAGCAGGCTGTCCCGATAGCGGAATTCCGAGGCGATCTCCACCTGCACCGGGATCCGCGCCCAGTTTTCCAGCAGATGCCGCCCCCACAGACCGGAATGGTAGGACGTGCCGCAGGCGACGATATGCAGGCGTTCCGGCACGGGCAGGGCGTCCAGCTCCGGCAGGCACACCGAACCTTCCTGCATCCGGCCGCTCAGACCGTCGGTGATGACGCGGGGCTGCTCGAAGATCTCCTTGAGCATGAAATGCCGGTAACCGCCCTTCTGCGCGGCCTGCATGTCCCAGGTGATGGTCTGCACCGGATGCCGCACCGGGGCAAGGTCTTCCAGCCGCATGATGGCGTAGCCGCCGGCGTTGCAGCGCACGATGTCGCCGTCTTCCAGAAAGACGACCTGCCGGGTGTAGGGCAGAAAGGCCGGGATATCCGAGGCCACGAAATGCTCACCCGTGCCGATGCCGAAAATGAGCGGCGCGGACATGCGGGCCGCCAGCAGGGTCTCGGGATCGTCCCTGTCCATGAGGCAGACGGCATAGGCCCCGTGCGCCTGCCGCAGGGCGGCGGCAAAGGCCTTGAGCAGATCCGGCTCGCTCTTGCGACATTCGGCGATGAGATTGACCAGCACTTCGGTATCCGTCTCCGAATGGAAGACATAGCCCTTTCCCAGCAGCTCCGCCTTGATCTCCTGAAAATTCTCGATGATGCCGTTATGCACGATGGCAAGGCTGCCGTCATTGCTGCGGTGGGGGTGGGCGTTGCGTTCCGCCGGTTCGCCATGCGTCGCCCAGCGGGTATGCCCCATCGCCGTGGTGGCGAAGGTCACGGGTTCATGGGCTAGCTTCTCTTCCAGCGCCGCCAGTTTGCCCTTGGCCCGGATGACGGCCAGCTCCCCCTTGAGGCCGAAGGCCACGCCCGCGGAATCGTAACCGCGGTACTCCAGACGGCGCAGCCCCTCCACGACCACGGGGACGCCCGGCCGATGCCCGGTATAACCAATAATGCCGCACATGCTCTTGCTCCTGCAAAAAACCCTGTCCCCGTCCGAAGACGAGGGCAGGGAAGGTCTGTTGTGGGTGATGCCAGGCAGGCTAGTTGACGATCTGCCTGATCAGTTCGGGATTCTGCCTGATCTCCGCCTTGCGCTGCAATCCGCCCAGGAAGAGCAGGAAAAGCTCTTCGCCACGGCGATTGCGCAGCAGGCCGTCGAAACTCTCCTGCATGGTTTCCCATTCGGCCGGATCGGCTTCCTGCACGCCGTCCACCCGGCAGATGAGCGCGCCGGGGCCTTCCTTTTCGCTCTCGAGGCGGAAGGCGCGCGGCAGCCACTTCTTCAGGGGCGCGGCAAAAACGGCCTGAGAGAATTCCGTGCTGGCCGCAAAGCCGGACAGCACGCCGTCACGCTCAACGGAAGCCGTACCGAGCTTGAGCTCCTTGCCGTCCTGCGCCTGCTTCAGCTCTTCGGCCGCGGCCGAGAGGGCGGATGAAAGCATCTTTTCGTCCTTGAGGCGCTTTTCGATCTCGCCGCGCACGGCGGTCAGTTCAGACGTATGGGCGGCTTCGGACTTGTCCACACGCACCACCAGATAGTTTTCGCCGGCTTCCAGCGCCGTATCCACCGGATTGCCGCTGCCCGCCCCCATGATGAGGGCCGCATTTTCCGCGGAAAGGCCGAGGGCCTTTTCAAGCTCAGGCGCGGAGAGCAGCGCCGTCTTTTCCGCACTCAGGCCGAAACGGGCCGCGCTTTCGGCAAGGGGCTTCTTGAGGATATTGTCCTCCACAAGGCCGTCCAGCGCGTCATTGAGCTTTTCCACGCCACGCTGCCGCGCCAGTTCGGCCCGGATCTCGCCTTCCACTTCGCTGAGCGGCCGCGTACCGGCGGCCTTCTTTTCGCTGACGAGGATCAGATGCAGGCCGAAGGGCGTGCGGACGGTCTCGGAAAGCTTGCCGGGCTCCAGCGCAAAGACCGCTTCCTCAAAGGGCTGCACCGTCTGTCCGCGCTGGATCCAGCCCAGTTCCCCGCCGGGCCCGGCGGCATTGGGACCGTTGTGAGCATCAGCCACCTGGGCAAAGGTCTTGCCGTCCGCAAGTTCCTTGCGGATGGCGGCCATGCTTTCCTCGGCCTTCTTCACCTCTTCGGCCGTGGCCTTTTCCGCCAGCGGCACAAGGATATGGGCGGCCTTGACCATTTCCGGGGTTTCATAGCGGGAAGCGTTTTTCGTGTATTCCGCCTCCACATCCGCCGCGCTGACGCTTTCCGGCTTCACCAGCAGCAGAGGAGAGACCTTGATGTATTCCGCCACCACCTTGGCGGGGACGGCAAAGTCCTGCTTGTGGGAGGCGTAATAATCTGCAATCTCCTTGTCCGTGAGCTTCACCTCGGCCGCGAAGCGGGAGGCGGGCACAAAGGCGTAGGATATGCTGCGCTTCTGGCGCAGATACTGGAAAAAGGCGCGGGATTCGTCGCTGTTGCTCCAGATGCCCGCCCGGACGAGGGCCTCCATCTTGCCCGCAAGCAGGTCTTCACGCAATTTCTGCTCGAAGGCCGCCACGCTGCCGTAGCTGTTTTCGGCCATGCGGCGGAAGATCTCGGCATCGAAGACCCCGTCGCTGTTCTTGAACACGTCCACCTCTTCCACGGCCTGCCGCATTTCCTGCGCGGAAACGCTGATGCCCATGCGGGCGGCTTCCTGCTCCAGCAGCTTCTGCATGATCAGGGCATTGAGGACCCTGTCCCCGATATTCTGCTGCGCAAGCTGCTCGCGCGTGATGCCGGGATTGCTGCGCTGGATGGCCTCCACCTGCTGCTGGTAGGCCCGATGGAATGTACTTGCGGAAATGCCGTCGCCGTTGACCACAGCCACGACGCTGCCGCCGCTCGTATCGGTGATGCTGCCCACGCCCCAGAAGACGAAGACGAGGATGATCAGGCCAAAAATCAGTTTGACGCCCATGGATTGGGCATTGGAACGAATAAAGTCCAGCATGGCTACTCCGAAATGACGTCCTGACGCCGATAGCGCGCCGTAAAATTGCAGTTTAGCCGCATCGGCCCGGAAACTCAAGCGCGCCGGGCCGCAGAGGGGCGGGGAGAGGACTCGGAGTCAGCCTGCCTGAATGACGGATCCAGGTTTTTCTCTCCTGCCTGCGATAAAGCGGCCCTCATTTTACACGACACTTCAACAGATATTTTGACACGATAAAAAAATTGTAACTTATTGATTTTCAGGCAGCTGTCGTACGATATCCGCCAGGTCATCTCGTGTAAGTTCATTTGATTTTATTATTTCCAGCACATCGCCTTTTGATAAGGGAAAGTGTTGCATCATCTCCTTGAGTTCGTCTTTGGTGATTTTATCCAGCCAGACTGGCGCTATATAATTCCCACCCCACTCTGGCTTCATGGAAATTTCTTCTGAATTGGGTATTCCTCTAAAATTGGCATAAATCATAAATCTGCAAAAACCTTCTGGCATAACTTCATCAAGATACAGCACTGTACCAGGCGGTAATACATAAAAAGGGTTTCCCTCAATTTCTCTATATGAAATAAGCAAAGGTTCTTTTGTTCTATACACCTTCATCTGACACCTCTTATAGATATACTGTGTGAACAGTAGTAATACTGCTAATATTATTAACAAAAGTACGCTATTTTTTGTATATATTTTTCTTATCATACTTCACCTCTGTATTTTCCTCTAATATATCATATAATATCTTGGGAGAAAAAAAAACCTCCACCAATATTAAAAAATTCAGAAGATATAATATTTTTTCCAGACTGCTTTATACCATCCACTGTAACTGTTGCACAATTATGATTAAACAAATTATATTCTTTCTGCAGAATATATTGTATTCTATTTTTATACTCTATATACCTAAGTCGCTTTTTTAAAATACCATTAAAATATTCCACTATTGAGTTTATTTCATCTTCCTTTAAATAATAAACATATCCAATAGTTTTTCGACCTAAATTATTTTCTGCTTCAATATATGAATTAAAATTTTTCCATACATTCAAAACCCCCTCTCCTTTTTCATTAAACACCCCCCCAACCTCTCTATAACGTCCAAAATCGTATACATAATCCTTATTAGTAGTTACAACTCTTAAAGCGGAGTGTCCTAATACATGTCCCGGATAATAACCGCCTATTAGTACTTCTATAAAATTAGCAGAAACTTTTATTACTGTTTTTCTAGATGTCGTCCCCTTATTGCCTTTTTTCCGAGCTTTGTTTATAGTGCTATATTTAACATTAGGCATAATCAAGCAACTCTTCCTGAGATAAACCTGGGAAATATATGCTACACACTCCTCGTGGAACATTATCTACATGAATAAAACCATTAGAGTCAAGTTTTCCATAAACAACAGAATTATCTGGCAATACCAACTTAAATTTTTCATTTGGAATAGGAACACTATCAGAATCAACTAACTGAAATTCAATGTAAGTTTTTTCCTCAAGAATATCCCAAGCAAAAGAATTTATATATTGCCGCTGATCATCAACAAAAGTATCAGGAGAACCAGTAGTAATTATTGCTCCACAGGCTGTTTTAGAACCCACATGAGCAACTAATTTTCCTTCTCCAAAAACACTTTTTACTCCACTTATAATGGGATTAGGGCCATGTTCAGGACACAAATATATATCTCCAACTCTAGCTATAGGACGAGCATTCACCATAATGCTGGATGAGACAATTGCAATTGTTCCACCATGGCTACCAATGTCACCAAGGCGCGCAACAGGTTTTTCACTCATAACTTAATCCCTTTATCAGCCAGAATGGCAAAACGCCCTAATCGATGGGATGGCCGGCCGCCCGGTATTCGTTGAGCTTGTTGCGCAGGGTCCGAACGGAGATGCCCAGCAGCTCGGCGGCCTGAGTCCGGTTGCCGGCCGTGGCTTCCAGGCCCTTGATGATCATAAGGCGCTCCATCTCGTGGAGCGGGATGACCGAGCCGGAAAAAGCGCCTGCGGCGGGAGCCTGTCCGCCAGAGGCGGGCGTGACGGGCGCGGACGGGAGCATGGCGGGTTCCGCCCCTTCCTGAGAGGCTACGTCGCTGCCGGGGGCAAGCGTTTCCCTCTCGGGCTGGGCGGCGGTTTCAGTCTCTTCCTCGAAGAGGGGCCAGCTGTCTTCTTCCAGCAGGAAGTGACAGGGCTCTATGGGCCGGCCGTTGGCCAGCAGAACGGCGCGTTCCATGAGGTTTTGCAGTTCGCGCACGTTGCCGGGAAAATCATAGGTGGAGAGCCAGTCTACGGCCGCTTCGGAAAGGGAGCTGGGCGGCAGCTGGTACTCCCGCACGTACATATCCATGAAAAAGCGGGCCAGCTCCAGCACGTCGTCGCCACGTTCCCGCAGCGAAGGCAGCCGCAAGGGGATGACGTTCAGACGGAAATAGAGGTCCTGCCGGAATTTCCCCTGTTTGACCCAATCCTCGAGATTTCTGTTGGTGGTCGCAAGGACGCGAACATCCACATGGATGGTCTCCGTGCCGCCCACACGGTCGACCTCGCTTTCCTGAAGCACGCGCAGGAGCTTGGCCTGCAGCGCCAGATCCATTTCGGAGATTTCGTCCAGCAGGATGGTGCCGCCGTCCGCCAGCTCGAACTTGCCCAGCTTGCGGGAAATGGCCCCGGTAAACGCGCCCTTTTCGTGACCGAACAGTTCGCTCTCCAGCAGATGTTCCGGCAGGGCCGCGCAGTTGACCGCCACGAATGGGCCGCGTCGCTTGCTCATGGCATGCAGATAACGGGCGAACATTTCCTTACCGGTCCCGGATTCGCCGGAGATGAGCACCGTCGCCCGCGAACCGGCGACCTGACGCGCCAGCTTGAGCACGCGCGCGATAGCCGGATTATGCCCCACGATGCGCGGCCCGCTGCCGGGTTCGCCGTACTGCGGCTTGTGACCGCCCAACGTGCTGCTGGCCGGGACAGGCGCGGAACGCTGCGGGGCACGGGCCACGGCCTGTATGCGCTCCACGTCCAGCGGTTCCAGCCAGTAATCACGGGCCCCGAGGTGCATCAGGCGTTCGGCTTCCTGCGGGCTGCCCTTATCGGTGATGACGATGACCGGGGGAAACTGCGGATCGTCCGCGCCCACGGCCAGCAGATCCTCGACCTTGAAACCCGGCAGGCTCGGACGGGCAAAGATGATGTCCGGCCCTGACTTGCGGATAAAGACCGAGGCTCCCTTGAGATTCTCCGCAATGCCCAGCTCGAAACCGGCATCGCGCAAGGGTGGAAAAATGGCCGTTATGGCCTGCGCTGGAGCAAGAAACAGCAAACGCCGCGTTGACATAACCAAGGGTATGTAACCCGTTGCGGCCTACTTTGCAACACGCCAGCCTTGCCCGGGGGTGACATTCCGGGAGGATTTCCGTACAAAAATCCGCATGGAACAACAGCATCTTGAAACGCTCCTTTCCGCTGTGGCCCGGGGAGACATCAGTCCGTCCCTGGCTGTCCGGCAGCTTGCCCAGTCCACCCTTGAAGACAGTCTCAGCGGGCTTACCCTCGATACCCAGCGGGCCATGCGTACCGGCCTCGGCGAAGTGGTCTTTGCCCAGAGCAAGAGCAATGAGGCCCTGCTCGGCGCGGTGTCCGGCCTGCATCAGGACGGCAGCCCGGTGCTTGCCACGCGGGTCAGCCCGGAACAGGGGGAACTGCTGACGCAAAGCTTTCCCCAGGGCCGCTACTGGCCCATGACCCGCCTTTTCCTCTTGCCCCAGCGCCTGCCGGACGGGAGCAGCGCCGCCCCGCTGGAGCTTGGCCCCCCCTGGCCGCAGCAGGGGGACATCCTGGTCGTCACCGCCGGCGCCGCCGACATCCCCGTGGCGGCGGAAGCTTACGGCGCGCTCCGCTTCTGGGGCCGCAGCTGCGGCCTCATCACCGATGTGGGCGTTGCCGGCCTGCACCGCCTCACGCCGCATCTCCCGGCCCTGCGCGCCGCCCGCTGCGTCATCGCCGTGGCGGGCATGGAAGGGGCGCTGCCCTCCGTTCTGGCCGGATTGCTGCGCTGCCCCTTGCTGGCTGTCCCCACATCGGTAGGGTACGGCGTCGGCGCGGGCGGCAGGGCCGCTCTCTCCACCATGCTCTGTTCCTGCGTCCCGGGCGTGGCGGTGGTGAATATCGACAACGGTTTCGGCGCGGCCGCCTTTGCCGCCAAGATGGTGCAAGCGGCGAACGGCGCTGACGGTGACGCCCAGTCCGCCGGATAGGCGCTTGGCTCACGCACCTTTCCGCCCCGACAGTCCGCCGGCTGCCGGGGCTTTTTTTGTCCTCTCCGCCGCACAGCTTCTTCCTGCTATATGGGGCAGCCCCTGCGCATCCCCGGCAAATGCCGGACCATCCCCACGTCTGACGCAAGCCAGAACCACCGCAGCCTCGTTCCTCTGTTTCTCCTGTTTCCTTGCTCTGCCTTAGGGCCCGGTAAGACTATTCGCTGTCTGTTTTGGGGGAAGGGGAACCCCTCGCTCTGCTGTCGATGCCCGTAAGGCTCCTGCGTCGCCTAACGGGCACGGCCCAAGGGCCGCCCGTCGGGTCGCTGCCGGCGCTGGAGGGGTTCCCCTTCCCCCCAAGCTCCCCATCCCTTCCCCAGCGCGCTTTTACCGTGAGGAGAGCCGAGGGCACGAGGCTCGCCGCCTCCCCAAAGAAAAGCGAAGTTTGTACAGTAATTTCGCTTAGATGCTGCTTTTTCAAACACACGGCCTGTCGTTTCGCGGAAAAAATGCGTTTTCTCGCCGGGTTTGGGCCGGACGGCGCTGGCTCCGCCTCGCATTGTGCCTTTTTCAAGGAAAATCCGCTCTCACGCCGCCTGCCTCCAGTAACCTTTACTCCGGCTGCTCTCTGATCCGGCAGCTCCACGGTACATTACGCACAGAGCGCTGTTTAAAATAACTCTTTGTATTTTAGCATATTATGATACTTACTCACAGTATGCTCCTGCTCTTTTCAAGAGGTTTGCCGGGCTGTTGAACCAAGACGGTCAATCTCGCCCGCCGCTGCGGTTCCTCAACAGGCAGGAATCCCCTCCTGATTCCCTTCCCGCCGGAAATACGCATATTTTTGCTAATAATATCAAACAACTTGCTCTCTTGCACACAAAACTACCGCATAGTTACGCACAGCACGGAAGACTATCCGCTTGAGGAAGTGAGCACAGCGGATCTCCCCCTCTGTGCCGTGCATGGCCAGCAAAGGGCATCTTTTGTTTTTCTCCTAAAAATCATTGTTTATTCAAGATATTATGACACTTATCCGCAAAACTGACACCGTATTTTTCACAAAGGAAACACAAAGGCATATCTTTTCTCCATCCATAGAGTAATCAAAAAAAATATTGTAAAAATAATATGTTATATCATAATTCACAAAATCTTCCCGTCTATTCTCCCAAAAAAGCACACAAAAGGAACAGTAGCGAGGCTCCATACGAACCCCGACATGGAAAGGCCGTCCGCCTACATAAAAAAGACGTTGGAACAAAGAAAAAGGGGAGAGAGGGGGCCTCTCTTCCTGGGATAGGGCATCATCACCCATTTTAGACGGGGGAGAGCCCCACATGAACCTGTACCCAGAGCGTTTTGCTTTTGAAAAAGGCAAAACGCGAGACGGCGGTACGGCGCCGCCCGTCCCAAACCAAGCGGGAACATCGTGTTTTCCCCGCGAAACGAGAGGGCACGTGGTCGGAAACGCACAGTGTTTCCAACGAAAAAGGCTCATGAAGGGGGAACATGCCGTCCAGTCGCTCGGACAGCACGGACGCATGTTCCTTCTCGCGGCAAATCATCTGCCGTCACAACGTAACAGGCAGCGTATACTCATCCTCTATCCACACATAGGGATAGCCATATGTGTCGCACATATCCTTGTATCTGGCATTTTCTTCAATAAGATATGCCAGCGTGCATGATCCATCCTCGATGCGCTGCTCGATGACATTTTCATACTGCTGTATGCGTGAGAAATTTTTTTCGATATATCCCCTGCTCATGACAAGGCAGATGAATCGTATCTCACGGCTATATGCCGCATCAAAAGCATCTTTCCAGTCAGGGGGTATATAGCCTCCTTCAATAATGAGATTCTGCCCGTTTTCAACAGCGGTCTTTATCATCTCGCGGACGATGGGCCAGAGGAAGGCTTCCAGTTCCTTGTCGTCAGAGGGCGTGAGCGACGTATGCCCGCTCCGTATCAGGCCCATTTTCATATGATCGATGGACAGGTACGGATAATGATATTTTTCCAGAAGCTTTTGCGCCAGCAGGGTCTTCCCCGTATGCGTAGCGCCTGTGATGATGACTACCATCCCGTTTTCTTCCTCACTGTGTTCCGGGCAGCAAAAAACGGCACCTCATCGCTGAGGCGCCGTCCTGTTTGCCTGCCGCATCCCCGCGTCTGCTGCGGGACAGGGACTCCGTTTGCCGTCCCGTCTACAGCACGACATTGATGACTGAGCCCGAACCTTCCATGCTGGCCGCGATGGCCAGCCAGTCCGGCCCCAGAAAAAAGGAACTGTCGGACCGCACGGCCAGCGGACTGCTTGCGGCCACCGGGTCGGACGCCCTCTCGGGAGCCCCGCTGACCACCAGGATCTGCCCGCCGACCACGCGCTGCCACACGCCGCTCAACTGCTTCACAGGATCCACAAGCAACATGATTCCCTCCCGCAAAAAAAGCTGCTCTCAGGCATCGCACGGCAGTTCCTGACGGAAACGCGCGTGTCAGCGCTGCCGGCGACGCCTGCTCTTCGTATCATCCTCCGCCTTGTCTTCTCCCTCTTCCCGAACGCCGGGCGAGGAGGCAGGCGCAAGGCTGACGATGCTGTCCACCGTATAGTCGGACAGGCTTTTCTCCCCATTGAGATAGGCGCTCTCCAGCTTCATGATCTCGTTGAAGCGCTTCATGCCTCCCTTGGAAACAGGCTTGCCGCGCGGATTGATGGCCTTGACCGGATTGATGAACTTGCCGTTCTGCTTGAGCCGGAAGTCCAGATGCGGGCCCGTGGAGAGCCCCGTACTGCCCACGAAACCGATGACCTGGCCCTGACGGACGCGCTGGCCTTTTTTCAGGCCCCGCGCATAGCCGGAAAGATGGGCATACCATGATTCCAGCCCGGCTTCGTGTTTGAGGATGATCTGATTGCCGTAGCCGCCGGCCCAGCCGCGCTTGATGACCACGCCGTCCCCCACCGCCTTGACGGGCGTCCCTGTGGGAGCGCCGTAGTCCACGCCAAGATGCGGACGGCTGTAACCCAGAACAGGGTGCTTGCGGTTATGGCTGAAGCGCGAGGTGATGCGCGTGAAGGACAGAGGAGCCTGCAAGAGGGTCTTGCGCAGGTTCTCGCCCTTTCGGTTGTAGTACTGCGGACGTTCCTTGCCGTCCTTGAAGTAGAAGGCCTCGAAGGTCTTGCCCTGATTGGTGAACGTGGCGGCAAGGATGCGCCCGTAGCCCTTGTATTCGCCGTCGCGATACCGCTTCTCCACAAGGACGCTGAAGCTGTCGCCGGGCTGCAGGTCGCGGATGAAGTTGATCTCCGAACCGAAGAGCTCGGCCAGCAGGATGGCGATCTGCGGGCCTTCCCCCATATCGGCCACGGCCTGGAAAAGATTGTCCTGGATATCGGCCTTGATGGTCTCCAGCAGGATCACATATTCGATGCGCTCCACGCGGGCGACGGGATCTTCCATGCCTTCCACCACAAGGCGGCTGTTCCCGTCGATCTCGTATTCAAAGCGTTTGACGCGCCCGGTGGCGTTGTCGGTCACCACCACATAGGGTTGTCCGGCACGAAACGCCCGCAGGGAAAAGACCTCTTTGACGGCATTGGCGTATTCAAAAGATCCTTCCGTACTGACGCTTTCCAGCACGGTGCTGAGGGTATCCCCCTTTTCCACGGTGCCGTGCTTGACGGCCTCTCCGGCGGGAGGCTCGGCTTCCGTGCGTGCCTCGGGAGCCAGCAGAGGATCCTTGGCATCTCCTCCGGCCACGGTTTCAGGATCAGGGAGAGTTTCCCCCCCGGCGGAGGGCTTTTTCCCCTCCTGTTCCGCTTCCGGCGCGACGGGCGTCCCCGAGGAGGCCGTCCCCGTTTCCTGCCGGAGCGGTTCAGGAGCCTGCGAGGGCGGACGCTGCTCCTGCCCGCCGGAAATACCAAGCTGCACCGCACTGACAATGCCGATGAACACCAGCAGGACGACCAGGATGAACCAGATACGTTTCATATAATTTTCCGTTATCTCTCCCGACGCAACATATACCCCGCCGCCATATTTCTGTCCAGCTTTCCCGGGCTGTCCCGCTTTTCCCGCCCGACGTCCGCTTTTCCCCTTTTGCCGCAGGCGGGCTCCGGCCGTGGGAGGGGGCTTTTCCACACTTGTTTCAACGGGAAAAATCGCCTATATTCTTCCTTTGCTTCGCGCGGAATCGCGCGGTCGGGAAAGCACCTTGAGCAACAGGCACACACCACCTTCCCCCTCAGACCTGCTGCGCCGCACGGACGAGGCGCTGGAGCGCAGTCTCCCGCATGTGCCGCGTCCCTGGCTGCACGGTCTCGACGTGCTGGAAGATGGCGGAACGGTGGAGATCATTTTTCCGCATGCCCTGTATGAGCGCTTCTTTTCCCCGTACCGCCAGGTCTTCGAGACGGCGCTCCGGCAATGCCTCCCGCCGGGAACGTCTGTGCGCTACCGTACGGCCGCCATTTCCCGCCCGCGGAGGGATGCCCGCGGGAACGTCCCGCCGGAACAGCCGGGAAGCGTCCCGCCGGCCGCAGGAGCGCTGCCGCCCCTGCCCGATCCGCACAAGACGCTGGATGATTTTCTCTGCAACGCCAAGAACGCCTTTCCGCTGGAAGCCATGCGGCGCATTGCCCGCCATGCGCCCGGAGCCATTTTTCAGCCGCTGCTCCTCTACGGGGCAAGCGGCACGGGCAAAAGCCATCTGCTCTCGGCCGTGGGCGCCGGTTATGCCCGGCAGGGCCTGCGTGTGCTGGCGCTGCCGGCGGCGCGCTTCTGCCGTCAGGCGGATGGCTGGGCACGTTTGCCGGAACGCTTCTGGCAGATGGTCGATGTGCTCATGCTGGACGATCTTCAGGAGATCATCGGGCAGGAACAGTGTCAGGGCTACCTTGTCTCCCTGCTGGATCACTGCCCGCCGCAGCGGCAGGCCATCTTTGCTCTGACCGGCACGGCCCAGACCTTCAAGCGGCTGCAAAGCCGGCTGGTCGGCCGGCTGGAAAGCGGACTGGTGACGGAGCTGCTGGAACCGGATCTGGAGATCCGCCTGCGCTACCTGCAGGAGATCTGCCGTCAGCGGCAGCTGCCGCTTTCGCGCGAGGAACAGCTTTTTCTGGCCCGACGCTGCCGGCAGTTCCGGCTGCTGCAGGGCATGCTGCTCAAGGCGGCCGCCTTTGCCGAGATGCGGCAGGGCAGTCTGAGCAGGGAAGATATTGAAAATATCGCCCGTACCGGCGGCACGGAACCGGCCATCGGTCATCGGGAGATCGTGGAAGAGATCTGCCGCCTCTATGCGCTGCGCCCCGAGGAAGTGCTCGGCAACGGCAGACGCCCGCAACTTGTGCTGGCCCGGCAGATCGCCATGTACGTCTGCCGCCGCCGTCTGGGCCTCTCCTATCCCGAACTGGGGCGCATGTTCGGTGGGCGCGATCATAGTACGGTCGTCCATGCCGTGAAAAAGATTAAACAAATGCTGGAAAGTAACAAAGATGTGCAGAACGTGGTCGCCGCCCTGGAAAAAAGCGCGCCATGAGGAACATGCTCCCCGGACACGGAACGGAAAACGTGCCTGACGTTCCCGGGAAGCGCCTGCCGATGTCGAAAATATTTCAAGACATCTCCGCAGGTTATGCTAGTTGGCAACAAAACGTGATTGCCTATTACCACGAGGATTTCTTGTATGAAACTTACCGTAAACAAAGAGCGCATCATCGACGGCCTGCTCAAGGCGGCGGCCATCATCCCCGCCAAGGCCGGCGCGGCCTACCTTCGTTCCATCTGGCTCCGGGCGGAAGAGGGACACCTCTCCATCATGGCCACGGACGCCAACATCGAATTTACCGGACGCTATGAAGCCGAGGTGCAGCAGTCCGGTCTGGTGGGCGTGCAGGGGCGTTCCTTTGTGGATCTGGTACGGCAGCTCCCCAACGGGCCTCTGCGGCTCAGTCTGGACGCCGGCGGCAAGACCCTGCTGCTCGAACAGGGACGCCGCAGCTACAAGCTGCCTGTGAACGGCGAAGAGCTCTTCCAGAACTTCTCGGCCTTCCCGCAGGGGAACGCCGTCACCTGGTCCGGCGATTTCCTGCAGGACGTGCTGGACAGGGTGGTCTTCTGCATCAGCGACGACGACTCCATGGACGCCATCGCCTGCCTCTACATGAAGCCCACGGGCAATGGGCGCATCGACGTCTGCGGCCTCAACGGCCATCAGTTCGCGCTGGTCTCCTTCACCCATGACGAACTGGCCGGCCGCCTGCCGCAGGAAGGGGTGCTCATCCAGAAGAAGTACCTGCAGGACCTCAAGAAATGGCTGGGCGTGGATGAGATAGAATTGGACATCACGGACAAGCGCCTGTATCTGCGCACGCTGGACGGCGCGGAAAGTCTGAGCCTGCCGCGCGCCGGACATCAGTATCCTGATTACAATGTCTTCCTGAGCCGTCTGGAAGGAGAGGGCGCGAGCCGCCTTACCCTGACCCGCAAGGACGCCATGGAAGCGCTGGGCCGCATCCTCATCTTCAATACCGAGAGCGACCGCTGCACCTACCTCGACCTCTCGGCGCAGGAAGCCGTGCTCCATGCGCAGGGACAGGAGATCGGCTCGGCCAGCGAGAGCCTGGAAGTGACTTATGAGGGCGACATAGAGCGCATCGCCTTCCCCACGCGCAATCTCATGGACGTGCTGGGGCACTTCGTCTCGGCCTCGGTGACCATGACCATGACCGGCGCGGAAGGGGCCTGCGGCATCCGTGGCGAGGAAGACCCGGACTACACGGTGATCATCATGCCCATGAAGGTTTCCGAAACGACCTATTACAGCGAGGAAGACGTCTAATGGCTCCCGAAAATGCCGGCGGCTACAATGCCGCATCCATCACCATTCTCGAGGGCCTTTCGGCCGTACGCAAGCGTCCGGCCATGTACATCGGTTCCACGGACGTTCGCGGCCTGCATCACCTCGTCTATGAAGTGGTGGACAACTCCATCGACGAGGCCATGGCGGGCTACTGCACGTCCATCACCGTCATCCTGCATGCGGACAATTCCGTCACCGTGCGCGACGACGGCCGCGGCATCCCGGTGGATATCCATCCCAAGGAAGGCGTGCCCGCCGTCCAGGTGGTCATGACCAAGCTGCACGCCGGCGGCAAGTTCGACAACACGAGCTACAAGGTCTCCGGCGGCCTGCACGGGGTGGGCGTCTCCTGCGTCAACGCTCTTTCCGAATCGCTCACCGTGACCGTGCGGCGCGACGGCAAGCGTTACCGCCAGCACTATGCACGCGGCGTGCCGCAGGACGAGCTGACCGTCATCGGCGAAAGCGTGGACGGTCACGGAACCACCGTGACCTTCAAGCCGGACGAGGAGATCTTCGAGGTGCTGGAATTCTCCTACGAGACGTTGAAGAAGCGTTTCGAGGAACTGGCCTACCTCAACCGGGGCCTGACCATCGAGTGCATCGACGAGCGCACGGGGCAGGAGCACATCTTCCATGCCGAGGGCGGCATCCGCCAGTTCGTGACCGACCTCAACGAGGGGGAAACGCCCCTGCATCCGGTCATCGACTGCGAAGGGCTCCAGGACAACGTGACCGTGGACTTTGCCATGCAGTACACCACGGCCTACAAGGAGAACATCCACACCTTTGCCAACAACATCCGCACGGCCGAGGGCGGCACGCATCTGGTGGGCTTCCGTACGGCGCTCACCCGCGCCATCAACGGCTATGTGAAGAACCAGCCGGACCTGACCAAGAAGCTCAAGGGCACGGTGCTTTCCGGCGACGACGTGCGCGAAGGCCTGACGGCCATCATCAGCGTCAAGCTGCCGCAACCGCAGTTCGAGGGCCAGACCAAGACCAAGCTGGGCAACAGCGAGGTGGCGGGCATCGTGGCGGGCGTCGTCTACGACAAGCTCAACGAATATTTCGAGGAGAACCCCAAGGACATCCGTACCATCGTGGAAAAAGCGATGGATGCCGCCCGCGCGCGGGATGCCGCCCGGCGGGCCAAGGAGCTGGTGCGCCGCAAGGGGGCGCTGTCGGACAATGCCCTGCCGGGCAAGCTGGCCGACTGCCAGAGCAAGGACCCGGCCGAGTCCGAGCTTTTCATCGTGGAGGGCGATTCGGCAGGCGGTTCGGCCAAGCAGGGGCGCAATCCTCGCAATCAGGCCATTTTGCCCCTGCGCGGCAAGATCCTCAATACCGAGCGCACGCGCTTCGACAAAATGCTGGCCAACAAGGAAGTGAAAAACCTCATCACGGCCATGGGCGCGGGCATCGGCGAGGGGGATATGGACCTCGACAAGCTGCGCTACCACAAGATCATCATCATGACCGACGCCGATGTGGACGGCGCGCATATCCGCACCCTGCTGCTGACCTTCTTTTTCCGTCAGTATCAGGAAATGGTGGAAAAGGGCTACGTCTACATCGCGCAGCCGCCGCTCTACCGCGCGCATAACGCCCGTTTCGAGAAGTTCATCAAGGACGACGCGGAACTCAACGACTTTTTGCTCAATCGCGTGAGCGAAGACGTGACCATCGTCGCCGAGAACGGCACGGAATACACGGGCGCGAAGCTGCTGGAGCTCATGCGGCACATCGAGAAGCTGGAAAGCCGCGTGACGGACGCCGAGAGCACGGGCATGGCCCGCGACCTCTTCCTGGCGCTGACGACCTATCCGCGCTTCGTGGACGCGGACCTCATCCAGTCCGGGGACGAGGCGCTGCTCGCCTGGCTCAATGAGCGCGGCTATCTGCTGACCCTTTCCCGCGAGGCCGACGAGGACGGCGAGGAACGCGTCTTTGCGGTCTTCGAGAATACCGGGAGCCACCATACCCGGCGCGGCATGGAGTTCTTCGCGTCCCGCCTCTACCGGCAGACGCGGCAGCTCTTCGACGAACTGCGGGAGCAGTGCGGCGGCTTCGGCTTCAGCCTGCGCCGCAAAGACGGCGAGCAGAGCGTGGACGATGTGTTCAGCCTGCTGCGCCTGACGCTGGAAGAAGCCCGCCGCGGCATCAACATCCAGCGTTACAAGGGCCTTGGGGAAATGAATCCCGAACAGCTCTGGGTGACGACCATGAATCCCGAGAACCGCGTGCTCCTCCAGGTCTCCGTGGAGGATGCCAACGAGGCTTCCGACGCCTTCGAGGAACTCATGGGCGACCGGGTGGCCCCGCGCCGCGAGTTCATCGAACGCAATGCCCTGAGCGTGCAGGATCTGGATATCTAGCTGGCGGGGGCCTCCCTGCTACCCAAGCAACGAGGAAAACGTGTCCGAGCAACCGAAAATCAGTATTGAGCACGAACTGCGGAAATCCTATCTGGAATATTCGCTGTCGGTCATCATCGGCCGCGCCATCCCCGATGCGCGCGACGGTCTGAAGCCCGTGCACCGGCGCATACTCTTCGCGCAGTCGGAACTGGCCAATACCTACAACCGTCCGCACAAGAAGTCCGCGCGCATCGTGGGTGACGTCATCGGTAAGTATCATCCGCATGGCGACTCCGCCGTGTATGACGCGCTGGTGCGCATGGCGCAGGACTTCTCCATGCGGGACCCGCTGGTGGACGGGCAGGGCAACTTCGGCTCCATCGACGGGGACTCGCCGGCCGCCATGCGTTACACCGAAGTGCGCATGTCCCGGCTGGCCGGGGAATTCCTGGCCGATCTGGACAAGGAGACCGTGGACTTTCGTCCCAACTACGACAACACCCTGCAGGAACCGTCCGTCCTGCCCACCAAGGTGCCCAATCTGCTGCTCAACGGCTCCTCGGGCATCGCCGTGGGCATGGCCACCAACATTCCGCCGCACAACCTGGGCGAGCTCTGCGACGCTCTGCAGATCCTGCTGGACAATCCGCAGGCCAGCGTGGACGACCTCATGGAGGTGGTCAAGGGGCCGGACTTCCCCACGCGCGGCTTCGTCTACGCCGGCAAGGGCCTCTATGACGCCTACCATACCGGGCGCGGCACGGTGAAGGTGCGCGGCCGCGTGGAAGTGGAAGAGCGGAAGAAGGGCCTGCAGGCCGTGGTCATCCGGGAGATCCCCTTCGGGCTCAACAAGTCCGCCCTGGTGGAGAAGATCGCCGCTCTCATCAATGACCACAAGATAGACGGCATTGCGGACTTGCGGGACGAATCCGACCGGAAGGGCATACGCATCGTCATCGACCTCAAGCGCGGCACCATCCCGGACATCGTCATCAACGGTCTGTACAAGTATACGCCGCTGGAGACCAGCTTCGGCATCAACATGCTGGCCGTGGTGGACAACCGGCCCGTGCTGCTCAACCTCAAGACCGCGCTGGCTTGCTTTGTGGATCACCGGCGGGAGGTGGTCATCCGCCGCACGCGCTACGATCTGGCCAAGGCCGAAGCCCGCGCCCATATCCTTGAGGGCCTGCGCATCGCCATCGACAACATCGACGAGGTGGTGGCCCTCATCCGGGCGTCCGCCAGCCCGGACGAGGCCCGTGCCGGCCTCATGGCCCGCTTCGAGCTGTCGGAAGTCCAGGCCCGCGCCATCCTCGACATGCGTCTGCAGCGCCTGACCGGCCTGCAGCGTGAGGAACTGCTTGCCGAATATCGCGATCTGCTCCAGAAGATCCAGTTCTATACCTCGATCCTGGAGAATGCCGAAGTGCTGCGCGGCGAACTCAAGCGGGAGATCGCGGAGATCCGCGAGACCTTCGCCACCCCGCGCCGTACGGAAGTGGTGACGGACGCCCTGTCCGGCATAGACATCGAGGATCTCATCCCCGATGACGAGGTGGTCATCACCTTGTCCCGCCGCGGCTACATGAAGCGCACCAATCTGGAGAACTACCAGCAGCAGAAGCGCGGCGGCAAGGGCATCGCGGCCCTGCACACGGCGGAGGACGACTATGTGCAGGAGTTTCTGACCACCACCAATCACCAGTACCTTTGCCTCTTCACCAACAAGGGTCGCATGCATCAGCTCAAGGTGCATCAGGTCCCCGAGGGCAGCCGCACGGCCAAGGGCGTGCACATCAACAATCTGCTGCCGCTGGAAGAGGGCGAATGGGTGACCACGGTGCTGGCCCTGCGCGAATTCGCGGAGGACAAGTATTTCCTCTTCGTGACCCGGCGCGGCATGGTCAAGCGTTCCTCGGCCTCGCTCTATGCCCGTTGCCGCAAGAGCGGCCTCATGGCCGTGGGCCTGCGTGAGGACGACGAGCTCGTGGTGGTGCGTCCCATCCGGGACGATACCCACATCGTGCTGGCCACGGCGGACGGCTATTCCATCCGTTTCTCCTGCAAGGACGTGCGGCCCATGGGCCGCGTGGCCACCGGGGTCAAGGGCATCGCCCTGCGGCGGCAGGACGTGGTGGTGGCCGGGGTCATCCTCAAGGAAGATGACCAGACCACGGAGATCATGTCCATTTCGGCCAACGGCTTCGGCAAGCGTACGCGGGTGGACCTCTACCGCCTCCAGACGCGCGGCGGCAAGGGCATCATCAACTTCAAGGTGACGGGCAAGACGGGCCATGTGGTGGGCGCCATGCCCGTACGGGACAATGACGGCCTCGTGCTGCTGACCTCGGCCAACAAGATCGTGCGCATCGGCGTGGACGACGTGCGGAGCAAGGGCCGGGCCACCATGGGCGTCATGCTGGTACGTCTGGACGAGGGCGCCCGCGTGGTGGGCTTCGACCGCGTGGATGAAGGCGGACAGAGCGGCCGCAGGCTGGATGAGGAAGAGGCGGACGATCCGTCCGTCGAAAATGGAGCTCCCCAGGATGCCGGCGGTGAAGCCGCGACGGAGGAAAGCCCGGACGGCACGCCGCCGGAAGCGCCCTCCGAGGAGAACGGAGAAGCGTAATGCGCTGGGCCTTCCGCCTGGGGCGAGATGTTTGCCGCCAATGGGGACGGCGGGGCGGCAGGCGCGCAGGCGGCCTGCTGCTCTGCTGTCTGCTGGCCTTCAGCCTGCCGGGCTGCGAACGTTCGCCGCTGGGGGACGACCTCAGCGAGGCGAGAAGCGCGGTGGCCGCCCATGAATGGACGCGGGCCGAGCGACTGCTTGAGCGTTTCCTGCGGGAATCCTCGGAGTCCGACAAGCGCTGGGAGGCCTGGCAGCTCCTGCTGACCGTGGCCAATGCCACGGGGGTCACCACGCGGGTACGGCTGGACTATCTGGATACCATGCTTGAGGAATTCGCGGACAGCGACGCCCGTTGCAAGGACATCCTCTGGCGCATGGGGCAGCTTATGGAGCGCCAGCGCCGCCATGAGCG
Source organism: uncultured Desulfovibrio sp. (assembly GCF_944324525.1). GTDB lineage: Bacteria > Desulfobacterota > Desulfovibrionia > Desulfovibrionales > Desulfovibrionaceae > Desulfovibrio. The sequence continues at coordinate 111,247 of NZ_CALUWS010000003.1, forward strand.
CGCGGTGGATATCTGGAGCGCCTATCTGGATCTGGAAGGGCTCAGCCCACAGGACAGCGTGGAGGGCTACCGCCATCTGGCGGCCATGAACTTCCGTCTCCATCGCTACGAGGCCGCGGAAGATGCCCTGCAGCAGTGTCTGGCCCTGCCGGTCAACGAGAAGGCCAAGCTCAACTGCATGTATGATCTGGCGGACCAGAGCGCTGCCCGGGAACGCTGGCAGGAAGCGGCCGACCTCTCGCAACAGATCCTGGACAGCGAGCCCGGCGAGCGCCTGCGCGCGCTGACGCTTTTTCTGCTGGGGGATGCGCTGGAGCAGCTCGACCGCCAGGACGAGGCGCTGGCCCAGTTCGAGCTTTGCCGGGAAACGTATCCCAATACCGATGTGGTGGAAAATCGCATTGCGTATTTGAAAAAAAAGATGAAGAATCCCTCCCGCCGTCAGGCGAGGGCGGCGGAAAGGAAATAGGGCGTCCGGGCGTGTCCCTGCCTGCACGCAGCGGCGGGCGGCGGGACGTGCGGACGGCATGAGGAGTTTGGCATGATTCGTCACGAGTGTGGACTTTTCGGCATTTACGGCCATGAAGACGCGGCGCGGCTGACCTACTTCGGCCTCTACGCGCAGCAGCACCGCGGACAGGAAAGCGCGGGCATTGTGACCTGGGACGGCGGCGCCATGTACGAATACAAGGGCATGGGCCTCGTTCCCGACGTCTTTTCGGAAGCGGCGCTCGGTACGCTTTCGGGGAATACGGCCATCGGGCATGTGCGCTACTCCACGACCGGACGCTCGCATATGCGCAATGCCCAGCCCTTCGTGGCCCACTTCCGCGGGCAGGACATCGCCGTGGCCCATAACGGGAACCTCGTCAACACGGCGGAGCTGCGCGAGGAGCTGGAAAGCGACGGCTCCATTTTCAGCACGACCAATGATACGGAAGTGTTCATGCATCTTTTGGCGCGGGCCCTGCGCACCAAGACGCTGGTGGAGGCCGTGCGCGACACCTGTTCGCGCGTGCGCGGCGCGTACTGCCTGCTGGTCATGAGCGGCAATACCCTCGTGGCGGTACGCGACCCGCACGGATTCCATCCGCTGGCGCTGGGCCGTCTGGACAACAGCCCGGTATTCGCCTCGGAGACCTGCGCTTTCGACCTCATGGAAGCCGACTATGAACGCAGTATCGCTCCCGGCGAGATGTACATCGTGGACGAGCAGGGCGAACGCAGCGAACAGCTGCACGGCCCGCTGCCGGACAAGCCGCGCCAGTGCATCTTCGAGCTGGTGTATTTCGCCCGGCCGGACTCCTTCGTCTTCGGCGAGCAGGTCTACCAGTGCCGCAAGCAGATGGGCTGGCAGCTGGCCCACGAGTCCACGCCGGATGTGGATTTCATCATGCCGTTCCCCGATTCCGGCGTCTATTCGGCCGTGGGTTTCGCCCAGTGCGCCGAGCTGCCCTATGAACACGCCATGATCCGCAACCACTATGTGGGCCGTACCTTCATCCAGCCCACCCAGAGCATGCGCAACTTCGGCGTGCGGGTGAAGATCAATCCCGTGCGTTCCATGATCGAAGGCAAGAAAATCTGCATCGTGGACGACTCCATCGTGCGCGGCACGACCATGCGCACCCGCGTGAAGAAGCTGCGCGAACTGGGGGCGAAGGAAGTGCATATCCGCATCAGCTGCCCGCCGGTGAAATTCCCCTGCTATTACGGCATCGACTTCGCCTCGCGCGGCGAGCTCATCGCGGCTTCCCTCGATCTGCCGGAAATCGTGCGTGAGCTGGATGTGGATTCCCTGCACTATCTTTCCATAGACGGGCTGTTGCGTTCGGTCATGCACTCCGACAGCTACTGCCTTGCCTGTTTCAATGGCGATTATCCCGTTCCCTGCCGGGAGGCGGGCAAGCACAGACTCGAACAGCCCTGCGCGGCGGTCAACTCCTGAGGTCATCATGGCAGCTCACGTTACACGCATCAAAGGCTTTGCGGACATGTTTCCGCCGGATTCCGACGCCTTCCTCTTCCTGGAAGAAACGGCGCGGCGCATCTTTTCGCGTTGCGGCTTTGTGGAATTGCGGACGCCTGTCCTGGAATATACCGACCTCTTCCGGCGCTCCATCGGTGAAGAGACCGATGTGGTGCAGAAGGAGATGTTCACCTTCCCGGACAGGAACGACCGTCTCATGACCATGCGGCCCGAAGCCACGGCCGGCGTCATGCGCGCCTATATCGAAGACGCCCGGCATACCCGCGAAAGCGTGAGCCGCCTCTTCACCACCGGCCCCATGTTCCGTTACGAGCGGCCCCAGAAGGGACGCATGCGGCAGTTCCATCAGCTCAATTGCGAATGCCTCGGTTCGCACAGCCCCTATGCCGATGCGGACATGATCATCATGCTCATGCGCTTCCTGCGGGAAGCGGGACTTACGGAGCTGACGCTCAAGCTCAATTCCCTGGGCTGCGCCAGCTGCCGTCCGCGCTTCAAGGAAGCGCTGGTGGACTACCTGAAGGGGCTTGCCGGAGAGGGCGGCCTGTGCGAGGACTGCACGCGCCGCATGCAGACCAATCCCCTGCGCGTGCTGGACTGCAAGCAGGAAGGCTGCCGCCGTCTGACGGACGCCGCGCCGCGTCTGCTGGACTATAACTGCCCGGACTGCCGCGCCCACTTCGACACCGTGGTACGTCTGCTGGAGGCGGAGAAGATCCCCTATGAACTGGATCACCGCCTGGTGCGCGGGCTTGATTACTATTGCCGTACGACCTTCGAGGTGGTAAGCGGGAACATCGGTTCGCAGTCCGCCGTGGCGGGCGGCGGTCGTTATGATGGTCTCGTGAAGAGTCTGGGCGGGCCGGACGTGCCGGGCGTGGGTTTTGCCTGCGGCATGGAACGGCTGGCGCTGCTCCTGCCGGAACGTCCCGCGCCACGGCTGGATTTCTATGCCGTGGGCATGAACGAGGCCGGGCGCGACGTCTGTTTTTCGCTGGCCCAGCGGCTGCGCGAGGCCGGTCTTACGGGCGAAGTGCACACCGGCGACGGCGGTTTCAAGAGCAGCATGCGTCAGGCCGGCAAATCCGGGGCCCGCTACTGCCTCATCGTGGGTGAGGACGAAGCGGCTTCCGACACGGTTATGGTGAAAAACATGGACAGCGGCGAACAGCAGGCCGTGCCGCAGTCCGCAGTGGTGGAACATCTGGCCTCGACCCCCGGCGGTATTGAGCATGAGTGAGCAGACCCAATCCCAGGATCTCCAGCAGGAGCACCAGAAATATATCGAGGAAGTGGGCGACTGGACCCGTACGCATTCCTGCGGCCAGCTGACCGAAGCCGACGACGGCGCTGAGGTCTGCCTCATGGGCTGGGCGCAGTACCGCCGCGACCACGGCGGTCTCATCTTCGTGGACCTGCGCGACCGCGAAGGCCTGACCCAGGTGGTGTTCAGCCCCGAGATCGCCCCCAAGGCCCATGAGGATGCCCATATCCTGCGCGCGGAATACGTGCTCGCCATCAAGGGCCGCGTGCGTCCCCGTCCCGAAGGCATGACCAATCCCAATCTGGTCACCGGCGGCATCGAAGTGGTGGTGAAGGAATGGAAGTTGCTCAATACCTCCAAAACGCCGCCCTTCCCCATCGAAGACCGCACCGACGCCGGCGAGAACCTGCGTCTCACCTGGCGCTATCTGGATCTGCGCCGTCCGCGCATGCAGGCCAATCTGCGCCTGCGGCACCGCGTGGCCCAGGCCATCCGCCGCTATCTGGACGAGGGCGGCTTCATCGAGGTGGAAACGCCCATCCTCACCAAGTCCACCCCCGAAGGGGCGCGGGACTTCCTGGTGCCCAGCCGCCTGAACAACGGCCAGTTCTACGCTCTGCCGCAGTCGCCCCAGCTCTTCAAGCAGCTGCTCATGGTGGGCGGTCTTGACCGCTATTTCCAGATCGTCCGCTGCTTCCGCGACGAAGACCTGCGCGCCGACCGTCAGCCGGAATTCACGCAGGTGGATATCGAAATGAGTTTCGTGGATGAGGAAAAGGTCATGAACATGGCCGAAGGCCTCATGGCCCGCGTCTTCAAGGACGTCATGGGGCAGGATATCCCCCGTCCCTTCCCGCGCATGCCCTATGCCGAGGCCATGAGCCGTTACGGCGTGGACAAGCCGGATACCCGCTTCGGTCTCGAACTGCACGACATCACCGACATCGTGCGCGGCTCCGGCTTCAAGCTCTTTGCCGCGGCGACCCTCGTCAAAGCCATGAAGGTGCCCGGCGGCGAATCCATGACCCGTAAGGAGATCGACGCCTACACCGACTTCGTGAAGATCTACGGCGCGCAGGGCCTGGCCTGGATCAAGATCAAGGCCGACGAATGGCAGTCCCCCATCGCCAAGTTCCTTTCCGAGGAAGAGCGCAAGGGCATTGCGGAAGCCCTCGACCTGAAGGTCGGCGACATCGTCTTCTTCCAGGCCGGTGAACCCGGCATGGTCAATGCCGCCCTCGGCAACCTGCGGGTGCATCTGGGCAACCAGCTCGGCCTGATCCCGGAAAACACCTTCAATTTCCTCTGGGTGACGGACTTCCCCCTCTTTGAATACGACGAAGAGGAAAAGCGCTATGTGGCCTGCCATCACCCCTTCACTTCTCCGGCTCCCGGCCATTTGGAACTCATGGCCACCGACCCGGCCCATACCCGCGCCCGTGCCTACGACATGGTGCTCAACGGCAACGAAGTGGGCGGCGGCTCCATCCGCATCCACTCCGCCGAAGTGCAGCGCCGCATGTTCGCCGCCCTGGGCTTCACGCCGGAACAGGCCGAAGAACAGTTCGGCTTCCTCATCAGCGCGCTGGAGCAGGGCGCTCCGCCGCACGGCGGCCTCGCCTTCGGCCTCGACCGTCTGGTCATGCTGCTCGCCGGCGCGCAGAGCATCCGCGACGTCATCGCCTTCCCCAAGACCCAGAAGGCTACCTGCCTCATGACCCAGGCGCCTTCCGAAGTCTCGGCCAAGCAGCTGCGTGAACTCGGCCTCCGCCTGCGCGAAAAGAGCGGCGAGACCGCCCCTGCCGCCGGAAACTAGGCTTATTGAAAACTGGAAGAGAGCGGAACGCCCTTCGCTAGCGCGAAGCGGCGTTCCGCTCTGTTTTTGGAAGTTTTTGGGAAGTTTTTTTGTGGGGGTGCGCGGCAGAGTGCGGCTTGGCGGTTTCGGGCTGGAGCTCCTTCCCGCCGCGGGAAAGAGGGT
>NZ_CALUWS010000004.1 GCF_944324525.1 uncultured Desulfovibrio sp.
TTTGTTGGTTTGTCTGGTAACTTCCAACTTACCGAATGAGGAAAGGGTGAACAACCTATCGGAACACAACACCTAGGCATCCGCGTATTCTGACGGCGACCCTGCTCTGCGGGGTCGCCCTTTTGTTGCAGGCCGCCCTCGTGCAGGCCGCACCGTCCGCCTTGCCCGCTTCGGAAACGCAGCGCATCGTCTCCGCCCTGCTGGATGTGCTCGACGGCGACTCCCCGGCACAGGCCCTGCGGGACATCGCCCGTTACCGCGAGGCGGGCTTCGTCTACCAGCCCGCGCTGGCCGTCTCCGAAGAGACCTGCCCCACCGAGAACGAGGATCAGCGGGCCGTGCTCAGCGGCATGATCGCCGCGGATCGCGGCTTTGCCTTCTTCTTCGGCAAGCCGGAGGACGCCTTGCGGGAGAACCGCCAACTGCAATCGCTCTGGCAGCAAAAGCTGCCCTCCCCCAGCAAGGAGGAGCTGCGCACCCTGCGCGACAAGCCCCAGAGCGAGCGCGCCCGCGCCATTGCGGAAAAATACCGCAAGCAGGAATACGCGGCCTTCGTGCGCGCGGCCGCCAGGGATGAGCACCTGCTGCGCCTGCTGGGCGCGCACATCTACGGGGTCTATATCGAACGGCTCTACATGACCTCGGTCATGGTGCTTGCCGCCGCCGAGAGCGACGAACTGGAACCGCTCTTCCTCGTCCATGAGAACCTGGCCGCGCATCACGGCAAGGCCCTGGAACTGCTGGGCAAGGAAGGCATGCTGGGCAGCGGGGAGGAGAACGCCCGCCGGGCCGAGCTGGCCAAGCGGCTTCAGGGCCTGCTCACGGCCGACAAGGGCCGCCCCACGCTGGACGGCCTGCGGGAGATCGTCACGCTCACCCAGGAAGAGCGCACCGTCTACCTGACGCCCTGCCCGCTCCCTTAACGCCCCTGCAACGGCGCAAGACCGCAAAAAGCACAACGACCGTCCTGAAGCGTCCCGGCTTTGGGACGGTCTTTTTTTACCGAGGCTCCCCCATGCCCCCGCATCTGCCGCCCCTGTCCGCCCTCCGCCGCGTCCTGCTCCTGTCCGGCATCCTTGCCTGCGCCGTTCCGGCATCCCCTGCCCAGCCGCGACAAACATCCGGCCCCGGCAGCGCCGACCTCAAGCGCCTGGTGGAGGAAGACGCCGGCGCATTCAAGACCTTCGTCATCCAAAACGGCATCAGCTTCGTTCCCGGCCCTGAGTATCCCGCACAGGAGGCCGCCCGCGAGAAGGCGTACCGCATCGTCCTTGCCCTGCTGGATAGCCTGGACGGCGAGGCCCCGGCGCAGGCCCTGCGGGACATCGCGGCTTGCCGTGCGGCGGGCTGCGCCCTGGGACCGGAACACGCCCTTGTCGAAGCGGCCATACGCCTGCCTGCCTGGCCCTGGCAAGAGCAGGAAGAGATCGTCCTCGACCGCCACGCCGTGCTCGGCGGCCTCATTGCCGCGGATCGTGACTTTGCCCTCGTTTTCGGCAGGCCGGAAGGCTTTTTGCGGGAGAACGCCCCGCTGCGCGTCGCCTGGTCGCCCGCCCCCGACCTGCCCTGCCCGCCGTCGCCGGAGGAGGCACGCATCCTGCGCAGGCTGCCGCACAGCGCACAGGCCCTGTCCGTAGCCGAAGCCTGCCGCCGACGGGAGTACGCGCTGCTGATCCGCGCGGCGGCCCGGAGCCAGACGCATCTGCGACGTCTGGGCGGCTATCTTTACGGCCTCTATGTGGAAAGCTGCCATCTGTCGTCGCTCATGGCGACGGAGGAAGCCACGTGCGCCGCCGCGGCAGCCTGCGCTGCGCTGCAAGAGGGGCTGGCCGCCCGGCTCGGCAGGGGACTCCAGCTGCTGGGCAGGGAAGGCATGCTGGGCGGCGGGGAGGAAAACCAGCGCCGGGCCGCGCTGGTCGAACGCCTGCTCTCCGCCTCCAAAGCCGCCTCGTCCACGGCCTGCCTGCGGGATATCCTTTCCCTCAGCCGCGAGGAACGCAGGCGGCATCTGCTGCCGTTCCGCCCCTGAAAGCCGCCCTCTCCAAAGCTCGCTGTGGGAATCATACATTGCGACGTTTTGCGCCGACTTACTTCTTTTTTCATTGCAGTAACGATAAATTACTTGTTTTCCCTATGAATTTTTCTTTTTTTGTCGATAACAGGAAAAAAATCCCCCTGTTCTACGCCAGTTTTCCGGCAAAAGCGAGAGGTGTCTATGCGCCTGAACCTGACTCTCAAGGTTGTTATCAGTCTCTTTTGCTCCATGCTGCTGACCAGCGCCATCACCGTTGCCGTCGGCATCCACTTCATGACGCGCCCTCTGGAAGAATCCATCAGCGACAGCCTTGATCGGGTGCATCGCAATATGGATGCCGTCAACACGGCCACCTCCCAGCGGTATCGCTGCATCGGCCTCGCGCTGGCGGAAGACGGCGCACTGCGGCGCGCCGTGGAAGCAAACGACCGTCAGGCGATCCAGACCCTTATCAACGACTTCGGCCGTCAGAGCCAGATCGACATCATCATGGTCGGCAACGCCGCGGGCGAGGTGCTGGCGAGCAAGAGCGACAAGCAGACCGGCAGCGACGAATCCGCCTCCGCCGCCGTCAAGTCCGCCCTTGGCGGCCAGGAAACGGTCGGGATCTGCAGGCTCGCCAAGGTGCCTCACCTGCTGGGCGCGGTGTTGCCCATCCGCCAGAACGGCGGAAAGGTCATCGGCACCCTTGCGCTGGGCGTTTCGCTCGACGAGCCCCAGCATATCGACTGGCTCAAGCGGATCAACGACCTGGAAGTCACCTTCTTTGAAGGCGATACCCGCGTCATGACCAGCATCGTCGCCAACGGGCAGAGGGCTGTAGGAACGCGGCTGGAAAGCCCCGAGATCCTGGATGCCGTCCTGCAGCGGGGGCAGTCCGCCACGCAGGAAAACGTGATCCTTGGCGAGCCCTACCGCTCCATTTACTGGCCGGCCCGGGATGCCGGGGGACAGATCATCGGCATGTGGTTCGCCGGCGTGCCGGTGGCGACGCTGGATGCCCTGCGCAATGAAGGGATCTCCGTCACCTGCCTGGCCAGCGGCGGCGTGCTGCTGGTGCTGCTGGCGCTCTCGGTGCTGCTGGGCATCCGCCTGGCCCGCCCGGTGAAGCATATCACCGCCTATACGCTGGCCGTGGCCGCCGGAAATACGCAAGCCGTGCTGGATGTGCAGGGCAAGGACGACATGGGCCAGCTGGCCGACGCCTTGCGCGGCATGGTGAGCAGCCTGCAGCGGAGCACCACCGAAGCGGAAGCCAAGACCCGCGAAGCCGAGGCGCGCGGCGAAGAGGCCCGCAAGGCCCTGGCGGAAGCCGAAGAGGCCCGCAAGCAGGCTGAAAGTGCGCGGCACGAAGGCATGCTCGCCGCGGCGGCGCGCATCGAGAGCGTGGTGGAATCGGTCAGCGCGGCCGTGAGCAGCCTTACCGTCGAGATCGACAACGCCAGCCAGGGAGCCAGCCAGGCGTCGGCCCGTCTGGGCGAAACGGCGACGGCCATGGAAGAGATGAATTCCACCGTGCTGGAAGTGGCCCGCAGCGCGGGCAATGCCGCCGACATGTCCACCGAGGCCCGCAGCAAGGCCGATGAGGGGGCCACGGTGGTGGCCAAGTCCGTGCAGAGCATCCAGAGCGTGCAGGACCAGTCCGGCCAGCTGCGTCAGGACATGAATACGCTGGCCGAACAGGCGCAGGCCATCAGCCAGATCATGAGCGTCATTTCGGATATCGCCGACCAGACCAACCTGCTGGCCCTCAACGCGGCCATCGAGGCGGCGCGTGCCGGCGATGCCGGACGCGGCTTTGCCGTTGTGGCCGACGAAGTGCGCAAGCTGGCGGAAAAGACCATGAACTCCACCACGGATGTGGCCACGGCCATCCATGCCATCCAGAACAGCGCCGACAAGAGCATGAAGCAGGTGGACATCGCCGTGGAGAACATCAGCCAGGCCACGGGCTTTGCCGACCAGTCCGGCGCGGCCCTCAAGGAGATCTTCCAGCTTATCGAGACCTCCTCGGATCAGGTGCGGGCCATCGCCGCGGCCAGCGAGCAGCAGTCCGCTGCCAGTGAGGAGATCAACCGCTCCATCAGCGAGGTCAACCAGCGGGCCGACGAACTCGCCCGCGCCATGCGCACGGCGGCCGCCGCCGTGGAGAGCCTGAACACGCAGACCCAGAACCTGAGCCACATCGTCGAGGATCTGAAGAACAGCTAGGGCCTGTCAGCACTCCTTACTGCCTGTTTGGGAGGAAGGGAAAGCCCTCCGCCGGCACGGGAGATTGTTTGTAAAATTTGCACTACTACGCCTTGGAGTGTTTCAGCTTTGAAAAAGGGGAAACGCGAGGCGGCGGCACAGCGCCGCCCGGCCGAAAGCGAGCGGAAAACCACGCGTTTTCCATAGTGTGAGGGCAGCATCCGCATGGAAATTGGACACAATTTCCATACGGATCCGCGCTAACGGACAGAAACCATCCGCCCCGCATCTCCTGCGAGCATGCGGGGCGGACGAAGATCGGGGGGAACTGGCGCGACATGCACGGTCGATCGCGCCGGTTCCCCCCGAAATATGTTGTGCGGGGATAGCATCCCGCTCCGAGGCGGCCCTCTTCTCGCCCGCCTTCGCGGGCACGACTCACGAGTCTCCGCCCTGACGCCGGGGCGTCAGCCGGAGCCTTCCGGCAGCGTCATGCGAACGCTGCGCGCTGACGGGGCGTTCCGTCCGGTCTGCCTACATGAGGAACTTGTTCACCGCCGTCATGATGGTGGCGGAAGTAAAGAAGGAGAAAACAGAGATCAGCAGGGACATGATGCCCAGAAAATACTGCTTCCTCCAGAGGGCCACGCAGCCCAGCACCACCGCCGGCGGGATGAAGAGCGGAGCAAGGATGAAGACGCTGGACACGGCGCAGACCATGGCCGCGATGCCGATGATGCGGTTGGGCGCGACAGGAGCGGACGAGTTGGCGCGCAGGAGAGCGTCGGCCGCGCCGCCGCCAAGGCTGTTGCGCGGAACGTAGTTATCATCGTCGCGCAGGATCTCATCCGCCAGTTCGGGGTCGATATCGCTGTCTTTGCTGTTGTCGATGACGACGCCAAGACGTTTGTTTTCTTCAGCCATGATTCTGCTCCTTTTCCGGCGGGGCCGGGGCTCCGGCAGCCTGCCGTCGATTCTCCTTATCCTATTTGACACGAATTGCAAATGCCTTTCCCGCGCCTCTCCCCGGAAGGGCCGGCGCGGTACGACGCCTTTCCGCAAGACGCTTGCGGCCCTTGCGGCAAACCGCAACGCGTCGCTGGCCGCCCAAACCGGCGGCGGGGCCATGGCCGCTTACGCTTTCCGCTCCCGGTGCGGGGGCGGGGCGGCATCCGGCGGCCGCAGACGCTCGGTGAGGCGGGTATGCCGGATGCGGGTACGGTTGTTCTTCACGGCCATGTGCAGGGCGCGGGCCTCGCCCACCAGCACCACCAGCTTCTTGCCGCGCGTCACGCCGGTATAGACCAGATTGCGCTGCAGAAGGACATAATGCTGCATCATGAGCGGGATGACCACGGCCGGATATTCCGAGCCCTGCGACTTGTGGATGGAGATGGCGTAGGCCGGGGCCAGCTCATCGAGCTCGTCGAAATCGTAGGGCACCACGCGGTCGTCGAAATTGACGCTCAGGGTGCGCTCCTTGCCGTCCAGAAAGACGATGCGGCCCACGTCGCCGTTGAAGACGTCCTTGTCGTAATTGTTGCGGATCTGCATGACCTTGTCATGCAGGCGGAAGGCCCGCTCGCCGCGCCGCACTTCCGTTCCGTGGGGATTGAGCGCCTCCTGCAGGCGGGCATTGAGCTCGCCCGCGCCCACGGCCCCGCGATGCATGGGCGTGAGCACCTGGATGTCGTCCACCGGGTCCAGCCCGAAACGCCGGGGGATGTGGTTGCGCACCAAATCCACGATGAGATCCGCCGCCTTTTCCGGCACGTCCTGCCGGATAAAGTAGAAATCCGACAGCCTGTCCCGGCTGGATTCCAGCGACGGAACCTGCCCGCGATTGATGAGGTGGGCATTGCAGATGATCTCGCTTTCCGCCGACTGCCGGAAGATCTCGGTCAGCTCCACCACCGGCACCGCGCCGGAGGCGATAATGTCGGCCAGCACGTTGCCCGGCCCCACGGACGGCAGCTGATGCACGTCGCCCACCAGCACCAGCGTCGCCCCCAGCGGGACGGCCTTGAGCAGATGGTAAAACAGCAGGATGTCCATCATGGAGGCCTCGTCCACCACCAGCAGGCCGCAGGCCAGCGGATTGTCCTCGTTGCGGGCGAAGCCGTCTTCCTTGGGGCTGTATTCCAGCAGACGGTGGATGGTGCGCGCCTCGCGGCCCGACGTCTCGGACATGCGCTTGGCGGCCCGCCCCGTGGGCGCGGCCAGCAGGATGCGCGCCCGCACTTCGCCGAACAGGCGGATGATGGCGTTGATGATGGTGGTCTTGCCCGTGCCGGGGCCGCCGGTCAGCACCATCACCTTGCTGCGGGCGGCGGTACGCACGGCCTCGAGCTGCTCCGGCGCGAGCTGGATGCTGAGTTCTCCCGTCACCTTGTCCACCAGCGCGTCAGGATCGCTGAACTGCACGGACTTGGGCGAGCGCAGCAGGCGCTGGAGGTAGAAAGCCGTCTTGGATTCGCAGTGATGGTAGCGCCGCAGATAGACCGCCGGGGAAAGAGGCGGGACCTCGGCTTCGTCTTCCACCGGCGCGGGGCAGAGCGGCTCTTCCGGCCATTCCCGCACAAGGCGTTCCTCGGCTTCCAGCACGTCCAGCGCTTCCAGCACGAGTTGCTCTTCCACGCCGAGCTGTTCGCAGGCCTGGGCCAGCAGCTCTTCCTGCGGCAGATAGACGTTGCCGTCGTCGGTGGATTTTTGCAGCACATAGAGGATGCCCGCCTGCACGCGCAGGGGGTTGTCCACCTCGAAACCCAGCTTGCGGGCCGCGGCGTCGGCGGTCACGAAGCCGATGCCGTGGATGTCCATGGCCAGCCGGTAGGGATTCTCCCGCACCACTTGCAGCGCCTCGCCGCCGTAAGCCCGGTAGATGCGCACCGCATAGGCGGGCGTGATGCCGTGCGGCTGCAGGAAGAGCATGAGGTCACGGATGCCGCGATGCTCCTGCCAGCTCTGGCAGATGCGCTCGAAATTCTTCTTGCCCACGCCCCGGATCTCGCGCAGACGCTCCGGCTCCTCGTCCAGGACGCGGATGGTGTCCTCCCCGAACTTTTCCACGATGCGCCCGGCCATCTCCGACCCCACGCCCCGGATGAGGCCGGAGGCCAGGTAGAGCCGTATGCCCTCGGTGGTGGCCGGCAGGATCTCCTCGGCCAGATCGAAATGGATCTGACGGCCGTAGCGGGCATTGACCTGCCAGCGGCCCGAGACCTTCAGGTGCACGCCGGGCTGCGGATGCACCATATGCCCTACGCAGGTCACGGGATCGCGGCTCAGACCGCGCGCGGGCGCGCCCTGCACCTTGCTCTGGCCGGGCAGGGGCTTGTCCGGCTGCAGCCGCAGGACGGTATAGCCGTTCTCCTCATTGTGGAAAACGACCCGCTCCAGCGTGCCGCACAGTTCCACGGCATCGGGATCCTGCAACAGGGGCAGCACATCACTCATGGGCAGACTCCGGGACAGGGGAAAGCGGCGGCACGTCGCCCGCCTTGCGCCGCCGCGACCACCAGAACCAGTCCCGCCGCTCGGGCGGACAGGCGGGCTGGCGGGCCTGCTCGACGACGCAGCGCAATTGATCCAGCACGCAAATGTCCTGCGGCCCGCGCAGCCGGCACAGCGCCGCGTACAGGCCGTCGGGATCGGCCCGGCGCACCTCCCCCACGCAGGCCATGCCCAGCGCGTGGAGATCCGCCGTCAGGGCCGGACCGCAACCACGGAAAAGACCGGACCGCAAGGGCGTCGCGTCAGGCAGCGGAGCGGCCATCACCAGCGCCCGTCCCGCAGAGCGGCCGGACGCGGCAGGGGCAGCACGTTTTCCGGCAGCGCCGCCATGCGCGCCTGCAGCAGCAGGGCATCGGCCAGCGTGAGCGCGGTCATGGCCCGCAGCACGGGCACGATGCGCGGGATGGCCGAAAGATCATGCCGTCCGCCCACCAGCACCGTGGCCGGGCGGCCTTCCCTGTCGATGGTCCGCTGTTCCTGGGGGATGGAGGCGATGGGCTTCACGGCCACGCGCAGAAGGATGTCCTGCCCGCTGGAGATGCCGCCGAGGATGCCGCCCGCATGGTTGGAGGCAAAACCCTCCGGCGTCAGCGGATCATTGTTGGCCGAGCCTGTGCTGCGGGCCGCGGCAAAGCCGTCGCCCACCTCAACGCCCTTGACCGCGCCCACGCCCATGAGCGCGTACGCCAGACAGGCGTCCAACTTGTCGAAGGCCGGTTCCCCCCAGCCGGGCGGCACGTTGCGGGCGCGGATCTCCACGATGCCGCCCAGCGTGTCCCCGGCCTTGCGGGCTTCGGCCACGCGTTCGTCCCAGCGGCTGACCACCGCCGCCGAGGCCGCGTAATAGGGCCGCGACAAGGCTTCTGACAGTTCGCGCTCTTCCGGCGGCACGGCGATGCCGCCCAGCTCCACGGCCGCGGCATCCACGCCGATGCCGTGCGTCGCCAGCAGCAGACGGGCCACGGCTCCGGCGGCCACGCGCGCGGCCGTCTCACGCCCGGAAGAGCGCCCGCCGCCGCGATAATCGCGCAGGCCCTGGAATTTCTGGAAAAAGCCCCAGTCCGCATGGCCGGGGCGGAAGACCTCGGCCAGATTGCCGTAATCCTGCGATCGCTGATCCTCGTTGGCGATGTGGAAGGCTATGGGCGTGCCGGTGGTCCGTCCCTCGAAGACGCCGGACAGGATGTGCACCGTGTCCGACTCCTTCCGCTTGGTGGCGGCGGGCCCCTGCCCCGGCTTGCGCAGGTCGAGGTCGCGCTGCATGTCCGCCTCGCTCAGGGGCAGTCCGGCGGGACAACCGTCCAGCACGCCGCCGATGCCCGCGCCGTGCGACTCGCCATAGGTGGTAAGGCGCAGGATGCGCCCGAAGGTATTGCCGGACATGGGTCCTCCTGGGTTGCACGATGGCCGGACACGGCGTTCGCCTCAGGCCGGCGCGGCCCGTTTGTCGCCCGTTCATCGTCTGTTCGCCGCCCGTTCCCGGCCATTCCCGTCTGGCGCGGCGTGACGGGAAGCCGCTTCCCTCACCGGCGGCACGCCGCCCCTTTTGAGCCTAGCAGAAAGCCTTTCCGTTCTCCAGCCGCCGCCGGGCCCCGTGCCGCAACGACGAAGAGCGCACCGCCTGCATCAGAGGCAGGGGGTGCGCTCCCCAAAAAGCGGCTGCGGGAGGCTACTTCATGCGGTAGGTGATGCGGCCGCGCGTCAAATCGTAGGGAGAAAGCTCCACCTTCACGCGGTCGCCGGGCAGAATGCGGATGTAGAACTTGCGCATCTTGCCGGAAATATGGGCCAGCACTTCGTGCCCGTTCTCCAGCTCGACGCGGAACATGGCATTGGGCAGAGCTTCCTGCACCACACCATCTACTTCAATGGAACCTTCCTTGGCCATGACGCCTCCCGATAAAATCTGTCTATCCAGTCAGCATAGCCTGAAAACGGCGCACCTGTCAAACGATGAACGCCGCTCACATCGCCTGCGGGCGGGGCCGCCATATGAGCCAGGCCCCGACGAGGATGAGCGGCAGGCAAAGCACCTGCCCCATGGTCAGCCAGCCGAAGGCCAGATACCCCAGCTGCACGTCCGGCACGCGCACGAATTCCACCCCGAAGCGGAAGATGCCGTACAGCAGGGCGAACAGACCGGCCACCGCGCCGGGGCGGCGCTTCCTGGCCGAGAAGAGCCAGAGCACCACGAAGAGTGCCACGCCTTCGAGCAGCGCCTCGTAAAGCTGCGAGGGATGGCGCGGCCAGGGCCCGCCGGAGGGAAAGATCATGGCCCAGGGCAGATCGCTGGGCTTGCCCCAGAGCTCGCCGTTGATGAAGTTGCCCATACGCCCGAAAAAGAGCCCCTGCGGCACCAGCGGCGCGATGAAGTCCGCCACTTCCAGGAAGGGCTTGTTGCGCGTGCGGGAAAAATACCAGAAGGCCCCCACCACGCCCAGCAGACCACCGTGGAAGGACATGCCGCCATTCCAGACGCGGAAGATCTCCAGCGGGTCGCGGATGTATTCCGCAAGGTCGTAAAAAAGGACGTAGCCCAGACGCGCGCCGAGGATGACCCCCAGCATGACGAAGGTCAGCAGGTCGTCCACATCCTGCGCGCGCCAGCCCGAACCGGGCCGGGAAGCCCGCAGGCGGCCCAGGATCCAGCCGCCCAGAAAGGCGAAAAGGTACATGAGGCCGTACCAGCGCAACTGGAGCGAGCCGATGCTGAAGGCCACGGGGTCGATCTGGGGAAAGGTCATGCGTCCCGCCTCCCCATATCCTCGGGCAGGCGGGCGTCGGGCGCTTCAAAGCGACCGCTCTTGCCGCCGTCCTTGAGCAGCAGGCGCACCCGCTTGATGACGATGTCCCGCTGCACGGCCTTGCACATGTCGTAGATGGTGGCGGCCGCCATCTGCGCGGCCACGATGGCTTCCATCTCCACGCCGGTGGGGCCGTCGGTGCGTGCCTCGCTCAGGATGCGGATGGTGGCGGCGGCCTCGTCGATCTCGAAGCGCACGTCCGCATAGCTCAGGCCCAGCGGATGGCACATGGGGATGAGTTCCGCCGTGCGCTTGGCGGCCATGATGCCGCCGATCTTGGCGCAGGTGAGCACGTCCCCCTTGGGCAGGGCCGCGCGCCGCAGCAGATCCAGAGTGGCGGGGGCCAGCCGCACGAGAGCTTCGGCCACGGCCACGCGCCGGGTGGCGGGCTTACGCCCCACATCCACCATGCATACGTTGCCCCGGCTGTCCAGATGGGAAAAGGCGTTGTCCATGCAATCCTCGCTGGTGTTGGTGTGGCTGATGTCTTTACCGGAGGCCGGGCTCCGCGTCCAGCCCCGGCGCGGGCCGCCCGAACGTCCAGGCCCCGAACGGCAGCCGCAGCTCTTCGCGCGATGGCGGCCCCTGCCCCCCGGCGTCCCGAGGGTACGCCTGCCGCAGCCGCAGCGGCGCGGGCGGATCGCCCCAGAAGCCTGTCAGAAAGTGCCGCACCGCCGGGATGCTGCTGCCGAAACGCTCATCCTGCACGAGGACGATATGTTCGCCTTCGGCCCAGGCCGTCGCCCTGTCGGGCGGGACCGGCGTCCAGGGCAAAAGGGCCGCATCCAGGAAGGCCGCCCCCAGCGGCGATGAGGCGCGCAGCTTCGCGGGCAGTTCCCGCGAGGTGAATTCGCACAGGCGCGGCCCGTAGAAATGCTCCGGCGCAAGCAGGCCCTCGACGCAGACGAGGGTCGTCATCTTGGGCAGCTCCTCCTCGTAGACGACGCGCCGCAGGCCGGGCACGAACACATCCGGCAGCACGGCAAGGCGGCCGATATGCCGCCCCTGCGCCGCGAAGTCCGCCCGGCAAGCCTGTTCAAGGATCGCATCATAGGCCAGTCCGAGACAGGGATAGCCCAGCAGCCAGACCAGCGCCCAGCGGGCCGGACGCGGACTGCGCCGCCGCACGGACAGGATGATGCCGGCCAGCGGCGCCAGCAGCATAAGCGGATCAAGGCAGGATACGGCATTGCCGCGCCAGCGCTCCCCCGAAAAAGGGGCAAACAACTTGGTGCCCCAGGGCGTGACGGCATCCAGCCAAAGGTGCAGGCACAGCAGCCCGCAGCAGAACAGCCAGACGCGGGCCCACGAGGCCGGCGGCGTGCCCGCCTGCCGGAACAGCCGGAACAGGGGCAGGCAGCAGAGCGCCAGAAGAGGGACCAGCGCCAGACCGTGCAAGAGGCCGCCGTGCAGGACGAGGAAGGCCTGCTGCCCGGCCAGCAGGGAGAGCGCGTCCAGATCCGGCACAAGAGAGATCAGGACGACCGCCGCCAGCGCCCGGCGGTCCAGACCAGGCGGAAAAAGCGCGCTTTCCCCGCGAAACGACAGGCCGTACGGTTGGCAAGGCGAGCGATTCAGACAGAACAGGCGCTTGAGGACGGGACGGGGCAGCGCCAGCAGCGCGGCAACGCCCGCCGCGGCATGGGTCAGCGGCTCCACGGGCCGGACTCCGGGCCAGCCTCCGGCCGTCATCCGCAGCCGGAGCGCAAGCGGCGCAACAAGACGGCAAACGCATTGCGGTCCGCCTCAGCGCAGGCCCAGCCACCAGTCCAGCCCCTGCGCCGGCCGGGGCGGACGCGGCGGCTGCCAGCCGGAATCCCGGCCGCTGTCCGGCAGATAGAGGCGTTCGCGCAGCAGGCGCGGCACGGCATCGGACGCGTAGCCCAGCTCCACGAAGAGCCGGAAGGGCGAACCGCCCTCCCCTGCCCGCCGGCGCATGATCCAGCGCACGAAACGCAGACTGCTGCCGAAACGCTCGTCCGATATTTCCAGATAGCCGCGCAGGGCCTGCGGCTGGGCCGCGGCCGCCGCCTGTTCGTCCGGGGCGGACACGGCATCCGCGGGACGCAGGTTCTTCGGGACGGGCAGGGTCAGCGGCAGCAGGCTGAAATCAAGGAAATCCCGGCAGATGGCGGACTGCTCCCGCAGGCTTGCGGCCAGCTCCGGCCGCAGGGCCGGCCGGGGGAAACCCCGCTCATGCGCCCGGCCCAGCGCGGTCAGGCCGTCGGCGCGCACCACGAGGCCGTTGGACTGCCGCTCCTCGTAGAGCGCCCGCCAGAAGACCGGGGAAAAGGCGTCCGGCAACACCACGAGCCGCTCGATCTCCCGGCCCTGTCCGGTCAGCTCGGCCCGGTAGGCGGCGGCCAGATGACTGTTGAGCCCGATGGCGCAGCAGGGATAGAGCGCCAGCCAGCACAGGGCCAGCCGCGCAGGGCGGACGGCGGAACGGCGCAGGGCGAACCAGACCGCCGCCAGCAGGGGCAGCGTCAGCAGCAGATCGATGATGAACACCCCGTTGAGGCGTACCCGCTCCGCCGAGAACGGCAGGAAGATCATGGTGCCGTAGGTGGTGATGCAGTCCAACCAGATATGCAGGAGGATGAGCCCGCCGAAAAAGAGCCAGACCAGCGGCAGCGGCCAGCGGCCCGGCGTGTCCCGCCTCCAGAGGGGGCGGGCCGCCAGCGCCAGCAGCAGGGCCAACACGGGCAGATAGAACAGGGAATGCGTGAAGCCGCGGTGCAGCTGCAGGAATTGCAGCGGCCCGCGAACGAAGGCGATGTCGATATCCGGAAAGGCGGCCACCAGGGCGGCCAGCGGCACGGCCCAGCGGGTGGCGGGACGGCGGGGCAGGGCCAGCATGGCCACGGCCCCGGAAGCGGCATGGGTCAGGGGATCCATCGTTCTCCTCGTATGGGTCGTTCAGGACGGGTGGCGGACGCTGCCGGAGGCCGGCCCGCGCGGGCACGCCTCCGCATCTTCCCGCCGCGCGGCGAGGCGCGGCGACACGCCGAACATACGACGAGACCCGCGCGAGAGCAACAACGCACCGGGGCGGGGCTATGCCCGCTTGTTTTCCCGGGGGCGGTCTTGCCGCCGTTTCGCGGGAAGGTTTTTCCTGGCGCTCCCGTCAGCGCCTTTTTTTGGGGGGTGCAGCGACGCCACGTCGGCCTGGAGCGCGGCGGCAAACTTCTCGGCCTCAGCCGCCCAGGACGATGCCGTCGTATCGTCCTGTTCCCACGCTCTCCACTTGCGTACCAGCAGCTTTCCCAATTTGAGCCAGAACGGCATATACCTGTAAACAATGACGAGATCATCCCGTATCTCTTCGGGGTATTCCTCCAGGATTTTCTTGGGGATGGCGTCACCCTCCTCCTCCCGGGGAACGCCGCCGTCTTCCTCCACCCAGCGAAACCGCATGTGCTTCAGCCCCACATAACGTCCTCTAATATGGCAGAAGTACCCTCGCACGGGGTGCAGAAACATGAAATAAAGAAAGTTGATGTATCCCAAGACGACAACGAACAACAGCTTTATCGCCGCTTCAACAACATTCGGACTGGGTTCGTTGTCCTCTATCTCTTTTTTTTCCCGCTGGCGCTGTTCCCATTCCTCTCGCCACGTCGCCCCCGACAAGGGCGTCTCCAACGATTCCGCCCCGAACGCGCCGCGCGAAACCACCCTCGTCCGTGCCGCCTGTTCCTCGGCCCGCCGTCGTTCCGCGTCCGTCAGACGATGCTCGATCCGTTCATGAGGCTCTCCCGTCCCGAAGGCGGCCCCGGGCGTACCGCTCCCCTCGGCAGCCGGAACCGCCACCGGAAGCAGACACAGGCCAAGCAGCAGACAGGCAAGGCAACGTGGCGGAACGATGCTCCCGCCGATGATTTGCATGGTTGACATATCTTTCCTCATATGACGGCGAGCATATCGGCATGGCCGGGGCGGGGCCTTCCGTCTTTCGGCTTATTCCGTCTTGTCCTTGCGCCGCCTGCGCTGCCGCAGCCAGTCCGCATAACGGCTCGTGCCGCCGCGGGCCGGTCGGGGAGGCGTCCCCGGCGGCGGGCTTGCCGTGCCCGCTCCTTCCGACGCCGAAACATCCGCCGCGTCCGCCCCAAGTCGCCGTGCGCAACGCTCCTCTTCCTCTGTCAACGGCTGCCGCAGCACCAATACGGCAAACAGGCGCGGCAGCGCCTCGCAGAAAAGGATCTTGAGCAGTTGCCACCGACTGCGCGGCGGCTGGGTACGGTCCAGCCGGTGTTTGTCGCCGACCACGAGGATGAGCGCCACAAGCCCCAGCACGCCGGCGGCGATGACCGACAACAGCGACAGCAACAGCGTCTCCAGCAGGGTCAACAATTCCATGAGACCTCCGGTTCCCGCCCGTGTCACGGATGACGACGTTCACCGACAGCGACGCCAGACCGTCCACAAGACGCGTGACGCCTCATCCACAGCTTGGCCAGCGGGACACGCGGACAGGTACCGCCGGAGCGGCAGGCGGACGTCCGCCCATGCCCCCCTAGAACGTTTTCGCGTTGATAAAGGTAAAACGCGAGGCGGCGGCACAGCGCCGCCCGGCCCTAAGAGGGCGGAAAATCGCGTTTTTTCCGCGAAACGACAGGCCGCATGGTTTGAAACGCAACGCGTTTCCAACGGGAAATGCTCTATTGGCGGAACGGGCTGCGCTGGCGGGGCACCTCCCGGTAGGCGGGCGATTCCGGATCGACGCCGCCGTTATGACGGTTGATGTATCGCCGGTAGTCGTCCAGCCTGGATTGCTGCATCTGCATCATGATATGGGGCTGATTGTAGAAAAAAAGCCTGCGCTGTATGGGGCTTGCGCCCGTCAGAGGCTGGCGCAGGCTGTCCACGGAGCTGACGCCGGGCGGCGCGTCGTCCGGCTCGGAGGTGCCCGTGCCGATGTCCTTGGGGCCGCAGGCCGCAAGCGTCAGGGAAAGGAAAAGACAGGCAGGGAAAAGAGCTCGTCGCATTCTTGCAGCATAGCCGCTGCCGCACGGACGCGCAAGAGCGGGGCATGGCCGCTTTTCCCTTGCCTGCCGGCGCGCGTGAGCATATACTGTTGCTCCCAAAAATGTCACCGGCTCGTCTTGTCGCGGGAGTTTCGCACGCCTGACGCAAGGGCGGGGCCGCCACCGAGGTTCATTATGCGTCCTGCCCGTTGCGGCATCACTCCCGAAGGCTGGCCGGTCATCGGCCTTACCGCTCTGGCGGCACTGATCTTCGCTCTTCTGGATGCCGGGCTCTTCGCCCTGCTCCTGCTGCTCTGCTGCTGGTTTTCCCTGCACTTCTTCCGCGATCCCGAACGGGTCGTCCCGCAGGCGGCCGGGCTGGCCGTCAGCCCGGCGGACGGACGCGTGATCCGCATCGAGGAGAGGCCCGATCCCCTCACCGGGGAACGGCGCATGTGCATGAGCATCTTCATGAACATCTTCAACGTGCATGTGAACCGCAGCCCGGTCGCGGCCACGGTGGAGGAGATCCGCTACTGGCCCGGCAAGTTCATCAATGCCGCCTACGACAAGGCCGCGGAGGAGAACGAACGCTGCGCGCTGCGCCTGCGCGAGGACGACGGGACAGGCTGGGTCATGGTGCAGATCGCCGGACTCATCGCCCGGCGCATCGTCTGCCGGGCCGAGCCCGGGGACGGTCTGGCGCGCGGCGAACGCTGCGGCATGATCCGCTTCGGTTCGCGAGTTGACCTTTACCTGCCCGAAGGATATGCTCCCACCGTATTTGTAGGCGAACGCGTTTTCGCCGGACAGAGCGTCGTGGCCCGACGCCAGACCCAGTAAGCCGCAAGGGATCGGCCCCGCTATGGAAAAAACCGTGGAGAACAGCACGCCGCAGCATGGCAAGAAAGCCCCGCACCGGGGGGTCTATGTCCTCCCCAACCTCATCACGTCCCTCAGCATGTTCATGGGCTTCCTGTGCATCGTCTGGGCCGTGCAGGGGCGTTTCGAGGCCGCGGTCTATGCTGTTTTCCTCTCCGCCCTGCTGGACGGCATGGACGGCAAGGTGGCCCGCCTGACGGGCACGGCCAGCGAATTCGGCGTGCAGTACGATTCCCTCGCGGACCTGGTGGCCTT
This sequence comes from uncultured Desulfovibrio sp., assembly GCF_944324525.1. GTDB lineage: Bacteria > Desulfobacterota > Desulfovibrionia > Desulfovibrionales > Desulfovibrionaceae > Desulfovibrio. The sequence continues at coordinate 16,647 of NZ_CALUWS010000004.1, forward strand.
CGGCGTGGCGCCGGCCATGCTCATGTGGCAGTGGCAGCTTGAGGCCTTCGGCCGCTGGGGCGTGGCCGTGGCCTTCATCTATGCCGCCTGCGGAGCGCTGCGGCTGGCGCGCTTCAACGTCAGCACGACCTTCGTGAGCAAGCGATTCTTCATCGGCCTGCCCATCCCGGCCGGCGGCTGCACGCTGGCGACCTTCGTGCTCTTTTCCGGCATGCTGCCGGACTTCTTCGCGCCCGCCGTCCCCTATGTCTGCTTCCTGCTGGTGATCTTCGTGGGCCTGCTCATGGTCAGCCGGGTGCGCTACTTTTCCTTCAAGGAATACGACTTCCTGCGCGCCCACCCCATCCGTTCCCTGGTGGGGGCCCTGCTGGCGCTGGCGCTGGTCTACTCCCAGCCGCGGATCTTCGCCTTTCTCTTTTGCGCCCTCTACATCGCCGGCGGCATCATCTACACGCTGGTGATTCTTCCCCGTCGCAACCGTCAGCTGCTACGCGCCCTATCGTCTACAGACGACTAAGGCTGCGTAACGGCCGCCACGCGCGTGGCACCTCTCTTCCGGTCAGACCGCCGCAGGGCGGACGTTATGCAGGCAATCGTCCCGAAGAGGATACGCCAAGCCAGAGGAGATGTGCATCATGGACAACAAGGTTTACTTTTTCGACACGACGTTGCGTGACGGCGAGCAGTCGCCGGGCGCGACCATGAATCTTCAGGAAAAACTCCGCCTGGCCCATCAGCTGGAAGTGCTGGGCGTGGACATCATGGAGGCGGGCTTCCCGGCCTCCAGCCCGGGCGACTTCGAGTCCGTGCGCAGCATCGCCCAGCAGGCGGGCGACATCCAGGTCGCCGGTCTGGCCCGTTGCGTGGACAACGACATCGACCGCTGCTGGGAGGCCGTCAAGGTGGCCCGGCGGCCGCGCATCCATACTTTCCTCTCCACCTCTCCCCTGCACATGAAGCACAAGCTGCGCAAGGAGCCGGAGGTGGTGCTCCAGATGATCGAGGCCGGGGTGCGGCGTTGCGCGGGCTATACCGACAACGTGGAATTCTCCGCCGAGGACGCCTCCCGCTCGGACAAGGATTTCCTCTGCCGGGTGGTGGAGACGGCCATCAAGGCCGGGGCGACCACCATCAACCTGCCCGATACCGTGGGCTATGCCCAGCCGGACGAATTCGCGGCCCTCATCAAGTACGTCATCGAGAACACGCCCAACAGCGACAAGGCCATTTTCAGCGTGCACTGCCACAATGACCTCGGTCTGGCGGTGGCCAACACCCTCGCCGCCCTGCGGGTGGGCGCGCGTCAGGCCGAGGTGACCATCGGCGGCATCGGCGAGCGGGCGGGCAACGCCGCGCTGGAAGAAGTGGTCATGGCCCTGCGCGTGCGCCACGACCTCTACCATCTTGAGCACAACATCCGCACCGAACAGCTCTATCCCTCCTGCCGCCTGCTTTCCATGACCATCGGCCAGCCCATCGCCAACAACAAGGCCATCGTGGGGGCCAACGCCTTCGCCCATGAATCGGGCATCCATCAGGACGGCATGCTCAAGAACCGCGAGACCTACGAGATCATGACCCCGCAGTCCGTGGGCCGTACGGAATCCAGCCTGGTCATCGGCAAGCATTCGGGCCGCAACGCCGTGCGCAACAAGTTCGAGAGCATGGGCTACAAGCTGGACGACGACCAGCTGCAACTGGTGTTCGAGGCCGTGAAGAAGCTGGCCGACTGCAAGAAGACCCTGCACGACGACGACCTCATGGCGCTGGTGCAGGAAGAAGTCTACCGCCTGCCCGACCGCTTCCGCCTGCGGCATGTGAGCGTACAAAGCTCCGATGCGGGCGGCGTGCCGCCCACGGCCGCCGTGCTCATGGACATCGACGGCATGGAGCGCAGCGGCGCGGGCTTCGGCGTGGGGCCGGTGGACGCCATCTTCAACGTCATCAACGACATGCTGGGCCGGGAACCGGAACTGGAGCAGTACGCCATCAACGCCATCACCAGCGGTACGGACGCTCTCGGCGAAGTGACCGTGCGTCTGGGCGAAGGCCAGTACAAGGCCGTGGGCCGGGGCGCGCATCCCGACATCCTGGTGGCCAGCGCCCGCGCCTATGTGAATGCGCTCAACAACCTTGCCAAGAAGGAAAAGGAAGGCGAACGCCTGCACTGCCAGCACGACTAGCGCTTCCCCCGCGGAGCGCGGGCGGACGTATTTTTCCCACATCGGGCGGCCACGGGCCGCCGCAAAGGAGTATTGTATGCCTCAGACGCTTGCACAAAAAATCCTGCAGGCCCATACGGACGACGTCATCGAGCGAGACGGCCAGATCGTGCAGTGCCGCCTTTCCCTGGTGCTGGCCAACGACATCACCGGCCCGCTGGCCATCAAGTCCTTCCGCGGCATGGGCGCGAAACAGGTCTTCGACAAGGACAAGATCGCGCTGGTCATGGACCATTTCACCCCGCAGAAGGACATCGACTCCGCCAATCAGGTCATGGTGACGCGCAAATTCGCCGAAGAAATGGGCATCACCCATTACTATGAAGGCGGCGACTGCGGCGTGGAGCATACCCTCCTGCCCGAACGCGGCCTGGTGGGCCCGGGGGACGTGGTCATCGGCGCGGACAGCCACACCTGCACCTACGGCGGCCTCGGGGCCTTCGCCACGGGCATGGGCTCCACGGACATCGCCGCGGGCATGGCGCTGGGCGAGACCTGGTTCAAGGTGCCGTCCACCATCCGCGTCAACGTGACGGGCGACATGCCCCGCTGGCTGCGGGCCAAGGACCTCATGCTCCTGCTCATCAAGACCATCGGCGTGGACGGCGCGCTCTACAAGGCGCTGGAATTCGGCGGCAACGTCATTGACGACCTGCCGGTGGAAGGCCGCCTGACCATCGCCAACATGGCCATCGAGGCCGGCGGCAAGGTGGGCCTCTTCGCCGTGGACGAACAGACCCGCCGTTACTGCGCCGAACACGGCCGCCCCGGCGTGACGCTGGAACTGGCCGCCGATCCCGGCGCGCAGTACGAGCGCGTGGTGGACATCGACGTCACCGGTCAGGAACCGGTGGTGGCCTGTCCGCACCTGCCCTCCAACGTGAAGAACGTCTCCGAAGTGCGGGATACTCCCATCCAGCAGGTGGTCATCGGCTCCTGCACCAACGGCCGCATCAGCGACATGCGCGACGCGGCGGAGATCCTGCGCGGCCGCAAGGTGGCCAAGGGCGTGCGCTGCATCGTGCTGCCCTCCACCCCCGCCGTCTGGAAGCAGAGCCTCAAGGAAGGCCTGCTGGAGACCTTCATGGATGCGGGCTGCATCGTCGGTCCCTGCACCTGCGGCCCCTGCCTCGGCGGCCACATGGGTATCCTCGGCGACGGCGAGCGCGCCGTGGCCACCACCAACCGCAACTTCCGCGGCCGCATGGGCAGCCTGCAGTCCGAAGTCTATCTTGCCAGCCCCGTGGTGGCGGCCGCCAGCGCCGTGGCGGGCTGCGTGGCCGGTCCCGACCAACTGTAAGCAGGAGAACAGATCATGAAATTCAAGGGTAAGGCCCACAAGGTGGGCGAACATATCGATACGGACGCCATCATCCCCGCGCGCTTCCTCGTGACCACCGATCCCAAGAAGCTGGGCGAGAACTGCATGGCCGGTCTGGAACCGGACTGGGTGAAGCGCGTCACGCCCGGCGACATCATGGTGGCGGGGCGCAACTTCGGGTGCGGCTCCTCCCGCGAACACGCGCCCATCGCCATCCTCGGCGCGGGCATCCCGGTGGTGGTCGGGCACAGCTTTGCCCGCATCTTCTACCGCAACGCCTTCAATATGGGCCTGCTCCTGCTGGAAGTGGGCGATGATGTGGACAAGCTCAAGGACGGCGACGAGCTGGAGATCGACGCCGCCGCCGGCGTCATCCGCGACCTGACCAACGGCGTAGAGATCGCCTGCCCGCCCCTGCCGGCCTCCATGGCCCGCATCGTGGAAAAGGGCGGCATGGTCAACTACGTCAAGGAACGTCTGGCCGCCCAGGGCTAGTTTTTCGGCCCGGAGTCGAACGGCTCCGGGCCTTTTTTCACCACAGCCGGGGCCGTCGGCCCCGCGAGGTACTGCAATGAAAAAGACCATCTGTCTGCTGCCCGGGGACTTCAGCGGCCCCGAGATCATGGAACAGGGCGTGGCCGTGCTCAAGGCCGTGGCGGCCAAATTCGGCCATGAATTCGTGTTCGAGACCGCGCTCATCGGCGGCGCGGCCATCGACGCCACGGGCAATCCCCTGCCCGACGCCACGGTGGAAGCCTGCCGCAAGGCCGACGCCGTCTTCCTGGCGGCCGTGGGCGGCCCCAAATGGGACAACCTCGATCCGTCCATCCGCCCGGAAAAGGGCCTGCTCGGCATCCGCAAGGCGCTGGGCCTTTTCGCCAATCTGCGCCCGGCCATGCTCCTGCCCGAACTGGCCGGGGCCTGCCTGCTGCGGCCCGATGTGGCCGCCCGCGGCCTTGACCTCATCGTGGTGCGCGAACTCACCGGCGACATCTATTTCGGCGAGCCGCGCGGCATCGAGACCCGCGACGGCCAGCGCGTGGGCTTCAACACCATGATCTACAGCGAAGAGGAAGTGCGCCGCATCGCCAAGGTGGCCTTCGAGGCCGCCCGCCAGCGCCGCAAGAAGGTCTGCTCCGTGGAGAAGAGCAACGTGCTCGAGACCTCCCGCCTCTGGAAAAGCGTGGTGGAAGAGACCCACAAGGATTACCCGGACATCGAACTCAGCCACATGTATGTGGACAACGCGGCCATGCAGCTGGTGCGCGATCCCTCGCAGTTCGACGTCATCGTGACCGGCAACATCTTCGGCGACATCCTCTCCGACGAGGCCTCGGTCATCACCGGTTCGCTGGGCATGCTGCCCTCGGCCTCGCTGGGCGCGTCCGGCCCGGGCCTCTTCGAGCCCATCCACGGCTCGGCCCCGGACATCGCCGGACAGGACAAGGTCAACCCGCTGGCCACCATCCTTTCCGCCGCCATGCTCCTGCGCATGGCCTTCAAGCTGGAAGAGGAAGCCGCCGCCGTGGAAAAGGCCGTGCGCACCACGCTGGCCGACGGCTACCGCACCGGCGACATCATGGAAGCCGGCAAGACCCTCGTCGGCTGCAAGGAAATGGGGCGTCTGGTCATCGAACGCCTGTAGACCAAACGCGGGCGTCGCGGGGGACAGCGCCGCGACGCCCGCCGCCGGCTCAGGCGGCACACGCCCGGCGGCGAAAGGCCGCCCCTGCCGCAAAAACGGACGCCATGCCCGGAAGGCAGGCCCGACCCAGACGGGACAAGAGCCTGTGAGGCTCGGGGCGGCGTATATTTTTTGAGGGGGAGCTCCCTTTGCTTCTCTGCCGATGCCCGTAAGGCTCTTGCGCCGTTTAATGGGCACGGCCCTGCGAGCCGCCCGTCGGCTCGCTGCCGGTGCGGGAGCGGACTTTCCTTCCCCAACAAGCCCCCCATCCCTTCCCCAACGCGCTTTTGCCGGGAAAAAGCGGGGGACACGAAGCCCGCCCCAAAGGTTAGCGGTGTGCGCCCACAAGGAGCGTTTGCCGTGGAATGGGAGACCATTCTTTCTCTCGGGCTCGTAGCCCTCAGCTTCCTTCTCCTTGCGGGCTGCTCCCTGTATCGCCACAGCGGCAGGTTGCGCAAGGCGCCGCCGCGCACCCGCAAGCTCTTTCTCCTGGCGCAGATCGGAGCGGCGACGCTGCTTGTGGCCTCGGGCTTCTATGCCATGCTGCCGCTGCTGGAAGCTGTTTTGAGCTGCATCGCTCTGCTCTGCGCGATCGCCGGCCTGAACATCTTTCTCAACTGACGCCCACGGCCGCCCGCTCCTTGCCTGGCATGCTTTCGTCAGCATGCCGGCAAAACGCCCCGCAGTTGCGGCCTCCGCCAGCTTTCCGCCAACCGCGGCGGATGAGCGAAACATCATCCCCCCTCTTCAGCCAATGGTGCCCTTGCTAGAGCGCTTTGCCTTTGAAAAAGCAAAGCGCGAGCCGGCGGCACGCCTGCCCGTACCGCCCCTGCAAAGCCGTACTTTTGCGCAGAGGCGTCGGAAAAAAACAGCCCAGCAGTACCGGCAAGGCCGCCCTTTCCCGCACTGAGCCATGCGAGAAACCGCTGAACGACAGGCAGGATGCAGCCTCCTGCGCTGCAAATATCCACTCAAAAAGCTGTAACGACCACATCAAGACTGGAGCAAAGTACATCCCGCTATTTGCATGGCGGGCTTTCTCTGGTATCCCCTGTCCAGCGGTCCACTCGAAAAGCGATCCCCATCGATCGCATGCCCGCACATACCACATCAGGAGTATGCGCTGTATGGAAGGAAGCCTGTTTAACCTCCTTGAAAACGGCATTACTGTTGGAACTATCTACGATATTGTTTCTACAGCGATATTCTTTCTGACCGCATGCTATCTGTTTACACAGCCGCGAAAACAGCCGTACAGGACCATCCTGCTGTCGTCGCTGATCCTTCGCCTGCTGCTGAATGCGCTCAGCGTGGGGGCGACATTCCTGCAGCAGGAAACGAGCCTTTTCAAGATGATTGAGTATGTGCAACTACTGTGCTTGCCGCAGACCTTCGTCACGCTCTATGCCGCCAGACGCTACCGCAAAACGATGTCGCGCGAACCTTTCCACCCGTTTTTGTGCATCAGCCTCGTCTACTGGTTCTCCATACTGGAAGTGGTGGTGCTGGTGCTGACGCTGATGCGGTTCGTCCACCCTCTCATCGAAAACGATATGGCTACTGTTGGAACTTTCTACGATATTGTTTCTACAGCGATATTCTTTCTGACCGCATGCTATCTGTTTACACAGCCGCGAAAACAGCCGTACAGGACCATCCTGCTGTCGTCGCTGATCCTTCGCCTGCTGCTGAATGCGCTCAGCGTGGGGGCGACATTCCTGCAGCAGGAAACGGGCCTTTTCAAGATGATTGAGTATGTGCTGTACTTGCCGCAGATCTTCGTCACGCTCTATGCCGCCAGACGCTACCGCAAAACAATGTCGCGCGAACCTTTCCGCCCGTTTTTGTGCATCAGCCTCGTCTACTGGTTCTCCATACTGGAAGTGGTGGAGCTGGTGCTGGTGCTGATGCGGTTCGTCCTCTCTCTCTTCCTGTTGCTCGGGCGCATATCGATTGCCTGAACATCCGCCAGTTCCTTTAGACGATATAAGAGCAGTCATGACGAACGCCGTCCAGATATGCCGCCCGACAGAACGAGAGCGGAAGACCGCGCTTTTTCGGGAAACGACAGGCCGTAGATTTGAAACGCAAGGCCTTTCAACTGAAGACACTCTCATGGAGGAATCATGGATGACGCTCTCCTGTTCCAAGAGCCCCTTGCCATCGCTCAACTGATCCTGCTCATACTGGTCCTCGGCACGCTTTCTCTTCTGGCTATACGCTATCTGCTCAGCCAGCCGCGGAAGCGGCCGTACAGGAATGTGCTGCTGGCGGCACTGATCTGCCGCCTGCCTCTGGATGTGCTGGTCGTATGGGTACAATTCATGCAAGAGGACGACCTGCCCTCCCCCTTTCAGTTCCTTGGACTGCTGTACATCCTGCTGCACATCGTCATTCTGTATGTTGCCGGACGTTACCGTAAGACGATGTCACGCGAAGAAGGCCGCCCGTACATCTATATGGGGATCATCTTCTGGTTCACTCTGGGGCTGCTGGCGCTGCTGGGACTGATACTGCTGGGGGTATTCCTCATCGTCCACGCCCTACAGTCTGGGTACATGATGGAGCCGTATTGATCGTTCCCGCCCGTCATTGGCCGGGACAGCCGTCGTGCCGGCCACGCACGGGACAGCGGCCGGAACAGGTTGCCGGACATGCCGCTATCTGCTAGAGCAATTTCAGTTTGAAACGCTGTGCGCTTCAAACCACACGGCCTGGCGATTCGCGGAAAACGCGCGATTTTTCCGCTCAATTGGGGCCGGGCGACGCTGTGCCGCCGCCTCGCGTTTTCTCTTTTTCAAAGATAAAACGCTCTCTCGGAAACGATGCCCGCGGGACAGACGGAAAGGACACGCACCAGCGGCAACCTGTGCCCGTGACCGTCCGGGGCGGATCGCCACGCCACGCCGCAGCATGACAGGGCATCGGGGATACGACGACAGCCAGGAGGGCCGCCTGTGTACGCCATCGTTTTAGGATTGATCCTGCTGTGTGGAGTCGGCTTCCTGGCCGTACGCTGGACGTCCGGCAAGCCCGGCATCATCAATGTCGCCATCCGCTTCATCCTGGCCGCGGCCATCGGCGTCTTTCTGGGCTATGCGGCACTGTGGCTCTGCCGCATCGTGGTGCTGGCCGCTCTGCTGGGTCTGGCCGCCTTCCTGCTGTCGCTCAAAAAGCTGTTCTCCTTGCGCTGACGTGCCGGGCCGACGCCTTCCCGCATGAGCGGTCGTGGGCGGGACTGGTCGCGCCGGTTCGATCTACAGGACAAAAGGAGTCCTCATGCGAGTTTTGCTGGGCTGCGTCAACAGCGCCGTCTCTCTGGTTGGTTATGATGTGGAACAGCGGCGGGCCTTCTGGTACTGCCCCGGCAACGTGCTGCGCGCTTGCGGCATCTGCCGCCATGACGGGGCGCTCTACGTCGCCACGGACAGCATGCTGCAACGGCTGGACGCCGGGGGGATCAGCGCCGTGCGGCTCCCCGGCCCCCACGAGAACCTGGCCCACAGCGTGAAACCGCTGGGCGGCTCCCTGCTGGGCATCGCCGACACCGGCAATTCCCGCATCCTGCTGCACAGCGGCGGGCCGGCCAGTCTCGCCCTCTCGCCGCTGGAAGGCTGGGGCGATGCGCTGCCGCCGGACGCCATCCACCTCAACGACTTCGTGCCCTGGCACGACGGCGTGCTGGCCTCCGCCTTCAACCATCAGCCCTTCGACCGCTGGAAGCGTTCCTCCCTTGCCTGGAAAAAGGAAGGCTGGGGGCTCATCTTCCATCTGCGCCGCCATCAGGGGCACACGCTGGCGCGCATCGTGGCCAGCGGCCTGAACTGCCCCCACTCACTCTATTTGCATGAAGGGGACGTCTACTGCTGTTCCTCGGCCAGCGGCGAATTCTTCCGCTACCGGGAGGACGATCACGGACTGCTGCACGAGGTGCGGCGCTGGAAGATCACGGACAGCCACTTTTTGCGCGGCTGCCTGCGCCTGCCCGACGGCTGGCTGCTGGGCGGATCCTCCCAACGCCACCAGACCGAAGGCGGCGGGCTCATGCTCTACCACCTTGCCGACGACGGCAGCGTGACGGAACACCCGCTGGGCGGGGCCGGAGAGATCTACGACATCATCCCCTGGGATGACGCCCTCATGCCCGGCATCAGCGAGATGCTGCTGCGGCAGCCGCTGCTGGATCTGGAAGGGGAGTTCCCGCCCCGCTGCCGCCTGCCGCGCGACTACGGCGGCGAGAGCTGAAAAGGTCCGATCAGCCCCGACGGCCGGCCAGCTTGACAGTTCCCGACAAATTGCGTATGGTTCGCCGCTCTGGACGGTGTCGGCATAGTGCCCGCCGTCTCAACGTGGTCAAGAATATTTGGAGGAATTCATGCCTACTATCAACCAGCTCATCCGCATCGAGCGGAAGGCGGTGGTGAAGCGCAAGAAGACCCCGGCCCTGCAGGCCTGCCCGCAGCGCCGCGGCGTGTGCACCCGCGTGTACACCACCACCCCGAAAAAGCCGAACTCCGCTCTCCGTAAGGTCGCCCGCGTGCGCCTGACCAACGGTATCGAAGTGACGGCCTACATCCCCGGTGAAGGTCACAACCTTCAGGAACACTCCGTGGTGCTCATCCGCGGCGGCCGCGTCAAGGACTTGCCCGGTGTGCGTTACCACATCGTCCGCGGTACCCTTGACACCTCCGGCGTGTCCGATCGCCGCAAGAGCCGTTCCAAGTACGGCGCCAAGCGTCCGAAGTAGTTTTTTTGCGCACGGCGTACGTCATGCAACGTCCGGCCGCGCCTGCGGCGCGCCGACGCTGCGGGGCTGGTGACGCCGCAACCGCTGCCTTTCCAAGGAGAATATCATGCCCCGTAAAGGTCCTGTCCCGAAGAGGGAAGTTCTGCCCGATCCGCTGTACAACAGCCGCCTCGTGACCAAGTTCGTCAACCGTCTCATGTACGACGGCAAGAAGGGCGCCGCTGAAAAGATTTTCTACAGCTCGCTTGAGAATCTCGCCGAGAAGACCGGTGAAGATCCCATGCGCGCCTTTGAAAAGGCGCTGGAAAACGTCAAGCCGCACCTGGAAGTCAAGGCCCGCCGCGTGGGCGGCGCCACCTATCAGGTGCCGATGGAAGTGCGTCCTGAGCGTCAGGTCTCCCTGTCTATCCGCTGGCTGATCAACTATGCCCGCTCGCGCGGCGAGAAGGGCATGACCTCCAAGCTTTCCGCCGAACTGCTGGATGCCTACAACGGCCGCGGCGGCGCGGTGAAGAAGCGCGAAGACACCCACCGCATGGCCGAGGCCAACAAGGCCTTCGCCCATTACCGCTGGTAATCCGCGCACCCGTAATCCACGTAGAGAGCACACCGCGCCCGCAAGGGCGCGGTGTTGATTCACGCATCAAACAGCCATAATCCCCTCAGGGAGGAAGACCGTGTCCCGCACCGTAGCCGTAGACAAACAGCGCAATATCGGCATCATGGCCCATATCGACGCCGGCAAGACCACCACTACCGAGCGTATCCTTTTCTATACCGGCGTGTCGCACAAGATCGGCGAGACCCACGACGGCGAATCCACCATGGACTGGATGGAGCAGGAACAGGAGCGCGGCATCACCATCACCTCCGCCGCCACCACCTGCTTCTGGAAGGACTGCCGCATCAACATCATCGACACCCCCGGCCACGTGGACTTCACCATCGAAGTGGAGCGTTCCCTGCGCGTGCTGGACGGCGCCGTCTGCGTGTTTGACGCCGTGGCCGGCGTGGAGCCCCAGTCCGAGACCGTGTGGCGTCAGGCCGACCGCTACCACGTGCCCCGCATCTGCTTCGTGAACAAGATGGACCGCATCGGCGCCAACTTCTTCCGCTGCGTGGGCATGATCCACGATCGTCTGGGCGCCAAGGCCGTGCCGCTGCAGCTGCCCATCGGCGCTGAAGACAAATTTGAAGGCGTGGTCGACCTCATCGAAGGCAAGGCCATCCGTTTCGACAAGACCTCCAAGGGCGCCGAATTCACCGTTGAGGACGTGCCCGCCGACATGAAGGCCCTTTTCGACGAAAAGCGCCATGAGATGCTCGAAGCCGTGGCCGAAGAGGACGAAGCCCTGCTGGAGAAGTACCTCGGCGGCGAAGAGCTGACCAAGGACGAGATCGTCTCCTGCGTGCGCAAGGCCACCATCGCCCGCAACATCGTGCCGGTGCTCTGCGGCTCCGCCTTCCGCAACATGGGCGTGCAGCCCCTGCTGGACGCCGTGGTGGACTACCTGCCCTCCCCGGTGGACATCCCGCCCATGATCGGCCACATCCCCGGCAAGGAAGACGAGACCGTCGACTGCCATTGCGACGACAAGGAACCCCTGGCCGGTCTGGTCTTCAAGCTCTTCTCCGACCCCTTCATCGGCCACCTGTCCTTCTTCCGCATCTACTCCGGCTACCTTGAGTCCGGTACGGGCGTCTACAACGCCAACACCGGCAAAAAGGAGCGCATCGGCCGCATCCTCAAAATGCACGCCAACAAGCGCGAAGACATCAAGTGGGCCGGCGCGGGCGACATCGTGGCTCTCGTGGGCCTGAAGAATGCCTCCACCGGCGACACCCTCTGCGACGAAAAGCGCGAGGTCATCCTCGAGTCCCTCAACATCCCCGAGCCGGTCATCGAAGTGGCCATCGAGCCCAAGACCAAGGCCGACCGCGACGCCCTTTCCGCCGCGCTCAACAAGCTGGCCAAGGAAGACCCCTCCTTCCGCGTCAAGGGCGACGAGGAAACCAACCAGACCCTCATCGCCGGCATGGGCGAACTGCATCTGGAAATCATCGTTGACCGCCTGACCCGCGAATTCAACGTCAACGCCAATGTGGGCAAGCCGCAGGTGGCCTACCGAGAGACCATCTCCAAGAACGCCAAGGTGGACATGAAGCACGCCAAGCAGTCCGGCGGCCGCGGCCAGTACGGTCACTGCGTCATCGAGGTGGAGCCGAACCCGGGCAAGGGCTACGAGTTCATCAACTCCATCACCGGCGGCGTCATCCCCAAGGAATACATCCCGGCTATCGACAAGGGTATCCAGGATGCCATGAAGTCCGGCGTCATGGCCGGCTTCCCCTGCGTGGACATCAAGGTCAACCTGGTCTTCGGTAGCTATCACGAAGTGGACTCCTCCGAACAGGCCTTCTATGTGGCCGGCTCCATGGCCATCAAGGAAGCCATGCGCCAGGCCGCTCCGGTGCTGCTCGAGCCCATCATGGACGTGGAAGTGGTGACGCCGGAAGAATACCTCGGCGATGTCATGGGCGACCTCAACGGCCGCCGCGGCCGCGTGCAGAGCATGGAAGCCCGCGCGGGCGGCGCGCAGAGCGTGCGCGCGCAGGTGCCGCTGGCCTCCATGTTCGGTTACGCCACCGACCTGCGTTCCCGTACGCAGGGCCGCGCCACCTTCACCATGCAGTTCGACCACTACGAACGCGTGCCGCAGGCCATTGCCGACGAGATCCAGAAGAGCAAGAACTAGCGCACGACCGCAAGCTGATGCCTTGTTGATCATGAAGGGCGGGAATTGTGTCCGAAAGGGCGGAATTCCCGCCTTTGTTCCATGTGTCCATCCTCCACGGGGTCAATGATGAAAAACGATCTGCCTCAAGGCTTCCGCGCCGGCGCCGCCGCCGCGGGTTTCAAGAAGCCCGGCCGTAACGATATCGGCCTTATCGTCTCCGACCGTCCGGCCGTCATGGCCGCCCTCTTCACCACCAATGCCTTCAAGGCCGCGCCGGTTCAGGTCGGGCAGGAGATCCTCTCCCGTTACGGCACGGCCCGCGCCGTGCTGGCCAATTCCGGGCAGGCCAATGCCTGCACCGGCAGGGAAGGGCTGGAGAACTGCCGCGAGACCCAGCGGCTGGTGGCTGAAGCCGTGGGCGTGCAGCCGCACGAGATCGTGCCCCTGTCCACCGGCGTCATCGGCGCGCAGCTCAAAATGGATCTGTGGCGCGCCGCCGTGCCCGCGCTGGCCGAAAGCCTCGGCACGCAGGATGCCGAAGGCTTCACCCGCGCCTTCATGACCACGGACGCCTTTCCCAAGTTCGTGACCCGGCAGGTCCGCCTTTCCGGCGGCGAGGTGCGGCTTGCGGGCATGGCCAAGGGCGCGGGCATGATCTGCCCCAACATGGCCACCATGCTTTCCGTGGTGCTCACCGACGCCGCCGTGGAGCGCGAAGCCTGGCAGGACATGTTCGCGCGCGCCGTGGCCAAGACCTTCAACCGCGTCACGGTGGACGGCGACACCTCCACCAACGACACCGTGCTCGGCCTGGCCAACGGCGCCTCCGGCGTCTCCGCCGCCGCCGAGCAGGACGCCCGCCAGCTTGAAGACGCCCTGACCGACGTGCTGGGCCGCCTTGCCCACATGCTGGTCAAGGACGGCGAAGGAGCCACCAAGGTCATGCACATCAGCGTCTGCGGCGCGGCCAGCGATGCCGATGCCGAACAGGTGGCGCGCACCGTGGCCCATTCCCAGCTCGTCAAGACCGCCATCTACGGGCAGGACGCCAACTGGGGCCGCATCGTGGCAGCCGTGGGCCGCAGCGGCGTGGCCATCGACCCCGACGCCGTGCGCCTCACCCTCTGCGGCGTCGAACGCTTCCGCGACGGCCAGCCCGTCAATGACCATCTGGAAGAACAGCTCGCCGAACTCCTCAAGGGCAAAGACATCGAAGTGGGCATCGAGCTGGGCGACGGCCACGGCGTGGCCGCCGTGCACGCCTCCGACCTGAGCCACGATTACGTCAGCCTGAACGCCGATTACCGTTCCTGACCGGCGCTTGTTCCCCCTGTCGCGGCTCAGGGCCTGTCGACACTATTGCTGTTGGGGGGAAGGGGAACCCCTCCGCCGGCGCGGGAGGGGTTCCCCTTCCCCCCAAGCCCCCCAACCCTTCCCCAGCGCGCTTTTACCGTGGGAAGCACCGGAACACGAGGCAAGACCGCCCCAAAAGGCACGCGGGAGCCTTACGGGCATCGACAGCAGAGCGCGACCGAAAGGCGGCCCGGAGGGCCGTGCCTGTTAGGCCGCAAGGCCTTACAGGCATCGACAGCAGAGCGCGACCGAAAGGCGGCCCGGAGGGCCGTGCCTGTTAGGCCGTAAGGCCTTACGGGCATCGACAGCAGAGCGCGACCGAAAGGCGGCCCGGAGGGCCGTGCCTGTTAGGCCGCAAGGCCTTACAGGCATCGACAGCAGAGCAAGGGGCTCCCCTTCCCCCAAACAAGCGGCGAAGCGTCTTGGTTCGAGAACGATTTCAGCTTGAAAGGCTCTATTTTGCCGTCGCGAGAGGGTCGTATCCCCACGGATGCGGCCCTCTCGCCGCCTGGCGGGGGCGCGGCCCGGCAAGCGGAACAAGTTGCCTTGCCGCTCTCCCTTTGCTAGACTGCACAGCCAATCATCTTTTTTCTGGAGCAGCCCTATGGCCAAGAAACCGGCTCTCACCCCCGAAGAAGCCCGCGCGGAGGCCCTCGGCACCGCGCTTTCCACCATCGAACGCAAATACGGCAAGGGCGCCGTCATGAAGCTCTCCGACGATGCCCATGTCCAGATCGCGGTCATCCCCACCGGTTCCATCGGTCTGGATCTGGCCCTCGGCGTGGGCGGCATACCGCGCGGGCGCATCACCGAGATCTTCGGCCCGGAATCTTCGGGCAAGACCACGCTGACCCTGCACATCATCGCCGAATGCCAGAAGATGGGCGGCACCTGCGCCTTCGTGGACGCCGAACACGCGCTGGACGTCAGCTACGCCAAGCGCCTTGGCGTCAATACCGACGAGCTGCTGATTTCCCAGCCTGACTACGGCGAACAGGCGCTGGACATCGCGGACATGCTGGTACGCTCCGGCGCGGTGGACCTGGTGGTGGTGGACTCCGTGGCCGCGCTCATCCCGCAGGCCGAACTGGAAGGCGACATGGGCGAGTCCCAGGTGGGCGGGCACGCCCGGCTCATGTCGCACGCCATGCGTCGCCTCACCGGCACCATCCACAAGTCCCGCACGTCGGTCATCTTCATCAACCAGATCCGCATGAAGATCGGCGCGCAGGGCTACGGCAGTCCGGAGACCACCACCGGCGGCAACGCGCTCAAGTTCTACTCCTCCGTGCGTATGGACATCCGCCGTATCCAGACCCTCAAGGACAAGGAAGAGTCCTTCGGCTCGCGGACCCGCGTCAAGGTGGTCAAGAACAAGGTGGCCCCGCCCTTCCGCAGCGCCGTTTTCGACATCCTGTACGGTCAGGGCATCTCCCGCGCCGGCGAACTGCTGGACCTTGGTCTCGACGCCAAGATCATCGAACAAAGCGGTTCCTGGTTCGCCTTCGGTTCCGAAAAGCTGGGACAGGGCCGCGAAAAGGTCCGCGCCCTGCTGGAAGAGGATGCCGAACTGCGCGGCCGCATCGAGGCGCAGGTCATCGAGTTCCTGGGCATGCACCCGCAGGAATTCACGCCTTCGGCCGACGACCTCTCCGAAGAGGGGGCCGAGGATCTGCCGCCGGAAGATTTGTAGGCCGTCCTGCCGATCGCCGCACGGCCGGGCCCGCCCGGCCGCCGCTGCGGCCGGCCCGCAGCCCCGCCGCTCCCCGCGCACCGCACAAAAGGAACTCTCATGCTGACCGCCAAGGAAATACGCCGGAAATATCTTGCCTTCTTTGCCCGCCACGGCCACCGCATCGTGCCGTCCGGGCCCATCATCCCCAGCAATGACCCCACCCTGCTCTTCACCAATGCGGGCATGGTGCCCTTCAAGAAATACTTTACCGGGGAAGAGACGCCGCCCTGTACGCGTCTGACCTCCTCTCAGAAGTGCCTGCGCGTCTCCGGCAAGCACAACGACCTCGAGAACGTGGGCCGCACGGCGCGGCATCACACCTTTTTCGAGATGCTGGGCAATTTCTCCTTCGGCGACTACTTCAAGCGCGAAGCCATCCGCATGGCCTGGGAATTCGTCACCGTGGAGCTCGGCCTGCCCAAGGATCGCCTGTGGATCACCGTCTACAAGGACGACGAGGAAGCCGAGACCATCTGGCGCGAGGAGATCGGCGTACCGGCCGAGCGCATCATCCGCCTGGGCGAGAAGGACAACTTCTGGACCATGGGCGACACCGGCCCCTGCGGCCCCTGCTCGGAGATCCATTACGACCAGGGCGAGGACATGGCCTGCGGCCCGGATTGCGGCGTGGGCCGCTGCGACTGCGACCGCTTCCTTGAGATCTGGAACCTGGTCTTCACCCAGTTCGATCAGCAGCCCGACGGCAGCCGCCTGCCGCTGGCCCGTCCCAACATCGACACCGGCATGGGCCTCGAGCGCATCGCCGCCGTCTGTCAGGGCAAACGCTCCAACTTCGATTGCGACCTCTTTCAGGACATCATCGGTTACGCGGCGGAGCTCGCCCATGTGCGCTACAGCTTCAGCGCGCCGGACACCAACGACGTGGACACGGCCCTGCGCGTCATCGCCGACCACGCCCGTTCCGCCTGCTTCCTCATCGCCGCGGGCGTGCTGCCCTCCAACGAGGGACGGGGCTACGTGCTGCGCCGTCTGGTGCGCCGCGCCCTGCGCTTCGCCACCCTCATGGGCGTGCATGAGCCCTTCCTCTATCAGGTCTGCCGCAAGGTGACCGAGCTCATGGGCGACGATTACCCCGAACTGACCGAACAGGCCGAGTTCATCGCCCGCGCGGTGCGCGAGGAGGAGCAACGCTTTTCCCAGACGCTGGGCAAGGGCCTCGAACTGCTGGAAGCCGAGCTGGCCGAGCTGGCCGCGCGCGGGGAGACCCGCATCACCGGCGAGTTCTGCTTCAAGCTGTCGGATACCTACGGCTTCCCGCTGGACATCGTGACCGACGTTTCCGAGAAGCGCGGTTTCCAGGTGGATGCCGCCGGCTTCGAGGCCTGCATGGCCGAACAGCGCCGGCGGGCCCGCGACAATCAGAAAAAGGCCGGTCTGCTGGGCGCTCAGGGCGGCGGCGACCTGCCCGCCGCGCTGACGCAGGGCCAGTGGAACAGCATCTATGTGGGCGACGCCATGCTGACCGCGCAGGGGCACATCCTTGCTCTGGTCGATGAACAGGGCGAAAGCGTCTCCCGCCTGCCGGAGGGCGGCAAGGGCTATCTCGTCTGCAGTCAGACGCCCTTTTACGCCGAGTCCGGCGGCCAGTGCGGGGATACCGGCCTCATCAGCGCCGCCGGCGGCGCGCAGGCCCGCGTGCTGGATACCCTCAAATGCCACGGCCTGCCCGTGCATCTGGTGGAAGTGTTCTCCGGCAGCCTGGCCGTGGACGACGAGATCTGCCTGAGCGTGGACGCCGACCGGCGACGGGCCGTGACCCGCAACCACAGCGCCACCCATTTGCTGCACGCCGCTCTGCGCAAGGTGCTGGGGGCGCACGTCAAGCAGGCGGGCTCGCTGGTCACGCCGCAGCGCCTGCGCTTCGACTTCAGCCATCTGGCCGCGCTCACGGCGGACGAACTGGCCGCCGTGGAACATGAAGTCAATGCCGCCATCATGGCCGACCTGCCGGTCCATGCCCGTGAGATGTCGCGGGACGAGGCCGAACGCGCAGGGGCTATGGCGCTTTTCGGCGAGAAATACGGCGATACGGTGCGCGTGGTGAACATGGGCGACGGCGAGGAGCTCTATTCGCTGGAACTCTGCGGCGGCAGCCATGTGGAGCGCACGGGCGCCATCGGGCCCTTCGCCGTGCTTTCCGAGAGCGGCGTGGCCGCCGGAACGCGGCGTATCGAGGCCGTCACCGGCTGGGGCACGCTGGAACTGCTGCGCGAACAGCGCGAGAGCCTGCAGGGGTTGGCGGCCCGGCTCAAGACCCGCCCCGACCAGATCGGGGAACGGGTGCAGGCCCTGCAGGACGAGGTGAAAAAATTGCGCAAGGCCGTGGAAAAGGCGGCCGCGCCCGCTTCCGGCGACATCATGCAGGGCGTGGAGGAGATCGGCGGCATCAAGGTGCTCGCCGCCCGGCTGGAGAACGTGCCCGTCAAGGCATTGCGCGACCTCATGGACGGGGTGCGCTCACGCCTGCCTTCGGGCGTGGCCTGCCTGGCCACGGTGGAAGGAGACAAGGTGGGCCTTTTGCTCTACGTCTCCAAGGATTTGCACGGCCGCTTCACCGCGCCCGCGCTCATCAAGACCGTGGCCGCCCCCTGCGGCGGCTCCGGCGGCGGCCGTCCCGACCTCGCGCAGGCGGGCGGCAACAATGTGGACGGCATCGAGGCCGCCTTTGCGGCCCTGAAACAGGAAATCGACGGACATCCCGCCCAGTAAGGATACAGGATACATCATGATCGGCATCTCCAAACTCTACTGCGGACAGGTGGAGCCCTCGGACGCGCTGCGCTACGGCCGGCATTCCGGGCAGCTCCCCTCCCATCTGCTGCAATTCTCCAAGGACAAGAAGCCCGTGGTCGTCTGGAACATGACCCGGCGCTGCAACCTCAAATGCGTGCACTGCTATGCTCAGGCCGTGGACGTGGACGGCGCGGACGCCATCTCCACCGAAAAGGCCAAGGAAATGATCGACGACCTCGCGTCCTACGGCGCGCCGGTCATGCTCTTTTCCGGCGGTGAGCCGCTGGTGCGCAAGGATCTGGTGGAACTGGCCAGCCATGCCACCTCCAAGGGCATGCGGGCGGTCATCTCCACCAACGGCACCCTGATCAGCAAGGAAAAGGCCCGCGAACTCAAGAGCGTCGGCCTGTCCTATGTGGGCATCTCGCTGGACGGTCTGGAAGCGGTGCATGACCACTTCCGCGGCGTGCCCGGCTCCTTCAAGAAGGCGCTGGAAGGCATCGCCAACTGTCAGGCCGAAGGCCTCAAGGTGGGCCTGCGCTTCACCATCAACAAGCGCAACGTGGCCGAGATCCCCGGCATCTTCCGCCTGCTGGAAGATCTGGAAGTGCCGCGCGCCTGCTTCTATCATCTGGTCTATTCCGGACGCGGCTCCGAGCTCATCAAGGAAGACCTCGACCATGCCGAGACCCGGCAGGTGCTCGACCTCATCATGGACGAGACGCGCGCCCTTTTCGACAAGGGCAAGCCCAAGGAAATCCTCACCGTGGACAACCACGCCGACGGCCCCTATGTCTGGATGCGCCTGAAGCGGGAAGATCCCAAGCGGGCCGAAGAAGTGTTCGAGCTGCTCCAGTACAACGAGGGCAACAATTCCGGGCGCGGCATCGGCTGCATCTCATGGGACGGACAGGTGCACGCCGACCAGTTCTGGCGCAACCACACCTTCGGCAATGTGCTGGACCGCCCCTTCTCCGCCATCTGGGACGATCCCTCCATCGAGCTGCTGCACAAGCTCAAGGACAAGAAACTGCACGTCAAGGGCCGCTGCGCCCAGTGCCGTTTCCTCAATATCTGCGGCGGCAACTTCCGCGCCCGCGCCGAAGCCTACTACGGCGACGAATGGGCGCAGGACCCGGCCTGCTACCTCACCGACGAGGAGATCGGCCTGTAGCCTGCCGCTCCGCTGCTGCGGGGGAGGGGTGACCCTCCCCCTTTTGGGGGGTGGATGTATCACACGCAAGAAGCCGTTTCATACGGGACGCACTTTGGTGAAGGACATCCAGACTCTCTCTGCCGCCGGATGCCACCGATATATGTAACCCTATGGAATCCCTTCGCATGCCCCAGTCTCTCTCTCTCTCTCTCTCTCTCTCTCTCTCTTAGCATAGCTCTGCTGCTGGCCGGGCAAAGCCTGCTAGTGCAGAGTCTTACCCTTGGTCAGTGGACAGGATTTATCATACCCGATCTGGCCGGTGCTGCATTGCTCGTATTGCTTTGCGGGCCGCGTTTGCTGCGTGTCTGGGTAGTGCTTCAGGGATTGTTTTCTCTCTTTGCCCTGAGCTATCATACCTCGCTCGGCATGCCGCCCACGCTGGCGGATCTGGTCAATGGCACGTCCTATGCCATTGATATAGGGCTGCCCTCACTGCTCCACTATGTAGACACGGCTGCTCTGAGCTGGCTTGTGCCCTGCTGTCTGCTTCTGTTCCTGCTCTGCGGGAAAAAGCCGCGCTACGGCTTCCGCGTTCGCCGCTGGAGCCTTGTTCCTCTCGTGGCGCTCGTAGCGGCTTTTGTCCTTAGCGTGGGCAAGCAGCCGCTCTCAGATTTTTTCCCGGAAAATTATATCCACCGGACGGACAAAAAATATTTCGCCGCACCGGGGCGGCGCTCGCTGAAATACCGTGGCTACCTGACCAGCTTCAGTCTGGAACTGGGTACTGGGGCCGCCTGGACCTTTCGCCACCTGCAACCCACGCCCTGTTCGGCTGACGGTATCGAGGCCATCCCCGTACCGCCCGCTTCCTCACAAATAGCCCTCGTCCAAGTGGAAAGCCTGGATTGGGGTCTGCTGGACAGGGAGGTGGAGGGCGAGCAGGTCATGCCCTTCCTGCACAGCCTGCTGCCGCATGCCATCGTCCTGCGACTGGACGGTACCAAGAAGCTTGGCTCGGCCAATTCGGACTTTGAGATCTTCAATGGGCAGGAAGCTTCCTCCAGCGTGGTGCATTACGAATTTTTGACCAGCTACCCGCGCAGCCTGTTTCGCTGCCTGAGCGCTGATCGCAGGCGGATCATGGCCTTCTGCGGAGTTCCCGCGGACTACATGAACCTCGCGGCAGCGTATCCGCTCCTGGGCATTACGGAGTACCGCGCGCTGGAACGCCTCAAAGCCGACGGGCTTTCGCCGCTCCCCGTCTGGTGGGCGGGCGTCGTCCGGGACGAAGATCTGCTGGCCTATGCGGCGAAGCATCTGCCGGAGGGGCCTTTCGTGCAGTTCATCATCACCATGAACATGCATCTGCCCGAACATGTCGCCTTGCTGAAGGACCCTCCGCTGTTTACCGGAGCCCCCGACAGCGCCTTCCTCACCACAGCCCGCACCACGGATGACGCCCTGCGCGACTATGTCGCGGCCCTGCCCGACGGTGCGCGGCTCATCCTCTGGGGGGATCACCGCTCTTACGGACGCAGCACGGGGGACGTTCCCTTTCTCATCTATACCAAGGGGCAAAGCCATCCCTTCGACGGCAGCGGGCTGGACGGCCTGACCCGCTGCAAGATGCACCATTATTTGCGCAAGCTCTTTGCCTGCCCGGCTCCGCCGGAGGAGACCGCGCCGGACGGACAGGCCGTCTGTCCCCGCTGACGCGACGGCCGCCCCACCTGGACGAGCCTTGCGCGCAAGGCTTTGCGCGGACGACGTTTTGCGCTATGCTGCCTCCGGGCCTGAGGCCCGCACTCCGTCACCAACCGCGGGAACTCCCGCATCGAGGTATACCCATGTCTCATCCGCTCTTTCATCGTGGCCGCCGTCTGCGCAGCAGCGCGCAGATCCGCGACATGGTCCGCGACACGGCCCCTCTGCTGGCCGAAGATCTCATCATGCCCTATTTCGTGGTGGAAACGGACGACCAGTCCTTCCGCAAGGAGATCTCGGCCATGCCCGGCCAGTATCAGCTTTCCCTCGGCGAGCTGGAAAAACAGGTGGAAAAGGCCGTGGACAACGGCCTCAAGTCCGTCATCCTCTTCGGCATCCCGGCGCGGAAGGATGAAAAGGCCTCCGGCGCGTATGCCGAAAACGGCATCGTGCAGGAAGCCGTGCGCCGCCTCAAGCACCGCTGGCCAGACCTCTACGTCATCACCGACGTCTGCCTGTGCGAATACATGAGCCACGGCCATTGCGGCGTGCTGACCCCCGGCGGCGTCGTGCTCAACGATCCCACCCTGCCCCTGCTGGCCAGGACCGCCGTCAGCCATGCGGCGGCCGGAGCGGACATGGTGGCCCCCTCGGACATGATGGACGGCCGCGTGGCCGCCATCCGGGCGGCGCTGGACGAGGCGGGCCTCGTGATGGTGCCCATCATGTCCTACGCGGTGAAGTACGCTTCCGCCTTTTACGGGCCCTTCCGCGAGGCGGCGGAATCCGCGCCGTCCTGCGGCGACCGCAAAGCCTATCAGATGGATCCCGGCAACCGGCGTGAAGCCCTCATCGAGGCGCTGACGGACGTGGAGGAAGGGGCGGACGCCCTCATCGTCAAGCCCGCCGGGCCGTATCTGGACATCCTGCGGGAGGTGCGCGATGCCGTGAACCTGCCGCTCTGCGCCTATCAGGTCAGCGGCGAATACAGCATGATCCGCGCGGCCGGGCTCAACGGCTGGATCAACGAGGAAGCCGTCATGCTGGAAAGCCTGCTGGGCATGAAGCGGGCCGGGGCCCGCATGCTCATCACCTATTTCAGCGAAACGCTGCTGGAAAAGAGGCTGGTGCGCTGATGACGGCTCACCCGCATACCGCAGCGCACGGCCGGCAGGGCGGCCCCGCCGGACACCCGGGACACCCGGGACAGGCCGGCGGCATGGGCGCGCCCCGCGTCCTGCCCGACGGCAGCCCCACCTGCAAGCTCATCGCCTGGGAGGTGACGCGCTCCTGCAATCTGGCCTGCAAGCACTGTCGGGCCGAGGCGCATCCCGAACCCTATCCCGGCGAGCTGGATACGGCGGAAGCCAAGGCGCTCATCGACACCTTCCCCGAGGTGGGCAAGCCCATCATCATCTTCACCGGCGGCGATCCCATGATGCGGCCGGACGTCTATGAACTGGTGGCCTATGCCCATGCCAAGGGCCTGCCCTGCGCCTTTTCGCCCAACGGAACGCTCATCACGCCCGAACTGGCCGAAAAGATCCGCGACGCCGGGGTGGACCGGGTGTCCATCTCCATCGACGGAGCCGACGCCGCCAGCCACGACGACTTCCGCGGCGTGCCCGGCGCATTCGACGCCTCCCTGCGGGGCATCGGCTATCTCAAGCAGGCCGGGGTGCCCTTCCAGATCAACACCACGGTGACGCGCAGCAACCTGCACAGCTTCAAGGACATCTTCCAGCTGTGCGAACGCCTCGGCGCGGCCGCCTGGCACATCTTCCTGCTCGTGCCCATGGGCCGGGCCGCCGGTCTGGCGGACCAGGTCATCACCGCGCAGGAATACGAGGATGTGCTGCACTGGTTCTACGACTTCCGCAAGACCACAAACATGCACCTCAAGGCCACCTGCGCCCCGCATTACTACCGCATCATGCGGCAGCGGGCCCATGAGGAAGGCCTTGCCGTCACGCCGGAGACCTTCGGCATGGACGCCATGACCCGCGGCTGCCTCGGCGGCACGGGCTTCTGCTTCATCAGCCATACCGGTCAGGTGCAGCCCTGCGGCTACCTGGAACTGGACTGCGGCAACGTCCGCAAGACGCCCTTCCCGGAGATCTGGCGCAACAGCGCCTATTTCAAGCAGTTCCGCACCCAGTCCTGCTACGAGGGCAAATGCGGCGTCTGCGAGTTCCACAAGGTCTGCGGCGGCTGCCGCGCCCGCGCCTGGAGCATGAACGGCGATCACATGGGGCCCGAGCCCCTGTGCACTTACGAACCCAAACGGCAGGGGCGCTGATCCCTGCCCGCGCCGGGAGCCGTCCGCCCGAGGGCGGCCCCCGCGCGCCCCGCACCCCGGCGCTCTCCCGGAGTGCATCAAACGGCCGCCATGCCGCACGGCATCCCCTTTTTCCGCGGCCAGCCAAGAGGAGAACCCCATGTCCCCATCCCCCGTCACCCCCGCATCGTCTCCCGTGGCCGACGGCGCCGCCGTCTCTCCCGAGCCGGTGGCGCTGGACGCGCTGGACAGACGCTTGCTGGACATCATCCAGACGGCCTTCCCGCTCACGCCGCGCCCCTATGCCGAACTGGGCCGGCAGCTGGACATCAGCGAGGAAGAGGCCTTCCAGCGCGTACGCAGCCTGCGGCAGCGCAAGATCATCCGCAGGCTCGGGGCCAACTTCCAGTCCGCCAAGCTGGGTTTCGTCTCCACGCTCTGCGCGGCCAAAGTGCCCGACGAGCGCATGGAGGCCTTCGTGGCCGCCGTCAACGCCTGCCCCGGCGTCACGCACAATTATCTGCGGGAGCATGCCTACAACATCTGGTTCACCTGCATCGGCCCTTCGCGGGAAGACGTGCAGGCCACACTGGACGGCATCACGGCCCAAACCGGTGTGCCCATCCTTAACCTGCCTGCCACCAAGATGTTCAAGATCCGGGTGGACTTCCGCATGAGCGACGATGACTAGACGCGCCCGCCCCAGGAACGTTCGGGGAGATGCCGTGCCGTGTCCCTTCCCGGCGGCGGGGCGAACGACCGGCATTGCCGGCTTGCTGTCAATCTGATCCAGGAGAACGACCATGACCTACGATGTTTGCATCCTCGGCGGCGGGCCCGCCGGCGTCCGTGCCGCCCGGCTGCTGGCCGCGGCCGGAAAGAAGACGCTCCTTGTGGAAGGCGCGGAAGTGGGCGGCACCTGCCTCAATCGCGGCTGCATCCCCACCAAGATGCTGCTGGGCGCAGTCACCGCCAGGGCGGGCGTACAGGCGCTGGAGCGGCAGCGCGTGCTGTCGGCTGAAGTGAAGCTGGACTTTGCGGCCATGCATGCCCGCATGCAGCGTTTCGTCAACGGCACCCGGCAGGCGCTGAGCAAGCAGCTCGCCGCCGAAGGGGTGGAGACCGCCTGCGGCTATGCCGTCCTTGACGGGCCGGGCCATGTGAAGCTCAAGACCGGGCAGGGCGCACGGGATATTGAAGCGGACGACATCATCATCGCCACGGGCTCGCTGCCCGCGACCTTCCCCAGCATGCGGCCCGACCACAGCGTCATTTTGGACAGCACGGATCTGCTCGCCTCCCCCGACGTGCCGGAAAGCCTGCTCATCGTGGGCGGCGGCGTCATCGGCCTGGAGATGGCCGATCTGTACGCGGCGCTGGGCTGCGCGGTCACGGTGGTGGAAGCCGCGCCGCACATCCTGCCCAGCGAAGATGACGACATAGCGGCCGACATGGCCAAGTCCCTGAAGAAACGCGGCATCAGCGTGCTGGCGGGCTGCATGACGCAGGGCCTGCTGGCGCGTGACGGCAAGGCCGTGCTGCGCCTTGCCGACGGACAGGAACAGGTGGCCGCCAAGGCCCTGCTGGCCGTGGGCCGCCGTCCCAACACCCAGGGGCTGGGCTGCGAAAGCGCGGGCTGCCGTCTGGACGGCCGCGGGGCCATCGAGACCGACGAATTTCTGGAAGCCGCCTCGCACGTCTACGCCATCGGGGACGTCAACGGCCGGGTGCAGCTGGCCCATGCCGGCGAGCATCAGGCGCTCTATGTGACGCGGCGCATCCTCGGACAGGTCAGCGGGCCGTATGCCGGCGGGCCGGTGCCGGCCTGCGTCTACGGCAGTACGGAGGTCATGCGGGTGGGCCAGACGGCCCGTGACGCGGCTCTGCAGGGCAAGGTCACGGTGGGCGTGGCCCCGCTGAGCGCCAATCCCATCGCGCAGGCCCACGGCGACATCACCGGTTTCGTGAAGGCCGTGCGCTGTGACGGACGACTGGTGGGCATGGCGGCCGTGGGGCACGGGGTCTCCCATCTGGTCACCGCCGCACAGCAGCTCGTGCTGCACCGTGTGGACAGCGGCCACCCGCTGGCCTTCATGTTCGCCCATCCCAGCCTGGACGAAAGCCTGGCCGCGGCCCTCGACGCGCCGCAGAAGGAGCTTTCCGCCTAGGGCCTGAGCGTTTTTAAATCCTCCGGCCTGGCGCTTCGCGGAAAAACCCGGTTTTTCCACTGGTTCGGGCCGGACGGCGCTGTACTGCCTCGCGTTTTGCTTTTTCAAAGGCAACGCGGGCAGGCGGATCCAAAACAATGACAAAAGGGCCGGAGCGGCATGCCGCTCCGGCCCTTTTCCTGTCCGCCACACCGGCGGGCGGACAAGCGAAATGCAGGGGGGGCCCTCTCGTCAGGACCGGTGCGTCTGGGCGATGCTGTGGAAATCCGCCTCGCAGGCCAGGAAGGCCGCGCCCACCACGGGATCGAAATGGCTGCCGATGCCCTCGCGGATGATGCCCACCGCCTGCTCGTGCGACATGGGATCCTTGTAGGGACGACGGCTGATGAGCGCGTCGTAGACGTCGGCGATGGCCATGATGCGGCCCACCAGCGGGATACGCTCCCCGTCGAGGCCCAGCGGATAGCCCGTGCCGTCCCAGCGCTCATGATGGCTGAACGTCATGTCGCGCAGCACCTGCAGGAAGGAGCCGTCATGCACGGTCTGCATGGCCCGGCTGATGGCGGACGCGCCGAAGATGGTGTGACGCTTGATCTCCTCGAACTCTTCCTTGCTCAGGCGGCCGGGCTTGTTGAGGATGGCGTCCCTGACGCCGATCTTGCCGATATCGTGCAGCGGCGAGGCCCGGATCACGTCACGGACGAAGCTGTCCGTCAGCTCGTCGTGGAAACTGCCGTCCTCCTGGAGCTGCCGGATGAGGCGCTCCACATAGGCGCGCGTGCGCTGGGCATGGCCGGCCGTGTTCTCGTCGCGGCATTCCACCAGATCGGAGAGCGCCACCATGATGGCGTCCTGCAGCTCGAAGATGGTCTTGGTGTTTTCGCGCACCCGCTCTTCAAGACGGCAACGATATCCGTAAAGATCCACATGGTGCAGCACGCGGGCACGGATGATCTCCGGCGAGAACTGGTTGCCCACAAAGTCCACGGCCCCGCTTTCCAGCCCCCGGCGCTCTATTTCCTGGTCCGTGAGCGACGTGACGAAGATGACCGGCACATCCGCGATGTCGGGGATATCCTTGATACGGCGGATGACCTGAAAGCCGTCCTCGCCCGGCATGTCGATATCCAGCAGGATGCACTGGAGAGCCAGACGCGGGATCTCCTTCAGGGCTTCCTCGCCACTGCCGTAGGCATGGATGCTGAACGTATCCTCAAGGAGACCGGCAAGGAACTGCCGCTTCATGCGGTTGTCGTCAATAATGGCGATATGCTTGGGGGGAGTAGCCATACCCTATCCTCATAGTATAATATAAGGCAAAAAATTTACTCTTTTATTTTTCCTACGACAAGCTTTTTCTCAACTGCTCATGTGCCGCGCCGACTTTTCGGACTCCCCGCCGCTTGACGAATCCCGGCACACCCCCTAGCTTTTCCGGCAGATGCCGGCTTGCGGGAGGCGGGACCTCTGCCCAGCCTATCCCCCGCATCCGGCGCATGCCTTGCCGCCCCTTTGTCCCGTACGCTGACGGAGCCCGCCATGCCGCCCGATCTCGACTTTTCCGGAAACTATCTTTTTGTGGCCGAGCGCCTGCGCATGCACCGTCTGGACGAAAGCCTGCGTCCCCTGCTGGAAGCGCGGGGCGGCCGCATCGTGCGCCTCCAGGCCGACGGCGAGCCCCCCGCCACGTCCGACGGCTGGAACCTGCTGAACCTGCCCCCGGACTTCTTCGCTCGCCATGCCTTCCGGGCGGCCTTCACCACGGACAACTCCGCGCCACGCGATCTCGTCCCCCCAGAGGTGCCGCTCATCGCCATACCGCATGCCTTCTGGGAGACGCCGCAAACGGAAAAGTTGCTGGGCGGCTGGGCGGCCTATCTGGGCAATGCCGACTATTATCTGACTCAGGATCTCCCCTCCCCCGGTCCGGGAGCCATCGTCCCCTCCCTGCGGCGGCGGGATGCGGTGCGCCTGCTGCCCTTTGGCAACCTCAAGCTCGATCTTCTGCGGGAACGCTGGCTGGACGAGCCACGCAAGGACGTCATCATGTACTGTTGCGGCATCACGGCCCACAGCCGCCCGATGCCCGAAAAGCTGGCTATCGTCCGGCGCTGTCTGCGGGATTTCCCGCAATACCTGGTGGTCGTCCGCCCCTTTCCCGGGGCGGCGGCAGCCTATGCCCCGCTGGTGGAGGCGCTCGGCCATGACGGACGTTTCGTGCTGGATACGGGCGGCAGCACCCTGCGCTACCTGCCCCGTGCGGCGGCCCTGCTGTACGATGTCCACACCACGACGGGGAATTTCTTCCTACTGGCCACCGGGCAGACGGGGGTCTGCCTTCCGGCTGCCGGCAGGGACGAAAAACCGCTCCCCTATGCGCATGTCGCGTCCACGCCGCAGGAGATCTCCGCCGCCGTCGCCGCCTGCCTCAGTCAGCGCGAACAAGGCGAGCTCCCCGCATTGCGCCGCCTGCGGGAGACCATCCTTTACCGGCCCGGAGAGGCACGCCGTCTCTTCTGGGAATATCTGTCCCACATCCTGCGGGCTGCCGTGCCCCCGCAGGCGGTCGCCGTGGCCTGCGAATATCTCGGCGACTGCCGCCCCGCCACGCGGCAAGACGAGCTGGCGCTCCTGCTCCAGCGCCTTGAAGCCGGCACGGTGGAGCGATCCTACAACCTCTTTCGGGAGTATCCGCTCTACAACAGTCTGGAAGCCTTCTACCGGACCCTGCGCCGCCGGGCGGAAAAAGGCCTGCCCTGCCTTGTCCGCCTGATCCGCCAGCCCGGCGGGCAAAGGCTTGGCGTCTGCCGGGAAGCGGATATGGACAGACCCTTCCTCTGCTGGGGGCCGCTGCGCGATTACGGGCCTCCCGGCCTTATGCACATCCAGACGCATGCGCCGCAACGCCTTGCCGCCCCGACCGATGACTGCGCCCTCCTGCTCCCGGACAGGAGCAGGGAGCTCTTCTCACAGGCATTTGCCGGACTCATCCGCGCTGTCTATGGTACGTCCTGAGCATGACCGCAGGAAGCGGCAGCCTGCTCCGCGGGCCCAGACCTTCCGTCCGGCGGCTTATTTTAACGAACCGGCACTATTAGAGAACTTTCCGCTTGAAATGCTTGGCGTTTCAAACCATGTGCCTCTCGTTTCGCGGAAAAACGCGGTTTTTCCGCTTGGTTTGGGTCGGCGGCGCAGTGCCTCCGCCTCGCGTCCTTCCTTGTGCAGAGGCAAAACGCACTCTTTCCGGAAGGACGCCAAGCGTCATGTCGGACCAACAGAAGGTGGCGAGAGGGCATGCTCAGGTCCATCTCTCCTGCGGCAAGTTTTTTCTCAAGCGCCGTGGGCCCCCCGACGCCCCGCGCGCCCTGATGCTTGACGAATCCTGACGCCCTCCCTAGTCTTATCCGGCAAATGCCGGTCTGCGGTATGGCAGCGGGGCCTTTTCCCGGTCTGTCCGCCGCCTGTCCCTGCCTTGCCGCCCTGTTGTCCCGCACGCTGACGGAGCCCGCCATGCCGCCCGATACGCAACTTTCCCACCATGCCGGCGATGCCGATCTTTCCGGGAACTATCTTTTTGTGACGTCTCAGCCGTACATGCACCGCCTGGACGAAAGTCTGCAGCCCCTGCTGGAGGCGCGGGGCGGCCGCATCGTACGGCTTCCCACCGGCGGTCTGAGCAAACGGAACCTTCCGCAAGGCTTCTTTGCCCGCCATGCCTTCCGGGCGGCCTTTACCGTGGACTGTACCGCGCCGTGCGATCTCATCCCTTCTGATTTGCCGCTCATCGCCATCCCCCATGCCTTCTGGGGCAGGCCGCAGACGAAAGCCCTGCTGGAGCTCAAGCCGTTCTATCTGGGCACGACCGATTACTACCTCACGCAGGACGGCCCCGGGGCCGCCGAGGGCCTCGTATGCTCCATGCGGCGGCGGGATGTCGTGCGTCTGCTGCCTTTCGGCAGCCCCAAGATTGACCTGCTGCGGCAATGCTGGCTGGACGAGCCCCGCAAGGATACCATCATGTACTGTTGCGGCATCACGGCGGACAGCTGCCCGATATCCCAAAAACTGGCGATCGTGCGGCGCTGTCTGCGGGATTTCCCGCAATATCAGGTGGTCGTCCGGCCCTATCCCGGCGCGATGGCGGATTATGCCCCGCTGGTGGAAGCATTCGGCCACGACAAGCGGTTCACCCTGGATACGGGCAGCACGACCCTGCGCCACCTACCCCGTGCAGCCGCGCTACTTTATGACGCCAACACCACAACGGGGCAGATGTTCATGCTGGCCACCGGCCAGAAAGCCATTTGCCTCCCCTCTCCCGACCCGGGCAGAAAACTCTTCCCCCATACGCATATTGCGGCCACGCCAAGGGAAGTCTCCGCCGTCATCGCCACCTGCCTAGCCCAGCTCGAACAGGGCGAAGTGCCTGAGCTGCGTCGTCTGCGGGAAACCATGCTTTACCGGCCCGGAGAGGCACGCCGTCTCTTCTGGGAATATCTGTCCCACATCCTGCGGGCTGCCGTGCCCCCGCAGGCGGTCGCCGTGGCCTGCGAATATCTCGGCGACTGCCGCCCCGCCACGCGGCAAGACGAGCTGGCGCTCCTGCTCCAGCGCCTTGAAGCCGGCACGGTGGAGCGATCCTACAACCTCTTTCGGGAGTATCCGCTCTACAACAGTCTGGAAGCCTTCTACCGGACCCTGCGCCGCCGGGCGGAAAAAGGCCTGCCCTGCCTTGTCCGCCTGATCCGCCAGCCCGGCGGGCAAAGGCTTGGCGTCTGCCGGGAAGCGGATATGGACAGACCCTTCCTCTGCTGGGGGCCGCTGCGCGATTACGGGCCTCCCGGCCTTATGCACATCCAGACGCATGCGCCGCAACGCCTTGCCGCCCCGACCGATGACTGCGCCCTCCTGCTCCCGGACAGGAGCAAAGATCTCTTCTGCCAGGCGTTTGCCAAGCTCATCCGTGAGATCTACGCCGGGCCCAGCGCATGACCGCAGGAAGCGGCAGCCTGCTCCGCAGGCCTGTCCTTCCGCCCGGCAACTAATCTTAGTGAATCGGTATTATTTAACGCAACATGCCTCCTCCCTTGTCAAAAGCTTAGTAGATATGTATTATTTAATAAAATGTTCACCCACGGAGGTACCGCGTATGGCAGAACAGGAACAGGAACCACAATCTCAGGATGCGCCCGTCATCCCAGAGGTCGACAATCTCAACAAGGGGGTACGGCTGCATATGGCCCGCTCGGCCTGCCTCCTCATGTCCGGCGACCGCAATCTTTCGCCGCGCGACGCGGTCCTGGACGTCTACCAGGTCTATCGGGACATCCTCAAACTCTGCTGAAAATTTCGCGCACACGTCCGACGTAACGGTCCATTTCCCCGGAAATACCGTCAGACCTCCGTGCATGCGCCTGTAACGACTTCTGTACAGGCCGGCTAACGGCCTCCGCATCAAACCTTTTCTGCCGTGATGTGCCGCCGCATCCCGCCGCCTCGCCGGGCAGCGGAACATGCGCCCGCCGGAAGCCATGCCGACCCCGAGGCGGCTTCCGGCGGCACATCGGCCTCCCGCAACGGACGTCCCCCGCTTTACCTCCCAAACAGAAAGGCGTAGGGTCGCGGAAACGACTGTTGCGGAGCGCACATGGACATCCGAAAAGTTTGCATCATTTCCCTGGGGCACCTCTCCTGCGACGTCAACGGCGGCGCACTGCCCACCCTGCTGCCCTATCTGGCGGCCATGCATAATTTCGACTACCAGACGGCGGGCGGGCTGATGTTCGCCTATTCCGTGGCCTCATCCATCGTGCAGCCCGTTTTCGGCCTGCTCTCGGACAGGGTGCGTACGCCCATCTTCGCGCCGCTGGGCGTCCTGCTGGCCGGGCTGGGCATTGGCCTCTCCGGCCTGCTCGAAAGCTATCCGGCCATCTTTGCCGCCCTTGTCCTGAGCGGCATCGGCGGCGCGCTCTTCCATCCCGAAGGGGCCCGCTATGCAAGCCGCGTCTCCGCCGGGCGTCAGGGCACGGGGCTCAGCATCTTTTCCGTGGGCGGCAACAGCGGCTTCGTGGCCGGGCCCCTGCTGGTCACGGCGGCCACCGCGCTTTTCGGCCTGCCGGGGACGCTGGTCTTTGCGCTGCTGGCGCTGATCATGTCCGCCCTGCTCTTCCATCTGCTGCTCTGGGGCACGCCGCCCGCCGCCAAGGATGCGCCCCGGGCCGCCGCCGCGCAGGGCGTCAACGACTGGCGGGCATTCGGCATCCTGACGCTGGTCATCATGTCCCGCTCCATCCTCTTTCTGGGCCTCAACAGCTACATCCCCCTCTACTGGACGGACGTCTTCCAGGCCGGCAAGGTCGATGCCGGACTGGTGATCACCTTCTTCTGCGGCGTAGGGGTGGCCAGCAACGTTCTGGGCGGGATGCTGGCGGACAGGATAGGCTACAGCCGGGTCATCCGCATGGCCTATGCCGTCTGCCTGCCGGCGCTGCTGTTCTTCCCCCAGGTGGGCTCCTCCTGGCTGGCTGTCCTGCTGCTTGCGCCCCTTGCCGTGGGCCTTTTCTCTTCCTTCAGCGCCATGGTGGTGCTGGGGCAGAAGTACCTTGCCCGCAATGTGGGCCTGGCTTCCGGCGTGACGCTGGGGCTGGCCCTCAGCGTAGGCGGCATCGCCACGCCCCTGCTGGGTTATGTGGCGGACAATTACGGCGGCCTGCCCACGGCCATGCTCTGCCTTGTCCCCGTGGCGCTGGTGGGCGGACTGGCCTCCTGCTTCCTCCGCGATCCCGAAGCGCCCACGCCCGCCCCCGCCATCGAAAAGGAAGAAAGGGCATGAGCCTTCCCGGCGGCGAACTGGCCGCTCTGCACATGGATTCTCCTCTGGGGGAACTCCAGCTCGTGGCCACGGCGGACGGCCTTGCGGCATTGCGCTTTTGCGGTTGCGGTTCCTCCCCGGCGCAAGGCCCGGCCTGTACGCCTCTGTCGCCCGTTTACGCCGCTCCCGCAGCCGTGCGGCATCATCTGCTCCAGGCGCAGGAAGAGCTTGCCGCCTACTTCGCCGGCAGTCTGAGGATCTTCAGCCTGCCGCTGGCCGTACGGGGCACGCCCTTCCAGCTGCGTGTCTGGCAGGCGCTGCGCGACATCCCGTATGGCGAAACCTGGAGTTACGCCCGGCTTGCGGCCCATATCGGCCGGCCGGGGGCCTGTCGGGCCGTGGGCAATGCCAACGGCAGGAACCCTCTCCCCATCATCATCCCCTGCCACAGGGTCATCCGCACCGGCGGCGAGCTGGGCGGCTACTCCGCGGGACTGGGCATCAAGCGCTTCCTGCTTGCGCTGGAAGACGGACAGCATAAAAAAAGCCCCCTTGCGGGGGCATGACAGCGCACTTTCAGACTGCGCGGACTCAGCCGGAAAACCGGCTAGCCGTTGGCGACGCGCAGCATCTCCTCGACCTGACCGAGCGTGGGCGTGGCATCGGCATCCAGTCCGCACAGGCCGCGCACGGCCAGCATCAGCATGTCGAACTGCAGCGACATCTCGCTGCGCCCATTGTAGATGACGCAGGTCTCGCCATCCACGGTCAGGCGGTAGGCATGCCGGCTGCGCTCCTGTCCATGCGAGCGAACGATATAGTATACCTGCTCGTTTTTGTCCGTCACGTACAGCTTCTGGCGGGTCATGATCTGATGTTCGTCATCGAACCAGGAGCACTCGGAAAAAAGGCGCCCGCGAAAGCACAGATCACTTCCGTTATCGTGTTTGAGGCAAATGTCTTCCAGGGTCTTTTGCACGGTGCTCCCTTCCTTTTGGCGGTATGGCCGTAACGTTCCGTCACATGCGGACAGTCCGGCGGCATGGCGCGGAGCCGTCGCCGGAACGACCGGCATTCCGCCGGCAGAAAAAGAGTTAGCATCCGCCGCAAAAGCTTGTCAATGGGCATGCCGGGCAAAAGCCATTTTAGATGCAAAATGTTGTTTTTAAAACAAAAGCTAAATAAATTCAACAAAATTTCTAGAGATGGAAAAGAGTCTCTCGCCGGGGCTTTACTCTCCCGGCGTGCTGCGCTAGATTTCTTTTTCACAATAACCGCAACGAGGCGCACATGTCTGCCGAATTAGCCAATGCCCGCCGCCAGCTGGGGCAAATCAGCTCGCTCGCCAAACAGGACAAGGCCATGCCCGCGGTGCAGGCGCTGCAAAGCGCGCTGGCCGTCATCCTCCGCCAGCCGCTCATGAAGGCCGAACGGGTGGAGTTTTCGGAAATGATCGCCACGGCGGTCGCCGTCATCGCCAACATGCCTCGGGTACGCCAGCACTATGCGCTGGCCCTTACCTATGAGCCCGGGCAGGGCAAAGCGCTGTACGAGCAGCTTGCCAACCTGCTGAGCGTCCTGCAGGAAGCCGAGATGGAATCCGCGCAGGAACGCATGCGCGAAGTGGAAGAGCGCAAGCGCAACGGCCTGGCCAAAGCCGCGGACGAACTGGCCAAGGGCCAGGTCGTGGCGGGCAAGGCCACGCTGGCCATGCTCGTGCGCGAGTATCCCGTGGACTTCATCCTGCGCGGCAGGGCCGGGGAGATCCTGCTCAAGGCCGGCCTGTACGAGGAAGCCGTGGAGTACCTCACGGCCGCCATCGACGGGCAGCCGGACATGCTCTTCCTCTACAGCGCCGCCGGCATCGCCCTGCGCAAGCTCGGCAAGTTCGATGTGGCCGAAAGCTATTTTCTGCGCGGTTCGCAGTATCTGCGCAACGAGCCCAACCTCTACTTCAATATCGGCCGGCTCTACATCGACTGGCAGAAGTGGGACAAGGCCATCATGGCCGCCAAGGCGGCCCTCCAGCTCAAGCCGGACTTTGAAGAAGCCCGGAAGATGCTGGAATACGCCGAAAAGCAGAAAGACAAGCTCGTTTGAGCCTACTACGACTGACTATCCGTCCCGCCGCCCCCATCCGCCCGTGATCCGGGGTGGCGGGCTCTGCCCCCGCGACAGGCGTCCCGCCTGCAGGGGGCAAATTTTTTTTCGTCACGCAGCGCCCACCGCGGCGGACAGCCAGATATCCAGATATCCGGCAGGGCCTGCCGGACGGCGGAACGACTGACGGGCAGCGGACGTACGCGGCCGGACAGCACGTCACACCAGGCTGCCGGGAAGCCGCATCCCCATAGTACAATCGTCAGCCGGAAGGAAAAGCGGACGTCGCGCCACCTCCCTTTCCGCAAGACGGATCGCCGCCGGAAAGGGAGAGGCGAGGGAAAGACGTCGCGGGCTTAGGGCTTGATGTAGGCGAACCCGGCCTGCTGCAGGCGCACGATTTCCACAAGACCGGCAGGCACCACCTCGATGCCCGGCCAGAGGTCGGCCTCGGTCAGATTGTTGTCATTGAGGGCATTGCGGCACAGACGGATCTTGAGCCCCTTGTCCATGAGCGGACGGGCCGTTTCCCGCAGGGCGGGCTGGGCGGCGGTAAAGAGCGTTACCGACGGCCCGTTGCCCACGATGACCAGCTCATAGTTTTCCTCCGGCAGGGCGTTCTGGTAGTTGCGGGCGTTTTTGAGGGCCAGGGCCAGCAGGGCGGCGTCATTCAGGTCGACATGCAGACAAAGATCGTATTTCACGTCGTCTCTCCTGTTGAGGCTAGGGGATGATGTTCTCTCCCTTGTAGCGCAGTGCGCCGGGATTTCCAAGTCATCTGGCCCCTTGCGGCCCGGCAGGGGACAGGCTACCATGCCGCATGTTTTTCCGCCGCTTTTTTACCCACCTCCTTTGCTGGCTGCTCATCATCCCCCTGCTGGGGGGCTGCGGCCTCGTCCAGATGTTGCAGGAACAGCCGCAGGAAGAGGCCACCCCCAAGGAGACGTCCTGGGCCGCCGATCCCGTCCCCTACGACGTCCGTATCGTGGTGGAAAAGCCCCTGCCCCGCCCCGAGGCCGGTACGCAGCGCCTGCGTGATGAAGCCGCCGCCGTCAAGAAGGAAGTGGCCGCCGCCCGAGCGGATGCCGACCTCTACGCCCGGCCTCTGGATGAAGAGCCCGCGCCTTCGGCGGTGGATCCCGATGCCGCCCGGGAGAGCGGCGCGACCGTCCGCAAACGTGACGCCCTGGATGAGGCGGCGGATACGCTCCGCGACAAGATGGAGGCGGCCAGCAGCCTGCTGCAGTTGCGCAAGGAAGCGCCGGACAGCCTGCTGGCCCTGGAACGCCGGGCCAGGCTGGACAAGGAGAGCGCCGAGCAACTCCTGCATGCGCAGGGCTATTACGAGGGCACGGCGGAATTCCATATCGACACCAGCGGCAAGAAGGCGCAGGTGGTGCTGCGCCTCGTGCCCGGCCCCCGCTATGTGCTGGGCCGCGCCGTCGTGCGCTATGAGCCCGAGCCCTATGTGCCGGAAGCCTTCCGCAACGGGACCCGCCGCGCGCAGTACAGCGGCCTGCAGGGCCTGCTGGGCCGCGAAGCGCGCGAGCCCGTCTCCCCGCCGCGCTTCCCGCGCCATCTGCGTCTGGAACCGGGAAAGCCCGTCACCGCCGAAGAGATGCTGGAAGCCGTGGACAGGGTGAGCCGCTATCTTCGCCGTCAGGGTTACCCCATCGCCAAGACCGCCGACAGCCGCTACACGCTGGACCGGGAGCTGCGCACGATCAATGCCGAGATCGTCATCGATCCCGGCGCGCCGGCCCTTATGGGCGAGGTTCGCCTTGTGAGCGCCAGCGAGGTG
Organism: uncultured Desulfovibrio sp.; assembly: GCF_944324525.1. GTDB lineage: Bacteria > Desulfobacterota > Desulfovibrionia > Desulfovibrionales > Desulfovibrionaceae > Desulfovibrio. The sequence continues at coordinate 53,219 of NZ_CALUWS010000004.1, forward strand.
GCTGAAGCCTACCTGCGGCGGCTCGCCTACTGGCGGCCCGATGACGAACGCTGGAACAGCCGCCGGGTGGGCAATTACGGCGACCGCCTGCGGGCCCTTGGCCTGTTCAACAACGTCACCCTCAAGCCGGCCCTGGACGAATGGCGGCGGCAGTCCGGCCCGGGCAAGGTGGCCTCCCTGCCGCTGGATCTCAGCGTGGAGGATGCGCCCTTCCGCTCGCTGGCGGCCGAGGCCCGCTACGATACGGACACCGGTTTCGGCGTGGAAGCCGAATGGGAGCACCGCAACATCCTGGGCAACGGCGAGACCCTGCGCCTGAACCTGCCCGTCACCACCGAAAAGCAGGGACTCGTGGCCCGCTTTGAAAAGCCCGCCTTCCTGCGCTCCGGTCAGAGCCTGGACGCCGAAGCCTCTGCCCTGCACGAAGATACGGACGCCTACGAGCGGCGCGGCCTGGCGGGCTATGCCTACCTCAACCGCCGGGTCAACCGCTATTGGCGCGTGGGCGTGGGCGTGGGCGGCGACGGCGGCCAGATCGCCGAAGACGGCCACGGCATGCGCCTGTACAGCGTCATCGGCCCGCGCTTCACCGTCCGCCGCGACAGCCGGGACAACAAGGTCAGCCCGCGTGAAGGCACGCTGGGCAAGATCCTCGTCAGCCCCGTGGCGGGCTACTACGACACCACCTTTACCGCGCTGACCGGCGAGGCCGAATGGATGGGCTATTACGCGCCGTTCCATACCCGGCGCGGCAAGCCGGATGACCGCCTCGTGCTGGCGACGCGGCTGGCGGCGGGCATGATGGCGGGCGTCCCCCTGCACGCCATGCCCGCGTCCATGCGCTATTACGCCGGCGGCGCGGGCAGCGTGCGCGGCTACTCCTATCAGTCGCTCGGCCCGCGCAACCGCAAGGGCGATCCGCTGGGGGGCCGTTCCTACCAGCTGGTCAACCTGGAGGCCCGCGTCAAGATCACGGACGATGTGGGGCTCGTGCCCTTCCTCGACGGCGGCATGGCCTACCGCGAGCAGTACCCCACCCTGCAGGATCTGCACTGGGGCGCCGGGCTCGGCCTGCGCTACTATACGCCCGTGGGGCCCCTGCGCCTTGACGTGGCCACGCCCCTCAATCCCGTGGAAGGCGACCCGCCGGTACAGTTCTACATCAGCATAGGACAGTCATTCTGATGCAGCAGGACGCTCCCGGCCGCACGGCCCCTCCTTCCGCCCTGTCCGATCCCTCGCTGCCCCCGTCGCGCAAGCCCGCCCGGCGGCTGCGCCGCCTGCTGCGCGCGCTGCTGCTCTGCCTTGCGGCGCTGCTCCTGCTTGCCGCGGGCTGCCTGGGCTGGCTCTGCACCGCGTCCGGTCAGAACTGGCTGCGGGAGACCGTCAACGCCACCCTGGCCTCCTCGCTGGAGGCCTCCGGCCTGCGCCTGACCGTGGAGAAGCTGGAAGGCCTGCCCTTCCAGCCCCGGCTGGCGGTACGCGGCGAGGATGCCGCCGGCCGCTGGCTGGAACTGCCGGAGGTCAGCCTGTCCTGGCGACTGGGCTGGCAGGATGGCCTCATGCTGTATCTGGAGCCCCTTGCCCTGCGCGGAGGCGGGATCTACCGTGCGCCCCAGCTGCCGGACAGTCCGCCCGAGCCAGTGAGCACGCCCGGTCAGCTCGTGGAGCATATCGGCCGGAGCGTGGATGAAGTCCTTGCCCTGCTGGGCGATCTGCCCAAGGCCCTGCCGCGCGTACAGGCGCTCGTGCGTGTGGACGAGCTGGCCCTGCCGCCGCAGTGGCTGGCCCTGCTGCCGCCGGAAGCGGAGGAAACGCCGCCCGACATGCGGGAAACGCCGCCGCTTCGGTCTGCGCCGGACGCCGGCGGCCCCTTCCCCCGCGTCTCGCTGGAACTGCGTCTTGACGGCGGACTGGGCCCCAGCGCCGATGTGCGGGCCGATCTGACGGCGCAGGCTTTCTGGCCGCCGGACGAGGCATCCCCGCCTGAAGCGACGGCTGCCGCCACGGCGTCCCCCACGGCGGACATGGCCCCTGCCGGCGGAGTTCCGGCCGCTGACGCTGCGGGGACGACCGCGGAGGACGCCACTCCCGGCACGCCTCCTTCCCCCGCGCCTCTCCCGCAGAGGACGCTCCCCGACGCCCTGCGGCCCCTGTTCGGCACGGGCGGCGCCGAAGCGCGCCTGCAACTGCGGCTGCAGCGCCGTACGGACGGACAGTGGGCCCTCTCCCTGCCCCGCCTCGACGCCACGGCGGGCGTCGCTCAGGTGTCCGGCCGCCTTTCCCTGCAGCTGGACGCCGGGCCGGACCGGCTGTGGGCCGCGCCGCTGGAGCTTTCCTTGCGCCTGGACGTCACGCCGCCGCAGCCCGAGGCCTGGACCGCCCTGCTGTCCGGCCCGGCCACGGCGGCACTTGATCTGCGCGGCCCGCTGGGCGCGCCCCGGCTCTCTCTTGCCGTGGACGGCACGGAGCTGCTGCCCGCCGCGCCGGCGGCCTCTGCCGCGCCTGCCGCCCCCACCACGGCAACGCCTGTCCCCGCTGCGGCAGAGCAGCCTGCCACGGCAACGGCCAAGACCGCCCAGCCCACACAGACCGCCCCGGCCCGGCCCCTTTGTCTGACGGCTCCCCGCCTGCGGCTGGAATCCCTGCCGCTGCGCTGGCGTGCGGCATTGGACGGCGGCACCCTGCGGCTGGCCCTGCATGCCGAAGCCCGCCTGGACGATGTGCCTCTGCGGGCGGACATGCTGCTGGCCGCCGGTTCCCGCCGTCAGGAAGGACGAACTTTCTGGCGTCTCTCGCTGGAAGATATCTCGCTGGACGGCGCGGGCGCGCGCCTGCTCGGCCACTGGGGGGTGGATCTGCTCCTCCCGGACGGCAACGCCCCTGTTCCGGCCCCGTCCGCCGTCCCCGCCGGGGCCAATGGCGCGAACGGCACGGACAGCCCCGACACTACGAACGACAAAAACACGGCGCTGGCCGCCACGCCGCCGGCGGACGAACAGCATGTGGCGGACGACATCATCAGCCGGCGGATCTCCGCCGTCCTGCGGCAATTGCCACCCATGCGGGGAGGGCTGCGTCTGGCGGTCACGGACTGGAAACGCCTCGAAGCCCTGAGCGCCCTGCTGCTGCCCGGCTTCCGGGCGGACGGGCAGCCCGTGAAGCTTGATGTGAGCGCCACGGGGCGCGAACCTGACGGCGATCTGGCCCGCCTCTGGGGCGTGACGGACTGGCATCTGGCGCTGGAAGCCCCGCGCGGACGCATCCGCCGCGGACAGGACACGCTCCTGCTCTGGCAGTCGCTGGCCCTGCGCACCAACCTTGCGCCGCAGCAGGCGCAGGCTGCCGATGCGCCCGCCGGAGCGGACGCGCCCGTCCTCGATTGCGATCTGCGGGCGGAACGGCTGGAAGCGGCCTCCCTGCGGCTCGTGCGGCCGCATCTGCGGCTTGGCGGACCGCTGGCCGGGCCGCTGCGGCTGGAGGCGGCCTCCGCCGGGGACGCGCAGGCCGACGTCCGTCTGGAGTGGCAGCCCGGCAGTCTTGCCCTCAGCCGCCTGAAGGCCGAACTGCCCGCGCACAAGGTGGGCCTGCGGCTGGAAAAGGCGGCCCGCCTGCGCTATACGGCCCGAAGCCTGGACTGCGAGCCTTTGCACATCCGCCTCACGCCCTCAGGCCAATTGCAGCTCTCCGGCCGTCTCGCGCCGGATGCGCTGACGGCCCGGCTGCGGTTGCCTGCCACGGAGCTGGCCCCGTGGCAGGTGGTCATCCCCGCCCTGCCGCAAGGCCAGGTGGCGCTGGAGGCCGCCCTCAACGGCAGTCCGGCCCAGCCGCAAGGAAAATTCTCCCTGAAGGTGGAGGGCCTGCACCTGCCCGGCGCGCCGCTGCCGCCGCTGGACTGGGGCATCACCGGCAGCGTCCGGCAGGGACGCAACGGCGGGGAACTGGCGCTGGCCCTCGACATGCCCGAAGCCAGCCGCAAACTGCTGGGCGCGGAGACCGTTTCCGGCCGTCTCAGCCTGCCGCTGACCTTTTCCGGCGGCCTGCCCGCCCTTCCTCCCAAGGCCGCGCTCAAGGGCGATGTGCGCTGGCAGGGGGCCGTGGCCCCGCTCTGGAGCCTCGTGCCCATGGCAGACCGCCGTCTGTCCGGCCGTCTGGAACTGCGGGCCGATCTTTCCGGCACGCTTGAGGCCCCGGCGCTGTCCGCTTCCGTCGGACTCGACAAGGGACGTTTTGAAGACGTGGCGCTGGGCGTGCTGCTGCAGGATATCCAGGTGCGGGCGGAGCTGGCCCGCAGCCGCCTGAACGGACTGGCCGGACTGGGCCGGGTACGTCTGGACGCTTCCCTCGGCGACGGACACAAGGGCCGCGCCACCTTCAACGGTGAACTTTCCCCGGCGGGCCGGGCCCTCAATCTCTCGGGCCGGCTGGAAGGCCTGCACCCCCTGCGGCGGCGGGACGTGACCATAGCCCTTTCCGGCACGGCCTCGGTGCGGGGGCCGCTGACGGCCCCGCAGGTGCAGGCCGACATCAGCGTGGACTCCGGCGAGGTGCGCATCGACCGCATCTCGACCACCAGCAGCATCACCACTCTCCCCATCAGCGAGACCACCGTCGCCGCCAAGCCCGCGCCCAAGGCCCGCCCCGCCGTGGGCAGGCTCGATGCGCGGGTGCGCACCACCGGCCGCTTCACGGTCAAGGGACGCGGCCTCGACAGCCTCTGGAAAGCCGACATCCGCGCCGGCGGCCCGCTGACCGATCCTCGCGTCACGGGAAGCGTGGAAGCGGTGGAAGGCACCTTCAACTTCCTCAACGCCAAGTTCAATCTGTACCGGGGCATCGTGCGCTTCGCGGGCGGCCCGCCGTCCAACCCGCTGCTCGACGTGGTGCTGCGGCACGAAGCCGCGGACATCGTGGCGGACGTACGGGTGGGCGGCACGGCGCAAAAGCCCAAATTCCAGCTGACCAGCACGCCCACCATGCCGCAGGAGGAGATCATCTCGCGCATCATGTTCGGACGCGCGTCCAGCGATCTCGGCCGCTTCGAGAACCTGCGCCTGGCCGCGGCCGTGGCCGAGCTGGCGGGTTTCGGCGGCGACGGCTTCAATGTGCTGGATGTGGCCCGCAAGACCCTTGGCGTGGACGTGCTGCGCGTCGGTTCGCGCACCACCTCCGACGACGACGGCAACAATAGCGAGGAAAGCACCCTGGAGGCGGGCAAGTTCATCGGGGAAAAGCTCTATCTCGGCGTGGCCCAGGGCATGAAGCCGGACAGCACCGCCGTGATCATCGAACTCCAGATGACGCCGCACAGCAAGGCGCAGGTACGCACCGAACAGGACAATACCTCGGCGGGCGTGCGCTGGAAGATCAACTACTGAGCCCGGCGGAGCGGGCAGGGGACACGTTGCCGGACGCCGGGCTTGCGGCTATACTGCCCCAGTCCCCCAGTCCCGCCGTCCCGCCGTCCGGCGAAACGGGCGGGGACGCACGCCACGAGCAGCGGGAACGGCACTGGCACAACTCTTCCGGCGCAGGCCCCGGCGGGCAGGCCGGACAACTCCGGCAAGGATCGACGACATGCTGGCAATTCTGGAATACAAGGCAGGCAATCAGACCAGCGTCCGCAGGGCGCTGGAACACCTCGGCATCCCCTGTACCGTCACGGCGGACCCGGACGTGCTCCTCGGCGCGCAGGGCATCATCTTCCCCGGCGTGGGCGCGGCCGGACAGGCCATGAACCATTTGCGCGAGGCCGGACTCGACCGCGTGCTGCGGCAGGCCATCGACGCGGGGCAGCCCCTGCTCGGCATCTGTCTGGGTTGCCAGATCCTGCTGGAATCCAGCGAGGAGAACGACGTGCGGACGCTGGGCGTCGTGCCCGGCCGCTGCCTGCGCTTTGCCGGGGATCTGCGGCAGGAGGACGGCAGCCCCGCCCCGGTGCCGCACATGGGCTGGAACAGCCTGACCCTGCACCGGCCCGGCCGCCTGCTGGCCCATCTGGCCCCGGACGCGGAATTCTACTTCGTGCACGGCTACTACGTGGAGCCCGCTCCGGAACTGGTCATGGCCACCACCCGCTACGGGCGGGAATTTTGCTCCGTTTACGGACGTGACGGCCTGTGGGCCGTGCAATTCCATCTGGAAAAGAGCGGCCGCCCCGGCCTGCAGATCCTCCGCAACTTCTTCGACTACTGCCGTGAGGTGCGTCATGCTCAGTAAACGTGTCATCCCCTGTCTGGACGTGCGGGCCGGCCGCCTCACCAAGGGCATCCGCTTCGCGGGCAACGAGGACATCGGCGATCCGGTGGAGAGCGCCCGCCGCTACTATGAAGAAGGCGCGGACGAGATCGTCTTTTACGACATCACCGCTTCGGCCGAAGAGCGCGGCATCTTTCTGGATGTGGTGGAACGGGTGGCCGAACAGATCTTCATCCCCTTCTGCGTGGGCGGCGGCATCTCCAGCGTGGCGGACATGCGGGCCGTGCTGGTGGCCGGGGCCGAAAAGGTGTCCATCAATTCCGCGGCGGTCAAGAATCCGCAGCTCATCAGCGACGGCGCGGCCGCCTTCGGCGTTCAGGCCATCGTGGTGGGCATGGACGTGCTGCGCGTGCCGGTGAGCGAGAGCATCCCGTCCGGTTATGAGATCGTCATCCACGGCGGCCGCAAGCGCATGGGACTGGACGCCATCGCCTGGGCACGGCGTTGTCAGGAGCTGGGCGCGGGCGAACTCTGCGTCAACTCCATCGACGCCGACGGCACCCGCGACGGCTACGAACTCACGCTTACCCGCGCCATCAGCGACGCGGTGAGCATCCCGGTCATCGCTTCCGGCGGCGCGGGCAATCCCGAACACATGTACGAGGCCGTCAGCACGGGCGGCGCGTCGGCGGCGCTCATCGCCTCCATCGTGCACTACGGCCAGTACACCATCCGCCAGTGCAAGGAAGAGATGGCCCGGCGCGGAGCCAAGGTCCGCCTCACATGGTAGCTGCCGACGGGCCGGGCCTGCCCGCCCCGCTGGCCGCCGCCGCACGGCGGCTGCACGAACGCCTGACGGCCTGCGCCCGGACGGCCCCGGCGCTGGCCGTGGCGCTCTCCGGCGGCGTGGACAGCCGTTTCCTCTGCCTGGCCCTGCAACGGGAAGGCATCCCCTTCCTCGCCCTTCACGCCGGCGGGCCTCATGTGCCCGAGGCGGAAAGCCGCGCCGCCGCCCGCTGGGCGGAGGCACGGGGGCTGGCGCTGGAAGTGGTCGCCTTTTCGCCCCTTGCGCTGCCGGAAGTGCGCGGCGGCAGCCGGGATCGCTGCTATGCCTGCAAAAAGGCCCTGCTGGCCGCCCTGCGGGAACGGCTCGCCAGCCGCGGTCTGCCGGACGCCCTGCTGTGCGACGGCAGCAATGCCGATGACCTGCACGCCCACCGGCCCGGCCTGCGGGCCTTGCGGGAGGCCGGCGTGGCATCGCCGCTGGCCGAAGCCGGCATCGCCAAGGCGGAGCTGCGCCGGCTGGGAGCCTGCTGGGGCCTTGAAGATCCCGAACAGACGGCCCGCCCCTGTCTGCTGACCCGCTTCGCCTACGGCTGCCCCCCGGAGGAGACGACCCTGCGCCGTCTTGCCGAAGCCGAGGCGGCTCTTGCCGCCCTGACCGATACGGACGGCCGCCCGGCACTGGGCGATTTTCGCCTGCGCCTGTGCCCTGAGCCGGTGCTGCAACACGAGCGGCCGCTGCCGCCCGTCCAGGAACAGGTACGGCATATCCTGCGCGCCTCGGGCTTCTGGCCCTGTGACCTGCGGCAGACGGCACGCATCAGCGGCTTTTTTGACTGACGCACGCCGCGACGGCGCGGCAGACCACAGCACGAGCGTATCTTCCGTTTGAAACGCTGTGCGTTTCAAACCATACGGCCGGTTGTTTCGCAAAAAAGCGCGGTTTCGCGTACCTTGGGCCGGGCGGCGCTATGCCTTCGCCTCGCCTTCCGCCTTTATCAATGGCCAAGCGCTCCAGCCGCCGGACGTCCTCTGACGTCCCCTTCCAGCGACAAAAAACTTGACTTGCAACGCAATGCAAGAATATTGTTACAAAATTTTATTTTTCAGGAAGGGCTGGATGCTCGGCTCGCGCGGCACGCGGAAGGCCTGTGGAGGATGTGGTGAAAAAGCGGTATCTGGTGTTGTTGTGCTGTCTGTTCTGGGCCTGTCAGGTCTGCATCGCCCGGGCGGAAGGATTCGGCCTTACGGAATGGAGCTCGCGCGGGTTGTCGCTGGCCGGCGGCATGGTCGGCCGTGCCGATGACCCCTCGGCGCTTGCCTACAATGCCGCGGGCATCACTCAGCTGCCCGGCACGCGGATCATGGGCGGCTTTGCCGCCATCGCGCCCATGGGCACCATCAGTGCCGAGATGGCGGGCGGCAGCAGCAAGACGACCACCACCAAGCCCAATGTCTGGCCCGCTCCTCATGCCTACATCACCCATCAGCTCAATGATCGTTTCTGGCTGGGGCTCGGCATGTTTTCCCGCTTCGGCCTCGGCAATGAATTCTCGGACAACTGGGTGGGCCGCTACAATCTCACCAGCGTCAACTTCCAGACCTTTTCCCTTGTGCCCACCGTGGCCATGAAGGTCAACGACGTGCTCTCGCTGTCCGCCGGGGTCGAGGTCATGTACGCCAATTTCGCCATGACGCAGCAGATCCCCAGCATGCAGTTCATCAATATCTTCCCGCAGAAAGGCCCTGACAGCAAGCTGACCCTCAACGGCAGCGGCTGGGGCGCGGGCCTGCATCTGGGGGCCCATTTCCACATGACCGATGAACTTTCGCTGGGCTTTTCCTACAAGAGCCCGGTCACGCTCAACATCGACGGCGAGGTGGACTATTCCCGCCATCAGAGCAATATGCTGGCGGACATGGGCGAGGTGCCCCATACCGTGGATACCGGCGCGCACAGCACGGTCCATCTGCCGGATTCCTTTGCCGTCGGCCTGGCCTACAAGCCGCTGGACAATCTGAGTTTTGAAGTGGGGACCGTGTTCACCCGCTGGTCCACTTACGATTCCCTGAACATCTATTTCGACTCCAACTACCAGTCCATCAACCAGAAGGGCTGGCGCGACGGCTGGAACTTCAACGCCAGCGTGGAATACGAGCCGCTGGACTGGCTCGCGCTGCGGGCCGGCATCTGGCACGAGACGCCGGTCACCAACGAATCGCACGCGGACTTCATGATCCCCAGCTACGGCCGTACCGGCGTGGGCCTGGGCGCGGGCTTCACCTGGGAGAACTGGACGCTCGACCTGGCCTATGCCCATCTGTGGGTGTACGACATGGACTACGGGACGACCGATGCCGGGGGCATCCGCAGTTCCAACATCACGGGCGGCAACAGCCGGGATACCGTGGCCAATATCTACTCCGTAACCGTGGGCTATACCTTCTGACGGAATCTCCCTCCGGCTTCCTGACGCTGACGCCTTGCTGACGGTCTGCGCCGCATGCTCGCATCAGGGAAAGCCGCAGGGAAAGACTGGCGCTGAAAGCCGATTGCGGCTATGCTTCGCAAGGGCGTCACGCCCCGCAGCTCTGCGCCATACGACAGGAAAGGATGCGGCATGACCCGTTTAGCACATCTTACGCAACAGCGCCTAAGCAGCACCTGGCGCAACTTGCGCGCCGACTGGGGCCGGTACGCCGGCAACGGCGGCGTGCTTGGCATGGCGGCCTCCTTCGGGGCCTTTTGGCGGCAGGCGCTCCGCGCGCCGCACGGCGTGGGCGCGGTCTGTCCCAGCAGTGCGGCGCTGGCCCAGACCATGGCCGACCTGTTGCCGCCGTCCGTCCTCCACGGACAGGACATCGTGGTGGAACTGGGGCCGGGAACGGGCGTCGTCACCCGGGCCCTGCTGAAAAAAGGCATCCCCGCCCAGCGTCTGCTGCTCATCGAACGCATGCCCAGCTTCTGCCGCATGCTGCAAAACCGCTTTCCCCATGTCCCTGTCGTCCAGGGCGACGCCATGCGGCTGGGGGAATATCTGCCGCAGGGCAGGCGCGTGGCGGCCATCGTCTCTTCCCTGCCGCTGCTCAGTCTGCCCCCGGAATGCCGGGCAGGCATCATGACCGCCATGCGGCAGTGTCTGGATGCGGACGGCTGCGTCGTCCAGTTCACCTATGCCCTCTGGGGCCGGACGCCGCTCAGTCAGGCCGGTTTCGTGCCGGACCGCACGCGGCGCGTCCTTATCAATCTGCCCCCGGCGCGCGTACAACGCCTGCATCCCTCCCGGTAGGGACAGGGCATGGCGGCAAGTTTTTTTGCCCTGGGGCTAAAAAGACTCTCCGCTGTTGGACAGCACGCTTCATCTTGCTGCAAGAAAAGGCAGCCCGCCCGACGGTCTGGCGTTGCGTACGCCTGACCTGACGGCAGGGCTGCCGCTTTTTTCTGCTGCTCCGTCATGCCCGCCTCCTCCGGGGTCTTCCTGCCTTCCAGAGCGCCCCGGCCCTGCCCGGCGCATCCTGTCGCCGCGTGCCACAGACGCCAAGGCCTGCTAACGCTCCCCCTGCTTGTTTGGCGGGAAGAGACAGGAACACGGGCAGCCTCGCCGCCAGAGGGAAACAGCGGGGGAGCCGACTCGCCTTCCCCTTCCGCATAGAGCGCTTTCTGTTTGAAACGCTCTGTGTTTCAAACCATACGGCCTGGCGTTTCGCGGAAAAAGCGCGGCTTTTCCGCTTGGTTTGAGCCGGGCGGCGCTGTGCCGCCGCCTCTAAACGCGGCCGTCTCCTACAGATAGGGGGAGAAGAGCCAGCAGGCGGCATCCCGCAGGCGCAGCGGCAGGCTGCGCGCAGTCAGCCGGGCCAGCGTCATTTCCCGGCCCCGTCCCGCGGCTTCCCGCATGTGCCGCACGAGCAGATCATGGAAGCGCGGATCAAAGACCTCCATATTCAGCTCGAAGTTCAGGCGCAGGCTGCGAGCGTCCAGATTGGCGGAGCCGATCTGGGCATAGTAGCCGTCCACGGCCAGCAGCTTGGTGTGGGCAAAGGGCGGCGGCTGGTGCCATACGCGCACGCCCGCCCGCAGCAGGGACGGCAGCAGGCGGAAGCTCGCCCAGTGCACATAGGGCAGGTTGTTGCGCTCCGGCAGGATGACCCGCACGTCCAGCCCCCGCTGCGCCGCGCTGCGCAGGCTGGTCATCAGCTCGTGGGAGGGCAGGAAATAGGGCGTCATGATGTGCACGCTGCGCGTCGCCCCGCTGATGGCCCCGGCCATGAGATCGTTAAGGGTATCGTCGTCGGAGTCCGGGCCGTCCAGCACCAGACGGCACAGGCTCTCGCCGTCGGAGTCTGTGGGGATATCCGGGACGGGCACAGGCTCGGGACGGCCGCAGGCAAAACCCCAGTCCAGCAGGAAGGCGCGCAGGAGCTGAAAGACGATGGGGCCGAGACAGCGGAACTGCATGTCCTGCACGTCCCCCTTCCGCCCGGACAGCACATGGTGATCCGAGATGTTCATGCCGCCGGTAAAGGCGACGCCGTCACAGACGAGCAGCTTGCGGTGCGTCCGCAGATTGATGCACAGCTTGGGCGGCAGGAGCTGCAGCGGCAGGAACTGCGCCACGCGTACGCCTCTGGCGGCCAGATGCGCCCAGGGCCGCCGCAGGGAGTAGAAACGCCCGCCGAAGCCGTCCACCAGCACGCGCACGTCCACGCCGCGTGCCGCCGCCAGAGCCAGCGCCTCGCAAAAGGCCTCCGCCGAGCTGCCGTGAGCAAAGATATAGGAGGACAGGTAGACATGCCGCCGGGCCGCATGGATGGCGTGGAGCATGGCGGGATAGGCCTCATTGCCGTTGCGCAACGGCTCGATGCGATTGCCGCCGCACAGCTCCTGCCCGGTCAGACGGCGGCCCAGCCGCTCCAGCAAAACGGCCTGCGCGGGGATATGCTCCGGCGGCTGCGGACTTTCCCCGGAAAGCGGGATGTAGGGCTCCCCGGCCGCCAGCCTGCGCAGCATGCGCTGCGCGGCGCTCTGGGTACGGCTGATGCCGAAGGCCAGATAGAGCAGCAGTCCCACCACCGGCAGGAAGATCAGCGCGGCCGACCAGCCCAGGGCCGACCGGGGATCGCGCTTGGTCAGCACGGCATGTCCGGCCGCGCCCCAGGCCAGCAGATGGAAAAGGACCAGCAGGACGAGCTGCACAGGATGAAGCGTATCTCCCATGACGGCAATCCCTTTTCCGGCCCGCCGCGGCGGGCCGGAAAAGCTCAGCGCAATTCCTTCTGGATGGCGATACGGTTACGCTCCACCTGGGCCACCAGGTCGGGCAGCAGATCCCGCAGCGCCCCCAGGTCCTCATGGCGGCCCGCCTGCTCCACGCAGCGCGCCATGCGTCCCAGCGAACGGAAACCGAACGCGTCCGCATCACGGGCGATGCTCTCCGCCGCCACGGCGACCGTCAGGCAATTCCCGTTGGCAAAGGCTTGCTGCGCCTTGCGCACGGCGGTATCGAAGCGGGCCACGAGGTCGAGCATCTCCTGATCCGCAACATCCGCGCTGCCGGGCACGGGAGAAGACGCCGCCACTGTGGCTTCCTCGGGCTGGCGGGCTTGCGGAGCGGGAGCGGCGACCGGGGCCGGCATGACCGGCGCCGTCGGACGTTCCGTGGGAGCGCCGCCAGCTGCGGGAGCGGATGCGCCGGAGGCCTGCGTCTGAGCGGATGAGGACGAACCGCCAGCCCGGGCCGCCACGGCTGCCCGGCGGCGCGCATCGGCCGCCCGGGCCCGACCGCTCTGCGGGCCTGACGACGCGGCGGCGCTTTCGCCCTGCCCCTGCAGGCGTCCGAACACCCGGCGCAGGAAGGAGGGCACGCCGGTGCCGCCTTCTTCACTGGAGCCGCCCGGGGCGGCGTCTTCCAGCGTGCCGGCCGGCTGATGCGTCTGCGGGAGCGCTTCCGCTCTCTTCGCGCCTGTCTGTCCCTGCTCCGCTGCCTTGAGGGCTTCCTGCATGGTCAGGACCGGCGGCTCGGCGGCGCTCCCGGCCTGCTCCGCTTCCGCAGCGGCCGCCGGCGTGGCGGACTTGCGAACGGCGTCTTCCCTGGGACGGCTGGACGGGATGGGCGTCGGCTCTCCTACCCATTCAAGGAACTCGCCGGAAGCGGGGGAAGGCGCAGCCACCCGGGAAGCTTCCGCCGCCGGCGTCGGGATTTCCGACAGGGGCGGCAGGCCCGCCGTCTCCGCGGCAGGCTCGTTCCGCTGCGCCGGCTCTTCCGCATCGGCGTGCTCCGCGATCGGGGCGGACGCCTTTTCTTCCAAAAGCAGAGGCGCGTCATCGGAACGGGCCTCCTCAGCCGGGGAAGGCGACTCCGCGTCCTGTCCGACCGGCTGTTCCGCCGCGGGCGTCTCGACCGGCTCGACGGAGACAGCCGGGGCCGCCTCGTCGGACTCGGACACGGGCGCTTCCGCGGCTTCCCGCACGGCACTGTCGGAGGACAGCGCCTCCCCGATCCCTGCTCCGGCGGAGGCCGGGGTTGCGGCGATCGTCGTGGCCACGGTCTGGCCCCATTGATTATCCTGTTCCGGCAATCCTTCCGCAGGAGAGGCCGCCGGAGCCGCGCCCCACTGATTGTCGATGGCCGGCAGTTCCACGGACGACGTCTCTGCCGGGCTCGCGTCCGGCGCGGGCAAGGACGCTTCGCTGGCGGCCTCTTCCGTCATGGGAGCGGGGTCGCCCCAGTGATTGTCCATGACCGGGCGGGCATCTTCCTCACTGGCCGCAGGGGAGGCTTCCGCCTCGCGTTCGTCCGGTTGCGGCGCTTCGGCCACGACCGGCTCCGCCGTGCCGTCGTCCTGCGGCGCAGAGGGCATATCCGCCACACCGGCAGCCGTTTCCGGCGCGGCTGCGGGAGCCTGTTCCTCGCTCCGCTTGCGCGGCTGCGACGTCAGCAGGCCGGAAAGGGGCGGGAACCCGGCGGGATGTCCGGCGGAAGCGTCGGGAGAGGCAGCGGCCTCCCCGTCCTGACTGCCGAAATAGGCTTCCAGGATCTCCCGTACCGTCTGGCGCAGGGCTTCACGATCAACGGGCTCAAGCAGGGCATGGGTGAAGCCGGCTCCGGCCAGCGCATCCCACTGGCTGTCGTCCCCGGTGACCGCGATGGCCCCGAAGACAGGCAGGTGCGCCGCCGTGGCGCGCTGACGGAAACGCTCCAGCGTTTCCTGCGCCTTGACGGAGACCTGAGAGCCGGCGGCGATCAGCATGGTCACCGGCCGCTGTTCATGCAGGGCCAGAGCTTCCGGCAGGGTACGCGCCTGCAGCACCACGCAGGACAGGCCATCCAGCATGTGGACCAGGGCCTGCCGGTCCATAGCGCCCGGCGTGCAGACCAGGATGCGCGCCCGGCGGGAAGCCTTGCGCGCATGTTCCGCCACGGGCGCGCCCGAGGCGTCCGCCGCGCCTTCCACCGGCTCAAGGTGCAGGGTGAAGGCGATGGTCGCGCCCCGAATGCCGCATTCGGCACTGAGGAAGCCGTTGCTTCGCCCGGCGAGCTCCCAGGCATGGCTGAGCGCGAGGCTGGAACGCTCGGCCGGAGGCGTGCCGGAACCGCTGTCCTGCACGGTGAAGAGCAGATGACCGGGATCGTCGCTGTCCGGCACCCGACGCACCGAAAAATGCACCGCGCCCTGCCGCGTGGCCCGGACGGCGCTTTCCAGCAGTTCGCGCAGCACGGCGTCCAGCGCATGGTATTCGCCGCTGTAGAAGGACGGCAGATACGGCGGCATGTACCAGGCGAGGGCGATGCCGCCATTTTCCGCCGCCGCGGCCACGGAGTCATGCACCGAGCGCATGAGCTCCTGCAGATCGAACGTCTCCTGCAGGGCCGGAGCGGACACGCCGGGCAGGACGCTGGCGGGATCCCGCAGCACGGCCAGCATCTGACGGGCGGCCGCGGTCATGTTCCGGGCCGTCTCCCGGGCCGAAGGCGGCAGGGAGCACTGCTCCAGCGCGGCGCTTTCCCGCATGAGGTCATCCAGCGGACGCCGCAGGGCTTCTTCCAGCCGCTCGGCATCCAGCGGGTCGGCCGCGGGCCGCGCGGGCGGCGTTTCCGGCCGGGACGGCACGGGGTCGGCTTCGCGCGGGGGCAGATCCTCTTCCATGCGGGGCAGGGCTATGCCCTCCTCGGTGGAAGGCAGCAGGCGCAGATTAGGATCGTCCATGAGGGGCGGCTGCTCCGAGCGCTGGGGCGTCCCCAGGCTCAGCGGCCCGTCGTCCAGCAGCAGCGTGCCCGGCTCGGGAGCCGGCATGGTCAGATCGATGGGGGCCTCTTCCTCTTCCCCGCTCTCTTCACGCCGGGGCACGGCCGTGGCCGTGATGATGAGCGCGCTCAGGGCCGTTCCCCAGAGCGGCAGCGAGGCCAGCACGCCGGGCGCATAGCCGAGATCCAGCCCGAGGATGGACGCGGCCACCGCCGCCGGCGGCAGCAGGATGCCCAGCAGGAAACGCCGTGCGCCGGGCAGCCCCATCAAGCAGGCCGCCGTGGCCGTAGGCACGCACAGCAGGCTGCCCACAGGCCAGAGCGGCAGATAACGCGCCGTCCAGGCCATGTCCGGCACCAGCGGCAGCAGGGCCAGCGCCGCGCCGGGCAGCACCAGCAGGATGAACTGCGCATCCAGGAAGCGGTGACGGCCGCGCGTCTGCATGAGATGACGCCCCACATGCGGCAGGAACATGAGCGCCAGACCGGGCGTCAGCAGGGCCGCCGCGTCCTCGAAGGAAAAATGCCCGGCGCCGTTGCCGGGGACGCCGAAATATCCCTGCACCAGGGCCGCCGCGACATAGAGCGCCGTCCAGATGCGCCACTGTCCATGCTCCGACAGGCCGCGCAGCAGGCACAACAGCATGACCACCGCCAGCGCGACCAGCGCGCTCTTGGAGGCCAGGCCGGAAAGATCGGTGGCGGCATTGTGCGGCGTACGCAACACGGGGGAGAACCACAGACCCGGCAGCCCGTCCAGCCGCAGGAAGCAGACCTGCGCCTCGGCCCCCGCGCGCGGCAGCAGCAGGACGTTGCGGGAAGTGGGCGTGTTCTCCCGCCATTCCACCGCATTGCTCAAGGTGTCGAACAAGGGATTGTACAGGGTGGGCGTGCCGGGGACGCTCTCGCCCATATCCAGCAGGACGGCGCTGTTCTCCTGCCCCGGCACGGCGGCATCCAGCACGAAGCGCAGCCAGGCCACGCCCGTCACATGCGGCAGATGCCGGACATCCAGCGGCGCGAAATGTTTGTCGGGCGGCAGGGCCGCCACCTCTTCCACGTCCATCTCACCCGTGGGATCGATGTAGATCTGCAAATAGGGCAGCAGGGACAGGCTGGGCTGGCTCAGATGGGCGGGCACCATGTCCGCATTTTCCCCGGAAGGCGCCTCCGGGATGGGGGGCAGCGCGGGCGGCTGCAGGATCGCCGCCCCGGCTGTGGCGGCCCAGAGCAGCAGGAACGCCAGCGCGGACGGCAGCACGCCCCGCAGGCAACGACACTGACACGCGGCGGAGACCGCCGTACGGATGTGTTCAAACATGGCTTTTCTCCCGCCTCTAGGGCAACGGCTTGTCACATTGTTCGATAAGTGCGCGCAGCCCCGTTCCGTCCGGGGCCGTCGCCCGCGGGTTGATGCGCAAAAGCTCCTGCCAGACGGCCTTGGCCTCGGCATGCCGGTGCAGGTCGAACAGCAGGACAAGCCCCTTGTTGAAACGGGAGTTCTCATGCGACGGGTCGGCGCGCATGGCCTGGTCGAAACTGGTCAGCGCGCGCTGGTACTGCCCGACCTCACGATACATGATGCCCAGGTCGGTCAGCACGTTGGGGTTGCCGGGCCGCAGGGCCAGCGAGCGCTCATACGCATCGATGGCCTTGAGGAACTGCTGCGTATCGAAGTAGACGTTGCCCAGCTCCGCCCAGCGGGCGGCATCTTGCGGCTTGGCGGCAAGGCTTTTTTCCAGATGCCCGATGTGTTCCTGCTGCGCGCGGCTGACGTTGGCCGGCGAAGGCGTCACGGGGGCCTTTTGCTGTCCGGCGGCAGGCGCGGCGGTCGTCCCCCCGCCCTTCCTCTCGGACGCCTTGCCTAGCGGCTTGTCGCACTGTTCGATGAGCGCGCGCAGCCCCGTTCCGTCCGGAGCCGTCGCCCGCGGATTGAGGCGCAGGAGTTCCTGCCAGACGGCCTTGGCCTCGGCATGCCGGTGCAGGTCGAACAGCAGGACCACCCCCTTGTTGAAACGGGAGTTCTCATGCGCCGGATCGGCGCGCATGGCCTGGTCGAAACTGCTCAGCGCGCGCTCGTACTGTCCGACCTCACGATACATGATGCCCAGGTCGGTCAGCACGTTGGGGTTGCCGGGCTGCAGGGCCAGCGATCGTTCATACGCATCGATGGCCTTGAGGGCCTGCTGCGTATCGAAATAGGCGTTGCCCAGTTCCGCCCAGCGGGCGGCGTCCTGCGGATCGGCGGCAAGGCTCTTTTCCAGATGCCCGATATGCTCCAGCTGCTCACGGCTCGCGTTGACCGGCGGGGGCGTCTCCGCCGTCTTTTCCTGTGCGGCGGCGGGAGCGGGCGTCCCCGCCGCGGGCGCGACGGAGCGCGCGGGGGCCGCCTCCCCTTCCTTCCCCTCGAACATGTGCGGAAGAAGATTGCCCAGCAGCAGACCGCCCAGCAGGCATATGCCGCAGCAAAACGCGCACGTCAGGCCGGAAACGCCCGACGGCCGCGTGTGGGAGGCCGGGGGGACATCGCCCGGCAGGGGGAGCGTGACAGGAAGGGCAGGTGCGGCGGACGGCGCGCCTTCGGAACTGGCCGCAGGCATGCTCTCGCCGGAAGCGGAAGAAGCAGCGGCGGGGGCAGACGGCACGTCGGGGGCCGCACTGTCCGGCATTGCCGGAATCGTTTCGCCGCTGACGGCAGGGGATGCGGCGTCAGCCGTACCGGCGGGACTTTTCCGCCGTGCGGAATTCTTTCGTTTGGAACGGGACATGGCTGTTTTCTCTTTTCTGGGAACGGGGCGTCCGCCCCGGTAGATGATGCCCCTTTTTCTAGAATATTCCTAGAATATTGACAAGGCGGAAAGATTCGCGCCCCCGTGCGGAAACGCTCCCGATACGCCGGACAAAAAAAGGAGGGCCTGACGCCCTCCCCTTTTGCTCATCATATGGCCCGCTGCCGGAGCGCGTTACGCCCCCCGGATCAGCCAACCGGGCGAGACAGCCGTCTCCCCGCCGGCATCCACGGCAAAGCTCGAGGCTCCATGCGCCGCCGCGCCGGCGGCCACGCCGGCGGCCGGCAACAACGACAGTCCCGTGGCCAGGGCATCCGCCAGGCTGCAGCGGGCGGCCAGCACGCTGCACGAGCGCAGACGGGAGGACGTCCCGTCGCGGGGGTCGCACAAATGCCCGGCAGGCTGCTCATAATTGCCGGACGTGGCGATGGCCTGATGACGCAAAGGCAGGACGGCGGGATACCGGCCGCGCTTTTCGGGATCCTCCACGGCGACCATCCAGGGCCTGCCGCCTTCCGTATTCCCGTGGGCCACGATGTCGCCGCCCGCATCCACCAGATGGTCGGGGCAGCCGCAGCGAAGCAGTTCGGCGGAGATGGCGTCCACCACGGCCCCCTTGGCGACGCCGTCCAGCGTGATGCCCATGCCCTGCCGCAGCAGCCGGATACGACTGCCGTCCAGCTGGATGGCGCGGGCATCCACAAGGTCGCGTACCTCACGCGGAGCCGCCGCGTCCGCCTGCACTCCCGCAGCCATGCGCCATTGCAGGAGAGGCAGTACGCTGATGTCGAATTGCGGCGTGCGGGCGTGGATGGCGGCCGCAAGCCCCAGCAGGGAACACAGTTCGGCCGGGGCATCGGCAAGCGTTCCCTGCGCATTGAGCACGCCCAGCGGCGAAGCGCCGTCGTGACGGTCATACAGCGCGGCCAGACGGCGTCCCAGCGCCAGAGCGCGTTCCGCCGCCTCGGAGGCCTGCATCTGGCCGCATCCGGCGATCTGCACCCGCACGAAGGTGCCCATGAAGAGCTCCGTACGCGCATAGGGGCCGGTCTCCGGCAGGGCAAGGGCCCTGACCGGCGCGGGCAGCAGACTCATGCCGGCCAGCGCGCCGCCGCCCAGCAGCAGGCCGCGCAGGAAGTCGCGCCGGTCGCAACGGGCCGCAAGGGGACGAAGAAAAGAAGAAGGCTTGGTCATGGGCGTTACTCCTGCGCAGAGGCCTGGGGGGCGGCATTGCCTGTCTGGGTGATGATCCCGGAAACGGGGCGGATCTCTTCCATGATGCCCCGCGTATAGCGGAAGATATGCCGCGGACAGCCGGCCACACAGGCCTCGTTGCACTCGCCGCCGTAGGAAAGACATTGCAGCTGGTCGATGACGATGCGGTTGTTCTCGAGCCGCACGGCCTTGGCCGGGCAGGTCTTGACGCACTTGCAGCACTTGATGCAGCCGCTGTCGCAGATGTCGGTCACGGCGCGGAGCTTGTCGCGGGTGTTGCAGTACACGGCCACGCGGGCCCGCTTGGGCACGAGCTCCAGCACCCCGCGCGGGCAGGTCTGGACGCAGCGCCCGCAGCCGATGCACTTGCGGGCGTCCACCTGCACGAGACCGTCCACGATGCGCATGGCCTCAAAAGGACAGCCCACGACGCAGTCGCCGAAGCCAAGGCAGGAGTACCGGCAGTTGTCCACGCCGCCGCGCAGCATGGCGGCCGCCGCGCAGGAAGGCATGCCCTGGTACTGATAGCGCAGGGCCACATTGCCCGCCACCTTGTCGCAGCGGCGCAAGGACATGAGCGGCTCGGCCTCGGCCACGGTTTTGCCGGTCAGCTCGCCCACGGCGATGCTGGTCTGCGCGCCGCCGGCGCAACAGCTGTTGGCCGGGATCTTGGGATCATTGACCACGGCGGCGGCGTAGCCCTCGCAGCCGGCAAAGCCGCAACCGCCGCAGTTGGCCCCGGGCAGCACTTCGAGCACGGCCTCCACGCGCGGGTCCTCCTTGATGTAGAAGATGCGCGAAGCCACGGCCAGCACCACCGAAGCCAGCAGCCCCAGCCCGAAAAGGATGATGATGGATGTCGTCACCATAGCAGAATCCTCATCCGCCCGCAGGCGGCGTGTTCGGACGGCGCTACTGCGCCATACCCTTGAAGCCCATGAAGGCCAGCGACATGAGCCCGGCCATGATCAGCGCGATGGGCGTGCCCGCCAGCGCCTTGGGCAGACGGCAGGTATCCAGACGCTCGCGGATGCCCGCCATGAGCAGCAACGCCAGCGTGAAGCCCATGCCCGAAGCCAGACCGTACAGGAGCGAGGTCATAAGATCGTATTCCTCGCGCTGCACAAGGATGGCCAGCCCCATGACCGCGCAGTTGGTGGTGATGAGCGGCAGAAAGATGCCCAGCGCCGCGTAAAGCGGCGGCACCATCTTCTTGAGGAACATCTCCACGAACTGCACCAGCGAGGCGATGACCACGATGAAGACGATGGTCTGCAGATAGCCGAGGCCGTAGGGCGCCAGCACGTATCTCTGCATGAGCCAGGTGCAGAGCGTGGAGACGACGATGACGAAGATCACCGCGCCGCCCATGCCCAGCGCCACGCTCTTTTCCTTGGAGCAGCCCAGATAGGGGCAGTTGCCCAGATACTGCGCAAGGACGATGTTGTTGACGAAGATGGCGGCAATGAACAGCTGGAAGATTTCCATATCCGTCTCCTATCAGTCCTTCTTGTCGAGCGAGCAGCACCCGCAGCCGCTGCAGCCCACCGGATCAGGCTCCCGAAGGCCCTTGCGCCGCGCCTGCCAGACATTGATGACGTTCATGCCCGCCAGGATGAGCCCCAGGCAGATGAAGGCCCCCGGCGCCTGCACCATGATGCGGAACGGCTCGAAGCCCTCCCACATGACGGGCATCCCGAACCAGGTGCCGTTGCCCAGGATCTCGCGCAGCGAGCCCAGGAAGGTCAGGGACAGGGTGAAGCCCAGCCCGATGCCCAGCCCGTCGGCCACAGAGGCGGCCACGCCGTTCTTGGCGGCAAAGGCCTCGGCCCGGGCCAGGATGATGCAGTTCACCACGATGAGCGGCACGAAGATGCCGAGCTGCTGGTAGAGCGGATAGGCGTAGGCCTGCATGAGCAGCTCCACCGCCACCACCAGCGAGGCCGCGATGACGATGAAGCAGGCGATGCGCACCTTCTTGGGGATGATGCCGCGCACCATGGAGATGAGCATGTTGGACAGCACGAGGACGAAGATGACGGCCGCCCCCATGCCCAGTCCGTTATTGGCCGAACTGGTCACGGCCAGGGTGGGGCAAAGGCCCAGCACCAGCCGGAAGGGCGGCAGATCCTGCCAGAGGCCCTTGGTGAATTCATGCATGACGCTCATGGTGCCTCCTATTTGCCCCACGTCTTGAGGATTTCAGCCTTGAGGGCCTTGTAGACGGCGGCGGCGTTGTTGACGGCCGTCACCGCGCCGGCGGAGGAGATGGTCGCCCCGGAAACGGCGTCGATGCCGCCGCCCTGCGCCTTGAGCGCCACCGGCAGCGGCTTGCCCACGAACTGCCCGGTAAAGGCAGGCTCGGCGATGCGCATGCCGAGGCCCGGCGTCTCCTTGAGTTCGGTCGTGCCGATGCCGGCCAGGGTGTCGTCAGCCACATTGAAGCCGACCATGACGCAGACCTCGCCGCCGTAGCCCTTGCCCTTGTCCTCGATGGCCACCCCCACCAGGAGGCCGCCGCGCCGCGCCGGGAAGACGCGCACCTCCCGGCCGTCCGGCAGGCTGAAGGCCTTGCGGTCGGCGATGGGGTTGTTGTCCAGCCCGGTGAAGACCCTGTGGATGGCCGGGCCCTGCACATAGGTGAGCACCTGTTCCTCGATGCCCGGCGCCGTCACCATCTTGAGATAGGAAAGCGCAAAGCCGCTCAGGCCGCACAGGGCCGACAGCACAACGATCATGCGTAGGATATCGCCCATGCTAGCGCACTCCGAAAGGTTTGGGACGGATCATGTCCAGAAGCGGGGTCAGCATGTTGACCAGCAGGATGGCAAAGGGCGTACCGTCCGTGTAGACGCCGTATTTGCGTATGGCCATCACCAGCCCGCCGCCGATGAGCCCGTAAAGGAACATGGGCAGGGGCCGCGAAGGAGCATTGGCCGGGTCGGTGATCAGGAAGAAGCCGGCCAGCATCACCGAGCCGGTGCAAAGATGATACAGAGGGGAGGCGTTGAGCACAGGGTCCGACGCATGGAAGATGGCCGCGATGCCCGCCACGCCGAGGAAGAAGCCGAGTGCCGAGTGCCAGCGCAGGATCCCCCGCATGCAGAGCAGGGAGCCGCCCACGAAGAGCGCCCCTATCTGCCCGGCCCCGAGCCCGTTGATCTGCCGGCCCAGCAGCAGGTCCGCCAGAGGGATATGGGCGGCCTGCTCGGCCCCGAAAAATTTGAGCCGCACCAGCGGGTCCACGAACGAGGTCCCCAGCGAGGCGGCATTGGGGTCCATATGCAGGGGGAAGGAGACGAAGAGCACGGCCCAGCCCACCAGAACGGTGTTGACCGGATTGGCTCCCAGGCCGCCGAAGGCCATCTTGCCCAGAGTGATGGACGTGACCGCGCCGATGAGGACGAGCCACCACGGAGAATCCGCCGGCAGCAGGAAGGCCAGCAGCAGGCCCGAACAGACGGCCGTCAGGTCGTCCACGGCCAGCTCCCGCCCCATGAGTTTCTGGCAAAGCGCCTCCACCGCCACGCAGACGGCGATGCTCAAGGCCATGACGCGCGCGGCGGGCAATCCCCAGTTCCAGACGGCGAAACAGACGGCGGGCAGCAGCGCCGCCAGCATGTAGAGGCTCTGCCGCCGGGTGCTGCGCCCGCAATGCCAGTACGGCGGCGCGCTCATGGCCAGCAGCACGGAAGACGACGCGGTAGTCATCAGTTGCCTCCTTTGGCGGCGCCGGACGCGGCGTCTCCCTGTCCGACGGGTTTGAGTTCTTCCAGACGCCGGGCGGCATCGGCCTCGGCCAGCTTGTGCTTGGCCAGACGGATGTACTGCAGGACGGGACGCCGCGCGATGCAGACATAACCGCACAGGCCGCATTCCAGACACTGTTCCACATATTCCTTGCGGGCCCGCTCATGCAGGGCGAACTCCGCATAGCGGCTCAGCAGGTTGGGGCTCAGACGGGCGGGACAGACGAGCACGCAGGCGCCGCAGTTGATGCACGGGCTGTGCCCTTCCATGACGGGCACGCTGCCCGCCTCCACCACGAAGACCCCCGTGGAGCCCTTGGTGACGCTGCGCGAGAGCTTTTCGATGCTCTCTCCGCGCAGCGGGCCGCCGCGTACCAGCGTATCCCCGTCCCGGAGCTCGATATTGGCGAAGGCCAGCAGCTCGCCGATCATGCTGCCTTCCTTCACGATGTAGTTGCCGGAATGGGTGAAGCTGCCGATGGTGATGACCGTCTCCGTCAGCGGGAGGCCGGTCACGGCCACCCGGCCGAGGCTCCAGACGTTATGCAGGCCCACGATGCCCACGCCCTCGGGCCGTTCCTTGCCGGTCACGGCCTTGATGACAAGGGCATTGACGCTGGCCGGGTAGTGGGAGGGCACATGCACGATCTCCACATCATGGTGCTGGAGACGCACCTCCTTGGGCACGGCCAGCAGGATGCGCCTGGCCGGGGACAGGCGGCGCAGCATCTCCAGCCCGTTGTGCAGATTGCGCTGATGCGCGAGCAGCATGGGCTCGGCCCAGGTCACCCCGGGATCGGGATTGAGGCCGTTGATGATGAGCGTCTCGCAGTCCTGCCCGAGAGAGCCGGTATTGAGGCCCAGCCCCTTGAGGATGGGCACAAGCTCCCCGCCGCGCTCGGGCATGGTCAGCAGGTCGACCTTCTCCACGCTCTGGGCGGCGGCGCGCAGCTCTTCGTCAGGCTCCACGGCCTCCACGAAGATGGAACGCTCGTTGATCTCCGTGATCTTCCCGAAAATGGGCGAGAACACGTCCCCCTTGGCCGGAGAGGGATGCACGCCCAGCTTTTGATAGGGGTGCACCAGCGTTTTCTTGCTGATCCCCTCCAGAAGCTTGAAGCCTTCGCGGTTGAGGCGCACCTGCCGCGGGCTCGGTCCCTCGCTGAATCGCTGCGTGATGCCGTAGACCAGATGGAATCGCGGATCCGGCAGCATCTGGAAAAGTTCTTTCATGCTTGCCTCACTTCGCGGTATGACACTGGGCGCATTGCCCCTTCTTGAACGGGCCCTTGCCGGCGCTCTCGTGGCAGCCCATGCACTGCTTGTGGAAAGCGTCCATGCGGCCCAGAAGCAGCTTGTCCCCGCCCGCCTCATGGCAGACGACACAGTCGGCATAGAGCGGCGACACCTTGCTGCGCGCTTCGGCGGGCTGTTCCCGCATGGGCTTCACATCGTGACAGGACGCGCAGCCGTTGACCTTTTTGGCGAACAGATCTTCGTGGCAGGTGATGCAGCGGGCATGGACGGCATCCGCCAGATTGGGCGGCGTGCCGGGCTCGGCAGGCCTGTGCGTGGGGGCCGCTCCGGCCTCGTGGCAGTCGGCGCAGTTCTGCGGTTCGGGCTCTATCCCCGTATCCTTATGGTGGCAGTCCCGGCAATCCAGGCCCATTTCACGGGCATGGCGCTTGTGGCCCCAGTCCTTGCGGGCAAGCTCGTAGTGATGACAGGTGACGCAGGCTTCCGCGTCATAGCGGGTGACGTGCTCCTTGCGGAAGGTCTCATCAAAGGTCTGGCCGTGGCACTGGCCGCAGGGCCGTACGGCGGCAGGCTCCGGCGAGGGCGTCAGACTGTCGTGATGACAGGTACTGCACCTCATGTCGGGCAGGGCCGCATGCGCGTTATGGTCAAAAACCACGGCGCCGCCGGCATTGGGCAGCAGGATGCGCTGCGGCGAAACCGGGGCCGCCTGCGGCATGAGCAGGGGCACAGCATAGCCCCCTATGCCGAGGACGGCCAGAACCACGACCACTATGGTCACGGGAAGATAGCGTTTTTGCAAAGCCTTGCCCCTCCTTGTCATGAATGGCGCACCCCGCCGTCATACAATGTCCCGCCGAAAGCGGAGACTCATAGGCAAACATACCAAAACGGCAACTTTTTGTGAAGCGCTCAACCCCACAAATATGCTGCTCTTTTTTTCACATTGACGCGAATCCATCCGCGCGCCGCCGCAGGCCCTTCCGCCGGCGGCTGCCGGCGATCATCAAAAAGGGGACGCATGGCGGGCGCCCCCTTTTCATCAGTACGCTGACTGCCGCACGAGCTAGCAGACGAAGCGCGGGTCCTTCTTCACTTCTTCTCGGACGACCTGGAAGAGCACCGGACTCAGGAAGAGGATACCGAAGAGGTTGGGGAAGGCCATGAGGGCATTGCAGGTATCGGCGATGAGCCACACCATGTCGAGGGCGATGACGGCACCCACACCCACGGCAAGGCAGTACACGATGCGGAAGGCAATCTGGGCCCTGTCGCCGAAAAGGAAGATGACGCAGCGTTCGCCGTACACGCACCAGCCGAGGGTGGTGGTGAAGGCAAAGAGGGCCAGCGAGATGCTCACGCCGTACTCCCCGAAACCTGCCAGCGTGGATCCGAAAGCCACGGCGCTGAGCTGCCCACCATTGAGCCCGCTGCTCCAAAGGGGATCGCCGGCGGCCACACCGGCGGCCACGCCGGCGGGCAGCGTTTCGGGCACCACGGCGACCAGGATCACGAAACCGGTCATGGAGCAGACGATGATGGTGTCGATGAACACGTCCAGCATGCCGATGGAGGCCTGAACCAGGGGGCTTTCCGCCGTGGAGGCCGCATGCGCCATGGGTGCCGTGCCGAGGCCGGCCTCGTTGGAGAAGATGCCGCGGGCCATGCCCATCTGGATGGCCGTCATAATAGTGGCGCCCACAAAGCCGCCCTGCGCCGCGGTGGGCGTGAAGGCGTCCGTCACCACCCAGAGGAAGACGGAGGGCACGCGGTCGATGTGCAGGCCGATGATGATGAGACACATGATGATGTAGAAACCGGCCATAAAGGGCACGAGCTTGCCGGCCACGGCGCCGACGCGCTTGACGCCGCCCAGCAGCACCATCACGCACAAAATCACCAGCACCACGGCCACCAGATACTTGTTGAGGCCGAACGTGCTCACCAGGTTGCCGCACACGGCATTGGCCTGCACCATGGCGCCGGTGCCGATGCAGGCACAGGCACCGAAGATGGCGAAGCAGACGGCGAGCCAGGTCCAGTTTTTGCCAAGACCGTTCTTGATGAAATACATGGCGCCGCCCACCCAGTTGCCGGCCGGCGTCTTTTCACGGAAATGCACGGAAAGCAGCACTTCGGAGAATTTGGTCATCATGCCCACGAGGGCCGTCACCCACATCCAGAAAAGCGCGCCGGGGCCGCCGATGGCGATGGCGGTGGCCACACCCACGATGTTGCCGGTACCGATGTCGGCGGCGATGGCGGTCATCAGGGCATTCCAGGGGGAGATTTCCCCGTGTTCGGACTTGTGGTCGCGCCCGTCCCACAGACACTTGTAGGCGCGAATCCAGTTACGGAAGGAATAGAACTTGAGACCGAAATTGAGATACAGGCCCGTACCGACCAGCAGTACGAGCATGATGGGGCCCCAGACGATACTTTGCAATGATTTCAAAAGATCAACCAAAACTTCCACAGCCGCCTCCTCATAGCAGCGTTTCCGACCTTGCGGTCGTGGTTTCGGGGGGACGTTCCCGCCCCTGCCGCAGACCATGCGAACGCCCTTCCCAGCCGAAACGGCAGTCCGCTCTTTCGGGGTAGCAAATTTTCGTGCAGGAGGCAAAGAAAATATCTCTCATGCATATTTTTTTTCTGCCAAATCACAAATTTGCGTCGCATTTTTCAGGGATATGAAATGATTGGTCGTTCAAACAAGAGGATATTTACTCTTTATAAAAAAAGAAATTTTGAACAAACCATTATATTCAAGACAATTATAAGAGAATAAAATAACAAATTTATACAATAACATTATTATTCAAGGGAAAATATCCTTCTCATTTCGAGCACTGCATCAATACAACAGCATTTTCCCTGACCGCGCCGCAAATTACCGCAGGCAGGCTTTTTACGCCGGCTCACTTCTGGACACACATACAGAGCATTCATCCCCGATTGAAATTTTTTAAGGCCTTTCCGCGCCGGCCCCCTCTCGGGAACGAAAAGCCGTCTCTCCGGCTATGCCTGTCGTAACGAGGCTGCCGCCGCCCTCCCGGACAACTGTCTCCGTTTTCCCGGAAGAGGCATTCCGCCGCTGCACCCGCCCCGCCGTGTTTTCCCGCAGCGTGCCCGGCGACAATAAAAAAAACGCCCGCGCTGTGCGGGCGTTTTTTCTGCTGTGCCTGACTGAGCGTGCGGAGCGGCAACCGGCCTGCGTTTCTTCCACACGAGCGCCGGGAGGCTACCTTTCCACGGCAAAGATGTTGCGGAACAAAAGCTCTCCGTCCGTCTTCTTCACTTCGATGATGACCTGACTGTTCTCCAGCTTGCCCACGGAGCGGGGCAGACGGGAAACCATGACCGCCCGCTTGAAGCGGCTGATGCGAAAATCACCCACATCATCCGGCTCAAAACTTACGGCATGCTGCTGGCCGTCAGCCGTCAGCAGCGTCACTTCGACCACGCCGGAAACCACCTTCTGACGCTCGGTATTGCGCAGATCGAGCGAGACGCGCAGGCGGCCATTGCCCAGAGAACGTGCCCGCACATTGAGCACCTTGACCAGATCGGAAGCGACGGCGGGGAATTCCGCATGGCCCGGCCCTTCGCTGGGCTGCTTCAGGGCCTGTTCCATCTCCTTCTGCACCTCGGCGCTCTCTTCGGGCTCCACGGAAGCGGTCGCTTCGGAATGCCCCACCAGACGATGCGCCAGCAGACGGCGGCCATCGACGTTCTGTTCCTTGAGCAGGATCTCCAGATTTTCCAGCCGTTCGGCGGTGGCTTCCGCCTCAAGCAGGGCTCGCTCAAGGCGGGCCTGCTCCGCCGCGAGTACCGTATTGCTCCGCCAGAGCTGGAAGGCCCACCAGCCCAGCCCGGCCGCAAGCAGCGGGAAACAGAAGAGACAGATCATGAAGGCATAGAAACGGCCCCGGCGTACGCGCATGGTGCGCCGGGCGCCGTCGTCACTCATCAGGATAAGGCTCAGTCGCGTATCGTTGCTCATGGCTAACGTGCGGGCGGCTCGGCCACCCAGTCCTCACGGGCGATGCGCCAGTTCGTCCCGTCGTATTCGAGCAGCAGCGTCTTGGTGCCGCGGTCGCTCATGCCCTTGCTGTCCGCATAGGCCTGCATCATGTCGGCCCGCAGGCCCTTACGGTCCAGCGAGAAACGCATGCCGCTGAGCTGCACCAGCGTGGGCGTGACGCGCTGCCAGAGGTTCTGCTTCTGCTGCCGCAGGAAGCGGGCGCCCCGGCGTCCCTGCTGCAGGGCATCCGTCGTATAGCAGCTGATATAGGTATCCAGATCCGCCTGTTCCCAGGCCGTCCGCCAGCGTTCGAGCATGGCGCTGGCCTCGCCGCTGGCGGCTTCCAGGTAGACGGGAGTCAGACCGTGTTCTCCGGGCGTCCAGCGGCTGGCGACCAGACGGAACGCGCCGTCCGCGCCGCGCTGCCACCAGAGTTCCCGCAGGCCTTCTTCCGTGCCGCGCTGGCCCACGAAGAGTACGGGCAGGCGGCAGACGGCCGTCTGGCCGTCCACGGACCAGTCCTGAGCGCCGGGATAGACGCGCAGCCAGGGCGAACGCAGCAGCCGCTGCCGCTCGCGCCGATCCTGTCCGAGGCTCAGACCGCGCGGCAGCCCCGCCACCTTGTTGAAACGCTTGGCGTCATAGTAGCCGCTCTCCAGCTCTTCGGCCCGCGTCTCGCGCGCGGCAAAGGCCGAAAGCCAGGCGGAGGCCCGCGCCGAAAGTTCCTCGCGCAGCGCCGGCGTCAGTTCCAGCGGCGGCGGGGGCGGAGGCGTCGACGCTTCCGGCGCGGCGGGGGGCGCGGCGACCGTCGTTTCCTGCGGCTCGCCGGCGGCGACGGTCTCCGGTTTGACTTCCTCGGGGGCGGCCTTTTCCTGCGGCGCCTGCACGGCGGCGGGCTCCCCTTCACCCGTCAGCGAGAGTTCGCGCTCGTCGGGGCGGAGCGTATCAAGCGTGGAGCCGCTGCCCCAATTGATCTCTCCGGTGATCTGCGTCGGCTGGTTGCGCGGCACCAGCGCATCCGCCGCCAGCAGGCGTTCCTGTTCGCCGCCCGCCGCCGTGGCGGCGGCTTTCTCGTCGGCGGCGCTCTCCGGCATATCCAGCGCGGGCCGCGAGGGCCCTTCACTGCCGTCGCTCATGACCGGCAGGGCCTGGGCGATGAGCTTGCCTTGCTTGAATTCGGCCAGCATGCCCATATCCCGCGGCGTCCATTCCATGCCCACGATGCGGAACTCGCCCTTGCCGTCCTTCTGCCAGTAGAGGCGGCGCACCCCTTCGGTGGAGAGGTTGGAGGCCGTATAGAACTGCTCCGACCAGGTGACCCAGTAGCCGGGCCCCTGCAGCACATGGATGTCGCGGTTGATGATCTTGATGAAGGAGAGCATCTTGAACAGACGCTGCTTGTTCTGACGGAACTTGCCGAAATCCTCGGTGGCCTTGCTGTAGGCCGGGCCGTCATAAAAATCGAACATCTTTTCCGAACGGGCGGCCCAGGCGTCGCTCCACTGCTGCATGCGGTGACGCAGATAGCGGGCCGTGCCGTCGTCCCGCTGGGGGACGTTGTTCTCATCCACGGCATGGGCCAGCACCACCGCCGTTCCGGGCACGAGGCTCGGGCCCACGGTATCGATGTCCTGCAGGCCGATGGCCACACAGCCGCGCGTATCGCGCGGGAAGATGCCGAAGCCCTTGCTGTGGATCCAGATGCCGTGCCCGGTCTTGCCGCGCAGCCTGTCCACGGGATTGGGGTAGTTCAGCGTATAGGCGACGCCGCCGTATTCCGCAAAGTCCAGCCCGCTGGCGATCTTGTATTCGACGAAATAGATGCCCTCAGGCGTGCGCTTGTCGTTGATGACCTGCTTGTCGCCGGGGACCTGCCCTGTCGTGCAGGGGAAGGTGTACTTGAGGCGCAACGGACTCTTGCGCTCGAAAAACAGAAAGGACTGACGGTGCTTGTCCACCGCCACAAGATGTGAAGGCAGGCCCTCGTCGACCAGAGGGGCCTGCCAGTTGTCGGCGTAGGCAGGGAAAACCAGGCTCAGGCCCAGGCAGCCGGCGGCCAGCAGGCGGCAAAGCCCCTTGGCGGCCATGCGGCAGCGGGGGTGAGACCCGGCATTCCTCCTAGCGGGCCAGTTCCACAAGTTCCTTGCGTGTGAACAGCGCCCGCAGGTCATAGCCCGCGTCACGGAGTTTTTCACGACCCCCCTCCTCACGATCCAGAATGGCGCACACGGCCACGATCTGCATTCCCGCATCACGCACCCGGTCGCAGGCCTTGAGCAGCGACCCGCCCGTGGTCACGACATCCTCCAGCATGGCGACCTTGTCGCCGGCGGAGAAGTTGCCGAGCCCTTCCACATACTGACCGGTGCCGTGCCCCTTGGCTTCCTTGCGCACGAGCATGCCGTGCAGGGGGCGGCCCAGCGTATGGGAGATGACCGTGGTGGCCGAGACCAGCGGATCCGCGCCCATGGTCATGCCGCCCACTCCCACGATGGGCAGGTCGGCGAGCAGATGGTTGAAGAGCGAGCCGATGAGCCACGCCCCCTCGGCATGCAGGGCCGTCACCCGGCAGTCGAAATAGTAGTCGCTGCGCCGGCCGGAAGCGAGGACGAAATCCCCTTCGCGGTAGGACTTTTCCACCAGCAGGCGCGCGAGACGCCGCTTGAGCCGCATCATGTCTTCCGTCATGATTTACCCCTGATGGCCGAGGACGCGGGCATAGATCTCGTCCTCATGCCGCAGATAGAAAGCGGGATCGAACAGCCCGTCCGCCGCCCGCTCGTCGAGCTGCGCGCCCAGCTTCTCCCGCATGGCGGCATCGGCACGCACCAGCTCGGGGAAGGGCCGGCGGCTCTCCCAGCTCTGCATGGCCAGGCGCTGCACGGCCTCGTAGGCCTGCTGGCGCGGCATGCCGGTGGCGATGAGCGCCGTCAGCACGCGCTGCGAGAAGTAGAGGCCGAAGGAGCGGTCCATATTCTCCTGCATGCGCTCGGGCTTGACCACCAGACCGTCCAGCAGACGGGCCAGCCGGTTGAGGATGTAGTCCGCAAGGATGGTGGAGTCGGGCATGATGACGCGCTCCACCGAGGAGTGGCTGATGTCCCGCTCATGCCAGAGGGCCTGGTTTTCCAGCGAGGCCAGCGCGTTGCCGCGCAGCAGGCGGGCCAGACCGCACATGTTCTCGGCGGAGATGGGGTTCTTCTTGTGCGGCATGGCCGAGGAGCCCTTCTGCCCCTTGCCGAAGCCTTCTTCCACTTCCAGCACTTCCGTGCGCTGCAGATGGCGCAGTTCCACGCAAAGGCGCTCCACCCCGCCGGCCAGGATGGCCAGCGACGTGAAGAAGTGCGCGTAGCGGTCGCGCTGCACGATCTGGGTGGAATGCGGATCCACTTCCAGCCCGAGGCGCTTGAGCGCTCCGGCTTCCAGCTCCGGCGAAAGGAAGGCGTAGGTGCCCACCGCGCCGGAAAGCTTGCCCACGCGCACGCTCTCAAGCCCGGCCTTCACCCGCTCCAGATGCCGGGCGAATTCGGCATAGAAGCCCACCATCTTGAGCCCGAAGCTCGTGGGCTCGGCATGGATGCCGTGGGTGCGCCCCATGCAGAGGACGCCCTTGTACTTTTCGGCCAGCCGCCGCAGGGAGGCCAGCAGGGTCTCCATGTCCGCGAGGATGAGCTTGCCCGCCTGGAGGAAAAGGTAGCCGTTGGCCGTGTCCACGATGTCGGACGAAGTGCAGCCCAGATGGATGTAGCGGGCCTCGGGGCCGATCTTCTCTTCCAGCGAGGTCAGGAAGGCGATGACGTCATGACGGGTCGTCTGCTCGATCTCCTGGATGCGGTCCACGTCGATGACGGCCTTGCGGCGGATGACGTCCACGGCTTCAGCGGGGATGCGGCCCAGCTCGGCCCAACCTTCACAGACCGCAAGCTCCACTTCCAGCCAGGCGCGGTAGCGGTTTTCCAGTGTCCAGATTTGGCCCATCTCCGGGCGGGTGTAGCGATCGATCATGGAGTAATCCTATGCGGACGGCGCGGTTTGCGTGCCTGATGCGGAAGCGCCCGCTCCGGCTGCAGCGGCGGAATCCCCGCCGGAAGACGTTTTCGTCTCCGCTGCGGAGCTGCTCCCCTCCTCCTTGATGCCCTTGCGGTAGCCGTAGTCGCTGACGTACCAGCCGCCGCCCCTGAGGACAAAGGACGTGTGAGAAATCATGCGCGGCGACGGCGCGCCGCAGAGGGGACAGGGTTCCTCGCCATGCGCCTGCGAGAGGGAGACCATCTCTTCAAACACATGCTGACACTTGGGGCACTGATATTCGTAAATAGGCATGACAGACGCCAATAACGGCCGGAACAGCCCGCAAGGGCCGTCGGCCGTAGAAGTAAAGTTGTCTCCAGATACGGCACGCCGCGCCCGTGCGCGACAGACGCCGTACAGAGGAAGGCAGCCCGCGCGCCCTGCCGCTCAGACCTGGAGCCGAACAGGGGCCTCACTGCCCGTGCGCGGCGGAAAAGCCGGTGCTTTCCGCCTGCCCGGGCGCGGGCGTCCGCTCCCGCGTCCGCCGTAGCGGCCACTTGCTCAAGTGTGGCCGCTTTAGTTCTTGGCGGCAGCCTTGGCTTCGCGCACGCGCTGCTTGAGACGCTGGGCGCGGCGATGACGGCGGCGATCCAGTTCTTTCTTGCGCTCGATCTTCTTGTGAGCCATGGTATCCTCCAGCATGGGGCGATTCCCCGTTTAATGTATTGGCATCCCATAGCCTGTTTTTCGGGCAAAGTCCAGCCTCCTGCCGCCGGAGGGAGGCTCAGCGCCCGTCACGCGGACGGATGCGGGCATAGACCGGCAGACAGAAGGCGCAGAGCAGGGCCATGCCCACGTACATGCCGCGGTAGCCGGTGAACGGCTGCAGCAGGCCCAGCGCCGCCGGGCCGAAGCCCACGGCGATGTCCATGAAGATATAATAGGTGGAATTGGCAAGCCCCACATGCTCGGACGGAGAAGCCTGCACGGCAATGGTCAGACCGCAGGACTGCAGCACGCCGATGCCCGCGCCGATGCAGGCTCCGGAAAGCAGCATGAGCAGGCTGCCGTTGCAGAAGGCCAGCAGCAGGATGCCCAGCGCCAGCACCACAATGGCCGGGTACATGACGTAGTCCGGCCCGCGGCGGTCGAAGACCCGGCCCGCGGCGGGGCGGGTCACCAGCATGGCCGCCGAATAGATCACAAAGAAGAAGCTGGCGGTCCCGGCCAGGGAGATCTCCTTGGCGTAGGGCGTGAGGAAGGCCAGTATGCTGGAATACGCGAAGTAGATGAGGAAGGCCAGCCAGCTCACGGGCAGAGCGCAGGGCTCCAGGAAGTTGCGCCAGATGGGCCGTACGAAGATGACCCCGGCATGACTGGGCCCGCCCTTCCAGAGGACCCGGGAACACATGGCCGCCCCGAGGCTCAGGCAGGCGAAGAGGACACAGAGGGAAAAATGCAGGTCAAAGGAGCCGCTGCGCAGCAGGGAGACGCCGATGAAGGGGCCCACCGCCGCGGAAAGGGCGTTGCTCAGCATGTAGTAGCCGAGCCCTTCGCCGCGCCGCTCTTCCGGCACCATGCGGGAAACGATGGTGCCCAGCGCCGTGGAGGCCGCGCCATAGGCGCAGCCGTGCAGGAAGCGGACCACCAGCAGGGGGAACAGCGCGCCCGTCACGAAGTAGATCAGCGAGAACAGGAGGTCGCTGCCGATGCCCACCAGCGCGATGGCCCGATGGCCCCAGGTCTGCATGAAGGCCCCGGCAAAGAGGCGGGCCACCAGCGCTCCCACGATGAACATGCCGCTGGCCGCCCCGGCCAGGGCCGGCGACGCGCCGAAAATGCTCATGGCGTAGTCGGCCATGACCACTATCAGCATGAAATAATTTATCATCAGGAAAAAATTGGCCAGGGTGACCGCCACAAAATCCTCGGTCCAGAGACGGGTCTCGGCTTTCATACTGCCTCCTCGCCGGGCGTTTCGGCCCACTATACGGCAATACGCCGGAATTGCTTGCGGGATTTGACAAAAATGTGATGCGCGTCACAAAATGACCGGCAAGCCTGCCGCTTCTGTGACCGGCATCACAGAGAGAAATGCCGTCCTGTGCTCAAGTGGGGACATCACTTCCCCCAAGGAGAAAAGCCATGTTTTGCAATCAGTGTGAACAAACCGCCAAGGGCAAGGGCTGTACCGTCCTTGGCGTCTGCGGGAAGACCGCCGCTGTGGCGGGCCAGCAGGACGAACTCGTGGCCGGGCTGCGCCGCCTGTCGCAGGTGGCCCTGGCCGCCCGCGCCGCCGGCGTGACGGAGACCGCCGTGGACGACTTCGCCTTCAAGGCGCTGTTCTCCACCCTGACCAACGTCAACTTCGACCCCGCCGCCCTGAGCGGCCTGCAGCAGGCCTGTCTGGCCCGGGCGCGGGAACTGGCCGGCAAGGCGGGCCTGCCGCTGCCCCCGGCGGACTGGAAGGACTTCATCGGCGGCCTGCCGCTGGCCACGGACGGCCTTTCCGCCGACGAGGACGTGCGCTCGGCCATGCAGCTGCTGCTCTATGGTCTCAAGGGCGTGGCCGCCTACGCCGACCATGCGGCGGAACTGGACCGCCGGGACCCCGCCGTGGCGGCCTTCCTCTACCGGGGCCTCGTGGCCGGTACGCCGCTGGACGAGAACGCTCCCGATCTCAACGGCTGGCTGGAGCTCCTCATGGAGTGCGGCAAGATCAACCTGCGGGCCATGGAACTGCTGGAAGACGGCAATACCGGCCGCTTCGGGCATCCCGTGCCCACGCCGGTCTCGCTGGGGCAGCGCAAGGGCAAGGCCATCCTCGTTTCCGGGCATGATCTGGCCGACCTCAAGGCCCTGCTCGAACAGACGGCCGGCACCGGCATCAATATCTATACGCATGGCGAGATGCTGCCCGCCCACGGCTACCCCGAACTCAAGGCCTTCCCCCATCTGGCCGGACATTACGGCACGGCCTGGCAGAACCAGCAGAAGGAGCTGCCCGCCTTCCCCGGCGCGGTGCTCTTCACCACCAACTGCATCCAGGACCCGCGCGACTATGCGG
Organism: uncultured Desulfovibrio sp.; assembly: GCF_944324525.1. GTDB lineage: Bacteria > Desulfobacterota > Desulfovibrionia > Desulfovibrionales > Desulfovibrionaceae > Desulfovibrio. Next base: position 88,555 of record NZ_CALUWS010000004.1, read on the forward strand.
ACAAGGTCTTCACCTCCGGCAATGTGGGCTGGCCGGGCCTGACGCACTGCACGGGACGGGACTTCTCCGCCGTCATCCGCAAGGCGCAGGAGCTGCCCGGCTTTGCCCAAGACGTGCCGGGCAAGAGCGTGCTGACCGGCTTTGGCCGCCAGACCCTGCTTGGTGCCGCGCCTGCCGTGCTGGACGCCGTCAAGGCGGGCAAGCTGCGTCACATCTTCCTGGTGGGCGGTTGCGACGGGGCGCGCCCCGGCCGCAACTACTACACCGAACTGGTGGAGAAGATCCCCGCCGACTGCCTCATCCTGACGCTGGCCTGCGGCAAGTTCCGCTTCTTCGACAAGGATCTCGGCAGCATCGGCGATCTGCCCCGCCTGCTGGACGTGGGCCAGTGCAACGATGCCTATGCGGCCGTGCGGACGGCCCTCGCCCTTGCCGAAGCCCTGGGCTGCGGCGTCAATGATCTCCCGCTGTCCCTCATCCTGTCGTGGTACGAACAGAAGGCCGTGAGCATCCTGCTGACCCTGCTGGCCCTCGGCGTCAGGAACATGCGGCTCGGGCCGACCCTGCCGGCCTTCGTGTCCCCCAACATCCTCAATCTGCTGGTCGAAAAATGGGGCATCGCCCCCATCAGCAGCCCGGAGGAAGACCTCAAGGCCATCCTGGGCTGATTCCCCCCGGCGCGGCGGCCTTCCCCGAGGCTGCCGCGCCTGCCACGCTTTTCCCCAACGAGGACGCCATGCCTCATACCGCCACCACTCCCGAGAGCCGCCTGCACGCCGCTCTGCACCAGCGGGATCTGGCCGACGTGCTGGAGGCTGCCGACTGGCCGGAACTGGCGGCCCGGGCCCGCCTGCAGGATGTCGCCGCCGCGGAAACCCTGTATCGGGAAGGGGAGGACATCGGCTCCCTGCCCTTCCTGCTGTCCGGCGAAGTCAAGCTGATCAAGGCCGGCCCGCAGGGCAGGGAGTATGTGCTGCATCTGCTGCGGCCCGGCGCTTTCTGCGATGTGGCGGCCCTCTACTATACCGGAGGCGTGCCGACCTCGGCCGTCATGGTCACGAGCGGACGCGTGCTCTGGCTGGAAAAAAGCGCCCTGCTGCGCTGCCTGTCCCGCAATCCGGCGCTGGCGGCCTATCTGCTGGCCGTCCTGTCCCACCGGCAGCGCCTTTTCATCAACAAGATCGTCAGCTCGCAGGGCGTCATCTCCGTTTCGCGCCGGGTGGCCGCCTGGCTGCTCCACCGCAGCAAGATGGAAAAAAGCAGCACCCTCCATCTTTCCGGCACGCGGGAACTGCTGGCGCGCCTTCTGGGCGTCAGCCGCGAAAGCCTCAGCCGGGAGCTCAACGGCCTGGCCCGGGCGGGCGTCATCCGGCTGGAGCGCCGCCAGGTGGAGATCCTGCAACGCGACATCCTGGAGCACCGCGCCCATGACTGATCCCGCCGCCCCGGCCCTCTCCCGCCTGCCGGACATGGCGGAAGCCGCCCGGCCCCACGCCCGCTGTCTCCTGCCGCGGGACGGCACGGGGAGCCCCTCTCCCGCCGGGCCCGCTCCCGCGCCGCGCGCGGCCGTGGTCTACTCCTCGGTCACGGGCAATACCCGCCGGGTGGCCGAGGCGCTGACGCTGGAGCGCCTCCCGCTCTTCAGCGTGACGCAGGCTCCCGATCTGGACGCCTACGATCTGCTGGCTCTGGGATTCTGGGTACGCAAGGGCCTGCCGGATGCCCGCGCGCAACGCTGCTGGGCCGGCCTGCACGGCAAACGCATCTTCCTTTTCGGCACACTGGGGGCCTGGCCCCATTCCGCCCACGCCCGCCGCTGTCTGGAAGGCGCACACGCGATGCTGACGGCCAACGGCAATCAAATCGTGGGCGAATTCCTCTGTCAGGGGCGAGTGAGCCCGCAGGTGCTGGCCGCCTCCGCCCGCAAAGGCACGCATCCCATGACCGAGGGACGCGCCGCCCGGCTGGCGGAAGCCGCCCGCCATCCCCATGCCGGGGATCTGGCCGCCGCCCGGGCCTGCTGGCAATCCGTTCTGGCGGCTTTTGCCCCGCAGGCGGCAGCCCCGGCCCCGGACGCCCTTCCCCACAGGAGCATCATCTCATGAAAGGCCATCTGCGCAACGATCCCGCCTGGCTGGAAGCCTTCTTCCAGCGGGCCGACGAGATCTTCGTCAGCTTTTCCGGTGGGGAGTTCCCGTATGTGCTCCCCCTCAACTTCGTCTGGCTGGACGGGCGCATCTATCTGCACTGCGCCTTTTCGGGCCGCAAGATCGACCTGATCCGACAGGACGGCCGCGCGGGCTTCGCCGCCGCGCTGGACGTGACCATCGTGCGCGAGCAAAGCACCACCTGGTACAAGAGCGTCAGCGGCTGCGGACGTGTCCGCATCGTCGAGGACATGGAGGAAAAACGCCGGGCGCTGGATGCCCTGAGCCTGCGCTATACCGCGCGCTGTCCGCGCCCCGCTCCGGACGCCATGCTGCGCCGGGTCAATGTGTTGCGCATCGACGTGGAAGAGATCTGCGGCAAGGAACGTTCGCCGCGCTGACGGACAGACGGGCGGACATCCCCCCGCCGGACGCGCGGGGCTGGACACTTGCCGGGCTCCGAGGTAGCAGAAGAGGATATCTACGCCTGTCGCCGCCGCGGACGCCCCGCCGTCCTTGCGGCCAACCCTTTGCAAGGAGTCCTGCCATGACACGCCGTGATCTTGGCCCGCGCACCCTCACCTATCCCATGCCGGTCCTGCTCGTGGGCGTCTACGATGCCGAAGGCCGCCCCAATCTCATGGCCGCTGCCTGGGGCGGCATCTGCAATTCCACGCCGCCTTGCGTAAGCGTCTCCATCCGCCCTTCCCGCTGGACGCATGATCCGCTCTTGCAACGCAAGGCCTTCACCCTGGGCATCCCCTCCACCAGCATGGCGGCGCAGGCGGACTTCGCCGGCATCGCCTGCGGCCGCACGGTGGACAAATTCGCGGCCACAGGCCTCACCCCCCGCCGCAGCGAACATGTGGACGCCCCCTATGCCGCGGAATGTCCCATCGTGCTGGAGTGCCGCCTGCTGCAGCATGTGGAGCTGCCCAGCCATACGCTCATGATCGGGGAGATCCGCAACGTCAGCGCCCTTGAGAGCTGCATGGACGGCGAACAGCCCGACATCTTCAAGGTCGATCCCCTGGTATACGACGCGGCCAGCCGTCATTATTACCGCCTGGGCGGCGAGGTGGCCCCGGCCTACACGGCGGGCATGATCTACAAACATCAGGAGCAAAAGGGATGAACACTCCCCAGTCTGTAGCGGACGTCTTTTTTACGGACATGCGCTGCCCCATGGATTACAGCCTGCTGAGCAAGATGAAGAAGCTGCTGCGGGCCGCGGGGCTGGAGGCGCTGGATGTGGCCGGAAAGTTCGTGGCCATCAAGATGCACTTCGGGGAGCCGGGCAATCTGGCCTTCCTGCGCCCCAACTTCGCCCGCTGCGTGGTGGACATGATCCGCGAGCGGGGCGGCCTGCCCTTCCTCACGGACTGCAACACCCTCTATGTGGGCCGGCGCAAGCACGCCCTCGAACATCTGGCCGCCGCACAGGAAAACGGCTTCAACCCCCTTTCCGCCGGCTGTCAGCTGCTCATCGGCGACGGCCTCAAGGGCACGGACGACGTGGAAGTCCCCGTGCCCAACGGGGAGATCTTCAAGACCGCCCGCATCGGACGCACCATCATGGACGCCGACGTCTTCATCTCCCTCAACCACTTCAAGGGACACAAGCGTACGGGCTTTGGCGGCGCCATCAAGAATGTGGGCATGGGCTGCGGCAGCCGTGCGGGCAAGATGGCCATGCACAGCTGCAGCAAACCCGTGGTCACCGCCGAAAAATGCCGGAGCTGCGGAGCCTGCATGCGCTTCTGCGCCCAGCAGGCCATCCGCTGGGACGCGCAGCACAAGGCCGGCATCGATCAGGAGATTTGCGTGGGCTGCGGGCGCTGCATCGGCATCTGCAACCATGACGCCATCTTCAGCCCCATCGACGCCGCCAGCGACATCCTCAATGCGCGCATGGCCGAATACGCCGCCGCCGTACTGCACGGCCGCCCGCACTTCCATATCAGCATAGCCAACAACATCTCGCCCTGCTGCGACTGCCACGGCGGCAACGACACCGCCATCGTGCCGGATATCGGCATCTTCGCTTCCGCCGACCCCGTGGCGCTGGACCAGGCCTGTATCGACGCGGTCAATGCCGCGCCGGTCATCGCCTCCAGCCTCCTTGGCCAGTGCGAGCGCAGCCACGGCGACTGCTTCACCGACATCCACCCCGACACCCACGGCGCGAGTCAGCTGGAGCACGCCGAACGTATCGGACTGGGGACGCGCCGGTACACGCTGCAGACCATCACCGTCTGATCCCCTTCCGCCATCGGGAAACACCCAGACCGCCGGGACAACGCCGCCCGGCGGTCTTTTTGCGGCACCTTCCGCAAGACCGTAACGACGTTACGGTCTTTGGTCAGTCCCTCCACAGACGCTTCCGCCGGCGGAGCTCCGCGCCGCGGACCGGCAAAAGAGGGCAGCGGGCGGCAAAAACGAGTCCCCCTCCCAGGGAAGCGACAGCCTCCGCGGAAGGGGGACGTTTGCACAGGGTCAGACCCGGCGGGATCAGGCGCGCTTGTAGACGGTCTGGCCGCCCACGATGGTCTCATCCACCTTGATGTCCTTGAGGGTCTCGGGCGCGACCTTGGTGGGGTCCTTGTCCAGGATCACAAGGTCAGCCAGCTTGCCCTTTTCCAGCGAACCGATCTTGTCTTCCAGCCGCTGCATGTACGCGCCGTTGATAGTGACGCCGCGCAGGGCTTCCATGACCGTGATGCGCTGATCCGGCCCCAGCACCTTGCCGGAGGACGTCAGACGGGTCACGGCGGAGAACACGTCCATGAGCGGGCTGATGGGCGTCACCGGGGTGTCGTTGTGCAGGGCGAAGGTGATGCCCTTGTTCAGCGCCGCCTTGAGCGGGCTGATGTGGGCCGCACGCTCGGGACCGGCCACCATGTCGCGGTGGATGTCGCCCCAGAACCAGGTATGCGTCACGAAATAGGAGGGCACGAAGCCCATTTCAGCGATGGCGTCCACCTGATCGGGACGACAGAACTGGCAATGGTTGAGGATATGGCGATGGTCCTTGCGCGGATTGGCCTTCAGCGCGGCGGAGTACGCGTCGATCATGTCCTGGATGGCCTGGTCGCCGTTGGTATGCGTGGTGATCTGCCAGCCGTCGTCATGCAGCTTCTGCACCAGAGCAAAGAGCTCTTCGCGGCTCTTGAAGACCGGGAAACCGCGGAAGTCCGCAGGCTTGCCCGGCAGCTGCTTGTAATACGGCTTGGAGAACCACGCCGTATAGCCCTGCGGGCTGCCGTCGGCAAAGAGCTTGACCGGGCCGAGGAAGACCTTGCCCGCCTCGTCGAGCTGCGTGCCCTGCCGCTTCTTGCCGTAGCTCTCGATAAGTTTGGGATTGCGGCCGTTGGGCCAGATGACCACGCGGATCTTGAGGTCGCCGTTCTTGCTGCCCTTGAGGAAGGACTCGTCCATGGTCGGTCTGCCGCCGTTGTTGGCCGTGGTCACGCCGGCCGCCGCGTAGGTCATGCTGTCCATGGCGATGGAACGCATCTGCTGCTCGTCCGTGATGGGCGGCAGGATCTTGTTGACCGGCATCTGGGCGGACGGACCTTCCAGCACGCCGTCCAGCTTGCCGTCAGCCCCGCGGCGGAAGCGCCCGCCCTCAGGAGCCGTCGAATCCTCCTTGATGCCCGCCATTTCCAGCGCGCGCGAGTTGCCCACGCCCAGGTGGCCGGAGACATGGCGCACGAAAATGGGATGCTTGGTGGAGACGGCATCCAGATCGGCACGGGTGGGATGGCGCTGCTCCTTCATGGCCAGGTCATTATAGTTGTAGCCGATGACCCACTGGCCCTCGGGGGTCTTGTCCGCACGGGCCTTGAGCAGACGCTGCAGGTCGGCCATACAGGTCACTTCGCCCAGCGGCGGCACGTTCAGGTTGACCATGGTCAGCTCGCGATACGCCGCGTCGGGGAAATGGCTGTGGCCGTCGATCATGCCGGGGATCAGCGCGCGTCCCTTGAGGTCCACGATCTCCGCATCGCTGCCGGCGGCTTTCAGCACGTCGGCACGCTTGCCCACGGCAAGGATGGTATCGCCCTTGACGGCCAGCGCTTCCACGATGTCGTTTTTCTTGTTCATCGTGAAGATCGGACCGCCCACATACACGCGAACACTGTTTTGGGAGGCGAACAGCCCAGTGGAGGACGAGCCCAACAGGACGGCTGTGGCAAAGGCGCTTTTCAGAAAAGTTCTACGGATCATGGCACACCTCATTTCTGTTGGATTGTGAAAAAAAGTATTTTTTTCCTTCCGATGACGATACGGAATATACAGACAGAAGGCAAGGCATTTTCCTTTGATTTGAACAATCATTATTTTTTTCTTATCTCCCCAGACCGCTCAATGTGCTGTTACACTGTGAAATATAAACATAGACAAACACTTATTGTGAAAACACTCACAATAATACACTGGAGGCACGCCCCCGCCTTTGACCGCGCCGAAAAAAGCGAGGAGGCATGACGCGCATGGCGTCATGCCTCCGTAGACAGTCAGAAGACAGGGGCTTCCGGTCTAAAGCATTTTCCGCTTGGAACGTTTTGTGTTTCAAACCATACGGCCTGGCATTTCGCGGAAAAAACGCGTTTTTTCCGCTTGGTTTTGGCCGGGCGGCGCTGTGCCGCCGCGCATTTGCCTTTTTCAAAAGGAAAATGCGCTAAAAATAGCCGCTGGATTGCAGCAACAGGATGCAGAGCGTCAATGTAACGAGGCTGGCCCCGTTACTGAGGACGGCGGTAAAGGCCGCCTCTTCCGGCAGAGCGTTGTAGACCTGCGCCAGCACGGAGGCCACCAGCGCCGTGCCCGTTGCGCTCATGAGCACACCCACTCCCAGCCAGAGCGGTTCCACGCCCAGCGGGGCCATGATCAGCCAGCACAGCAACGGACAGAGCACCAGCTTGCAGCCCACAAGCCAGGCCTGCCGCCAGAAGGCATGCCCGGCGCTGCGGGTGAGGGCCAGCCGCAGCTTCTGGCCAAGGTCCAGCCCCAGCGCCACCAGCATGCAGGGCGCGGCCGTAAAGCCCACCAGCGCGCAGGCTCTGTCCAGCGGGGCCCAGAGGCCGGATCCGGCCACAGCCAGCGACAGGCCGGCCACGGTGGACAGCAGGATGGGATTGCCCAGCACCAGCGCCCGGAACAGGATCCACGCCCTGCTCTGCCCTTCTTCCCACGCGGTCACGCCGTTGAGCAGGTCAAGCCGCACCTGCCCCAGGATGACCACCACATTGGGCGTCAGCGTCATGAGGCCCGCCACCACCAGCGCCTCGGTATTGCCGGGAAAAAGGCTTTCCACGATGGGCAGGCCCACAAAAGCCGTATTGCAGGCGCTGCAGCCCAGTCCGGAGATGACCGCCGCCCCGGCCCCGCGCCGGCAGAACAGCCTGTCGGCAAGGTAGCCCAGCGCATAGCAGCCCAGCGGCGCGCCCAGTGCCCCCAGCCAGAAGCCGCCATGCGCCAGCGTGCCGCGATCGGCCTGAGCCATGACGTGCAGGAGCAGCAACGGCAGGGCCAGTTTGAGCACATAGAGCCCCAGCACCTTGCCCGCGCTGTCCGGCAACAGATCCCTTGCCCGCAGGAACACCCCCATCCCGATGATCAGAAACACCGGCAACACGGCCCAGAACGCAACCAGCATGACACGCCTCCCGAAAAATGGATGGCCTACTGTGCGCCTTTGGCCATCGGTTGTCCAGAGAATAGTTTGGTCAATCAAACAGTTTTTTTGTCCGATGGCTGTTCTCGCGGACCTCAGGGGAGTGCCTTTGGCTTGCGTCTTGTTTTTACTTGCTGCGCTGGATTGCGGCTTCAGCCCGACATCGGGACATGGTCGCCTCCCGGCGAGCGGAAGAATTCTTGGGCTTTTCGTTTTTTTTGCCGCGGATTGCGGCTTCGGCCCGGCATCCGGGCTTGGTCGCCTCCCGGCGAGCGGAAGAATTCTTGGGCTTTTCTTTTTTTTGCCGCGGATTGCGGCTTCGGCCCGGCATCCGGGCTTGGTCGCCTGCGCGGCGGGCGGCAGGGGACAGGGGCTTGCCAGCCCCTTGCCCCCTACGACCCCCTACCCCGCCTTGGGACAGCCCCCCGTCACGGGCTGCATGCGGACGACAGGTCTCCCCCCGCTCTCCTCTCTGCCGCGCGTCATATGGCATCGCCCTCCCGCTGTCCCGCTCCCCGCGGGACGAGCGTCCGGGCGGCGTCGGAGCTTCCGCGCCTTGGGCGCGGCGATCTCCTCCGCGCCATGACGCGCTTGCTCCATCAAGCAAGATGATGGGAAGCACTCAGGACCACGGGCAGCACGTTGCCTAAAGGCTGGGGCAAGGAGGAATTTCCTTATTGGGCCGGAGCAATGGCTGAAGGCCGGCTGGGACGCCACAAAAAGAGACTATGCGTGCCGTTGAAAGCTTAGCCTGCGCACGGGGGCTTACTACTTGCCGCCAGGCGGCAGGAGCATCTGCTTTTTCTCGTCATGCAGCCGGGGGACCATCGGTCTGGGGAGGGGCTGCGGGGAACCTTTCCCTGTCATCCTCCCTGACAAGGTTTTTTGCGGGATGGATGGGGGGCGCGGGGGGAAGGAAGGGGGCTTTTTTGCAAAAAAGCCCCCTTCCTTCCCCCC